>NZ_VDLZ02000008.1:0-310773 GCF_006334905.2 Streptomyces sp. 3MP-14
GCTGTCCGGCATTGCACCGGACCGGACGGTGGCCGGACCTCTGATCAGCGTCTCCGACGAACACCCCCGGGTCCCGGCGACACCACCCCCCAGGTCATGCCTTCGACAGGGGGCAACAGTCATACCGGGCCCAGAGGCCAGCGGCCCCATTGCAGGACCGCGAAAAAGATAGCGGGGCGCGCTCATCGTCCTCGGATTCGAATGGGTCTAGATCGAGGGTTGTTGACACTGGTCACAGCAGTTGGAGCTTGAGCATGACGAGGACATCCGATGTGGTGGAGACCCAGCCGTCCGCACATCACTCCCCATCGCGTCGACACGGCCTTGGAACCCGTGTCATCGCATTGCGCATCGCCCGCAAACTCGCCTGGCCCGCATCTGCCCCATCCTCGGCCTTCCCACCTTCCACGGTGCACAGCATCCTGACCCGACACAGTCTGGACCGACCCACTTGACCGGACAGGAGCATCGGCCAGGTAGTCTCACCGAGCCTCGCGTGTTGCTGAAATTAGCTGCACCCGACGTCGGCACCCTCCGGGCTTGCGGAGCCGGGGCACTTCCTCGCCACGATGGGAAACGCGGGGGCGCAGCACAGGGACACCCTGCTACACCCATTCCACAGTGCTCGCAATCTCCGCTTTCCCACGCTGGGACGCGAATGGCAACGGCAACGGCTGGGATGGGAGCGCCGCCAGCAGATGAGGCCGCTGGCGAGTGAGACGAGGGCGTTGTGTAGGTCGGTCGGCGTTCCCGGCGGATGGTGAGGCGTTTGAACTGTTGGAGGAGGGCGAAGGTTCGCTCGACGACGTAATGGAGCTTGCCCAGGCTCTCGATGTTCGGGCTTCCCTTGCGGGAGACGACGGGCAGGATGCGGCGTTTACGCAGTTCATGGGGGTTGAGGTCGTCGTCGTATCCCTTGTCGCCCAAGAGGGCGTCAGGGCGCTTGCGCGGGTGTCCGACTCGACCGGCGACAGGCGGGACGCCGTCGACCAGGACGAGGGTCTGCGTCACGTCGTTGACGTTTCCGGCGGTGGTGATCACCTTCAGCGGTGTACCGTTCCCGTCGCAGATGACGTGGTGCTTGCTGCCGGTTTTGAGCTGCTCTGAGTTTGGTGGAGTCCTTGAAGCCTGGCTATGTTGCCGGGCCGCAAGGAGAACCGCAGCAGTGCCAGCACCACGTAGGTATTCCGACGAGCTCCGTGAGCGCGCGGTCCGTGAGGTCCGGGCGACCGGACGGCCGATCGCGCATGTCGCGAGGGATCTCGGGCTTCACAAGGAAGCCCTGCGGGGCTGGGTCCGCCAGGCCGAGGCGGACGTCGGGGAACGCGATGATCGGCTCACGACTGCCGAACGCGAGGAGCTGAAGCAACTCCGCCAGGAAGTAGCCGAGTTGCGGCGGACGAATGACATTCTCAAAGCGGCGAGTGCGCTTTTTGCCCAGGAGCTCGACCGTCCCCGGACGAAGCCGACCAGGTGATAGAGCACCTGAAGGAGATCGGCTTCGGGGTCGGGCCCGTATGCCGGGTACTGGACCTGTCAGAGTCCGCTTATGCGGGTTTTCACCTCATGGGTTGAGAGGGCGGTACTGTAGCTCCGGCATCGGTTCCCCACCTCCCACTCGATGACCGGCATGCCGTGGGCCCGGTAGTAGACCTGCTCGATGCGCTTGCGCTCGCGGTAGCTGGCCAGGTCGTTCATGCCCCAGACCTCGACTAGACGGGTCCCGCCGGGTGGTCGGTGAGGACGAAGTCGGGGAAGACGTTGGTGGTGGTGTCGTAGCGGAGGGGTTTGAGGTAGCTGCGGCCGGCGGCCGCGAGGGCGTCCGCCATGGTGATCTCGTGGGAGGAATCGGCGGGGATGTAGGCGCGGTTGGTCAGCATGACCGCCAGGTCCTCGACGATCAGATAGTCCTTGGGGCTCAGGCTGACCAGGAAGAGGCCGACGCGACGGGCGTCCTGCGCGGGGGACGTGGTGGCGAGGACGGCGCGGTGTGCCCGGCGGGCCTTCTCCAGCAGCTCGGTGCTGGTGAACAGGGCGCCGGGCAGGTGGCGTAGGGAAAGGCGTTCGCCGTAGCGCGTGGGGGGATGTCCTTGATCTCGCCCAGGATGAGGCCGCGCCGCTGCGTGGTGCGGCGCTGGCCGAGCCGATCGCGGAAGGTGTTGAAGGCCGCAGCGTGGCTCTTGGCCGTCTCCGGGCGGTAGGGCGGGACGAGGTAGAGGGCCTCGGACAGCGGTAGCGCGTTCACGGTGGCCTCGTCGAGCAGGGCTCGCAGCAGACTTTCGCAGGTGCGCCAGGTGCGCCAGGTGCGGGTCCGGTGCGGGCTCCACCGGGTGAGCCCGGCGGTCTCCCACAGGTGGTGGAGAAGACCGAGGAGTCCGACGGAACGGCGTTCTCCGGTGGCGGAGGGGGAGTTCGCCTTCCTGGGGGACCGCATGGTTTGGGCTGGGGTGGTGCGCAGGGTGAGGGGGTTCTCGAGTCGGATGTGGGTACCGGCCTCGTCCTCGGCGATGGCGCCGCCCGTGTAGTGGGAGCGGCCGGAGAGGCTCGGGGGGATCTTGTGGAAGGGGCAGTTGGGGGCGTGGTGGTGTCCTTCGCCCGGCCAGCCGGCGAGGTGGTGTCGGCCGGAGCGGACGCGGATGACGAGCTTGAGTGGGGACCTGCGGCAGAGGCATTCCGCGTGACCGACCACCACCTTGGCTCGGCTGAGGAGCTTGGCGTAGCGGCCGGGGTGGTTCCGCACGGCGGACAGGGACAGCGTCTGGTCGGCGATCCGCACGAGGGCGGAGGCGGGGTACACGAGGATGTGCTCCCGGTCAGATGGTCGGGCTCGGCGCGGGTGGGGAGGCGGCCCTCGGACGTCTTCTGCCGCGCTGGTCGTCACCGTAGGCGCCGGCGAGTCCGGTCTCCAGGTCTCGGCGGGAGGGAGGGCGCCGGTACTGGGGTTCGCGCGACCGAGCGGCGCGGCTGGCGGGCGTGGGGGTGGTGATGCCCTCGACCTGAGGCGGGAGGTGTCGGTCGGCGGCGGACAGGATTCCCCGGACGACCTCTCCAGCCAGGCGCGCGGGGTGTCTGTCCCGAATGTCTGGGCCGTGTGCTCCACACCGGTGGCCGCCCGCTCCTGGACCGGTGCGGTGGCCTGGTAGATGGTGAACAACCCGTCGAGTTGCCGGGCGGTGATGGGGGACCAACGCAGGCGGGCGGACAGGGAGACGGGGCGGTGTTCGATGGCGTCGCAGACCAGCCGTCGCCCGATGCGTTCGATCAGATGAGTGCCGTCGTCGGCGAGGGACTAGGCTGCGGCCAACGGGCGGTAGAGGTCTCGTAGCAACGGGCCGAGTCCTCCGAGCTCCGCGAGCAGGGCGGCGGCCGGCGAGTTGACGATAGGTCTCGGCCTCGACGTTGGCCCGGGTCCAGGACTCCCGGTCGCTCTCCAACGTGCCCAGCACACGCTCGACGACCACCTTCAAAGGGACGGACCTCGACCGGAAGCGGCGGGACGCTTTCCGGGCCCGCCGAAGCCAGCGTTCGGGGCGACGAACACCCAGCCGCCGTGCCCTCTCACGCCACTCCTCACGCTCGCCTTCGCGGTCGTGGGCCTGCTTGTCGGGGCGCGCGATCAGCGTTGCCCGCTGGGCCAGCTCGTACTCCTCCGCCCGGCTCGGCTCGCGCCCTTTCACCTGGCGGAACTCGGCGACCAGTTGGGCAAGCTGCCGTTCGGTTTGGGTTCGCCGCGCGGAGAAGGCCCGGATCACGGTGGCGGGCACCCCGAGGAACTCCCGCACCGGGCGCTTGTCCGAGCGCACCGTGTCCGCGCGCGGCGCCGCGACCACCTTGAGCTCCCGATGCATCCCCCGCTCGATCTCGGCCGTGTACTGAGCGGACAGGGAGACGACCAGCCGGTGCAGGTGCCGCGCGTCCAGCGCCAGCCAGCGACCGTCCTCGGTGCGCACCTTGGCGGAGATCGCGACGTGTCGGTGCCAGTCCGGATCGCCTGCCCGGCTGGAGCGGTGCTCGAAGCCGGCGGCGATCAGGCCGCTTCCCGGTAGCTGCACCACGCCCCCGGGGCCGCTCCGCGTCCAGCACGCCTCCCGTTCCAGCCGCGCGAACACCTTCCTGAACGCCTCGCGCTCGACCTTCTCCAGGCGCTCTCGTGTCTTGTCATCCGCCGTTCCCCAGAGAACGGCGAAGCTCTTGACGGGCGA
Organism: Streptomyces sp. 3MP-14; assembly: GCF_006334905.2. Classification (NCBI taxonomy): domain Bacteria; kingdom Bacillati; phylum Actinomycetota; class Actinomycetes; order Kitasatosporales; family Streptomycetaceae; genus Streptomyces; species Streptomyces sp. 3MP-14. Next base: position 4,203 of record NZ_VDLZ02000008.1, read on the forward strand.
ACACACCATCTCCCAGCCGGAGCGCGCGGTGCGGTTACCCATCCGCTCCGTCTGCTCCCGCAGCTGGTCGCGGCGTGCGTCCGAGGCATGGGGCTCGGCGGCCAGCAAGGTGTCGAAGTGCTCCTCGGCGGTGGGGTACCTGGGCCATGTCCGTTCCAGTGGTGCACCGTCCACGGGGGAGACCCCATCCTTGAAGATCGCGTCCGCACCGGCCTCGGTGACCTGCCCCTTCAGCTTGAGGTCAGTGGCCTGCCGCCCGAGCCAGTACCCGGGGGTGTCCCCACCGGACGACCAGTAGGCGCCTGCCTCCTGACGCCCCAGCTCGACGTCTTCGGAGATCACGGTGCTATCAGATAGTCGATGCCGGAACCGGCGCTGATCGGGTGCAGTGTGATCACCGGCGCGCACCCCGGACCAGCACCAGGGTTACCAAAAGAAGCATCGCGATCACAGTGAGAGATCGTGCTAGGTGGCAGGCACGGTATCCCGGAGTGCAAACGGTGTGCCTGAAAAAGATCTTCGAAGAAGTCCTCTTCCCAGTGAGTCGCTTCTTCTGATGATTGACTCTTCGTCCTGGGCGGCCCGCGCGGAGTCGGCGGGGGTGCGACCGGCTGGCCGGCCTCGGCGACCAGCCCGTGGTGCGCGGCGTGGCCCCGGAGGACAACCTGCACCCCGAAGTCACCGTGGCCGAGGCCCGCCAACTGCCGGAGCTGCGCGAGGGCCAGCGGCTGGCCACCGAGGGGGTGAACGCCGCCATCGAGGTGCTCACCACCGAACTGGGGCTCGCCGACGACGAGATCGTGCGGGTGCCGGCGCTCTTCCACCGCCTGGAGATCCCCGACTACCCGCGAAGGACATCGTGGCCAACTACCTGCTGGCGATTGCCAACGGACCCCAGCCGGGCACCGACACCTATCTGTCGCCGCAGCCCCACGCGCCGGCCGACGCCGAGGGCCGCGACGTCTTCCAGCGCGCCACCGAGGAGGCGCTGGCCCCGCACGGCGTGGACGTCGCCTGGGTCGACGACTGGCAGTACGCACACGGGGTGGGAACGGTCGGCGGCAATGTGCACTGCGTGACCAACGCGTTCCGTCAACTGCCCGACGATCTCGCCTGGTGGCGTTGATCAGGACGGGTACTCATCCGGCGGCGGGGCGGGGGAGTTGGCCGCGCGTCCGTATGTGCAGGTGACCGGGAAGGGGGTAGGCCGGCGGTGCCGGGGGCAGGAGCGTCGTGTAGGCGTACCCACTCTTCTCCGCGACGCGGCACGATGCGGCGTTGTCCACCTGATGCAGGAGTTCGAGGCGCGTCAGTCCGTTGCCGGGGGAGGCGGGGAGAGCGTTGAAGGTGGGGAAGGCGGTGAAGGCCCAGTCCGTCAGGGCCTGTAGTGCTCGGGGTGCCACTCCCCGGCCGCGCGCATGGGCTGCGGTCCAGTAGCCAACCTCGGCGGACGACGTGCCCGGCATGACGTTCCTGAGGACCACGTTTCCCAGCAACCTGCCGTCGGTGCCCGCGCTTCGGGATTCGACGACGGCGAACCCGAAGCGGTCTCCCGTCTCCCACCCCCGTTGCTGTTCGTGGATCCAACGAGCCGCGCTCGCCTCGTCGTTCACGGTCGGACTCGTCCACCGGCGCAGGGCGTCGTCCCGATACAGTTCAACCAACTCGGCGGCGTCCGCCGGGTCCCAGGGACGCAGTATGAGAGCGGGGGCCGACGGTGTGGCGTCCGCCGTGAGCAGTGCGACGATCTTCTCCATCGGCCGAGCGTATGGGGCCGCAGCGGCTTCGGGCGTTGGGTGTGACTGCGGGGCGGGGCTGGGTGGTTGTCGCGTCACCGGGCTGCCCGTGTCCGCAGAGCGGTGACGGACCAGTCGATCACCGGGGTGAGGCGTTCCGGTGCCGGCCAGTCGTTGATCAGCGCGAGTAGCCGGAGGTACCGGTCCCTGCGCGGATCGCTCGCGGCTTCAAGGCGGTGGAGCAGCCACCGGTGCGACTCGGCGTCGTCGGGTCGGCCGTGCGCGAGCGCGCAGCGGGCGGTGAGCGCCGCGACGACCGGATCGGCGTGCGGCGAGTCGGGGCTGATGCCGCGCGCCACCGCCGGCCCAACGAGATCCCGGACCATGGCGAACATGTCCGGGCGGGGTGGCGTGGGAACGTCGCCGGGCCGGGCGGGCGCGTGGTCCTCGGTCAGGCGTCGCAGACTGGCGCGGAAGTCCGGGTCCAGAGACAGTTCAGCCAGCTCCACCCACGCTCGGATCTGTTCGTCCGAGGGGCTGTCGGGTAGCTCGGGCGTCATGGAACGCCGAGCCGCGCCGAAGTGGGCGCGGAGGTGGGGGCCTTCGAAGACGCTGTTGAGGAAGTCGTCGATCAGGCGTCGGCGTTCGGCTTCGGACAGGGTGGCCAGCTGGTGCATGAGTTCCATCTCCTCGGGGGTGGGTTCGCGTTGGGCGGCGGCTGTCAGAACGCCCCGTCGCAGACGCAGGATGCTGATCTGTGCGTCGAGGGCGGCGGCGTGTTCCGCGGCGACCTCGCCGAGCGTGAGTTTCTGGTTCACGACCTGCCGGATCACGGGGAGGCCGAGTCCCAGTTCGCGCAGTGTTCGCACGAGGGACAGGCGGGCGACGGCGTCCGGGGCGTAGAGACGGTAGCCGGCGGGGGTGCGGCCGGCGGGCTCGACGATGCCCCGGTCGGAGTAGAACCGGATGGTCTTGACCGTCAGCCCGGTGCGCCGGGCCAGTTCGCCGATCGAGTAGCGGGTGCCGCCGTCCATAAGCCCACCTTCCTGTCTCCCCCTGCGGGAGACTCAAGCCTGCGCGCTCCCTGTCTCGTTGCGGGACGGGCGCCGGAGGCGTCGGGGCGTTGGTGAGGCCACCTTCCCCGCGACCCGTGCGGCGGGCCGCCGAGCCGCAGTCATGCGATCCACCAGGATCGCGAACCGGTGCTCCACGCCCAGGAGAACGCCCGACTCGGCCGACTCGCACCCGGACGAGGTCTCCCACGCCTCGCCCCTGGGGAACTTCATCCTCCATCGAGCACCCGGCCCTGAGTCGGCCGGGATACAGTTCCCACTCCGGGCCGCTGGGTTACCGGCGCACTGGTCAACCGGGCATCACGCCACGGTGGTTCGGAACCGCAAGCACACACGCGACACGCGGATCGCACCGAAGCGGAATGCCGGAGTTGGGCGTGATGTCTGTCGACAGGCTCGTTATGGCACGTCGACTGAGCGCTATCACCCCAGCTCAAAGGCCGTGGCGGCCGTCCTCCGTGGGAGCTGAGGATCGCAACTCCAACGGCGAGATCGTCGGCGCGGTCTGGGCGGCGGTGGCGGCCGTCACCCCCGGCCGGCCGCGCATCGCAACAAAACGTGGCGCCGGGGTGGTTGGTGGCGGCCCCTGGGTCGGGGTGCCGGCGGCCGGGGGCGCGGCGCGGTGCCGTTGCCGGGGTCAGGGGACGTCGCCGGGCGTGGGGCCGGCCGCTTGGGCCGGGGCGGGCGGGTGCCAGCGGAGCGTGTCGGTGTGGCCGTTGGGCCAGTGGACGGTGGCGGAGTCGGCGGCCAGGCGCAGGCGCGGGGGAACGGGTGGGGTGTCCGCGCCGTGGGCGCCGAGGAAGACGCCGACGGCGTGGCGGCGGCCGGTCGACTCGTACACGGGGGTGGCGCTGTGGGGGCCGAAGGCGTTCCGTCCGGTCGTGTGGTGTGCGGTGAGCGCGGCGGGGTCGCCGTCGAGCAGGAGCGTGAGCGCGCTGGTGAGGCCGTCGTCGCGCACCAGGCTCAGCGTCCCGGGCCGCCGGTGGGCGCTGGGCGGCCGGTGGTCGGCGAGCGCGTGGCCGCCGATGCGCACCCGGTGGCCGTCCTCGGCGACCTCGACGATCCGCACCTCCCAGGGGCCGTTGACCACGGAGGCGGTCACGACCGTGGGGCCTGACGGCCACCGTTCCCGGTCGGGCTCGCCCAACACCGGCCAGTGCGGGGTGTGTTCGGAGACGGCGGTGTGGTCGTGGAGGGTGCGGCGGCGCAGCGGGCTGCGGTGGGAGGGCGCGTTGTCGTCGGCGAGGAGAGCGACGCGGTTGTCGGGGCCCTGGTCGGCGCGTGCGTCGCCGTCGCGCGGGTGGGCCTCGGGGTCGCCGCTCAGGTCCAGGGGCGGGCCGAGGTCGGGGCCGGTGTGGGTGGCGTAGGCGAGGCGCGCGTAGCAGGGGTCGTCGCGGGCCGGCCGGTCGGGCGGGGTGTGGTCGGTGCCGTGGTTGACCACGCGCACGACGCCGTCGGCCACGGTGCCGGAGGCCAGCCAGCCGGGTGCGGCGATGACGCGGACGAAGTCGCCGCGTTCGACGGGGAGTCGCTGCTCTGGCTCGGTCCACACGGGGTGGTCGGGGGGTAGCAGCAGCCCGGTGAACGCCTGGCTGGCCCAGTAGGGCGAGGCGGGCCCGGAGTAGATCTGCCGCAGTGGTTCGAAGCGCCCGTGCCAGCCCAGGGAGAGCAGCCCGCGTTCGTCGAGGGCGCCCCGGTCCAGGAAGTACCGCAGGATGCCGCTGGCGGACCTGCGGGTGAGGCCGGGGGCCAGCGGGGTGGCCTCGAAGAGGGCTCCGACGAAGAACGGCGCGGCGGCGGCGAAGCGGTAGACGAGGGAACGCCCCTGGAAGAGGGGCGCCCCGTCGCCGCCGGTCAGGTGGACCAGGTCGGCGAGGTGGAGGCGCAGCCGCTCCCGGTGGCGGGCCAGCGCGTCGGGCTCGGCGTGCTCGCCGGAGATCCTGGCGTACCAGAGCGGGAAGAGGTGCAGGGCCCAGCCGTTGTAGTGGTCGATGTTGCTGAGGTGTCCCGGGACGCGGGCGCCGTCGCTGTACCAGCCGCCGCCGGCGTACCAGCCCTCGGTGCGTTCCAGGGCCTCGGAGATGTCCCACGTGGAGTGGGGCGCGCCGACCGAACGCAGGAAGGCGGCGACGACGGCGCGGAACCAGAGCCAGTTGTTCTGCGGCACCCGGGCGTTGGAGACACCGGAGAGCCAGGCGACGACCGCCCGCCGGGTCGGGTCGGGCAGGCGGTCCCAGATCCGGTGGCGGGTCTCGTGCAGTCCGATGGCGACGGCCGCCGCCTCGACCCTGGCCTGGGGCAGCGTCGCGGGGTGCGGCCAGGCGCCGGGGTGGTGCGGGTCGGTGCCGTGTGCGAGGCCGGCCGCGTAGGGGGCGAGGATCTCCTCGGCGTGGGCGTCGTCGGCGTGCGCGGCCCGGTAGGCGGCCAGCAGGAAGGTGCGGGCGTAGCCCTCCAGCGCGTCGCTGGCAGGGCCCGATCCGCTGGCGGGCCCGGGCAGTTGGTAGCCGGCTCCGCCGTGGACGGCGAACGGGCGCAGCGCCGCGAGGAGTTGGTCGGCCGTTCGCTCCCAGTCCCGCCGGGTCACCCCGGTCAGCGGGGAGGCGGGCGAGGCAGGTGAGGCAGGTGAGGCAGGCGAGGCGGGTGGGGCAGGTGGGGCGGGGCGGTCGGGGGAGGCGGGCGCGGTGTGGAAGGGGCGGGTCACGACGGCTCCTCGGGAGGCGATGCGCCTCCGCACTTTGACGCGGTAATGCTCAGTGGTCAATGGATTGCTTCGTTTTGCTTCATGGCCGCTCGCGGATGGTCAGGCGCTGTGGGCCAGCTCGGCCGGTTCGACGCGGTGGGCCAACGGCTCGCCCCGGACGGCCCGTTGGACCTCGCGCAGCGCGGCCAGGCCCAGTCGGCGCAGCTCGTTTCCCTGGGAGCCGGCGACATGCGGGGTGAGGAACGCGTTGGGCAGCCGGAACAGCGGGGAGGTCGCGGGCAGCGGATCGGGGTCCGTCACGTCGAGGATCGCGTTGATCCGGCCGCTGACCAGCTCCTCGGTCAGCGCCTCGGTGTCCACCAGGCTGCCCCTGGCGGTGTTGATCAGGGTGGCGCCGTCCGGCATCAGCGCGAGCCGTTCGGCGGTGACCAGCTGCCGGGTGGCCGGGGTCGCGGGCGCGTGGAGCGAGGTGATCGAGCAGTTGGCCAGCAGTTCGTCCAGGCCCACCGGGTGGACGCCCAGCCGCTTGGCCTCGGCCGCGTCCACGAAGGGGTCGTACAGCAGCACGTCGAAGTCGAAGGGGCGCAGCAGGCGCATCACCCGGCGCCCGATCTTCGAGGCGCCGACGATGCCGACCCGGCGCCCGAGGTTGCCGAGGTCCCGGCGCAGCAGGTTCGGCGGAGGCGTCAGCGCCGCCCGGTACTCCTCCCGCAGGGTGAGGATGCCCTTGCCCACCAGCAGGATCATGCCGAGGGCGTACTCGGCGACGGGCAGGGCGTTGGCGGCGGCGGCCGAGGAGACCGCGATGCCCCGGTCCCAGAGCGCCGGGCTGACCAGGCGTTTCACGGTGCCGCCGGTGTGGACCAGGGTGTGCAGGCGGGGGAGGGCGTCCAGGACGTCCGGGGAGATGGCCGGGCATCCCCAGCCGGTGAGCAGGATCTCCACCCCGGGCAGCAGGGGCCGCACGCGGGGGTCGTCGAAGTCGCGGACGACCAGGGAGGGGTCGATCTCGACGACCGCGTCGAGCGCGGTGAGCAGGTCGGGCGGGAAGAGCAGCGGGAGATGGGCGCCGTCGAGGGCGAACAGGGCGGCGGGGCGCGCGGGCATGGGCGGACACACTTTCGGGTTCGGCCGGGGTGGCGACCCGGGGCGGGGGGCCGCTCGGCGTGGGAGGCGTCGGGGGAGCGACGCACGACGGTTCAGCCCCGCACGGGGCGGAGCGCGCCGTGCCGTGGCTGAGCGATCATCCTCTCAAGAGAATGCTTCATGGTGAACACTTCTGACAATGTTCGCTCAGCTGCGCCACGCCGCCCTGCCCCAGGCGCCACGCCGCCCTGCCCCAGGCGTCACGCTGCCACGCCTCGGCTCAGGCGGCCGTGGCCCCGCAGGAGGCGCGGACGATCAGGCGCGGCTGGACGAGGAGTTGCCGCACCGGAACCTCGTCGGGGTCGGGGGCCTGGAGGCGGTCGAGCAGCAGGCGGGCGGCCAGTTCGCCCAGCTCGTGCTTGGCCGGCGCGACGGCGGTCAGCGGGACCTCGGCCAGCGCGGCGATCTCGTCGTCGTAGGCGATCAGCGCCAGGTCGTCCGGGGTGCGCAGCCCCGCCGAACGCATCCGGCGGATCAGCTCGATCGCGTCGTGGTCGGAGTGCACCAGCGCCGCCCTGGTGCGGCTGGCCAGGCACTCCTTGATGAACTGGTCGTAGTGGCGCGCGGCTTCGGCCGTGCCCTGCTTGGGGCGTCCGCTGTCCAGGGTGGGCGCCGATGGCTTGAGCCCGAGCTGCTCGACGGCCGCCGCGTGCCCCTCGGCGAGCAGCGGCGCGGTGGGGCTGCCGTTGGTGAACAGCGCGACCCGGTCGTGGCCGAGCCCGACCAGGTGGCGCACGGCGGCGAAGGCGCCCTGCCGGTGGTCGGAGGCGACGAACTCGCAGGGCTCGAACGCGTTCTCCGGCTGCCGTTCCATGAGGACGAACGGCAACCCGCCGGCGCGCAGCTGCTCCAGCGTCCCCGGCGAGAGGAAGTGCCCACCGGCCGTGGCCACCAGCAGCCCGTGCGCGCCGGCGGCCGCCAGCTCCTCGATCTGCTCCTGGTCCCTGGCCTGGGCGTAGTCGGTGAGCCCGATCATCACCCGGGCGTTCCGCTCGGCCGCGACCGCGCGGACGCCGGCGACCGCGCGCGGGTAGTAGTAGGTGGCGGATGGGACCATCAGGCCCAGCGAGAGTTCGGGGGCGGAGCCGCCGAACTGGCCCGAGGACGAGGGGAGTTGGCGCGAGGCCGGCTGTTCCCCTGACGGGGTTCCCGGCTTGGGCGTGGACAGTAGGGCGCCGCCCCGCACCCGGGTGACCCGCCCCTCGGCCTCCAGGTCCATCAGGTCGCGACGGATGGTGGCGCGGGAGACCCTCAGCCGATCGGCCAGCTCGGTGATCTTGAGGACGCCGGACTTCTCCAGCTCTCCGACCAGCAGCTCATGGCGTTGAGCGACGAGCATGTCGGTCATGGACCCTCCCAAGGGGAACAGAATCGTGCACATCGTAGACGAGGTGACGGATCGGCGCAGTAACAGGTGAAAGCGTGCGCACCAGATGATCCGATCCCGATCCTCGCGGGACGTCATGCGAGATCGTGCGAGATCGTGCGAGGTTGCGCGCCGTTTGGAGCGAACGGCGCGGCGGGGTGAACGCGGCCCTAGCCGGCGACCTGGCCGCTCGCCCCGCAGGAGGCGCGGACGATCAGGCGCGGGCGCAGGGCGAGTTGGCGCACGGGGACGGCGGACGGGTCGCCGGCCGCCAGGCGGTCGAGCAGCAGGTGGGCGGCGAGCCGGCCCAGTTCGCGCTGGGGCGGGGCCACGGCGGTCAGCGGCACGTCGGCGAGGGAGGCGATCTCGTCGCCGTAGGCGACCACCGCCAGGTCGTCCGGGGCGCGCAGCCCGTGGGCGCGCATCCGACGCAGCAGGGCGATGGCGTCCCGGTCGGTGTGCACCAGCGCGGCCCGGGTGCCCGAGCCACGGCACGCGCGCAGGAAGCGGTCGTACGCCTCGCCCCGCCCCTTCTCCCGCACGGCGTCCCGCGCCAGGTCGACGCTCGGGGCGCCGGGAACGAGGCCGAGCCGCCGGACCGCCTCGGCGTGCCCCTCCCGCACCAGCGCGCCCGTCGCGCCGCCGGCGGTGAGGAGCCCGACGCCTCGGTGCCCGACGGCGGCCAGGTGGCGCACGGCGGCGAACGCGCCCTGCCGGTGGTGGACGACGACGCACTCGCAGGCGGCGAACTCGTCCCAGGGCCGGTACTCGGCCAGCAGGAACGGGAGTTCGCCGGCCTGGAGCCGGCCCAGCACCGCCGCCGACAGGCGGTGCGGCTCGGCGCCCACCACGATCAGCCCCCGGACGCCGGCGGCGGCCAGCTCCGCCAGCTGCTCCGGGTCGCCGGGGCGCGCGTCGTGGGTCAGGGCGACGACCAGGCGGGCGCCGCGCCGGGCCGCCACCTCCCGCACCCCGGCGATCACGCGCGGGGAGACCTGGGAGGCGGACGGGACCAGCAGCCCCAGGGTCCGGCGGGGGTGCCGGCCGGCGGCGGGCGCCTGCCCCGCCGGGCCCGCCAGCAGCGCACCGCCCCGCACCCGGGTGACCCGGCCGTTCGTCTCCGCTTCCGCAGGTCTCTTCGGATGGTGTCGCGGGAGACCCCCAGGCGCGAGGCGAGTTCCGTGATCCGCAGCGCGCCGGCCGCCTCCAACTCCCTGATCAGCAGCGCCCGGCGCTGTGAGACGAGCATCTTCGACCATGACCCTTTCGGAGAACGCGTCCGGGCGGCGCACCCCGGCCGGCGCGCCGCAGGAGCCGTCAGCCCGCCTGTTGGAGCTGCTCCTCGAACTCGGTGCGCATCTGGTCGCCGATCGCCGAGCGCCAGTCGTCGACGGCGCGGTCCAGGTCGGAGAGGGACCTGCGGCCCTGGATGACGTCGTCCCGCGTCGAGAGCAGGTTTCGTTCGGCCGCCTCGGCCCTGGCCGTGGCGGACTCGGCGTGGAGACCGAGCGTCGGGTCGTCCTTGCGCCGCTCCAACACCGTTGTCTGGTAGGCGTGTTGGTATTCCACATCGTCCGGGCGGCCCGGCTGGTAGAGCACGGCGGGGCTGTCCACCAGGTAACGGGTCGGCACGCCGGTATTGGTCTGCCCGTCGGAGGTGTAGATGGGGTCGCCGTCCGCGTTCCGTTCGTGGTCCACGCCCTCCTCGCCGTAGACGCGGTAGAGGTGTTCCTCGGTGCCGAACGGCGCGGCCAGCCAGTCGAGGACGCGCAGGACCAGCCTGGTCTTCTCCGGGTCGTCCTGTTTGCGCAGGCCCGCGATGTTGAAGACGCCGTTGCCCGTGTGCCAGGCGGCCAGTTCGCCGCCCGCCCGGTCGTAGACGGGCATCAGGCCCAGCGCGAAGTCCTCGCTGTCGTTGGCGAGGGTGACCGTCGACCAGGCGCCGTAGCCGTCGCCGAGGGACATGGCGACGGTGCCGGCGCCGAAGTACTGGGCGAACGGGGTGCTGGGGTTGAACGTGTCGGGGTGGATGACGCCGGCGTCCCACAGCGCGGTCATGTCCTGGACGGACTGCCGGTACTCCTCGGTCTCGTAGAAGTGGGTGAGGTTGCCGCCCTCCTCCCGCCACACGTTGGGCTCGTCGTTCATCCGGGCCAGGAAGTAGAACGCCTGGGTCACGCTGCCGAGCGCCCAGCGGCGTCGGGAGGGGTCGGTCAGCTCCTGGCAGAGCGCCACGAACTCGTCCCAGCCCCTCGGTTCGCCGTCCACGCCGATCGCCTCGAACAGGTCCCTGCGGTAGAGGTGGTAGTGGCGGACGCGTCCCCGGGGCACGGGCACCGCGTAGAGGGCGCCGTTGAAGACGCAGTTCTTCCAGTGGGCGGTCGGGATGTTGGCGAGGTTGGGGTAGTCGCCGGCGGCGTCGCCGCCGAGGAACTCGTCCAGCGGGGCGAAGGTGTTGTGCAGCATGTCGGCGAAGTTCGCGCCCGGCCACAGCTGCATCACGTCCGGCAGGTCGCCGCTGGCCATGGTGATGGAGAACGTCTGCTCGTAGTCGGCGTTGGGCACCATCCGCATGTCCAGGGTGACGCCCAGCCGCTCGTTGAGGCCGCGCCAGTAGGAGTTGCGGTCCACGCCCGGCGGCACGGCGGTGTAGAGGTTCGCCAGCCCCGAGACCGTCTCCCCGTTGCCGGGCCGTTCCGCCACGCTGCGCGGGTTGTCGGTCGGGTAGTGCAGGAAGCCGGGCAGCACGCCGCTGGTCTCGTCGCCCGGCAGGTCGGGGGCGACGCCCTCGAACGGGAGGTAGCGGGGAAGCGCGACGGCGCTGTTGGCCTGGGCGCTGTTGCGGCCCGAACGCGCCCCCGAGGAGCAGGCGGTCAGCGGGCCCAGGCCCAGCGTGGCCGCGCCCAGGCCGAGGCCGGCCAGGAGCGTGCGGCGGGAGAGTGGTCTGGTGGACAACGTGATCACCTCTGGAAGGGACGTGCGGGAGGAGGGACGTCAGCCCTTGACGGCGCCGATCAGGACGCCCTTGGCGAAGTGCCGCTGGAGGAAGGGGTAGACGAGGAGGATCGGGACGATCGCGATGACGAGGATCGCCATCTGCATCGGCAGCTGCGGCGGCAACGCCTCGCCGCTGCCGACCTGTTCGCCGCCGATGGCGCTCTGGTTGACGACGAACGTGCGCAGCACCAGCGCCATGGGCCACTTGTCGGTGGTCTGGATGTAGAGCAGCGCGTTGAAGAACGCGTTCCAGTACCCGACGGCGTAGAACAGGCCGACCACCGCGAGCACCGCCTTGGACAGCGGCAGCACGATGCGGGTCAGCACCGTGAACGCCGAGGCCCCGTCGATGTACGCGGACTCGAACAGCTCCTGCGGCAGCTCCTGGAAGAAGGCCCGCATGACGATCACGTTGAACGCGTTGATCATCACGGGCAGCACCAGGGAGGCGTAGTTGTCCAGCAGCCCGAACTCCCGCACCACCAGGTAGGTCGGGATGATGCCGGGCGAGAACAGCACCGCGCCCAGCAGCAGCATCAGCACCGGCCGGCTGAAGACGGTGCCGGGCCGCGCCAGCCAGTACGCCAGCCCGGCCGAGGCCGCCAGCGACAGCGCCGTGCCGAACACGGTCACCCCGACGGAGATGGCCAGCGCCCGGGTGACCACGCCACCCGACAGCACGGCCTGGTACGCGTCGAAGGTGACGCCGTCCGGCCACATCAACATGCCGCCACCGGCGTCGTTGATCGCCTCCTGGTCGGCCAGCGAGGTGACGATGATCGACCAGAACGGCACCACCACCAGGGCGACGGCGACGAAGAGGGCGACGAACTTCAGCACCTGGACGACCGGGTTCGGCTTCTCCATCCAGATCGGACGCTTACGGCCACGGCTCCGACGAACGGTGTCCTCACCGATCGTGGCCTGCTCCAGCGTGGTCATTTCTGGTACACCCCGCGTTCCCCGAAAGCGTGCGCCAGCTTGTTGGCGCCGATCACCAACAGCACGCCGACCAGGCCCTTGAACAGGCCGGCCGCCGCCGAGACACCCCAACCCCCGCCGAGAATCCCGTAGTTGTACAGCCAGGTGTCCAACACCTCGCTGGCGTCCAGGCCCACCGGACCCTGCTGGAGGATGATCTGCTCGAACCCGACCGAGAGGCTGTTGCCCAGCCGCAGGATCAGCAGCAGGATGAACAGGCCCTTCAACGACGGCAGCGTGATGTGGATCAGCCGGTGCCAGCCGTTGGCCCCGTCGATCGCGGCGGCCTCGTACTGCTCCTCGTCGACCCGGGAGAGCGCGGCCAGGAAGATGATCGTCCCCCAGCCCGCGTCCTTCCAGATCGACTGCGCCGTGATCAACGCCATGAACAGGTCGGGCGTGCCGATGATCTCGACCGTCGGCAGATCGTTCTGGACCAGAAAGGTGTTGAGCGTGCCCGCGTTGCCCAGCATCTGCTGGAAGATGGCGACCACGATCACCCAGGACAGGAAGTGCGGCAGATACAGCACCGACTGCAACAGCCGCTTCAGCCGCTCGCCCGCCAGGCTGTTCAGCAGCAGCGCCAGGAACAGCGGCACCGGGAAGACCAACACCGTCTGGATGACCGTCAGCTGGAGCGTGTTGACCATCGCGTTCCAGAACTCCGGGTTCCCGTCCGTCAGGAACGAGAAGTTGTCGAACCCGACCCACTCCGAGTCGCCGACGCCCAGATACGGCTGGTAGTCCTGGAACGCGATCACGCTGCCCAGCAGCGGCAGATAGTGGAAGCCGACCAACGCCAACGCACCCGGCAGCCCGATCAACAGCAACAGCCGGTCCCGCGCCAGCCGCCGCAGAAACCCCGGCGCCTGCCCCGGGGGCCGCGGCCCGGCCGGCGGCCGTGGACGCCCCCGGCGCGCGACCGCGGCCGGGTCACGTTTCCTGCGCCGCTCACGCATCGTCTCCAGCACGCTCATCTGGACTGAACTCCCTTCGGTGGGCGGTGGGCCCTGGCGGTCAGAGGTGGTCGCCGACCAGCGCGAGGCACTGGATGACGGCCAGGCCGTACTGGGCGCTGGCGTTGGTGGACAGCCGCGCCTCGTCGACGGGGTTGAGCACGTCCGTGCCCTCGACGCGCTCGGCGGTGAAGGGGTGGTCCTCGGGATAGCCGGCGTGCCCGGTGCGCAGCTCCTGCCAGGCACGGGCGGCGAGTTCGTCGTCCTCCAGCCGCACGGCGGCGTAGGCGGTGGCGCGGGAGTAGGCCTGGCGGAGGTTGAGGTTGCCCCAGTCGGAGCCGGTCTCCTCGCGCTGCTCGTCCCCGGACGCGTTGTACAGGCGACAGAACCTGATCCACTGCTCGTGGACCCGCTCGTCGTCGACGAGTTGCAGGAGTTCCGTCATCAGCTCGATCAGGCCGAACACGGAGCTGAGGCTGCCGATGCTGATGCTGGGTTCGGCGGGGCCGGTGAAACGCCCCGTGGTGAGGTCGTAGGTCGTGGTCCCGCCCTGGGCCCAGCCGTTGGGCAGCGCGGCGAGAGTGGTCGCGCCGTTGACCAGCTTGGTGTGGGCGATCTCGTCGCCACCCCGTTCCCACTCGGTCAGCCAGGCCAGCGCGAGGGAGCCCCAGTCGGTGGACTTGCCCAGCGGCAGCGCCTCGGGGTCGGGGTCGAACGGCTCATCGGCGAGCTTGCGGCCCGGGTCGAGGACGAGGAAGGCCCGGTCGGCGTCGACGAGTTCGTGGAGGATGTCGCCGAGGCGCTCGTCGGCGGTGAGGAAGTAGTAGAACCGCTTGTAGCCGGCGTTGCTGATGCGGACCTGTTTGGCGCTGTCGCCCCAGTGCTGGACGCCGTGCCGGGTGCCCAGGCCCTTCCACTCGCCGAGGTGGTACATGTCCACCTCGGAGGTGTGGCGGGTCATCGCCTCCGCGAAGCGGAACGCCTCCGGGCCGCCGGTGCGCAGGTAGTGGTACCACAGCCACAGGTCCGTCGACAGCTCCGAGTTGTCCCACGCGTAGCCGCCCACGTCGTAGCGCCAGGTGTGGCGGTCCCGGTCGTAGTCGTGCATGACGTCGCCGTAGTCCCAGAACCCGTACCAGGAGCGCTGGTCCACCTCGGTGAGGTAGTGGCCGTGCAGGAATGCGAGGTTGTCCTCCAGGCGTTCCCGGGCTGCGGTGGAGCGGTCGACCGGGGCCCAGGAGCCGAACACCCCGGCCGCGTGGTTGTGTTCGGGCGGGCTGATCAGCAGGGGCGGGGTGGCGTTGGCGTCGGCGAGCTGGCTGAAACGCTCGGCGTCGGGGGTGGCCGCCAGGGCCCAGAAGGTGAGTTCGGAGGTGCGGGCCACCCCGTAGGGGGTGCCGAAGCCGGGCTCGTAGTCCTCGTAGGTGATCTCCAGCCCTTCGAGCTGTTCCTCGTAGGTGTCCTGGCCCAGCCCGTCGTGGTAGAAGCGCAGGTCCATCGCGCCGGCGCGCGGGGACCACATCCACACGGTGGCCTGCGCGGTGTCCGTGGCCGCGCCGGTGACCTCCAGCTCGGTCGGGTGCAGCTGCCAGAAGTCCCGCATCCCGAAGGCGAGTCCGCCGCTGGGCGAGCCGACATAGGCCAGGCCCCGGGCGCGCCGGCCGCCGCCCGTCCGCAGCCAGGAGTGGCCGCGTTGGGTGCGCTTGTGGATCTCGAAGCCGTTGGCGGTCAGCTGACTCAGGCTGTAGTCGCCGAACGCGGGGATCAGGTGCAGCCTGCTGGTCACCCGCTGGTCCCAGGTCGCCGGGTCCGGGGTGGCCTGCCCCGCGACCTGGGCCGCCCGCACCGCCTCGCCGGGGTCGCGGCGCAGCCCGGTCAGCCCGCGCACCGCCTCGGCGAGGACGCCCTGGTCCTGGCCGGCGAACCGCACGTGCCGGTCGTGCGGTTGGTCCCGCATCGGCACGTCGAACCGCACGCCGAGGCCGCTGACGAAGTCCCGCTCCGGATCGCCGTCGTAGCAGAAGGTGTGCACCATCCGGATCGCCTCCGACCCGGCGTAGAGGTAGAAGCGGACGGTGAACGGCAGCCAGCCGCGCTGGTTTCGCCGGTGTTTGCCGGTGACCTTCACGACGGCGCGCACCGGGCCCTCCTGCTCGACCGTCACCTCGTCGATCGAGCCGGTGAACGCCTGGGTTTTGATCTCCTCCGGCCGGTCGGTGTCGGCGGCATTCCGCCGGGAGGCGACCAACCGCCCCTTCTCCGCGATCGTCACGTCGCCGCGCCGGACGAACTCCACCAGGTGCTCGCCGTCGCGCTGGAAGGCCACGGCGATCACGCCGGTGTCGACGGTGATCCGCCGGCCGCTGGTGCGCACCGTCACCGGGTGCTCGGGCGCCGCCGGCTCGCCCGGCTCCAGCCGGTAGCCCTCGGCGCGCGGGGCGGAGCCGCTGACGGCGTGCGCGGTCCACTTGATCGAGCCGTCCGGCCACCAGCCGGTCACCCAGGACTGCACGGGCACCGCATCGCCCGCGTCCGTCACCAGCGAGAACGCCTGGTCGGGGCCGAAGGCGCCACGCGGCCACGGCACCCCCCAGGTGGTGCCGGCGGCCAGCTCGGCGGGGGCGCCGCCCTCCAACCACCGCACGCCGACCGGGCCGTGGCCGGTCGGCTCGGCCGGCAGTCCTGGCCGGGAGCCGGGCGCGGCGGTGGCCGTTCCGCTCTGGGCCAACAGCGAGGTGGCCCCGGCGGCTGCCGCCGAGAGCAGGACGTTGCGCCGACTGATGTGAACCACGATGTTCAACTCCTTGAGCGAGCGGTCGAGTAGGGGAGTGGGAGGAGGGGAGGACGGGAGGGGACGTGGGCGCCGGTGCGGCGGCCCGGTGGGTTCGCTCCGGGTTCGCGGGAACTTCCCGTGGCGGGCAGGGGCGGGCTGGTGCGGGTCGGTCGCCGCGCGGGGCCGGCTCTCGGGAGCGCGGAACAGCCCGCGCCCGAGCGGGAGTTGGGGCGACGGGTGTCGTCCACGACGCGGGCCGCCGGAGGCGGGTCCGCCGGTGCGGTCAGGTGCGACGGGGTGGGGTGTCAGCGAGTCTCACGCCGGCCGGATGACCTGACCCGGGCGACTGGAACGTTTCAGTTGGACGGTGACGAGGGCTGGTGGAGCCGGCACGACCTCCCCGTGGAGGCCGCGCGTCCCGCACCTTGACGCAACTCTCGCCAAGAGTCAATAAGTTCGTACGAGATGGCGCATGTGCGTTGCAGAAGATTGCATGGGATCTCTCGTCCGTCGGGTCGTGGTCACGTGCGGTGGAAATGCCGTCGGGAAGGGGTGGCCTCCGCTGCGGCGACGCGGGCAGATATCGGGAGATGCCAGACACCGGGGAGTGTCCCCGGGGCGCCCGTGAGCCCGAGGAGGCGCGCCTTGCCCCGCCGGAGCGCCCAGTGTGCACAGGCATGCGTGAACATGCAACATGCTGATGTCACTAGGGAAATATTGGCAACTCTTGTTGAGATTGTTGACCCGTTGAGCGTTCCGCAGGATCGTGCCTCTGCATCCCCGGGTCGATGCCGTGTCGCTCGGCCCGTCAGACGGACGGGGGCAACGGGCCACGTCCCTCCTCCGTAGAGCCGACAGCAGGGAGAACCCCCCATGCAGTTGAGACGTGTGCACAGGCGTGCCCGCCGCAGGCGGGACATCGGGGCCGCCGTCGCCGGACTGGCCGGCGTCGGGCTGAGCCTGACGCTCCTCGCCGGTCTCGGCCCCGCCGGCGCCGAACCGCCGCCGGCCTCCGCCCCGAACTCCTCCTCCCCGGGCTCCTCAACGGTCGCCGACGTCGGGACGACGGCGGCGGCCCGGCCGATGGAACGGCTGGACCGGGGCGTGGTGGCCGTCCGCGCCGACGAGACCGACGCGTTCGTCTCCTGGCGCCTGCTCGGTCTCGACCCGGAGGGCATCGGGTTCAACGTCTACCGCTCCACCGCCGGCGGCGACTGGACCAGGCTCAACTCCGAGGTCCTGAGCGGCGGCACCAACTTCACGGACACGACGGCCGACCTCACCCGGGAGAACCGTTACCACGTGCGCGCGGTGGTGGACGGCGAGGAGGGCAGCGCCAGCGTCTCCGCCACGCTGGCGGCCGATGCCACGGCCGAGCCCGTCGTCCGCGTCCCGCTCCGCGACGGCGGCGCGGTGAAGTTCTCCTGGGTCGGGGACCTCGACGGCGACGGGGACTACGACTTCGTGATCGACCGACAGACCTCGCCGCAGTCGCTGGAGGCCTACACCAACGAGGGCGAGTTCCTCTGGGCGGTGGACCTGGGGCCCAACAGCGAGAACCAGAACAACATCGAGCCCGGCTCGGCGGCCGTCAACGTCGGCCACTGGGACGGCGTGACCGTCCACGACCTCGACAGCGACGGCCGGGCCGAGGTCGCGCTCCGCGTCGGGGACGGCGTCACCTTCGGCGACGGCACGGTGCACAGCGAGGAGGACGACGTCCACCAGTCGATGGCCATCCTCGACGGCCTCACCGGCGCGCCGCTGGCGACCGCGCCCGTACCCGACGACTACGTCGCCGACGGCCCCATGGGCGCCCGGCTCGGCGTCGGCTACCTCGACGGCGCGACGCCCAGCCTGGTGGCGTACCTGAAGAACCGCATCGGCAGCGGGGACTTCAACCTCATGTACGCCGCCTACCGGTTCGACGGCGACGACCTGACGCAGCAGTGGAAGTGGCTGCGCGGCGACCAGCCGGGCGCCGACGGCCACAACACCCGCATCGTCGACGTCGACGGGGACGGCACCGACGAGATCGCCGAGATCGGCTTCGTCCTCAACGGCGACGGCACCGTGCGCTACTCCCTGGCCGACGAGGGCATCGGCCACGGCGACCGCTTCCACATCACCGACATCGACCCGCGCCACGCCGGCCTGGAGGGCTACGGCGTCCAGCAGGACAACGCCAGCGGCCTGCGCGAGTACTACTACAACGCCCGCACCGGCACCATCCTCTGGGAGCACTTCGGCGAGGGCGTCACGGACGTCGGGCGCGGCATGGCCGGCGACATCGACCCGAACCACACCGGCATGGAGGTCTGGTCCTTCTCCGGCCTCTACAACGCGCGGTCCAACCAACTCACCGAGCCGGACACGTCGTTGGCGCCCTGGCCGCAGCTGGGCATCCACTGGGACGGCGACCTGCCCATCGAACTGCTCAACGACGGCAGGATCGAGCAGTGGGACCCGGAGAACCCCCGGCCGAGCAACAGCCTGCCGCGCCTGCTGAGCACCTGGAACCACGGCGCGGTCAACGCCTCGCAGGGCGTGAACCCCACCTTCTACGGCGACATCCTGGGCGACTGGCGCGAGGAGGCCGTCTACACCAACGCCGACTTCAACGAGCTGATCATCTTCACCACGGACATCCCGACCGACACCCGCCTCTACACCCTCGCGCACAACCCGGCCTACCGGAACGCCATGACGCTCAAGGGCTATATGCAGTCCCACCACGTGGACTACTACCTGGGCTCGGGCATGGCGTCCCCGCCCCGGCCGAACATCACCTACGCCGGGCAGTGACCCGGGTCGGCCCGGCCCCCGCCCGGCGTCGGGCGGGCCGGCGGTGCCGGGGCGGCCGACGCACCGCCCCGGCACCCCGGCGGGCCTGCCCCGCCGCGCCGCTGGCCAACCCCCGGCAAGCCCCGCCCGGCCCGGCAACGTCCGCCGCACCCACCACCGTTCACCCCCCGCACCCGAAGGGACCACCCATGCGCAGACCAGGACGACACAGCGGACGAGCGACGAGCGGCGTCGTGCTGGTGACGGCCGTCGCCATGTTCGTCGGCCTCGTCGGCACGCCGGCCAGGGCCGAGGGCCGGCCGGGCGGAACGCCGCCCGGGACGTGCACCGGCGAGGCACCCGTGCTGTGCCACTACGACGTGGCGCCCGGCAGCTACCGGGTCACCGTGACACTCGGCGGCGACGAGGCGGGCAGCACCTCGGTCCAGGCCGAGACGCGGCGCACCGTCCTGGGCGAGACCCCCACCGGGCCGGGCGAGGTGGTGCGCCGCAGCTTCACCGTGGATGTGCGCACCCCCGAGGGCGAGCCCACAGGACCGGACGGAAGCCCCGGCCTCGACCTGCGCGTCGGCGGGGACAACCCGCGCCTGCTCGACCTGCGCGTCACCCCCGCCTCCCGCACCCGCCAGATCCTGCTGGTCGGCGACTCCACCGTCTGCGACCAGGCCAGCGACCCCTACTCCGGCTGGGGACAGCAACTCCCGCAGTTCCTCCGGCAACAGGTCGTGGTGGCCAACTACGCCGCCTCCGGCGAGGGCACCGGGAGCGTCCTGGCGAAGCCCGAGCTGTTCGACGCCGTGGAGGCCCGCGTCCGCCCCGGCGACCTGGTGCTGGTCCAGCTCGGACACAACGACAAGAGCACCCCGGCCGAGGAGTTCCGCGCCAACCTGGCCACCATGGTCGAGCGGGTCACCGCGCGCGGCGGCGAGCCCGTCCTGGTCACGCCGATCGTGCGCCGCCGCTTCCAGAGCGACGGCGCCCTCGACCCGGTGGCGCTGCACGTCATGGGCGGCGGCGACCTGCCCGCCGCGATGCGTTCGCTGGCCGACGACCTCGACGTGCCGCTGATCGATCTGACCGACCTCACCCGGCAGTTGGTGGAGGACCTGGGCACCGAGGAGTCCAAGGACCTCTACCTCACCAACGTCAACGGCGACAACACCCACACCTCCGTGCACGGCGCCACCGTCTACGCCCGGCTTGTGCTCGACCAGCTGCGCGACCAGCGCCTGATCTCCGCGCGCGCCACCCGCTGACGGGCACCCCACGCCCGCCGCGCCCGCCGGGACCGGCTGAGCCGACGACCGACGACCGACGAGGAAAGGCTTCCGGACATGACCGACCACGAGACAATGTCGCGTCCGCCCCGCCCCGACGCCGACGGGCCGGCTGACGGCGCCTCCCCGGAACTCGGCCTCGCCCTGGGCAGCGGCCGGGCGGTGCTCGACCCGGCGACCGGAGCGCCGCTCCGGTTCGTCGACGACCGGCAACCCGCCCGGCGGTTCCTCCTCGACGAGACCGTGCCCTGGCACTCGGTCGAACACCGCTGGGGCGCCGGGCACCTGGTCACCGACGAGGGCGCGGCCCGCTGGAACGCGCCCGACGAACTGCGGATCGACCGCGACCGCAGCGAGGCCCGCTTCACGCCCCTGCCCGGACTCGGCCTGGTCGTCGAACGCGCCGGCGGCGAACGCCTCAGCGAGCGCTACACGTTCCACCACACCGGCGACCGGCCCGACGGAGCACCGGCCCACGCCGCCGACCCCCTGGCCAACGACCAGGACTGGCACCTCGCCCTCTGGCTCCAACTCGCCGCCGAGGGCGCCCTGCCCCTGGACTGATCGGACGCGCGGCGGCCGGAGCCCACCGGCCGAGGCCCCGGGGCCGCCCTCGGGGCGATCCGTGAAGGTGACGCTGCGCGGCAGGTGAACCATCTGCGGCATACAGGCGTGCCAGTGGCGGGGCACCGGGGTGGTGAACGTGACGGTCAGGAGGTGGGGACCGCCCGGGGCGCCGTGGTGCGGTACCGGGAGGAACGCCTGGAGTTCCGCGAAGTCCAGGCGGCCGGGCGCGTTCTCGGCGACGTTCTCGGCGGGAAGGGCGTGCCTCCGCTGCCCCGTCACCACGGCGGCCGGCGGTCGATCCCGGTGCCAGGCTCGTCACATGAGCGCGCGTAGCGTCGAACGACATCCCCACGGGCAACGAGAAGAAACCGCCCGGGACATCGAAGTACATGTGCATCAGTTCTCCTCGGGAGTCGTTGGGTTCCGGTACGGAGGAGGTGGAGGTGGAGGGGGAGGGGGAACATCGAGTGCCGACTGCTGGTGGAAGTCCTCGACGATCTGCCGTTTCACACGGGCTTCGCGCCGGACCATGGCGCCGACGGCGATGACGAAGGTGAGGAGCAGGGCGGCGAGGCACCACAGGGTGATGCTGAGCGCGACGTTGTCCCGCACGAACTTCAGGATGGCGCCGCGCGACCCGATCTCCCGGTGGATGATGCGGTAGCCACGCGCACAGGCGCCGGCGCCTCTGACGGCGCGGCGTTGGCTGTCGTCGCGTTGCACGCTGGAGGTTCGGTCAGAGGTCGGTAGTGGTCCACGGACCAGGAGGCGGACGCGGAGTAGTCCGTTTCGCCCCGGCTGCCGGCGGCGCGGGAGGCGCCGCCGTGGGCGGGCCCTGGGGCGCGGCGATCGGCGCCGTCGCGGGTCTCGGGATCGGCATCATCGGCTGGAACCGGCTGAGCGGTTCGGGCTCGTCGTCATCGGCCGCCGGCTACCACCCCGGCGCCTTCGGCGACCTGTCGCGCTATCAGTCCGACGCGGCCGGCGCGGTGCGCGCCCAGGCGCGTGCCCAGGCGCGTGCGGCCGCGATGGCGGCCTTCGCCGGTTGGCTGGGCGGTTTCTTCGGCCGGCTTCCGTCACCCGGCAGCGCGGGGGCATGGAACTGGGCGGGGCACGGCGGCGGTTGGAGCGGCGGCTCCGGCGGCTGCGGCTCGTATGTCGGCAGCCGCGCCGGCTACGCCAGCGCCCCCGCCGTCACCCCGCCGCCGCCCCCGCCGCCGCAGAACCCCAACCGTGGTCCCCACCCCGTCCCCGCGCCCACCCTCCCGCCGCCCAAGCCCAACTGGCATCCCAACGCGGGGCGTTGGACGATCAGCCAGGGCTGGGACATGGTGATCGACCAGAGCGAGGCCCGCGGCCTTTTCGCCGACGACC
This sequence comes from Streptomyces sp. 3MP-14, assembly GCF_006334905.2. Taxonomy (NCBI): domain Bacteria; kingdom Bacillati; phylum Actinomycetota; class Actinomycetes; order Kitasatosporales; family Streptomycetaceae; genus Streptomyces; species Streptomyces sp. 3MP-14. Next base: position 25,955 of record NZ_VDLZ02000008.1, read on the forward strand.
CCTTCACGCCCGAGCCCTCCGACACGGCCCAGCCCGACGGTGTCCCCTCTCACCCGCACCCCCCGGAGGAGGCCGAGGAACAGGACGTCGACTGCACCGCGCATCTCGCCCTCACCACCGCCCAACGCGGCCTCTCCGGCCCCGTCTGGGTGGCGGTGAGTTGTGTGGCAAGGGCCCCGAGCCCGGGGAGGGGAGTCGAACTTCCGTCCCCGGACCGTTGGTTGGCGCTCCCGGTCGGGTCGGGTTCAGCGGGTGGGGTCGAGGGAGAGTTTGCCGAGGTGGGTGCGGGAGGTGAGGGTGTGGTGGGCTTCGGGGGCTTGGGTGAGGGGGTAGGTGCCGCCGGTGAGGGGGGTGAGGGTGCCGTCGCGTACGGCCTTGTAGAGGGCGGTGATGCTGGTGGGGAGGGCGTCGCGGTCGCTGTAGAGGTGGGGGAGCCAGAAGGGGGCGACGTTGATGCCCTTGGTCATGAGGGTGCGGGCGGGGAGGTCGGTGGGGGTGCCGGAGGCGTAGCCGTAGAGGACGAGGGTGCCGCGTGGGGCGAGGGCGTTGAGGGTTTCGTTCAGGAGGGGTCCTGCGGTCATCTCCAGGGCGATGTCGACGGGGCCGCCGGCGGTGTCGAGGATCTGTTCGGCGAGGTGGTCGGTGGTGGGGTCCAGGACGGTGTCGGCGCCGAGTTCGCGGGCGAGGCGGCGTTTGGTTTCGGTGCTGGCCAGGGCGATGACGCGGGCGCCGGTGTGTTTGGCGAGTTGGACGGCGAGGGAGCCGACTCCGCCGCCGGCGGCGGGGATCAAGATGCTGTGGTGGGGGCGGAGTTGGGCGGTGGTGTGGAGGAGGTGCCAGGCGGTCTGGCCCTGGAGGGCGAGGGGGATGGCCTGGTCGTCGGTGATGTCGTCGGGGACTTCCCAGGCGGTGCGGCGGTGGACGTGGGCGTGTTCGGCGTAGCCGCCGCCTCGGGTGAGACCGATGTAACGGCGGCCGTCGGGGGTGGTGCCGAGGACCTCGTTGCCGGGGGTGTGGGGGAGGGTGACGGGGGCGAGGTAGGAGTCGGTGCGGGCGTGGACGTCGGCGTAGTTGATGCCGGCGCGGGTGACCCTCAGCAGGTGGTGCCCCGGGCGCGGCTCAAGGTCCGCGACCTCCTCCACCCGCAGCACCTCGGGCCCACCGAACTCCTTCATCACAACAGCGCGCACAACACTCCTCAATGCAACTGACGGATTCCCGCACGGGCTTGGCCGCAGCACCATAAGGCAGGTTCTCCACGGGGAGCCGGGGACTTCGGGCGATGCGTCCTCGCTCGGCCAGCGGAATGCCGTATGGCTTCCATGAGCGATCGATTTTCTGCCACGTGAGCAAGGGCACCGGATACGGGTTTCCGCGTTGTCCTGTGCTGTTTCTCGGGAAAGGGAACGGCAGTTCAAAGGGGGAAGGTGTCTCGAACACTTAACCTTCGGTCGTCAGCTCGCTTGCGGGCTGCGCCCGCCCCCGCCGGCCGGCCGTCCGTCACGCGAGCCCCGGGCGGCGGCCCTCAACACGCCGCGCCCGCACGCCCGTTGGGGTTCTGCGACGGCTGGTTCACCCGGCGGCCACCTTGTTGATGCCCGGCGGTGGTCCTGGTTGAGGAAGCTTCACATCGTGAGACGGATATGGGGGATCGCACTGGGAGTGCTGTTGCTGGCCGGCGTTGTCGTCGCGGTCGTCGTCGGGCGGGACACCGGGGAGGGCGGGGGTGGAACGACCACGGTCAGCGGCGTGATCGGCTCGGAGAAGGCGGAGTTCTTCGCCGACCCCGACGTGGTGGCGGCCCTCGCCGACGAGGGGCTGACCGTGCGGGCCCAGTCCGTCGGCTCGTGGGCGATGGAGGACGTCGACCTCGGGGACTACGACTTCGCGTTCCCCTCCAGCCAGGGCCCCGCCGACGCGTTGCGCCGCGACAACGGCGATGTGGGCGCCCCGCTGCGGCCGTTCTACTCGCCGCTGGTGGTGCTCGCCCACCGCCAGGCCGTCGAGGTGCTGGCCGCCAACGGCCTGGCCACGCTGGAGGCGGACCACCGCGGCCAGCTCTCCATGGCCGACTATCTCGCCGCGGTCGAAGAGGGCCGCACCTGGCAGGAGTTGGAGGGCGCCGAGGCGCGGGACGGGCTCAGCGGCGTGCTCTATGTCTCCAGCACCGACCCGCTCACCTCCAACTCCGGCGCGCTCTATCTGGCGGCCGCCTCCTTTGTCGCCAACGACGGGCAGGTCGTCGCCGACGAGGCCGCCATCGAGCGCACCGCGCCGCTGCTCGACACCCTCGTGCGGGTCCAGGGCACCCAACAGTCCAGCTCCGACGGGCCGTTCCGCGATTTCGTCAGCGGCGTCGGCAACCCCCTGGTCCTCGCCTACGAGTCGCAGGTCGCCGCGCTGCTGATCGGCGGCGCCGAGGCGGGGGACGCCGGCCCCGGGGACGCCGACGCGGGCGTGGCCGGGGACATGGTGGTGCTCTACCCGGACACCACGGCCACCAGCGACCACACGCTGGTGCCGCTCACCGAGGGCGGCCAACGCCTCGGCGAGGTCCTGACCGAGAGCCCCGAACTGCGCCGCCTCGCCGTTCGGCACGGCTTCCGGCCGCAGGGCGCCACCACCGAGTTCACCGAGGCGACCGCCGAACACTCCGCCTACCTCAGGGACGGGCTCGACGGGGTGCGGCAGGCGCCCGTTCCCACCGCCGACGTGCTGCGCGCCATGGCCGACCGCGCCCGGGGCTGACGCGGGCCCGGCGGAGCCACCCGGCCGACGGCCGCCCGGCCGACGGCCACGTGACCGACAGCCACCCCGCCGTGCCGGATCTCATCGAGGGGGAACCATGACAGAGGGGGAAGTAGTGACAGAGACCGAGAGCCCACTGATCCTCACGCCGCCCGAGCCCGTCGCCCCGGTCCGGGCGGAGCAGGCCTCGGGGCTGGTCCCGCTGGACGCGGAGACCCGCGAGGAACTGGGCCGCCGCGCCGCCACCTATGTCGACTCGCTGTCCGAACTGGACGCGCGGTCACCGGAGTTCTCCACCCGGGTCGGCGAGGTCACCTCGCTCGGCTCGGCCGAGATGCGCGCCGCGGCCCAGCAGTCCAACCGGATGCTCGACCGCAGCGTCCGCTCGCTCGCCCGGGGCGCGGGTGGCGACGCGGCCGACGCGCAGGGCCGGGTCTCCTCGTCGCTGGTGGACCTGCGCCGCACCGTGGAGGACCTCGACCCGCGCGAGTCCTCCGCCGGAGGGGTGCGGCGGCTGCTCTCCCGGCTGCCCGGAGGCAACCGGTTCCGCGACCACCTCGCCCGTTACGCCACCGCGCAGGGCACGCTCCAGAAGATCGTGGCCAGCCTGCGGTCCGGCCAGGACGAGCTGCGCCGCGACAGCGCCGCCCTGCACACCGAGCGCGCCCGCCTCTGGGACACCATGGGAAAGCTCCAAGAGTACGCCGTCCTCACCGAGGCGCTGGACGGCGAACTGCAACGGCGCGTCGACCGGTTGGAGGCGACGGACCCCGAGCAGGCCACGGCGCTGCGCGCCGACCTCCTCTTCCCGGTCCGGCAGAAGCACCAGGATCTGCTGACCCAGCTCGCGGTGTGCGCCCAGGGCTATCTCGCCATGGACGTGGTGCGCCGCAACAACGAGGAGCTGATCAAGGGCGTCGACCGGGCCGCCACCACCACCGTCGCCGCGTTGCGCATCGGCATCATGCTCTCCACCGCCCTGGAGAACCAGCGCAAGGTCGGCGAGCAGATCTCCGCCCTGCGCGGCACCACCGAGGACCTGGTCCGCGCCAACGCCGAGATGCTGGCCACCCAGAGCGGCGAGATCCAGAAGATGGCCGCCGACCCGGCCGTCGGCGCCGAGACCCTGCGCGCCGCGTTCCAGCAGGTCTACCGCACCCTGGACGCCATCGACACCTACAAGGCGCAGGCCACCGAGACCATGGCGGCCACCGCCCGCGCCCTGTCCGACGAGTTGAGCGTCGCGGGGGACCACCTGGAGCGCTCGCGCGCCGGGGACCGGCGCGAGGAGGGCCTGGGATGAGGGCACGCGCACGGCTGGCCGCCTCGCTCGCCGCGCTCGCGCTCGCCGTCGCGGCCTGCACCGGCGACTCGGGCGACGACGGCGGGAACGACGGGAACGGCGGGAACGGCGGCGGCGTCGAGGCCGCCGAGACGGTCCGGATTCTCGCGGGCAGCGAACTGGCCGACATGGAACCGCTGTTGGAACGCGCCGCCGAGGAGACCGGCGTCCGCGCCGACATCACCAGCGTCGGCACCCTCGACGCCACCCGCCAGGTGCTGTCCGGCGAGGCCGACGGCGCCTACGACGCGGTGTGGCTGGCCACCAACGACTACCTCAGGCTGCACCCCGAGGCCGAGGAGCGCGTCCTCACCGAGACCTCGATCATGACCTCGCCCGTCGCCCTGGGCCTGCGCCCGGAGGCCCTCGCCCGGCTCGGCTGGCAGCTCGACGAGATCACCTGGGCCCAGGTCCACGAGGCCGCGACGGCCGGCGAGCTGACCTTCGGCATGACGGACCCGACGCGTTCCAACTCCGGCTACAGCGCGCTGATCTCGGTGACCTCCGCGCTCTCCGGCGCCCAGTCCGCGCTCACCTCGGAGGATGTGACGGGCAGCGCCGACCGGCTGGTGGAGCTGTTCGCCGGGCAGCGGCTCACCTCCGGCTCCTCGGGCTGGCTCGCCGAGGCGTTCCAACAGCGCGACGACGTCGACGCGTTGATCAACTACGAGTCCGTGCTGCTCGGCCTGGACCGCGACGGCGCCGCCGACCTGGCGGTGGTCCGCCCGCTGGACGGCGTGGTCACCGCCCGCTACCCGCTCACCACCCTGACCTCCGCCTCGCCCGAGGCGGCCGAGGCGCTGCGCCTCCTCGGCGGGTATCTGCGGAGCCCGGAGGCGCAGCGCGCCCTCACGGAGGAGACGTTGCGCCGCCCGGTCGCCACCGGGGTCGCGGCAGCCGAGGCGATTCCCGGCGGGCAGCGCCGCGAACTGCCCTACCCGGGCTCGCTCGACGTCGCCGACGCGCTCCTCGACGCCTACGACAGCGAGCTGCGCCGCCCCTCCCGCACGCTCTATGTGCTGGACACGTCGGGTTCGATGGACGGGGAGCGGCTGGCCGCGCTCCAGGACGCGCTGCGTCGCCTCACCGGCGCGGACGCCCCGGCGGGGCAGCGGTTCAGGGACCGGGAGCAGGTGACGTTGATGCCGTTCAACGACAACGTGGTCTCCGCCGAGACCTGGACGGTCGAGGCCGAGCGCCGCGAGGACGCCCTGGCCGGCATCCGTTCGGGCATCGACTCCCTCACCGCGCTGGGCGGCACCGCCCTCTACGCCAGCCTGATCGAGGCGTACGAGCTGCTGGCCGACGAGGGCGCGCGGGACGCGTTCACCTCCATCGTGCTGATGACCGACGGGCAGAACATCGACGACGTGACCGCTACGACCTTCCAGGACTACTACGCGGCGCTCGACGAGGAGTGGCGCCAAGTGCCGGTGTTCACCATCCTGTTCGGCGACTTCGATCCGGCCGAGCTTCAGCGGATCGCCGACCAGACCGGGGGCGCGCTGTTCGACGCGGTCAGCGGCCCGCTCGACGACGCGTTCCAGGAGATCCGTGGCTACCAGTAGCGGTCCTGCGGCCCGGGCCCTGGCCTACCTGGAGTCGCGGAAGAACCTGACGGGCTGCGTCTGCGGGCTGGTCGGCCTGGTGACGGTGTTCACCGGGCTGGCCGGCGCCTACTGGCCGGTCGTGGTCGCCGGCCTGTACGGGGCGGGCGCGCTGATCGCCCCGCCCGAGCGGGCCGCGCGCCCGCTGTTCGCGGGAACGGGTGGCCCCGGCGGCGAACTGGACGCCGTTCGGGCCGACTTCGCCGCCCTGCGCGACTATGTCGCGGGCCTGGACGTGCCCGCCGAGGCGACGGTGCCGGCCGCCGAGGTCGACGATCTGCTGGCCGCCCTCCTCGAACCCGGCTGGGTGGCCGAGGAGATCGCCGCCGACCCCGAGGCGGTGCACGTCCTGGGCCGCGCCGTGCGCACCGACCTCCCGGAGGCGTTCGACGCGTACCAGCGCACCCGCTGGTGGGCCAGGCTCCAGCCGGGCGCCGACCCGGCCGAGCGCCACCTCAGGCGGCAACTGGAGTTGTTGCGGGAGGAGTTGGGAACGGTCGCCGAGCTGGTCCGGGAGTCGCTGGAACGTCGGCAGCGGACCCACACCACCTATCTGGAGTCCAGGTCCGGTGACCGGGAGACGCCGCCCGAGGGCCTTGGCGACGGCCGCACCCCGGGGTGAGCCGGCCGCGCCTCGGGCTGAACCGGCGGCGCCGGCCGCCCCGCGCGGCCCTACGCCCGGGCGGGGCCGGGGAGTTGGGGGCCGGCGCGGTTCTCCAGGTGGGCGACGGCCTGAGGGAGGGAGAGGTGGGCGGCGCTGGGGAGGGTGAGGTCGGCGGCGGCGACCTTGGCCGCGTCGACGAACGGGTTGGGGATCGCGATCGTTGCCATCCCCGCCCGGTGGGCGGCGGCGACGCCGTGGGGCGTGTCCTCCACGGCCACGGTGCGGGCGGCCGGGAGGCCGAGGCGGTGGAGCGCGAGCCGGTAGACGGCCGGGTCGGGCTTGGGCTCGGTCACCTCGTCGCCGGTGGCGACGACGTCGAACAGCCCGAACGCCCCGACCCGCGTGAGGTGTTGGCGCACCCAGGGCAGCGGGGAGCTGCTGGCGATCGCGCACCGCAGGCCCAGGGCGCGGGCCTCGTTCAGCCAGTCGCCGATGCCGGGGCGCAGCCCCAGCGAACGGTGCAGCTCGCGGCGGTGGGCGAGGAACCGGGCGTGGCTGGCCGCGCGGTCGAAGCCGGGCCCGACCAGCGCGGCGAGTCGGTCGAGACGGTGCTCGGTCACGTTGCCGCCGTGTCCTGGCCAGAAGTCGGTGTCGACGTCCAACCGCAGGCCGTGGAAGGCCCATTCGTTCCGCCAGTCCTCGACCAGGGTCGACTCGGTGTCCATCAGCAGGCCGTCGAAGTCGAAGACCACCGCGGCGAGGCGGCCCGGCGGCGCCGGCTCCTCGGGGCCGGCCGCCGGGGGGCCGAGGTGGGGTGCTCCGGGCGCGGCTCCTGGGGGCTGCATGACGATGACCTCCGCACGTTCGCACGTTCACACGTTCCTGTCCCGGCGCGGGGCCGCGCCGGCCCCCGGAACGAGTCTGCCGCAGGGGGCCGCCGGTCGGGAGCCGCCCGGGCGGCCGGCGGCCCGGCTCCGGCCGCTACGCGGCGATCCGGTGCAGGAAGAACTCCCTGACGTCCTCGGCGAACAGCTCCGGCACCTCCATCGCCGCGAAGTGGCCGCCCCGGTCGAACTCCGACCAGTGCCTGATGTCGTAGCGCCGCTCCGCCAGCGGCCGCACCGACCGGGTGATGTCGTGGGCGAACACCGCCACGCCGAGCGGCACCCGGCACGGCTCCTGGGCGCCGCGCGGCGCGTCGTGGTGGAGGCGGGCGGAGGAGGCGGCCGTGGCGGTCAGCCAGTAGAGCGAGACGTCGGTGAGCATCCGCTCGTCGTCGACCGGCGTCTTCGGGTCGGTCCACTGCGCGAAGCGCTCGGCGATCCAGGCGAGTTGGCCGACGGGCGAGTCGGTCAGCGCATAGCCGATGGTCTGCGGGGTGAGGGCCTGGAGCGCCTGGTAGGGCGGGCGGTTGGCCATCAGCTGTCTGATCCGGGCCAGCCGCGCCTCGTCGTCCTCGGAGAGCGCGAGGTCGGCGTCCGGGTCCGGCGGGGTCGGCAGGTAGTTGACGTGCACGCCGACGACCCGGTCGGGCGCCACCGCCCCGAGCGCCGTGGAGATGCCGGAGCCGAAGTCGCCGCCCTGGGCGCCGTAGCGCTGGTACCCGAGGCGGCGCATCAGCTCGGCCCAGGCCCGGGCGATCCGGACGACGCCCCAGTCGCGCTCGTGGGTCGGCCCGGAGAAGCCGTACCCGGGGATGGACGGGATGACCAGGTGGAAGTCCCGGGACAGCGGCTCGATCACGTCGAGGAACTCCAGGAACGAGCCGGGCCAGCCGTGGGTGAGGACCAGCGCGAGCGCGTCGGGCCGGGGGGACCTGACATGGACGAAGTGGACGTTCTGGCCGTCGATCTCGGTGGTGAAGTGCGGCAACTCGTTGAGCCTGGCCTCGTGTTGGCGCCAGTCGTAGCCGGTGCGCCAGTACTCGGCCAGCTCCCTGAGTCGGGTCAGCGGGAAGCCGTAGTCCCAGCCGGCGTTGGCGACCTCGTTGGGCCAACGGGTGCGGGCGAGGCGGTCGTTGAGGTCGTCGAGGTCGGCCTGGGGGACGGCGACGCGGAACGCTTTGATCATTGGCGTGCCTAACATTTGTGCGACTAACGTTTGTGTCTCGAACGGTAGCATGAATCGTTGGCGGCCCGAACGGTCTGCTCGGTCGCCGGCGGGGGCGAGGGCTCTCCGCCGCCGGAAGCGGTGGGGATAGGGTTCGGGGGCACGGGCGGTCGGTCTGGCGCTCGCCGGCCGGGCGGGGGAGACGAGGAGGGGCAGGATGGCGACAGGCGGGCGGCCCGGCGGTGAGCCGGGGAAGCGGCGTCCGACGTCGAAGGATGTCGCCGCCGCCGCCGGCGTCTCCCGGTCCGCCGTCTCCTTCGCCTTCAACGACCCGGCCCGCATCTCCGAGGCGACCCGCGAGCGCATTCTCGCGGCGGCCCGGGAGTTGGGGTATGTGCCCAACGCGGTCGCGCGGATGCTCCAGGCCGGGCAGACGAAGTCCCTCGGGGTGCTGCTGCCGCAGAACGTCGCCAAGGTGATGGAGAACCCGTACTACGCGCGCTTTCTGCTGGGCGTGGGGCAGGTCTGTGACCGCGAGGGCTTCACGCTGCTGTTGACGCCGCCGTTGCGGGACTCGATGTTGAAGGCGATTCCCTATGCCGCCGTGGACGGCTTTGTCGTCTGCGGTCTGGAGACGGACCGGGGCGAGGTCGAGGAGTTGAGGCGGCGCGGCATTCCGTTCGTCCTGGTGGACAGCGACGCGGCGGAGGGCGCCCCGAGCGTCGACGTGGACGACCGCAACGGCGCGCGGGAGGCCGTCGAGCACCTGCTCCAGCTGGGGCACCGGCGGATCGCGGTGCTGTCCATCGACCCGGGCCCCACGGTGGCCACGGTCGGCTATCGCGGCAGCCTCTCCCGGCGCATGGCGGGCATCGCCGAGGGACTCTCCGGGGCCGGGATGACCATGAACGACGTGGAACTCCTGGAGGTGCCCTGCACCCGCGCCGAGGGGTATCGGGCGACGGGGGCGGTCATGGCCGGGAGGGCGCCGACCGCGATCCTGGCGCTGTCCGACGTGCTGGCCATCGGGGCCGTCGACGCCCTGCACGAACTGGGTCTGCGCGTTCCCGGGGACGTTTCCGTGACCGGTTTCGACGACCTGCCCGAGGCGTCCTGGCTGCGGCCCCGGCTGACCACCGTGCACCAACCCATCGCCGCCAAGGGGCGGTTGGCCGCCGAGCTGCTGGTCTCCGCCGTGCGCGGCGAGGACCAGCACCCGCACCAGGTGCTCGGCACCGCGCTGATGGTGCGCGACTCCAGCGGCCGGGCCCCCGCCCCGGGCGGGACGGGGACCCGGACGCGGCGCTGAGCGCGACGGGGTGCCGGCCGTTGGCGCCGGCCCGGGCCGATTCGCGCGGGCGTTCGGCTCAGGCCCCGGCCGCCGCGTCCCGGGTGAACACCGTCACCGCCAGACCCTCGCACGTGGTGTCGCTCCCGTCGGCCGCGCCGCCGGCGTCCAGCGCCCTCGACCAGGAGCCCGGGGGCAGGCTCGGCTGGTAGTCGGCGTCCGTCGGGTTGTAGACCACGACGGTGTCGGGCTCGGCGGGGCTGTTCGGGTCGGAGCTGATGGCGGAGACCACGACCGAACCGTCCACCCCGGTGACCATCTGGTTCTGAACGGCGTCCCAACTGGTCAGCCGGAGGGCCGGAGTTGACTGGCGCAGCGCGATGGCGTCGCGGTAGTAGGCGAAGGTCGCCGCGTTCTGGGTCTTCTCGTCCCAGTCGAGCGCGTTGACCTCGTCGCCGGCGTTGTAGGAGTTCTTCGCCGTCTCGTAGTCGCCGTTGACGACCTTGGAGTGCAGGAACTCGTCGCCCTCGTAGAAGAACGGGATGCCCTGCGAGGTCAGCACCATCCCGGCCGCGAACCGGTTCATCCGCCCGGCCCGGCCCTCGGCTCCGCCGGTCACCCCGGAGTAGGTGATCTTGTCCCAGAGGTTGAGGTCGTCGTGTGCCGAGACGTAGTTGATGGTCTGCTCGGGGTCGTGGGCGAAGTTGGGGTCCCAGGGGTTGGGCAGCGGCTCGGTGCTGTGCTCGGCCAGCGGGGAGCCGCGCGTTCCCGAGGCGATGGCCGCCGGGTCGCCCCCGCCGCCCATGTAGCCCAGCACGGTGTCGCGGGTGCCGCCCTTTAACGCGTCCCGGTAGGCGCCGTTGAACACGCCCAGGTGCCCGCCGGCCAGCGCGGGCACCGTGCCGTAGCGCACCTTCGACGACTCCAGCGGGTCGGTGCAGCCGCCGCACCAGGGCTCGCCGTGGACCTGGAGGGCGCGCCCTGGGTAGGCGGCGTGCAGGTACTCGGTCCACTCGGCGACGTTCGCGTAGTGGTGCACGCCCGCCAGGTCGAAGCGGAAGCCGTCGATGTTGTAGTTCCGCACCCAGTGTTCGAGCGAGTCCCGGATCATCCGGCTCACCATGGGGTTGCCGTCGTCGAGGGAGTTGCCGACACCCGCCAGGTCCTCCGGGGTGTAGTACTGGCCGGTGATGTCCTCGAACGCCTCCTTGCTGTAGGTGTGGTTGTAGACGACGTCCATGAGCACCCGGATGTCGTTCTCGTGGAACTCGTTGACCATGTCCTTGAACTCGCGGATGCGCTCCTCGGGTTCGGTGAACCGGGAGAACTGCTCCTCGGGGACGTTGAAGTTCGACGGGTCGTAACCCCAGTTGGGGACCGTGCTGTTGAAGTCGAACGACGGCATCAGCTGGACGTGGGTGACGCCCAGCTCCTTGAGGTGGTCGATGCCGGTGGCCAGCCCGTCGCCGTTGGTGGTGCCGGTCTGGGTCAGCCCGGCGAACGTGCCGCGCAGCTCCTCGTCCACGCCCGAGCTGGGGTCGATGGTGAAGTTCCGCACGGACAGCTCGTAGACGACGGCGTCCTCGCGGTTGACCAGCTCGGGCGTCGGGGCCCAACTCCCATCGCTGGGCGTCACGCTGGCCGCGTTGATCACCACGCCCTCGGTGGTGCCGGGGTTGACCATCTGCGCGTACGGGTCGCGGACGGCGTTCCCGCCGACGTGGAACTGGTAGGTGGCGCCGTTCAGGTCGCCCTCGACGACCACCTCGTAGACGTCGGTGTAGTCGGCGAGTTCGACCGGGCTCATCGCGTGGGTCTCGCCGCCGACCGTCACCGAGACGTCGGCCGTCTCCGGCGACCAGATGCGGAAGGTCGTGGCGTCGGGGGTGTGGATCGCGCCCAGGGTGTCCAGGGCCGTGGTGTCGAGGGGCGTGGCCGGCTGGGCGGCGGCGCCGGCGCCGACGGCTGCGTTCGACGGATCGGCGGCCGGCGCGCCGTTGCCCGTGCCGGGCAGCAGGGTGGCGGTCACGGCGGCGGTGGCGAGCGCGGCGGCGGTCGCCCACCGGGCCCTTCGCCCGCCGGGGCGGCGCTTTCGACGGCGGGGTGCGGTGGGTGGGGGGTTGCTGTCCCGCATGGCGGTCCTCTCCGTTGCCGGGTGGGGGGAGTGGGGCGCGCGCCGGCAAGGCGTTGTAACGAGTTAGTAGTTGCGTTAGTTGGCGCTGTCAACCGTCCCGACGGCGCGCCGTCCGGCGGCGGGGCGGGCGGCCTACCGCGCGGGGATGACGTCGCGTCAACCCGAGGGTTGACGCTCCGGGTGGGGTTCGGGCCGTACGGTCACGGGTGGGAGGGAGCATGAACTCACCTGTGCGGCCCGGGAGTCGGCACCCACGTCGCCGACACCACCCGCCGTCCGACCCCCGGCAGGCGCGGCTGCGCCTCATGAGGCGCGCGGGACTGAGCGTGGCGGCGCTGGTGGGGGCACCCCTGCTGGTGAACATCACATGGGGGTGGATGTCAGCCGACCTGAACCCACCGCCGGAGAGTTCGGCGCAGCCCTCCGAGCAACGGTCCGAGGGGCCGCAGGAGTCCGAGCCGCCCGAGCAGGGAGCCGACGGGCCGGGGGCCGACGAGCGGCCGGACCTCCACATCGCGACATCGGTGCTCGGCGACGCGAACTGCACCGCCCTCGCCACGACGCCGACCTCGGCCGGGGACCGCGCCGAACTGCTGGGCAGCACCGACTGGCGCGGGCTGATCGCACGCGAGGAGAGCGCGACGGTCGGCCGGTTGGACCTCGGCATCACGCTCCAGGGCGGCGACCGGGCGCTGACGATCGAGTCGATCGACATCGAGCCCCTGACCCCAGGGCCAACGGCCGCCCTCGACGGGGCACTTCTCTGCGGCGAGCCGCAGGGCGACACGGAGAGGCTTGAGTTGGCCGCCGATCTCGACGTGCCCGCCCCCTTCGTGCACACGGAGGACGAGCCGGAGCGGCCCTACTTCGACGGCCATGTGATCACCCTCGCGCCGGCGGAGCAGATGAGCCTCGCGATGTCCTTACGGGCCGAGGAGGGGCTCCGGGAGTTCGAGCTGGTCGTCGCCTACGTTCTGGAGGGCGAACGCGCCGAGCTGCGCGTCCCGCCGCCGAACGGGGAGGGGTTCGCGGTGACGGGCCCGGCCGGCAGCTATGGCGCGGGGTATCTCAACACCATCGTCGGCCCACGCGAGTTGGAGCCGGCGGAGATGTGCGACTGGGCCGGCTGGCAGGGGGAGTGCCGATGAGAACCCGCGTTCTGCCCTATCTGCTGGTCGGTGCCGTGCTGGCCCTGACCTGCTCGGCGGGAGTGCGCGCCGACGGCGGCGGGAACACGGCGGCACCGCCCGACGACCGGGGGACGGCGAGCGATGAGCCGGGGAGCGAGCAGCCGGCGGAACGGGGGCCCGGCTGGGAGACCCTGTGGGAGATGTCCGTGCCGCACGAGGCCGGGCGCCCGTTCGACCTGCTCGATGGCGCGGGGGTGCATGTCGGCGCCGACGGCGCGCTGTTGGTGTCGCACTCGGGCGTCGTCGACGTCTTCGACCTCGCGACCGGCGCACTCCGCTTCAGCGTCGATCCGCCGCTACAGGTCCACAGCATGGCGCAGTTGGGGAACGTCGTCCTGGTCCATTCGGCGGATGACCCCCGTGGCGCCGTACGGCGGTACTCGGACATCGTCACCGCTTATGACGCCTCCTCGGGCGCGCTGCTCTGGCAACAGCGCGGCGGGCCGGAGGGAACACTCCAGCCGGGTGAGGACGGCGCCCTCCGGGACACGACCGTTGTCCTCACCGAGCGCGGGGCCGCGTGGGTGGGGCCGTCATACCTCTCCGGTCAGGACCCGGTCACCGGGGAGTGGACCTGGGGGCGCGAGGACGACCAGCAGGACTGCGTCGCGGACGGCGTGGCGGCCACCCGGGGGCACGCCCTGCTCCTGCGGGAGTGCCCGGACGGTGACACCGTCGTGGAGGCCGTCGACCCGGCGAGCGGAAGTCCCGCCTGGCGGCAGGAGCTCGGCCCGCTGGAGGAGCCGCGCCTTTCCGTCACGCCCGATCTGGTCGCGGTCAACCATGTCACGGGGGGCCGGCCGACCGTCGTCGTCCTCGACGAGGCCGGCGAAACGGTGACCCAGGCGACGATCCAGGACCCGGAGTTCCTGGCGGAGATGGGGATCACCCTGCTGGGGCGGGACGAGCAGAACGTCTACCTGGTCAACGGGGCGACCCTCTATGCGCTCAACGCCAAGGCCGGTGAGATCAGTTGGCAACGCTCCACCCGATGGCGCGGCTGGTGGGAGGGGCTTTGGCGAACCGAGGGCGGGGATGTTGTCTCGGTCGGTGGGAACGGCAACTGGTATGACACCGCTGCATTGGGCCGTCCTGCGGAGAGCGTCGTCACCGATCCGGACGGCCGACAGTACGACGTGCCGTTGCCGAACCGGGGCGATCCCGTCGGTCATGGCGGCGATGTGCTCGTCACCGCCACGAGGGGGTCGGACGGCACCCGCCTCAGCGCGCTCCGGCTGAGGCCGGACCTCCACCCCGAACCCGTGGGTCTCGGCGGGGTGCCCGCAGCGGAGTGGCCCGACGCCTGCGCCCTGCTGTCCGACGACGCGCTCGGCATACTCGGCGCGGAACGCGGCACCGACTACGAGCGGCTGCCGGTGGACGACAGCCGGGAGGTGAACGGGACGACGCTCCCGCACGTGCCCGCCTGCCGGTTCGCCTCCGCTTCGGGAAGCGCGGAGGAGCTGTTCGAGGTCGGGGTGCGCTGGGTGGCCCGGGACGCGGAGACGGCCCGTCGCATCGCCGGGGGCGGGCTGCCCTGGGGCGTCTGGGAGGGCGAGCTGCGGGCCCTGGGGAGCGACAGCCTGCTCTACGGTGTGGCGAGCGGGCCGGCCGGCGGTTTCGAGTCGGTGATCATGGCGCGGGGACGTGAGGTCATCGTCGTCGTGGGCCGCGAGCGGGAACTCGTCCTGCGCGTCGGCGAACTCCTGGCCTCCGCAACGGACGGCTGACCGACGCCCCCGGGCCCGGCCGGTGGTTGTTTGCCGTTGCTATCGGGTGGTGGTGGCGCGGGCCTGGTGGGTGAGGAGGCGGAGGGTATCGGCCGAGGGCGCGTCGTCGGGGGTGTAGATCTCCAGCCGGTGGTCGGGGCTGTCCGGCTGGAGCCACACCTGGTAGGAGACGTGCGCCGCGCCGACCGTGGGGTGGCGCAGGCGCATCGCGCCGACGGTGCAGTCGGCGACCTCGCCGGCCGCCCAGAGGGTGGCGAACGCGTCGCAGCGCATGGTGAGTTCGCCGATGAGCCCGGCCAGCCGGGCGTCGGTGGGGAAGCGGCCGGCGGTCAGCCGCAGATAGGCGACGTGGGCGCGGGCGAGTTCGTCCCAGTTCCCGTACAGCTCGCGGGTGAGCGGGTCGAGGAAGAACATCCGGGGCATCGAGGGGCGGTCGCCCGGCCGTTGTGGCGCGTCGAACGGGACGTGCTCGGCGACCAGCGCGTGACCCGTGCGGTTCCAGGCGAGCACGTCGCCGCGCCGGCCCAGCACGACGGCCGGCGTCGCCTCGTCGAGGGAGGCGAGCAGCGCGAGAACGCGGGGGTGGGGCGTCTCCTCGGCCGGTTCGGCGAGGCCGGAACGGGCCGGCTGCCGGGCCAGGTTGTGCAGATGCGTCCGCTCGATCTCGTCGAGCCGCAGCACCCGGGCCAGCGCGTCGAGGACCTGCTCGGAGGCGGCCTCCGCCAGCCCCTGTTCCAGCCGCGCGTAGTAGCCGGGGCTCACTCCCGCGAGCTGCGCCAGCTCCTCGCGGCGCAGCCCCGGCACCCGGCGCACCGTGCCATAGGTGCGCAGCCCGATCGCTCCCGGGGTGACCCGGTCGCGGCGGCTCTTGAGGAACATCGCGAGGCTCTCCACGGCGTCGAGCCTATGCGCCGCCGCGCGGCCCCCGCCTGTACCTGGCGGGTGTACCCACGGCGGGGAGTGGTTGTGCCGCCGCGCCTGCCGCAGCGTGGTCGGCATGTCCGCATCTCCTTCACCCCGCTCACCGCACGTGCCGGATGCACCGTACGCACCGCAGGTGCCGCAGGTGCATCAGGTGCCGCCTCCCCGCGCCGCCGGGCGGCGGGCCTGGCTCGGGCTCCTGGTGGTCCTCGGCCCTGTGCTGCTGGTCTCCATGGACGGCGCGATCCTGTTCCTCGCGATGCCCCGGGTCAGCCAGGCGCTGACGCCAACGGCCGATCAGGCTCTGTGGATTCTGGACATCTACGGGTTTGCCGTTGGCTCGCTACTGATCGCCTTTGGCAGCATCGGCGACCGGTTCGGTCGGCTGCGGCTGCTGCGGGTGGGCGCGACGTTCTTCGGCATCGGCTCGGCGCTGGCGGCGTTCGCCCCGTCGCCGGAACTCCTCATCGCGGCCCGCGCGTTGATGGGCGTCGCGGGCGCGACGCTGCTGCCGTCCGCGCTGGCGGTGCTGAGCGAACTCTTCGCCGACGCGCGGCAACGGGCCAGGGCCATCGGGATCTTCGCGGCCGCGTTCGCCGCCGGCTTCGCGATCGGACCGATCGTGGGCGGTCTACTGCTGGAACGGTTCTGGTGGGGATCGGTCTTCCTGGTGAACCTGCCCGTGATCGCGCTGTTTCTGATCCTGGCACCGATCCTTCTCGGCGAGGTGCGGGCGACCCGGCCCGGGCGGGTCGACGCGCCGAGCGTGCTCGCCTCGGCCGGCGGCCTGCTGCTGGTGATCTACGGCCTCAAGCATCTCGCGGCGGAGGGCATGGCGCCCGCGCCGATCCTGTCGGCGGCGGTCGGACTGGCGCTGCTCGGCTGGTTCGCCGCCCGTCAACGGCGTTTGGCGCACCCGCTGTTGGACCTCTCGCTCTTCCGGGACCGGACGTTCACGTTCGCGATCATCAGCGGCCTGGTTCCGCTGGCCGCCTGGTCGGCCGCCGCCTATCTCGCCGGCGTCTACCTCCAGTCGGTCCTCGACCTGTCGGTGCTGCACGCGGCGCTGCTCGCGGTGCCGGGGGCGCTGGTGCTCACCGTGGTGTGCGTGGTCACCCCGTTCGCCGTCGATCGCTTCGGCAAACGGGCCGCGCTGCTGGCCTGCCACTTCCTCGTCGCGGTCGGGCTGTTGCTCCTGCTGCCGGCCACGACCGGCGGCGGCGTCGGCTGGTATGTCGCGTCCACGATGGTGGCGGGCGTCGGCTACGGCATCTCGTTCGCGGTCGTCGCCGACACGGCCGTGGGCGCCGTTCCGCCGGAGCGCGCCGGCTCGGCGGGGGCGATCGCCGAGACCAGCAACGAGATCGGCAACGCGCTGGGCATCGCGCTGCTGGGTTCGCTCGCCGCGCTGGTCTTCCGGCTCCAGGGGCCGGAGTTGGCGCCGACGCTCGACGAGACGCTACACCTGCCGGGGCTGGCGTCCGCCGTGGTCGAGGACGCGAGGTCGGCGTTCGTCGACGGCCTGCGGGTCGTCGCCCTCACGGCCGGGCTGCTGCACGCGGCGCTCGGCGTGCTGGCCCTCCGCTGGCTGCCGAAGGCCGGCCGGGCCGGCCGGGCCGACCGGGCCGACCGGGCCGACCGGGCCGACCTGGCCGACCGGGCTGACCGGGACGACCGCGCCGGGTCCGACCGGCCCGCCGGGGAGGAGCCGGCGGGCCCGCCGGACCAGGACCGGGCGGACGTCGTCGCCTGAGGCGGAGGGCGCGGGGCGGCGTGGTGTGGGTCCGGCCCGGCCCCGCGCGGCTCAGATGCGGCCGCCGGTGAGCCGGGTCAGGGGGCCGGCGTGGGCGCGGGCCCTGGCGCGGCCCAGGGCGAAGGCCCCGCCGGCCAGGCCGACGACGCCGACGGCGGTCCCGGCGGCGGCCACCTTGTGATGTCTGACGGCGGTCCACGCCGTGCCGACGCCGGAGGCCGCCCGGTGCGCGGTGGAGACGACGGCCCGTTGGCCGGTCTCCCAGCGCGAGGCCGCCGCGCGGCCCGCCCGTTTGCCGGCCTCGCCGGCCGAACGCGCGCCGGCCTCGGCGACCCTGAGCGGGGCCGGCCGGTCGTCCTTCGACTCGTCCTTCGCGTGGGCCTCCTGGGCCTTCTCGTGCGCTTCGCTCTTCTTCCGTGCTTCGCTCCGTGTGGTCATAACGTTCGGGTAACCGCGCAAGGTCGGCCGAAACGTGCCTTCTTGACAGGGCCGGAACTCACCGCAGGGTGGAACCTCCGCCGCCCGGGGCCGGGTTGCCCTGGTGGGTGAAGGCCGCCCAGAGGTGGACGTCGGGCAGGTCGGGGCGGCCGGCCTCGTGGCGGATGGCGTCGGTCAGCGGGAGCGGGACCCGGTCCTCGGGGCGCAGCATCCAGCGTTGCGCGGCCCGCAGGGCGTCCGCCGGGGCCAGGCCACGGTCGGCGAGGAAGTGGTGGAACGCGGTCATCAGCACCGCGCTCGCCCCGTCGTTGACGGCCCAGCGGGAGCCCACGACATCGACGGCACCCCGGGCCACCAGGGCCGTGGCGAGGGTCAACGCCTCGTCGTGGTCGCGGGTGCTGAGGTCCGTCTCGCAGGCGCTGAGCACCACCAGCGGCCCGGCGGCGCCCGGCGCGTCGGCGTCCTCCAGCAGCCGGGCCACGGTCAGCGCCCGGCCGTCGGCCAGGCGCAGCGCGGAACGGGTGGGCAGCGGGCCGGCGGTCGCGTGACAGGCCAGGTGCACCACGGCGGGACCGGGGCCTGGGCCGCCGTCTCTGCCGGCGTCGGTGCCGGCTTCGGTGCCGGGGAGGACGGCGAGCAGGTCGTCCGGGGTGCCGGCCGCGTCGGGCGGGGTGTCGGCGTCCGAGGGGAACTCCCCGTAGCGCGACGCCCCGGGGTAGAACGCGGCGCGCAGCGCCTCCGCCTCGAACTCCGCCCACAGCAGCGTGAGTTCGGGGTCGCTGACCAGCACCTGGCCGCCGGCGACGGCCGGTTGCCTGCGGCGGCCGGCGGCGCGGAGGAGTTCGGCGCCGGAGGCGGCATAGCTGATCACGGCCCGCTCGCAGGCGTAACGCCGCTCCCGGCCACCGCCGTTGGCCTCGCCGCCGCGCACCCGGGCCGCGTGCCAGGCGACGACGCCCAGCGGCCCGCAGGGCACCAGCACGATCCGGGGGTCGGCGCCGTCGGCCCGGCCCGGAACGGCGCGCAACAGCGGGTCCATCACCACCGGGCCGGCCCAGTCGCAGAGCGCGTCCAGCGAACTCCGCCAGCGCGCCTCGCCGTTGGCGTCCTCCGGTTCCCGGGAGCGGTGCGCGGCCGCGTCCAGATAGGCGCTCAGCGTCGGGTCGGCCAGGGTCAGGCCGGGCAGCCGCAGCACGGTGGGCGCCTCGCCGGTGGGGCGGAGCAGCACGGCGTAGCCGTTGCCGTTCTCCCCGGCGGCGGGCAGCAGATAGGCCAACGCGTCCACGCCGGTGGCCGCCAGGCCCGCCGCCAACTCCGGCACGCCCGGCGTGCGCGCCGGCGCGCGGCCGTTCGACGCGCGCAGCGCGGCCAGCGCCCGGCGCCGCAGCGCGCTCGGCACCGGCGGCCCGTCCCGCCGGGCCGACCGGGCGAGAAACGCCTCCGCCGCGCCGGGGCGCAGCAGGTCGGTCGGCACCTGCGCGCGCCACTCCGCCGCCAGCTCCGGCTGGCCCGCGTCCTCCAGCAGCCCCGGCACGGTGCGGGAGGCGGCCGCCGCCCGCAGCACCATCGAACGGCCCAGCTCCAGCGCCGCCACGGCCTCGGCGGCGCGGCCCGCGTGCGCCGCCTCGTGCGCCAGCCGCCGCCCGTGGGCCGCGCCCGCGCGGGCCACCAACAGGCCGTGTTCGGCGCCCAGTTGGAGCAGCACGTCCTCGGCGCTCTCGACCAGCGCGGCATGTCCCTTCGCCAGCGCGGCGGTCAGGTCGGCGCGGACGCGCTCCGGGTCGGCGCCGAGGTGCGCGCCGATGTGGTGGCGGGCGAGCAGGGTGCTCGACAGCTCGGCCAGCGCGTCGGACCTGCGGAGCGCCCCTGAGCCGGTGGCGGCGAGGCGGTCGGCGCGCTCCAGCTCGGCGACGGAGGCGTCGAGCGCCTCGGCGTCGTTGCCGAGCAGGGCCGCGCGGAGCAGCGTCTGGCCGAGCAGGAACCGCAGCACCGCCTCCTGCCCGTGGACGAGGCCCGGCCCCTCAAGTGCCGTGCGCAGCGCGGCGATCGCCTCGTCGGCGGCCTCCTGGTCGGGCTCCAACTCGGACACCTGGGCCAGCACCACGGCGCGCCGCAGCACAGGGAGGTGCGCGAACGGGCCCCCGGTCGCGTGGGCGCCCGCCCGCAGGAACGCCCGGGCCCGGCCCAGCCGTTGGGCGCGTTCCCCGCCCTCCGCCCGCAGGGCGTGCTGCCGGTGGGCGAGGCCCAGGGCCAGCCCCACTGCCGAACGCGTCGGGTCCTCGGGCGGCAGCGCCTCGTGGAGGCGGCCCAACTCCCCGATCAGCCGGGGCGCCACGGCCGGGTCGTCCTCCCTGCTCGCGAGATCCAGCTCCAGGAAGGCGGCGTCGACGGCCAGTTGGACGTTGAGCGGCGAGGCGTCGGGCAGCGGGCCGCGCCGGTCGCGGTCCAGCACCGCGCGGGTGGCGCGGGTGAGGGCGGCCGAGGCGTCGGAGTCCTGGAGGCTGCCGGAGAGCCGCCGCGCCTGCCCGAGCACGCCGGCGAGTTGGGTCCGCGCCAACTGGCCCTCCCGGCTGTCCTCGGGCAGCGCCTCGACGGCCTCCAGCATCGCGGCCGCCGCGCGTTCCAGCAGGGCGGGATCGCCCTCGCGGAGGGCGCACAGAGAGTCGCCGGCTGCGGCGAGGGCGCGTTCC
Organism: Streptomyces sp. 3MP-14; assembly: GCF_006334905.2. Taxonomy (NCBI): domain Bacteria; kingdom Bacillati; phylum Actinomycetota; class Actinomycetes; order Kitasatosporales; family Streptomycetaceae; genus Streptomyces; species Streptomyces sp. 3MP-14. The sequence goes on from NZ_VDLZ02000008.1 coordinate 46,449, forward strand.
TGCTCGGCGCGGCCGGGCCAGCTCGGGCCGGGGCTGTCCCCGGTCACCGGCTCGGCGTCGGCCGCGTCCGCCTCGTCCCAGGCCGGCGCGGTCGGGTCCAGGGTGCTCAGCAGCAGCCGAAGATAGGAGCGCAGCTTCGCCAACTCGGACCGATCGGGGGCGGTGTGGGGCAGCGTGGCGAGCAGCCGGTCCAGCCCGGCGAGGAGGGCGCGCAGCCGCTCGGGCCCGGTGGCGCCCTGCCGGGCCAACTCCTCCTCCCCGGCCCCGGCCGCGCCGCCCAGCATTCCCAGCAGCGTCCGGAACGCCGGCGGAACGCCCCCGGGCGCGGCGCCGACGAGATCGGCGGGGGCCGCGTCGGGCCGGCCCGCGTCCGCCTGGGCGATCAGCCGCCGGAAGAAGCCGAGGCGCGTGCGCAGGACGGGTTCGAGTGGGGCGGCGTCGAGGCGGTCCAGGATCGCCCCGATCTCCTCCCGATGACGGCCGAGGGCTTCTGCCAGCGGCGCCGCGTCGGCCCCGAACAGGGCGCTCTCCCGCAGCGGTTCGGTGACCGAGTCGGGGGATGGGGCCAGGTGACGTAGCAGCGCGAGGCGGGCCCGCACCGCCAACGGGTCGCCGTTCGAACGGTGTTGGTGCGTCCAGCGCAGACGCGGCAGGGCGGCCTCGCGGTCGCCCTCGCCGTCGCGCAGGACCAGCAGCAGGCCCAGGCGTGGCACGACGGCCGCCCTGAGCGGGTCGTCCTCAGGCAACAAGCCCTCGATGGTGGTTAGTTGCTTGGCGGTTTGGTGCAGCCCCTCGCCCCCGCCGCGCAGCAGCACATCGGCCTGGCTGACCGCGACCTCCGCCCAGGCGCGCACCCCGGGCGCCGCGCCCCGCTCGCCGTCGTCGTCGTGCCCCATCGCGGCGCCCCCTTCCGGCCCTCCGGATCTCCCCATCCAAGACCAGCCGCGCGCGCCGCACCCGGCAAACCCGCGTCGGCGACCGGAAGTTGACCGGCAAACGCCCGGCGAAGGGGGCGAGAAACGGAGCACGGGTGGGAAGGGTGTTCGAGCAGGGGCCGGCGGAACGGGGAAACGGGGAGGGGCAACAGGGTGGGGATCGCTGAGGCGTTGGTGCGCTCGGAGGGCATGGTGCGGCCGTTCTTCACGGGCGAGCGCGGCAGCCCCGGCGATGGGGCGCGCCGGCGGGCGCAGTTGGACCCGACCATCCTCGAACTGGCCGAGGCGGCCCGGAACCTGGAGCCGGGCGACCCGTTGGCGGCGACGATCCGGTCCCGCCTCGGCTGCCTCTACGGGCTGCGGCACATCGTGCGCTCGCGTTTCGAGAAGGAGGAGGACGCGGCGCGCGACCGGGAGCGGGCCATCCGGATGCTGCGGGCCGCCCGCCGAACGGACGGGCCCTCCCGGCTGGGCGCCGAGGACCGGCTGTGCACGGCGTGGATGCTGGCTCTGCTGCTGATGCCGGCGGCCCAGGCCATGCCGACCGGCGGCGGGCCCGTGCCCCGGATGGACGGGCTGCTGGGGAGCGCCCCCGAACTCGGCCTCGACCCGGACAGCCCACGCCTCCGGGCGGTCTTCGCGGAGTTGGAGAGCCTGCTGCCCGACCTGCGCTCCGCCGAGGTGCCCGACCATCTCGCCGGCACGCTGGCGTCCCTGACCTGGCTTGTGTCGACGGCCAGGTCGCTGCACTCGGCCCGCACCACCACGGACGCGCTGCACGTCGCCGAGCGCGCCGAGGAGACCATGCCCGAGACGCTGCCGGACGGCGAGCGGGGGAGGGAGATCTTCGCGTCGATGCGCACGCTCCTGAGCGGCCTCCCGGAACAGCCGCTCAACCGGCCGACGGGGAACGACGAGCCGTCGGACGACGACCGGCCGCCGGACCACGACCCGCCGCCCGCCTCGGCGTCCGGGACCGCAGGGGTCGCGGGGACCGCGGGGTTCGCGGCGCTCATGGCGCTGCTGGAAGAGTCGGCGGAGCCCGGCTTCGCCGGCGCGGAGCAGCTGCGGGAGGCCGTGGAGACGCTGACCGCCCGGGGCCCGGGGGCCGGCGCGGTGGTGGCGGGGCTGGAGCCGGTGCTCGCCGCCCTCGGCTCGGTCATGCTGGCCATGCGCACCGGCGGTTCGGAACAACTCGCCGAAGTCGGCCCGCTGTTGGAGCGCCTCGGCGAGAACGATCCGGAGCTGGCCTCGCTGCTCGTGCCGCTGCTCCCGATGATCTCCCACTGGCAGGGCGGCAGCCGCCGGGACCAGGAGGCGCTGCTGGGGGCGTTGGCCGCCGTCGTGCCCGAACCGGCCGGCCAGCCGGCCACGGCGGAGGAGAACCCGACCGATGAACTGCGGGTGCTGCTGCGGGCGACCTGGCTGGCCACCCGGCTGAGCCAGGTCGCCGAGGAGGGCGACGAGGAGGAGTTCATCCGGACCTTCGACGCGACGGTCGCCGAACTCCGCGCGACCGCCGAACGCATCGGCGAGGCGCACCCGGCCCACGGCATCGTGCTCTCCCATATCGCCCTCGCCCACAGCCAGCGCGCCGTGCGCCTGCGCGACCCGCGCCTGGTGCGGGAGGCGCTCGACCTCTACGACCGGGTGGTGCGCGAACGATCCCTGCCCGGCCCCCTGCACGCGGCGCTCAACCGCTCGCTGCCCGGCCTGCTGGCCGTCGGCGCGGTCGGGGAGTCGGACCCCGCGCGGCTCACCGGGCTGGCCGAACGGGCCCGCGCCGCCCTCGGCGAGATCGGCGAGGAGCCGCTCCCCGGTGAACGGACGCAGCTGCGCTGGGGGCTCGCCGAAGTCCTCAGGGCCACCCATGCGATGACCGGACTCCGTTCCCAACTCGACGAGGCGATCGTCGAGTTGGTACGCGCCGAGGAGGAGCTGGAGGAGGAGCCCGGCGGGACGGGGGCCACCGGACTGGCCTGGCGGCAGGCCGAGTTGTACGAGGAACGGGTGCGCGTCGACACCCGGGCCGCGATCGACGCGGGGCTGCGTTCGCTGCGTCGGGTCGCCGAGGACGTGCTGATCCAGGTGGGCGCCGAACACGCGCTGCGGGCGGCACGGGACGGCGCCAACCGGGGGCTGCGCATCGCCTCCTGGGCGATCGACGCGGGCCAACTGCCGCAGGCCGTCGCCGCGTTGGAGGCGGGCCGGGCGCTGGTGCTGCGGGCCGCGACCGCCTCGGCGAGCGTGCCCGAACGGCTCGCCGCGCTGGGCCACCGGGAACTGGCCGAGGAGTGGCGCCGGGCGGAGCGCGCGCCACGAGGGGCGCCGCCGCAGGGGCCCGAGGCGCTGCTGGCCCAACTGGGCAGCCCCGACGAGGTCGTTCCCGGCGCGCTGCGCCGCCGGGCGCTCGCCGCGCTCGGCGACGAACTGACCGAACTGCTCGCCGTGCCCGAGCTGCCCGAGCTGTGCGGGGCGGTGGCGGCCGGCGGCGCCGACGCCCTGGTGTATCTGCTGCCGGGCGCCGCCCTCGTGGTCGGGCCCGAGGCCGGAACCGAACGGGCGCTGCGGCTCCCCGGGTTGGAACGGGACGCGCTGGGACCGGTCGAGGACTACCTCGCGGCCGCCGCGCGCCGCTCCGAGCGGCCGGGCGAGCCGGCCGAACAGGCCGCCTGGGAGACCGCGTTGGAGCGCGTCTGCGGCTGGGCGGGGCGCGAGGTGATGGGGCCGCTGCTGGACCGGGTGCGGGCCACCCCGGGCCACGCGGCCGACGCGCCGCCGCCCCGCCTGGTGCTGGTCTCCTGCGGCGACCTGGGCGTGGTGCCCTGGCACGCCGCCCGCCTCCCGGGCGGCCAACACGCCCTGGAACGCGCGGTGTTCAGCTATGCCGCCTCCGGCGCGCAGTTCCGCGCGGCGGCCGGGCGGCGGCGCGTGCCGCCCGGCGAGCGCCCCGTGCTCGTCGCCGACCCCACGCTGCGGCTGCTGTGGGCGGTGGACGAGGTGACGACGCTGCGCGCCAACTGCTACGAACGGGCCGTTCTCTACGGCGAGTTGGTGGACGAGTCGGTGCCGGTGGCGGGCGGGGGAACGCCGGAGGAGCTGCTGTCCGTGCTGCCCGGCGGCGCCGGCCCGGCCGCCTCGCTGCTGCACATCGCCTCGCACGGCTCGGCCGGGGCCAGGCCCACCGTCTCGGCCCTGGAACTGGCCGGCCGGCTGACCGTGGCGCGGGTGCTGGACCGGCCGGAAGGACGGCCGGGGGCCAGGCCCGGCGCGGCGGAGCCCGGCCCGCTGGTCGTGCTCAGCGCCTGCGAGACGGACCTGAGCACCCGCGACCACGACGAGGCGCTCACCCTCACCACCGCGTTTGTCGCCCGGGGCGCGGCCGACGCGGTGGGCACCCGCTGGACCGCGACGGACGGCGCCGCCGCGCTGCTGATGGCCGTCTTCCACGACCGGTTGACGGCGGGCGGCCTGGCGCCGCCGGACGCGCTGCGCGCCGCCCAGCTGTGGATGCTCGACCCGGCGCGCACGCCCCCGCCCGGCGTCGTCGGCCGGCTGCGGCGGGAGGCGGAGCGGCCGGAGCTGAGCCGCCTCGTCTGCTGGGCGCCGTTCATCCACCAGGGCAACCCGGGGCCGGCCTGAGCACGTGGCAACGGGCGCGGATGGGCGCGGACGGGCGCGGATGGGCGCGGAACGGGCGCGCAACGACCGGCAACCGACCGGGACTTGCCCGGTACTCACCCAGGAAATGCCGCCCGCCGACCGGCCCGGGCGGCTTCAATGGACCTTTGGCACCGCGCCGGCCGGGGAAGCCTCGCGTCCGGGGAAGCCGCGCGGTCAGGGAAGCCGGCGGGCGCGGTGCGCGGGAGGGCGAGACGGAGGAGGTGACCTAAGGATGACCACGGCGGAAGGGCCGGAACTCGGCTCGGGGGCCGCGGGCCCCTCGGGGCTCTACGAACGGCAGCCGATCATCATCGTGTTGGATGTCTCGGCCTCGATGGCGCGCCCCGCCGAAGCGCCGCGCATCGCCGAGGTCAACGCCGCCCTGGCCGACTTCTCCACGCGGGTGGCCGCGCAGGCGCGGATGCGGGAGCAGGTCGAGGTCTGCCTGATCGCCTTCGGCTCCGAGGTGCGGGTCTTCGACCCGGTCGCCGGCACGCTGGTGGACGCCGAACACGCCGACCCCGCACGGGACTTCGTTCCCGTCGGCCGGCTGGAGCCGCCCGAGCTGCGCGCCGACGGCTACACCGCGCTGCTGCCCGCCCTCGATGTCGCGCTGCGGCTGGCCGCCGGCCGCCGCCGGCAGCTGGCGGAGCAACGGGTGCCTGGCTTGCGCCCGTTGGTGTGGCTGCTGACCGACGGCGCGCCGAGCGACGAGGACGGACGGCCGCTGGACGCCGAGGAGTTGGCGCCGATGGCCGGCCGGCTGCGCGCGGTCGAGGCCGCCGGGCCGCCGGAGGACTGCGTCTTCCTGGCGATCGGCGTGCGCGGCGCGGACCGCGAGCTGCTGGAGGTGTTGGCGCCGCGCGGCACGCTGATGCTGGAGGGGGTGAACTTCACGGAGATCCTGAAGTTCCTGGTCCGCAGCTCGGTCCGGGTCGGCCGGGTCACCACCTCGGGCGAGGTCCACGACGAGGTGACGCGGGAGGCGGAGGAGCGGCGCGCGCTCCGCGACCTGGAGGTGGACCTGCTGTGACCACGGCATGGGTGGCAACGGTCGCGGCGCTCGGGGGCTGCTGACCATGGCGATCAGGGTGCGGTCCCGGACCGGCCGCGAGTGGCTGCTGACCGAGGAGGTGGGCAGCGGCTCCGAGGGAGTGGTCTACGCCGTCCACCGCGCGCCCGGCCTGGTCGCCAAGGTGGTGCCCCGCCCGCGCGACCCGGCCGCCTACCGGCGCCGGCTGGACCGCCTGCTGCGGCAGGCCCGCGAACCCAGGACCAGCAGGCTGCTGCCGGCCGGCCAACCGCCGCGCCTGGCCTGGCCGTTGGAGATCGTCACCACGGAGCGCGGCACGGCCGTCGGCTGCCTGATGCCGGACCTGCGCGTCACCCACCAGCCGTTGGAGTGCCTGCTGTCGCCCGCCGCCCGCCGCGCCCACCTGCCGGCCGCGACCTGGGCGACCGCGCTGCGCGCCGCCGCCAGCCTGGCGGAACTCCTCGCCGACCTGCACGCCGAGGGGTATGTCGTCGGGGACCTGAAGCCGGAGAACCTGTGGGTGAACGCGGCCGGCGCGGTCGCGCTGGCGGACGTCGACTCGCTCCAGTTCGTGGACGGCGCCGAGACGTTCCCCTGCCGGATGCGCAGCGCCGGCTACACCGCGCCCGAGTGCGTGGACAGCGAGGCGCTGCCCGACCGGGCCTCGGACAGCTTCGTGCTGGCGGTCCTGGCGCACCAGCTGCTGATGGACGGGCTGCACCCGTTCCACGGCCACCCGGCCGACGGCAGCCCGTATGTCTCGTTCGACGACAATCTGCTGCGCGGCCGCTGCCGCCTCGTCGACCGGGCCTCGGTGGTGCTGCCGCGCTTCGCCCCGCCGCTCGACCTGCTGCCGGCTGGCCTCTACCGGCTGTTCCGGCGGGCGTTCGACGCGGCCGGCCGCCGCGACCCCTCCGTCCGGCCCTCGCCGACGGAGTGGGCGCTGGCGCTGCGGCGGGAGTTGGCGCCGGCGCGGCTGGTGGCGTGCGGGCGCGACCCGGGGCACCGGCACAGCGTGGAACGCCCCTGGTGCCCCTGGTGCGACCAACAGGCGCGGCGGGAAGAGGAGTTGCCCGCGCCGCTCGCGCGCACGAACGGCGGGCCGGCGGCGAACGAGCCCCGCCCCGCCGCCCCGCACGCCGCCCCGCCCACCGCCCGCCGGCGCGGCCCGGTCCCGGGCCTCGACGGCAGGAGGGGCGGGTGCGGCGATGGCTGAACGGAGCGAGCCGAACGTGCCGGCCGAGCCGAACGTGCCGGCCGAGCCGAACGAGCCGAACGTGCCGGCCGAGCCAAACGTGCCGAACGAGGCCGCCGGAACCCTGCGGATCAGCCGGCTCCTCGACCGGTGCGGCGTGCTGGGGCCCGGCTGGCGCGCCGTGATCTGGGTGCAGGGCTGCCCGCTGCGCTGCCGAGGCTGCCTGGCCGAGGAGACCCTCCCGTTCTCCGGCGGCCAGCTGCGCCAGGTCGCCGAACTCGCCGACTGGCTGGCCGCGTTGCCGGACATCGAGGGCGTCACGCTCTCCGGCGGGGAGCCGTTCGGCCAGGCCGGCGCGCTCGCCGAGCTGCTGGACGCGGTGCGCGCCCGCCGGCCCGGGCTGACGGCGATGGCGTACTCCGGGTTCCGGCTGGAGGCGCTGCGCCGGGGCACGCCCGGCCAACGCGCGCTCCTGGACCGGCTGGACCTGCTGGTGGACGGCCCGTATGTGGAGGCCCGCCACGGCGACCTGCTGTGGCGGGGCTCGGACAACCAGCGGCTGCTGCCGCTCACCGACCGGTATGCCGACCTCGTCGACCCTGCCGGGCGCGCCGACACCGGCGCCGGCATCGAGGTGTCCGTCGGCGCCGGCGGCGCGTTCTCCTGGGCGGGGGTGCCCACCGCGCCCGGCTTCCGCGCGGACCTGGAGCACCGGCTGGGCCAACTCGGCTACGCCGTCCGGCCGTTGGCCGGGGCGCCGCCGACCGGGACAGCCGGCGAGGCGGGCGGAACCGGTGAGGGAGACATGGACGACGAGGAACGAGCCGAGACGGAGGGGACGCCATGAGCGGATCGGTCATGTACACCAGCGTCGACGTGAGCGCGGCCGCCGCCGCCCGCCGGCGGGCCCGGCGGGCCGCGCAGGCCGCCGAGCGCCGCCGCCGCGAGGCCGAGCGGGCGGCGGAACGGCAGCGCCGCGCCGAGGAGCGCCGCCGCCGCGCCGCCGAACGGGCCGCCCGGCAGCGGCACCACGACGAGGAACGCGCCAAGGCGCGCGAACGGCAGGACGCCGAGCGCGCACGCCGGCGCGCGGAGGAGGACGCGCGCCGGGCGGACGAGGACCGTCGGGCGCGGCACCGGACGGTGAGCCGGCGGCTCGCCGAGGTCGAGCAGCTGCTCGACCGGCTGCCCGAGGACGCGGCGCCGGACCGGCGGGAGGCCGCCGCCGAGGCGGCCCGGCTCGCCGAGCGCCTCCGCGCCCAGGTCCCGGGGCCGGGGGTGGAGGCGGAGATCCAGCGGCTCCGCGAACGCGTGCTGCGGCTGGCCGGCGCCTCGGAACGCGGGGAACGCGCCCGGGACCCCAGGGCCGAACTCGCCGCGCTCCGGGCCAGGTTGACGGCCGAGGGCGAACGGGCCGACCTCGCGGGGCACCGCGCCGCCGCCGAGGCGCTGGACCGGCTGGCGGCCGCGCTGGACGCCGGCGAGACCGTGCGCGTCGAGGCCCTGGCCGGCACCGCCGCGCACCTGCTGGACCGCCACCGCCTCGCGGTCGAGGACGCCGCCGAGGCGGAGGAGCGCGCCGCGCGCGAGTCCGCCGCCCGCGCGCACGCCGAGCGGGAACGCGCCCGCGCCGAGGCGGAGGAACGAGCGCGGGCCGAGGCCGAACGGGCGGACCGCGACGCGGAGGAGCGCGCCGAGCGGGAGGCCGCGCTCGCCGAGGAGCGGGCCGAGGAGCTGGCGGAGGCCGCCGACCGGCTCGACGTGGTGCGCCCCGGACTGCTCGAAGCGATCACCGACGCCGCCGAGAACTTCGACGAGGCCGCGCTGGCCGACGAGTTGCGGGCCGCGCTGGCCCGGGCCGACGCGGCGCTGGCGGCGGGCGAGGCCGGGCCCGCTTCGGCGGCCGTCGCCGCCGTCGAGGAGCTGCTGCCGCGCGCCGAGGCAAGGCTGGACGACCTGCTACTCGCCTACGAGCGCCGCTCCGCGCTCGCCCGCGCCCTCCAGGAGGCGATGGCCGGCCAGGGCTTCACCCTCACCGAGGGCGGCGAGGTTCCCGGCCAACTCCTGCTGCGCTTCGAGCGGATGAACGGCGCGGTCTACGACACCGCCATCCGCGTGGACGAGGACGGGCAGGCGGCGCTCAGCTACACGATCGACGGCGAGCCAGGCATCCCCGAGGGGCCCAACCCGGTCGCGACCTGCTCCACCCAGGAACTGCTCGACGGGGTGCACGCGGAGCTGGCGGCCGACGACTTCCTGCCGGGCGAGTTGGACTGGGACGGCAGGCCCCCGCGCGGCGGCGGCCGTTCGCTGCCCGGCCAGGGCAGGACGCGATGAGCGGCCCGCCCGACGGCCACCCGCCGCCCCGTGAGCAGCCGGCCGCCGAGCCCGCCGAGCCCGCCGAGACGCAGGACCGGGAGGGCGCGGCGCTGGCCAACCCGCTGGTGCCGCTGTGGTCGTTCTCCCTCGGCTGGGAGATGGAGCGCGGCCGCCAGGTGATCCTCGGCGGCCAGGTCCGCGACCGCTGGTGGTGGAACGGCGCGCCGGCCTCGTTCCAGGAGCTGCTGGTCACCGTGCTGGTGCGGCGCGGCGCCGAGGTGGTCGGCTGGTGGGACCCGGTGGACGGCCTGCGGTTCCCCGTTCCCGGACACCGCGAGCGCTTCGAGCAGCTGATGCGCGAGCTGCCGCCGCCCCGCGACCAGCCCGTTCAGCCGCCCGGCCCCCAACCCGCCGCCGGCCAGGCCGAGTCGGACGCAGCCGCCCCGGAGCGCGGCGACGGCGCCCGCGAGGGCGCCAGAACGCGCCGGGGCGCGGCCCGGGAGGAGGCGCGCGCCGGCCTGTTCACGCCCCGCGCGGCCCGGCGGCTGACGGCGTTCGACGACGCCGTGGCCGCCGCCCGGCGGGTGGCCGCCAGCCCCCGGGCGCCCGTCGCGTTCGTCTTCCAGGACGTGGACCACGCGCTGCCCGTCACCCAACCCGAGTCCACGGCCGGCTATCTGCTGCTGCGCGCCGCCATGACCGACGCCGTGGTGCCGGACGCCGCCACCGGCACCGCCCGCAACGCCGTCCTCACCGTGGTGGGCGACCCGTCCCGGCTGCCCGAGTGGCTGTGGCGGGACGACCCGCGCGTGGTCACCCTCCACCTCGGGCCGCCCGACCAGCGCGAGCGGCGGCTGTGGTTCTCGCTGCTGCGCGACCAGTTCCGGGGCGCCGACGAGGCGACCCGCGAGGACTTCGAACGGCTGGTGGGCGCGACGGACGGCCTGTCCGCCTGGGAGTTGGACGCCCTGGCCAAGACCTCCCGGCTGCGGCGGGTCCCCGTCGACCGGCACGCCGAGCTGATGCGCAAGCACCGGCTGAACGTCACCGTCGACCCGTGGGCCCAGCTGGACCGGGGCCGGATCGCGGCGGCGGCCGAGGAGTTGGCCGCCGACGTCATCGGGCAGGACCGGGCCGTGGATGCCGTGGTCGGCGCGCTCCAGGCCGCCTATGTCGGCGTGGACTTCGGCGACTCGGGCGCCGCCCGGCCACGCGGCACGTTCTTCTTCGTCGGCCCGACCGGCGTCGGCAAGACCGAACTGGCCAAGTCCCTGGCCCGGTTGATCTTCGGCGACCCCGGCGCCTACGCCCGCTTCGACATGAGCGAGTACCAGCAGGAACACGCCGCCGAACGCCTCGCCGGCGCGCCACCCGGCTTCGTGGGCTACGAACGCGGCGGCGAGTTGACCGGGCGGGTGCAGGAACGCCCGTTCAGCGTCCTGCTGTTCGACGAGATCGAGAAGGCGCACCCGGCGGTGCTCGACAAGTTCCTCCAGATCCTGGAGGACGGCCGGCTCACCGACGGCCACGGCCGCACCGCGCACTTCGCGCAGACGCTGATCGTCTTCACCTCCAACGTCGGCGCCGACGCGCTGCCCGAACTCCTCGCCGAGACCGGCGAGGACACCGAGTACGCCGCGCTGGAGGCGCACTTCGCCAGCGCCGTCGAGGAGAGGTTCCGCGCGATCGGCCGGCCGGAGATCTTCGGCCGCCTCAAGCCGGGCATCGTCGTCTTCGACATGTTGCGCCGCGCGCACATCGTGCGGATCGCCGACCGGCTGCTGTCCCGCCTCGCCGACACCACCCTCGAACGCCGCCAGATCCACCTGGAGTTCGACCGGCCCAGCCTCCACGCCTGGATCACCGAACGGATGGTCGCACCCGAACGCCGCGCCTACGGCGGCCGCCAGATCCGCAACGAACTGGAGGCCGTCCGCCTCGCCGTCGTCCGCTACTTGATGGAACGTCAGCCGCCGGCCGGCGCCCGACTCCTGGTGTCCGTCGTCGCCCCCGCGACCGAGGACGGTGAACACCGGGTCCACGTCGACGAGTTCGGCGCCGCCACCGTGTCCCTGGCGAAGCCGGCGCCGGGGCCCCGCCCGGCCTGAGGGAACACGGTCGCGGCCGGCCGGCGCGCGGGCCCCCTACCCGAGAGAGCAACGGTAGGAGGCCCGCCCCTTACGGCCACCGGCGCCGCGGCGGCCTACCCGACCTTCGCGGCGACGCGGCCGAGGGCCGCGAGGAAGTCCGTATCCAGTCCGGTCGTGGTTCCGGCCTTATGTCGAACTGGAGATGCGCGCCACCTCCGTTCGCCTGTCCCACCCGTACCTGGTCCCCGGGCTTCTCCAGACCGAGGACTACGCACGGGCCGTGCTGCGGGCCGGCCGCCCCCGGATACTGGACGATCTGGTCGAGGCACGGATGGAACGCCAGCGCATCCTGGACCGGGAGAACCCGCCGGATGTGTGGGCCATTGTGGAGGAGAACGTCCTCCGTCGGGCTGTCGGCGACCGTGACCTCATGGCGGGACAACTGAGAAAGTTCCTGGCGTTCGCCGAGAACCCCTTGCATGTGCTCCAGGTCATCCCGCAGGAAGTGCCCCTCCACGCCGGCTCCAGTGGACCGTTCAACATCCTCGGGTTCCAGGACAGCGACGATGTCGTGCATGTGGACGCCTTCCCGCGCGGCCATCTGTTGGCTGACCAGGACGATGTGAAGGCGAGCCATCGGGCATACGATCTGCTCAAGGCGGTCGCGCTCTCGCCCGACGACTCGGTGAGCCTGCTGGGCTCTGTACTCAAGGACCACGCTTCATGACCACGAGTGAACGCCCTGTGCCCGTGTGGCGCCGCAGCAGCTACAGCGGCCCCAACGGCGGCGAATGCCTGGAGGTGGCAGACGGTGTGGCGGGGGTGGTCCCCGTTCGCGACAGCAAGGACGCGCAGGGCCCCGCGCTGGCCTTCCCCACCGCGAGTTGGTCCGCGTTCCTCGAACTGACCAAGCGCTGACCCGCGCTGGGCGCCGCCAAGCCCCCGAAGTGATCTGGCCGTTCGGGGGCTTGGGTTAGTAGATCCTGATGTCCACGCCGAGGATGCCGGGATAGGTCCGGACGGGGCCGTCCGGGGTCCGGCACTTGATGAGGTGCAGTGCACGCAGGTGCTCGAACCGCGCGAAGACGGACGGGTCGGTGGGCAGGAGACAACCGAACAGCCTCAGCACGGAGAGTGCGGGAGGTGCACTGATGGGACCGGCAAGCCAGTCGCGCAGGTCATAGGCGTTCAGCTCCAGCGAGTCGAGCGCCGTCAGGCGGGCCAGCTCCCCGAAACTCCGAGGAACGCTCTCCCCGTTGCCTGTCAACGCCAGGTGCCTCAGCCGGGGAAGGGCGGTCAGGCCACCGAGGTCGAACGACTCTGGCACGTCCAGCAGTTCCAGGTGCTCCAGATGGGACAACGGCCGCAGCGACTCGGGCGTCAGGTCGCCGGTGGCCGAGACACCAAGCCATTCCAGACCGGTCAGTGCTTCGAGTACCGAGGTTCCCCGTGCCTCGTAGCTGCCCAGGAGGAGGAGGGAATCCAGCTGGGGATGGGCGCGGAGCACGGAGAGGTCCGCCGCTCCGGTGATGCGCCCCACCCATAGTCGCGTCAGCGGCGGCAGGTCGGCGACGCCTTCGAGGCCGCGCACCGAATGGCGGATCCGTACTCCGGTCACGGAACGCAGTCGGGCGGCCGCGCGAATCTGGTCGGGGTGATGGAGATTGACCACGTGTCCGGCCAGGGGCAGGTGGGCAAGCACGCGGTCGGCATAGGCGTCCGCGTCGAAGTAGTCCCAGGCGGCGATGAGTTCCCGGACGACACGCGTCCGCTTCTCGTCCACGTAGCCCGCGAGGCGGTCCAGGGACTCCTCGCCGCCGATCAGGGCCAGGGTATGGACCGTCTCGATCGCGGCCTTCTCCGTGAGTCGGGCCAGCGTTCTCGGCAGGGAGCGCAGCAGGGTCGGGCCGACGGCCGCCAGGGCCGGTGGGTCGGTTTCGCGTCGGGGTGGCAGGAGTCGGGCGATCGCCCGGTCGAGGCGGTCCCCGAGGTCCGGGTCGACGAGCCGCACCGTCTCCTGGCAGGAGGCCGCCAGCAGGCGGAGTGCCCGGGCGTGGCGGGGCTCGGCGTCGGCGCGGTCGAGGATGCCGTGGAGGAGTTCCGCCCGCTGGCGGGCGTTCGCGTGGCCGGCGGCCAGGATGATGGTCTCGCGCCACTGGTCAAGGTGCGCGTGGCCCACGAGGCTGCCGATGCGGTCCTCCTCGGCCGCCTCCTCGGCGGCCAGATACTCCTGGAACGTGCGGTGCACAAAGTCGAGCCGGCCCTCGGCGGGGGAGCGCAACACCCCGCTACGGTCCAGGAGTTGGCGCAGCACGGATACGCCGTCCGGCTCGTCCAGGTGGCGCATCGCGCGCAGCTTCGCGCCGACGTGCGTGGCGGCGCGCTCCAGGTCGGTCTCGCTGCGATTGCTCTCCGACAGCCGCCAGGCCAGGTCTCGCAGCAGGACCAGCTTGTCGTCGAGACTCAGCCGGCTGTCCACCGCGCTGGGCACGTCGCGCACGGCGTCCCGGTCGTGGACCAGGGTGTGCAGCGCATTCCGGTACAACTCCATGCGGTCCCGGGGCAGATGGCGGCCCCGGTAGAGGTGCATCGAGCAGAGCATCGCGGCGAGCAGCGGCGTGCCGGCCAGCGCCTGGAGGTGCGCGCGGTCCCTGAGGCTGGCGAGCAGCGACCGTTCGTACTGCGGCAACTCCTCGGCGGGGCACGGGAGATCGTCACCCAGTTCACCAACGGCCTGGTGCCACTGGCGGACGAAGGCCGCCAGGTCGGCCGGCGTCATCCGGTCCAGGTGCAGCGCGGTGAACTTCTCCTGGCGCAGCCAGGGCGCTTCGGCGGCGGCTGGTCGTGAGGTGACGACCACCCGGGTGTCGGGGTATGCGTCCAGCAGCCCGCGCAGCCCGCGCAGCCAGTCGCGGGCGGCGCGGCGCTCGCGCTCGACGAGTTCGTCCACCCCGTCAACGAGCAACAGGACTCGCCCTGCCGCGAGTTGGCGTTCCACCCAGGCCCTCGGGGCGAGCCCGCTGATCGGGGCGGCCACGCCGTCGAGCAGGGCGGCCGGCGCCGGGAGCCGGCGTCCGCTGTACTCGCGGAGCTTGACCAGGATCGGGATCAGCCCGTTCCAGTCGGCCAGCTCGTCCCGGAACGCGCCGCGCGCCGCCGTGATCGCCAGCCAGCGCAGCAGCGTCGTCTTGCCCGAGCCGGCCTCGCCGCGCAGCAGCACCCGGGGCGCGTCGGACAGCGCCGCCTCGACGCGGCGGCCCGCGTGCTCGCCGCCGCCGCGCTCCCAGTCCCGCAGGTGGGGCCGCAGGCGTTCGGCGTCGCGGCGTGGGCGGGCGTCGCCGTCCCCGGTGGTCCGCAGGCTCACATAGGCGACGGACAGCGGGACCCTGGACGCGGTCGTGTGGTCGGACGGGCGGCGGAACAGCTCCACCTCGTCGAGCCTCCGGCTGACCAGCTCCAGATAGCGGCGCCGGAAGTCGGTGTCCAGGTCGCTGCCCTCGGGCGCCAACAGCGAACGATCGGGGAGGCGTTGGAGGATGTACGCCACCTTGTTGCCCAGGGCCGCCGTCCGGCTCAGCAACTCGGCGGCCGCCCGTTCCTCGAAGACCGGCAGGCTGCGCACGATGCGCACGTAGTACTCGACGCACTCCGCGAACAGCGCCTCGTAGAGCCGGGTTTCCGCCTCGTTCAGCCCGACCGGGCCCTTGGACGCGTCGGTGAGGGCCCGGACCAGCTCGGCCGGGCGGGCGTTCGCGTCGAACAGCGCGTCGTCGGAGAGGTCGGCGCGGGCGAGCGTGTCGGCCACGGCGTCGATCACGGCCTGCCGGCCGTTCTCCTCCAGCCGGGCGAACGCCTGCCCGAGGCGCGGCTCCAGGCGGTCGAACACCGCGTTGGTGATCTGCTCGAACTGCTGCCTGACCTCCCGCTGGAGCCGAACTCCCGGCACCCGGACGCGGATCAGCTCCTCCATCGACAGGTGCCGCTCCTGCTCCCGCCGCCTGGACCCGAGCCACCACCCGGCCGCCGCCCGGGCCACGGCGGCCCCCAGCCGCAGCGCCGCCGTCTCGGAGACCACCATCGCGCTCCCTGTCACCCGTCCGAACCGCCCCACACCCCAAATCGTCCGCCTCGGTGATCTGTTGGCGATGACGGGGCATGAACTAGCGTACGCAGCACGTCATCTTACGCAGAGTGATGTCGCATGGGTGTGGATGGCGCGAACCGGACGGGGGTCGGGAACGGTGTACGCGATCGATCTGGGCGGCAGCGTCGCCCGGGTGGCGTGGCTGGACGAACGGGGCGAGCCCGTCGTGGCGGGCGCCCCGGCCGACGTCGGTGGGGCGGATGGCGCGGTGCCGGCGGCCGTTCGGGTGCGGCCCGGCGGCGGGTTCGAGGTGGGCCGGGCGGCCAGGGAACGGGCGTTGACCCACCCCAACGAGGTCGCCCTGTCGGCCCGTTCGCTGCTGCTGGAACAGGGCAACGACGGCGCGGGCGGCGGGCTCGACGTGTTGGGGCAGCCGCCGGCCGCGCTGGTGGGGCAGTTGCTCGCCGCCCTGGTCGAACTGGCCGATGGGGGCGTGCGCCCGGCGGACGGTGAACGGGCGCCGCTGACCCTGTCGTTGCCGCCCTCGGGTGGCGAACGGGCGCTGCGGGGCGCCGCCGAGGGCGCCGGGCTGCGGGTGGCGGCGGTGCTCGCCGAGCCGGTGGCGGTGGCGCTGCACTATGGCGCGGTCCGGGACGGGGCGCGGAGTTCGGCGCTGGTCTACGACCAGGGCGGCACCAGCCTCGACCTGACCGTGCTCACCACCGAGGGCGACCGGACGGTGCGGATCGTGCACACCGCCAGTCACCCGCTCGGCGGCGACGCCTGGGACGAGGCGGTCGCCGCCGCGATCCGGCCGCAGCTGGCCCAACTCCCGCCGGACGTCCGGGTGTCGCCGCTGGCGCTGGCGCGCGCCGCCGAGGAGCTGCGGTTGGCGTTGGCGCGGGGCGAGGAGGACGTCGCGGAGGCGACGCTGCCGGGCACCGAGCACCGGGTGCGGCTGAGCCGCGCGGAGGAGGAGGCGGCGCTGGCGCCGCTGCGCGCGCTGGCGTACGAGGCGGTGGAGGAGGCGCGGGCGCGGGCGGACGCGCTGTTGGAGGTGCCGCCGTCCACGCTGCTGCTGGCCGGCGGCGTGGCGGCCGCGCCCGGCACGGCGGCGCTCTTGGAGGACCGGCTGGGGATGAGTGTCCGGTCGGAGTCACCGGAGTTCGCGGTGGTGCGCGGCCTCGCGCTGTGGCGGCAACTCGGGCCGCTGCGCGTCCAGTCGGGCCCGCCCACGCGGCAGGCGGTCGAGGACCCGGAGCCCCTGGGGCGCCGCGCGGCGCCCCCGCCGGTCGAGGACCCGGACCCGCGTCCGGCCGCCCGACCCACGGTCGTCCCGGCCCCCGAGGAACGTTCGACCGCCGCGCCGCCGGGCCCCGTTCCGCCGCCGGAGGAGCCCACCCGACCGCCGGAACCGGAGCCCCCGCCCGGCGACGGCGCGCGGCGCGAACCGACCGCCCCCCGCCCCCCGTTCACGCCCCCGCCGGAAGAGCCAGGACCGGGACCCGCCGAAGAGCCAGGTCCCGCCGGCCAGGCGCCGCCCGCCGGCCAGGACCCACCCACCGGCGAAGACCTCGTTCCGACCCCCGTCACCGAGCTGGACGCCATCCGCCGCGACGACCATCTGCTCGTCGTGTGGGTCTGGCCCGCCGGCAGTCGGACGGCGCTGGTCCGGTGGCGGCTGGAGGACGGCGGCACCCACGGCCGCCCCGGCTCCGGGGAGGCCACCTGCTCCCGCCGCGCCTACGAGCACGACGGCGGCTTCGAGTTGGACACCGGCTACGGCGCCGTCTCGCTGACCGTCGAGGCGCTGGTCCCCGGCCGGGCCGGCACGACGTTCGACCCGCCGGCCCGGCTGCGGGTCGCCGCCCGCCCGCCGGTCGTCTCCTACGAGCCCTCGCTGCGCCGCACCCTCAAGGGCCGGGTGGCGCGGCTGGCGTTCCGGGCCGACGCCTCCTGCCACCTGCCGGCGCTGATCGTGGTGCACGGCACCGGCCGCTACCGACCCGGCAACCCGGGCGAGGGCCGGCTGCTGCACGAGATCCCGCCCCAGCGGATCGACCCGGGGGCGCCGACGGTCGTCGAGTTCCCGTTCACGCCCGCCCGGGGCGACAACTGGCTGGTCTGCTTCCCGGCCCGCCCCACTCGACCCACCACCGGCAACACCCCCGACCTCCCGGAGTCCGACGCGATCGTGCTGCGCTCCTCCGCGCGGCACAGACTGTGAGCGGCTGCCATGGCCAAGCGACTGACCTGCCCCTACTGCTACGAGACGTTCACCGCCCGCAAGATCCTCTTCCGTTGCACCACCCGCCCCAGCCCCACCAGGAAGCGGTGCGAGGCCATCCGGGACGAGGTGCTGCTGGAGCGCCTGGGGCAACGCCGCGACGGCGGGCCGGTGTTCGCCGCCGACGGGCGCCGGCTCTCGGCGACCTGCGCCGGCTGCGACGGCGTGACCAATTACCGGATCTGCCCGGTCTGCCACAGCACGCTGCCCGTCCAGTTCGGCATGGTCGACAACCGGCTGATCGCCATGGTCGGCGCCCGCGAGTCGGGCAAGACCGTGTTCATGACGGTGCTGCTGCACGAGCTGATGAACCGGGTCGGCGAGCGGTTCCGCGTCTCGCTGATGGGCGCGGACGACGCCACCATGGTCAGGTTCGGCAAGGAGTACCAGGACAAGCTGTACGACCAGGGCCAGATGCTGATCGGCACCCGGTCGGCCGGCGCGCAGGTCAACAACCAGGTCGACCCGCTGGTGTTCCGCTTCGGGGTGACCCGGCGGCGGTGGTTCGGCGACACCGCGCAGCACACCGTGCTGTCGTTCTTCGACACCGCAGGCGAGGACTTCAACTCGCGGGAGAGCGTCGAGCTGAACACCCGCTACCTCGCCAACGCCGACGGCATCATCCTGATCCTCGACCCGCTCCAGCTGCCGGGCGCCGCCGAACTCGCCGCGCCCGGCACGCTGATGCCCCGCACCGACGACGTGGACACGCCGGCCAACGTGCTGGCCCGGGTCAGCAACCTGCTGCTGGCCCGCGACGGCGGCGGCCGGCGCGGCAAGGCCACCACCCCGATCGCGGTGGTCTTCGCCAAGATGGACGCGCTGTTGCACCACCTCGACCCGGGCAGCCCGCTGCGCGCCCACCCGCCCCGGGGCGACCGGTTCGACATCGCCGACAGCCTCGACGTGCACCACGAGGTGCGCGGGCTGCTGCGGCAGTGGGACGGGGTGACGCTCGACCAGATGCTGGAGAACAACCACGCCCGCTACCGGTACTTCGGGGTCTCCGCGCTCGGCCGGACGCCGACCTCCGACGGCCGGGTCGCGGCCACCGGCATCCAGCCCTACCGGGTGACCGACCCGCTGCTGTGGCTGCTGAGCGAGTTCCGCGCGGTGCCCCGCACCCGGCGCCGGGGGTGAGCATGGCGTTCTCCCAGCTGTACTACACCTCCTGCGAGCACGGCCTGAGCGGCTTCTCCGGCTACCAGTTCAACGCCGTCAGCGAGGACGTCTCCACCGAGACCATGCGCCAGGTGGAGGCGCTCACCGGCTACGAGCCGCCGCCGTCGATGCTCTATGCCGACGCGCCCGAGGACCTGGCGCGCTGCCCGGTCAACCTGTGCCACCTGCCGGGCCCGATCACCCTGACGGCCTGCGTGCGCTATCTGGGCCGCGACGCGTCCCAGCGGTTCGGGAACTACTTCGCGCACGCCCTGGCCAGCACGGACTTCGCCGTCGACGGCGGGTACGCGCTGCCCATCGAGCTGTGGGAGGCGCCGGTGTGGACCAGCACGCCGGCGGACGGCACCCGGCTGCCGCGCCTGCCCGGGCCGCCGCCCGCCGGGCCGCTGAGCCCGGCCGGCGTGGAACGCTTCGTGCGCGCGCATCCGCACGGCGGCGCGCTGCCGGGGCTGTTGACGGCCGTGACGCGGGCGCTCGCCACCGACCGCACGGTGCTGGTCGTCGACGGCACCAGCGAGGACGTCGCGCACTGGTTCGCCGCCGTCAGCTATCTGCTGCCGCCGCCCGTGGCGCGCGGCCTGTCGTTCGCCACCTATGTCGCCAGGCCGGAGCGCAGCCGGCTGCGGCTGGTCGGCACCGTTCCCGAGATCGGCGCGCCGACCGGCCCCGACGCGCGGGACGGCCTCGACGTCTTCGACCTCGCCGGGGGCGCCCTGCCCGAGGGCCCGGCCAGCCCGCTGGCCCGGCTGCTGGACCGGGTCGGGCCCGCCGCCTCGGGCGCGTTCTGGTCCTGGGCCGCCGAGTACGCCGAAGGCACCGAGACGGCCGCCGAGGACTGGTACCTCCCGGCGGTCGCGGCCGCCGCCACCGGCAGCATCCCGCTCACCGGCGACGACCTGGCCGCCGTCATCCCCTGGCTCGCCGCCGCCGAACACCTCGACGCCCCGGCGCTGGCCGAAGTGGCCCGGCACGTCTACCCGTTGGGCCCGTTCTCCGACGAGCAGTCGCGGTCCCTGGTCCGCGCCGCCACGGCCGGCGGCGACCGGGAACTCGTCGAGCACCTCCAGACCGACCTCCTCGACAGCGAGCTGCGCCGCCACATGGCCGGCGAGCCCGGGCTGTCGCCGCCCGTCGCCTTCACCGACGACGAACGCGCCGAGCACGCCCTGGGGCGGGTGCGGTCCCTGCTGGCCGAGGCCGACGCCGAGCACGCGGCCGCCACCCGGCTGCTGCTGTGGGCCGACGCGGCGGACCTGCGGCTGCCCCGCCGCGAGGTGGCCGCGACCTGCCGGCGGATCGCCGACGGGCTGCTGGGCGGCCTGACCACCCGCCCCGCCGACCCGAGGCTCGACGCCGAGCTGCGCCAACTCGCCGACGCCCGCTCGGAGTTCCGCCGCCAACTGGTGCTCGCCCTGGCCGAAGGCCCGCCCCGCCCGCCCGGCCACTCCGCGCAGCTGCTCGCCGCGCTGCCCGAGGGGCTGCTGACCGAGGCCGACCTGGTGGACCACCCCGAGCTGTGGGAGGGGCAGCTGATCGCCACCGCCGAACGCCAACCGGCCGACCGCGCCGGCCTGTTGCCCCGGGTGCTGGAGGTGCGGGGCGACGGCGAACTGCCCGGCTCCCTGCTGCGCACCCTGTGGCCCAACGGCCAGTTCACCCACCGGCAGGCGCTCGACGTGGCGCACCGCCTGCCCGCCGGGCTTCGGCTGGACGAGGCCGCCCGGGAGTGGTTCAGCGCCGCCGTGCGGCTGCGGCCCGAGGACGAGACGCAGCTGCGCGCCTGCCTGACGCTCTGTCAACTGCTCGGGGAACGACACCGGGTGGCCTGGCTCACCGAGGACGGGCAGGACTGCCGGGCCCAACTGCTGGAGCTGAACGCCCTGTTGGCCAGCCCGCACCCGATCGACAGCGGCACCCTGGTGGACGTCGTCATGCGCCCCTGGCCCACCCGCTGGTTCTCCGTGCACGGCCTGCTGCGCCTCCGCCTGCCCCGGGCCGCCGCGCGCTGCCGCGCGACGCCGTCCGACGTGTCCCTGCTGCTGAGCCGGATGGGCCACGAGACCGGGGTGGCCTATCTGCGGGCGCTGCGCGCGGAGTTGCCCAGGGTGCCGCAGCGCCTGGCGATGGCGCACGCCGAGGGCCTGGCCGCCGCCGCCGAGATCCTGGAGGAGCGCCGCTGGCTGCTCGCCCGCGAGGCGCTGGACGCGCTCGCCGCCGGCTGGCGGGCCGAGGACGTGGAGCGCCTGGCCGCGCGCGTCCGGCCGCACTCGCCCGGCTACGCCGCCCGCCTCCTGGAACTCGCCGGGAAGAAGCGGCGCGGCCGGATGGGCCGGCTGGCGCGCCGGATGCCGTGGCGCAGGGGCGGGGACTGACCCGGTGATCTATGTCGTCGGCGTCGCGCTCTATGCCTTCCTCCTGGTCACCGGCGTGATCCTGGTCGGCCCCCTGGTCGTCGCCGGCCGCGCGCTGCTGCTGGACGCCGAGCTGGTCGGCCGCTACCTCGCGCTGCTGTCGGACGAGGTGCGCCGGGACCGCGCACAGAAGCAGGGCCCGGACGAGGAAGCGTTCCGCCAGTACTTCCACGGCCCGGCGATGCGGGACCTCACCGTCAGCTGCTCGCGCGCCACCCGCGAACTGCCCGCCGTCGTGCGCGACACGCTGCGCGCGACCGGCACCAACTGGCTCACCCACCCCGCCGTTTCGCGACTGGTCGCCGTCCCCTTCGGGGTGCTGCTGATCACCGGCGTCCTCGTCGGCGCCGTGCTCGCCACCGCCGTGGTGGCGCTCCTCGTCCTGCTCTACGCGCTGGGCACGGTGCTGCTCCAGGGCCTGAGCCGGGTCGCGGCCCAGGTGCTGCGCGCCACCGACCGGGGCGTGCTGCGCGTCCGCGAACTGCACAACGGGATGCTCTGCCCGCACTGCTACGAGCGCGTCCCCTACCCCTCCTACTACTGCCCCGAGGCGGGCTGCGGCCGCCGGCACAACGACATCCGCCCCGGCCGCTACGGCATCCTGCGGCGGCGCTGCCTGTGCGGGCGGCGCCTGCCCACGTTGATCATGACCGGCGGCTACCGGCTCCAGGCGGTCTGCGTCCACTGCGACAGCCGGATGAGCCAGGAGACCGGGCACTACCCCGAGTTGGTGGTGCCGCTGATCGGCGGCACCGCCGCCGGCAAGACCCAGCTGATGGCCGCCCTGCTGATGACGCTGGAGACCGGCGGCACCCGCGTCACCCCGGCCGACGGCACCACCGAGGAGGAGTACGCGGCGCTGCGCTACGCGCTGACCAGCGCCAACCACCCCAGGGCGACCCCGCGCGCCCTGCCCCGCGCCTACTCGGTGCTGCTGGGCGCCGGCCGCGTCCGGCGGCTGGTGCACCTCTTCGACACGGCGGGGGAACGGTTCACCAACCGGGAGGACACCGACGCCCTCCGCTACGCGGCGGCGGCCAGGACCTTCGTCTTCGTGCTGGACCCGCTGAGCGTGCCGGCGTTCTGGGACGGGCTGAGCCCCGCCCGGCGCGCCGGCATCGACCGCTCGCTGGCCTCCCGGGTGCCGCCGGACCTGGTGTTCCAACAGGCGGTCCAGGCCGTGCGGCACATGGGCGCCCCGCTGGGCAGGTCCCGGCTGGCGGTCGCGATCAGCAAGCTCGACCTGATCGAGGACAGCGGGCTGCTCGACGGGGTGCGCACCGACGACAGCGAAGCGGCCGGCGAGTGGCTCACCCGGGAGCTGGGCCTGGGCAACCTGGTCCGCTCCATGCGGCACGAGTTCCGCGACACCCGCATCTTCTTCACCGCGTCGATCGCCCTCGGCGAGGCGGAGACCCACCCCAGCCTGCGGCCGCTGCTCGCCTGGTGCTTCGGCGGCGAGGGGCGCCGCGTCTTCCGGGGCTGACCCCGGGGGCCGGCCGACCCCGCTCGTCCCCGGGGGCGCGGGGCCGTCCGTGTGACCTGCCGTGCCACCGGGGCGCACGCGGGGAGGCGGCGCGGCCCGGAGCCCTACTGTGGCGCTTCCAGGCAGCGAGCTAATCGGGTGGGCAGGGATGACGGAGCCGGAGATCGACTACCGCGCGGCGTTCCGCGCCTCGCCCGCCCCCGTCGCCCTGCTCACCCCCGACCTGCGGTACCTCGACGTCAACGAGGCGTACCTGCAGCTGGCCGGCCGCGCCCGTGACCAGGTCGTCGGCCGCTATGTCGACGAGGCGTTCCCCGGCAACCCCGACCAGGAGCAGGCCACCGGCGCCCGCAACGTGCGGCAGTCCATGGAGTGGGTCCTCGCCACCAGGGAACGGGACGTCATGGCCGCCCAGCGGTACGACGTCGAGACCCCCGAGCACTCCGGAGCGTGGGAGGAGCGGTACTTCAGCATCGTCAACACGCCCGTGCTCGGCCCCGAGGGCGACGTGCGGATGGTCCTCAACCGCGTCGAGGAGGTCACCGAGATCGTCATGGCCCGCCGCCAGGGCGGCGACCCGGAACACGTGGACCGCGCCCGCCGCCTGGAGTCCGACCTGCTGGCCCGCGCCGACGAGTTGCAGTACGCCAACGAACGGCTGCGCGAGGCGCACCACCGGGAACGCCAGGTCGCGATGGCCCTCCAGAAGGCGATGCTGCCGCCGCCCGACCTGGTCGCCCCACGCGACGCGGCCGTCCGCTACCGCCCCGCCAGCGCCACCATGAACATCTGCGGCGACTGGTACGACCTGACCGACATCGACGAGGAACACTCCTCCGTCGTCGTCGGCGACGTCGTCGGCCACGGCCTGGAGGCCGCCGGCGTCATGGGCCAACTGCGCAGCGCGCTGAGCGCCCTGGCCAGGGCCTCCACCCCGCCCGCAGCCGCGCTCAGCATCCTCGACCTCTACTCCCGCTCCGTGCCGGGCGCCGAGGTCACCACCGCCGTCAAGATCCATGTCGACTGGTCGGCCCAGCGACTCATCTACAGCAGCGCCGGCCACCTGCCGCCCGTGCTGGCGCACCGCGACGGGCACGTCGAGTTCCTGGACCGGGCCACCAACCCGCCCCTGGGCTCGCTCCCCGAACGGGCCCGCGCCAACGAGGCGCACACGTCGTTCGCCTCGGGCGACGTGCTCGTCGTCTACACCGACGGGCTGGTCGAACGGCGCGACGAGGACATCGACCGGGGCCTGTCCCGACTCGCCGAGTCGGTGGCCCGCCACCGCGCCAAGCCCGCCGAACCGCTCGCCGACGCCCTGCTCAGCGACCTGCTCCCGCCCGAGGGCACCGAGGACGACACCGCGCTGGTCGTCCTGCGCCTCGTCACCGAACTCCTCGACTAGCGGCCGTTCTTCTAGCGGCCTTTCTTCGGCGGTCCGCCGCATGGGCCGGCGGTTGCCGGAACAATGGGGCGCATGACGGGATGGGGCAGGGGCGTGGTCGCCGTCGGGTCGGGGCTGTTGCTGGTGGCGATGGCGGGGACCTGGTTGCTGGTGGACCTGGAACGGGCCGGCTGGGTGGCGAGTGTCGTCGGCGGCGCGGTCGGCGTCGTCGGGTTGGCGTACACGCTGCTCGCCGGGGCCTCCGGCACCGAGGCGTCGGACACCGGCAACGCCACGGCGCGGAACGGCGGTTCGGCGAACACCGGCGTCCGCGCCCGGCGCGGCCGCCCGCGCCCCGGCCGCGCGCGGAACACCGGCGACGCCCGGGCCGAAGGCCCCGGCAGCGACGCCAACACCGGTTGGAGCGACCGTTGACCGGCGGAACGGGCGGGGTGCGCGCCGCGCGGACCGGGAACGCCAGCGCCACGGCGGGCGGGCTCGCCAACTCCGGCGTGCTCCAGATCCAGCAGCTGGTGTTGCAACTCCGTTCTGTCGAGGGGGAGTCGATGGTCGACGTCGAACAGGCCCTCAACGCCTACACCCGTCGGGTGCGGGAGGCGTATGGCCGGCTCGACATGGAGGTGCTGACGCCCCTGTCCGACCAGGGTGAGCACCAGGTGATCGAGCTGCGCGAGGTGTTCGTCCCACCCGGCGTCCGCGAGGGCGCCCCGCCGTCCACGCTGCCGCCCGAACTGGCCCGTCGGCTCGCGGAGGATGACGACCCGGCGCCCACGGATCGAGAGACCCAACGCGCCCACCGGCTCGTGGAGCCGCTGCTGGACGTCCTGGGCTCCGAACGCCACCCGCGCCTCGTGCTGCTCGGCAACCCCGGCGCCGGCAAGTCAACGCTCGGCCGCCACCTCACGCTGACGCTGACCCAGGACGGCCCCGCCGACGTCCTCGAGCCGCTGCGCGGCCGGCTTCCGCTGCTGATCGAGCTGCGCCGCTGCGCGGAGGAGCGCTGGCGGGATGCGACATTCGAGGACTTCCTGGACCATCTGCACCGCACCGACGGCCTGTCCGTTCCGACGCCCGTGCTGCGGCAGTTGCTGGCCGGCGGCCGGGCCGTGGTGGTCTTCGACGGCCTGGACGAGATCTTCGACCCGGCCGCGCGCGGGCGCGTCGCGCAGCGCATCGCGGCGTTCGCCTCCCGCTACCCGCAGGTGCGGGTGGTGGTGACCTCGCGGATCGTCGGCTACCGGCAGGGCACCTTGGCGGCGGCCGGGTTCAGCCACTACACGGTCCAGGACCTCACGGACGAGCAGATCGCCGAGTTCGCGCGCCGCTGGTACGCGGTCGCCTGCCCGGAGGACCCGGCCCTGGCCGAGATCCTGGTGAAACGCGTCACCGACGCCGTGGCCCACTCCCGCGCGGTGCGCGAACTGGCCGGCAACCCACTGCTGTTGACCATCCTGGCCATCATCGGCCGGCGCAGGACCCTGCCCCGCGACCGCCAGGGCGTCTACGAACACGCGGTCACCGTCCTCGTCGCCCACCTCGACCAGGACGTCAAACATCTGGACCCGGCCGGCAGCCCCGAGGTCCGCGAGGTGCTGGAGGCCCTCGACGCCCGCGACCTGCTGGAACTGCTCCGCCTGATCGCCCGCCACATGCAGAACGGCGAGGGCGGCATCGCCGGCAACTTCCTCCACGCGGACGACCTGGAGTCGATCATCCGCGACTACCTGGCCACCTTCGAACTCCCCCCGGTGCTCGCCAGGAAGACCGCCCGCGCCCTGGTCCACCAGCTCCGCGAACGGAACTTCATCCTCGCCCACTACGGCGGCGACATCTACGGCTTCGTCCACCGCGCGTTCCTGGAGTACCTGGCGGCCAGCGACATCGTCCACCGGTACCAGGAGGAACGGGAGTGGACGCCGGAGGAGTTGGTCGGTGATGTGCTGCTGCCCCGGGCGGACGACGAGGCGTGGGCGGAGATCCTCCTCCTGGTCACGGGCCAGCTGAACCCGGCCGACGTGGGTCTCCTTGTTGACCAACTGATCGAAAGGTACCGGGCGTCGGGGGACGCGGGGCTCCTGGTTCTGGCCGTCCGAGCACTTGCGGAGGTTCGCAGAATCGGCGTCCCCGCCATGGTGACGCGCAGCGAGGCCGTGGTCGACGCGCTGACGAACCATACGGAGATGAGCCCGTTCCATTGGCTTCCGGCCTGGTACATCATGGCGACCTTTGGCGACCACTGGGCGGGGCGTGCGCGTCTTGTGCGATGGTTTCTTCTGCTGGGGCAGTTCGTCCTCCCCGCCTGGTATCTGAGCGCGAGGATGTCCTTGTTCAACATCCTCGAACCGTTTCTCTATCGCGCCCCGGGCACGCCGGCGGTTCTCGCCGCTCATGCTCCCGTTCCCCGGGTCCGGGTGGCGGCACTTGACGCGCTGACGCGGCTGTACCCGGAGGGGGACCAACATCGGCACCTGGAACTGGTCCGGGACCGCGCCCTCAACGATCCCTCCCCGGAGACGCGCGCCGGTGCCCTGACGGTGTTGGCAGGGCAACAACCGGGGGAGACCGGGCAGTTGCTGCTGGAACGGGCGGTTAACGACCCCGATCCCGCGCCACGCCTCGCCGCCCTGCACGGGCTGAGAAGGGAGTGGAACCAAACCCGCGCTGTGGCCGAGGACCGGGCACAGAACGACCCCGATCCCACGGTCCGCGGTGCCGCGATCGGCTTCCTGCGAATGCGCTGGCCGGAGGAGTTCCCCGACGGCTCCGAGGAACCCCTCGTCAACAGCGCCGATGCCCAGATCCTCGTGACGGAACAGCGCGCGGTCAGTGATCCCGATCCCGAAGTCCGCGCCTCGGCCCTGGAAGCCCTGCCATGGCGCCGTCTTCCCCGTGCGTGGTGGGAGACGCGCGCCATCGTTGACCCCGATCCCGGTCCCCGCGCGACGGCACTCAAACGGCTCGCACACCATTGGCCCCAGGAGGCCCGTCGCCTGCTGACGGACCGCGCGGTCCACGATTTCGAGCCCGAGCCGCGCGCCACCGCCCTGCGCTCCCTGGTGGAGAACCGCTCGAACCCGCCCCTCGAACTGCTCCAGGACCGCGCCGTCAACGACCCCCACCACGACCCCCGCCTCCTCGCGCTGCGACTCCTCGCCCAGCGCGCCCCCGACATCGCCCGCCCCCTGGTTCGCGACCGTGCCCGCAACGATCCGCACCCCGACGTTCGGCTGTATGCCCTCCGCATGTGGGCCGTGGCGGACCCCGCCATCGGCCCGTTGCTGCTGGAGCGGCTGCGCCGCGACCCCGACGGGGTCGTTCGCGCCGGGGTCGCGTGGTCGCTCGCGTTCGGGTGGTACCAGGACGCCGAAGTCCTCGGTGCCATCCGCGCGTTGGCAGCCGAGGACCCGGACGCGGAGGTCCGGGCGCAGGCCACGGCCGCGCTCGCCGCCGGCGAGGCGATGGCCGCCGGGGCCGATCACGCGTAGCGGCCGGCGCGCAGCACCGCCAGCGCGCCCGCCGCCGACAGCAGCGCCGCCACCGGATAGCCCGCCCACAGCCACGGCGTTCCCGCCAGGCTCAGCGCGAACAGCACCGGCACCTGGATCGCCAGGACCGAGCCGACCGAGATCACCAGGGACGGCACCGCGCGCTCCCGCGCCTGGAAGTATGTCGCGGCCAGCGCCGCGACCCCGGCCAGCGGATAGCTGAGTGCGATGATGCGCAGCGCCTCGACCGTCGCAGGACGCGCCGCCGCGTCGTCCGTGAACGCTGCGGCCAGCGGGCCGGCGAGGGCGAGCAGCGCGAGGCCCACGGCCGTTCCGTAGAGCACGGTGGCGCGCAGCGCCAACACCCGCACGCGGCGGGCCCGTTCGAGCAGCCCGCGCCCGACGTTGTAGCCGACGAGCGGCTGGATGCCCTGCGCGATGCCGGTCTGCGGCATCAGCACAAACGTCGTGACGCGCACGGACGTCGCGTAGGCGGCGAGGTCCGCCGGGTTGCCGAGGGCGGCCAGGCGGCCGTTGACCAGCAGCATCACCAGTGTGTTGCCAAGGCCGTTGAGGAAGGAGGGCGCGCCGACGGCCACCAGTTCGCGCAGGGTCGGGCCGTGCGGCCGCAGGTCGGCGAGGGTGATGCGGTAGGGGCGGTCGCGCTGGAGGAAGAAGAACCACAGGCTCATCCCCATCGAGACGGCCTGCCCGCCGATGGTGCCGAGGGCCGCGCCGCGCACGCCCAGGTCGAGGCCGAGGATCAGCAGCGGGTCGAGCAGGATCTGGCAGGCCAGCGGCAGCGTCCACAGCAGGGTCGAGTACCGCAGCCGGCCCTCCGCCCGCACCAGGCTGGAGAAGCCGGTCGCGGTGATCGCCCCGGCGAGCAGGATCGTCGCGTACTCCCGTGCGTGGCCCCGGACTTCGCCCCTGGCGCCGAGCAGGGTCAGCAGCGGGTCGAGGAGCGTCAGCCCGAGGACGGTGATGAGCAGCGCCGCCGTCCAGTAGACGAGGAACGCGTTGCCGGCGGCGCGCGCCGCCCGCCGTGGGTCGCCGGCGCCCAGCGCGCGGGAGACCATGGACGCGCCGCCGACGCCGACCGTGGTGGAGACCGCGCCGAGGACCAGCAGCAGCGGGGCGACCACGTTGACCGCCACCAGCGCCTCGGCGCCCACGCCGCGCGCCACGAACAGCGCGTTGGTCAGGGCGTAGAGGCCGAACGTGGCGACCGACATGGTGGTGTGGGCGCTGGTGCGCAGCAGCAGCCGGCCCACCGGGTCGGTGCCGAGCGCCGCCGCGTGGTCGACGCGCGGCGGGGGCGGGGGAGTCGGCGGCGCTGCGGGGGCGGGCTCCGGCGTGGTCACGGCCGGTCGAACGCGGCGACGGCGTCGGCCAGGTGCTCCTTGGCCCAGTCGTACTGGGACGGGTCGGTGTGGCCCCGGTAGACGGTCTCGACGACCATCACCAGCATCAGGTGCAGGTTGTAGAGCCGCCGCCGGGTCACCTCGGTCGGGGTGAGCGGGCCCCGGCCGTAGCCGCGCAGGAAGCCGGTGCCGTCGCCGAACGCCTCGGACTGGGTGGCGACGAAGCCGGCCTCCATCAACGGGTCGCCGTAGAAGGCGCGTTCGTGGTCGATGACGCTGACGAGCCGGCCGTCGGCGACCATCACGTTGCTCGACCACAGGTCCCACTCGATGAGCGCCGGCTCGGTGACCTCGTCGAGGCTGTCGGCGTGCGCGGCGAGCAGTTCGCGGATCAGCGGGTAGGGCTGGCCGAGGTCCACGTGGCGGCGTTCCCCGTCGCGCAGCGCGTCCTCGATGTGGCCGAGGAGCACCTCGCGCCAGCTGGTCCGGCCGGGTATGGGCCCGAGCAGCGGGCCGAAGTGGGGGCCGCGCACCTCGTTGATGGCGCGGTTGGCGGCGCCCACCTGCGCGTCGTACGCCTCGTAGGCCTCGGGGGTCAGCCGGTCCCTGATGATGCCGAGGTTCTCCGCGTCCACGTACTCCATGAAGAAGTAGTCCGCGTCGCACAGTTCGTGGCTGTCGTCGTGGGCGTGGACGGCGGGAACGGGAACGTCGGTCCGTTCCTCGATCAGGCGGAGCGCGGCGACCTCGGTGCGCATCATGTTCCGTTCGTAGGTCATCACCTCGACGCCCGCTGGCGGGGCGATCTTGAGGACCACGGACCGGCCGTCGCGCAGCCGGATGCGGTAGGCGACGTTGAACCAGCCGTGGCCCATTTCCTCGGCCCAGCCCTCGCCCTCGGGGACCTGGGCCGGGCCGTAGGCGCGCTCGACCATGGCGCGCAGCACGGCGGCGGGCTGCCGGTTCTTGGTGATGCTCTCGGTGACGGCTGGCACGGGCTGCTCTCCTCAACGGGGTGCGAACGGCGGGTGGGGCGCGCGCCGTGCCCTTCGCTCCGGCGTGCGCGCCGCAGGCGGACGGGCCGGCGAACGCCGTTCAGCGTAGGCAGCGTCGGGCGTCGCGCAGGAGTGGAAGCGTTTCCACAAACGGGGGCGCGCGGGGCGCGCGGGCGCCTGGCCGCGCCGGCGCGCCCGGGGTGCGCTCAGTGCGCGCCCGCCTCAGTGCGCGCCGCAGCTCTCCCGCAGCAGTACCCGCACCGGCGCGACCAGGTCCTGGCGGGGCAGGCGCGGGTTGGCGAGGCAGGCGTCCAGCGTCTCGACGGCGAGCCGCCCGAGATCGGTGACGGGCTGCTCGACGGTGGTCAGCCGGGGCGAGGAGGTGCGCCCGCCGTCGATCCCGTCGAAGCCGGTGACGGCCACCGTCCCCGGCACCGGCACCCCCTCGGCCGCGAACACGTCCAGAAATCCCAGCGCCGTCTCGTCGTTGGCGCACACCAGCGCCCCGGGCAGGGGCGTGCGCCCGGCGCGGTGGTCGGACACCAGCCGGCGCGCGAGCCGGCGCGCGGTCGCCCGGGAGAAGTCGCCGCGCAGCGCGGGCTCCACCGGAACGGTCAGCCCCAGCGAGCCCAGCGCGGCGCGGAATCCGTGGAAGCGGTCCACGTCGTCCGGGGTGCCGGCGCGCCCGCCGACGTACCAGGCGTCCCGCACCCCGTGCTCCCGCACCAGGTGTTCGACCAGGACCCGCATCCCTCGCGCGTTGTCCACGCCCACGTGGTCGTAGCCGCCGGCGGGGCGCGGCCCGGCGAGCAGCACGACGGGAACGCGGTGCGCCACATGCTCCAGCAACTCGTCGGGGAGCGTGCCGGCGACCACGACGAGGCCGTCCACCCGGCCCGCCAGGTCACGGACCCTCGCCTCGGCCTCCGGCGGCCTGGCGACCAGAACGGTCACCGTGTAACCGGTCTGCCAGGCCGCGTACTCTGCGCCGCGCACGACCTCCCCGAAGTAGAGGCTGCCCCAGGACAGGACGCCCGGCGCGGCCTCGTCGTCCGTGACCACCTCGACGCGCGGCCCGAGCCGCACCGGCTCGGCAAGGTCGGCCTGTGTCTGCCCGACGTCGGGCAGACACAGGCCGAGCATCCAGGTCCGCCGGGCGACCAGGCCACGGGCGGACGCCGAGGGCACGAAGCCCAGTTCGGCGATGGCCTCCTCGACGGCACGCCGGGTGGCGGCGCCCACATAGCCGGTCGCGTTCACCACCCGGGAGACGGTGGTCACGGACACGCCGGCGCGGACGGCGACATCGCGCATCGTCGCGACCCTCTCCAGCCGGTCGTCCTCGTCCATCCGCCCATCCTCGCAGGCCAGCGCGGGCGGCGGCCGGCGCGGGTGCCTGCGGCGCGAGAGCCCGGGCGGGTGCGGGGGCACGGGCGACGCGCGGGGGTCCGGGCGGCGCGGGGGTCCGGGCGGCGCGCCCCCGGGTGAACGGCAGTCCGTCCGGCGGCTCCCGGGCCAACGGCCCTCGGGGAATGGCCGCCGGGTCAGCGGCCCTCGGCTGTGCGGCCCCCGCCTCACGGCACGTTGGGGAACGGGCGGGCCTCCGCGTCGGTGACGGGGGCGCCGGCCGGCACCCCGTGCAGGAGCCGGGCCAGCACCTCGGCGCCGCGCACCACGCGGGGGCCGGGGCGGTTGAAGTAGGCCGGCCCGTCGAGGACCCAGACCCGGCCGGCGCGCACCGCCGGCAGCTCGTGCCAGCCGGGCAGCGAGGTCAGCAACTCCGTTTCGCGCAAGGTGCGTTCGGGCGGAAAGCCGCACGGCAGCACCAGCAGCGCCTCGGGCGCCGCGGCGCGGACCGCCTCCCAGGTCGTGGGCCCGGTGTGCTCGCCGGGCTCGGCCAGCAGCGGGGCGCCACCGGCGGCGGCGATCTGTTCGGGGACCCAGTGGCCCGCCGGCCACAGCGGGTCGAGCCACTCCAGCGCCGCCACGCGCGGGCGCGCGCGCCCGGCCACGGCCGAGCGCACCGCATCCAGCCGCGCGCCCAGCGCGCGCCGGCGGCGCTCGCCCTGCTCCCGCACGCCCAGCAGTTCGCCGACGGTGACCAGGGTGTCCAGCACGTCGTCGAGGGTGCGCGGCTCCAGGCTCACCACCCGGGCGTTCGCGTCGAGCAGCCGCACCGTGCGGCTGACGCTCGCGTAGGAGACCGCGCACACCCGGCACAGGTCCTGGGTGAGCAGCACATCGGGGCGCAGCGCGGCCAACGCCTCGGTGTCCAGGGTGTAGAGGGAGGAGCCGGAGTGCGCGGAGCCGCCGACCGCGTCGGAGATCTCGCGGCTGGTCAACGCGGACGCGTCGAGGTCGGCGCCGGTCACCACGGGGATGCCGGCCACCTCGTCGGGCGGCCAGTCGCACTCGTGGGTGCGGCCCACCAGCCGCCCGGCGAGGCCGAGTTCGGCGACGAGGTCGGTGGCGGCGGGCAGCAGGGAGACGATGCGCATCCCGCAACGGTAGAACGCGCCGGGCGGGTACGGCGCGCGCGCCTTCGGCGCATCAACGCGCCGGGCGGGCGCGCCGCCCCCGTGCCCCCTCCCGCCCCGGCGCGCCGTTCGCGCCGCGCAGCGCCAGCACGCCCCCTCCCGCACCCCGCGCCGTGCCCCGCCGGCAGGCGCCCAGCGCCGGCCGGCGTCACGCGCCGGCGTGCAGATGCGCGGCCCAGACGGACGGAAAGCGGGGCCGGCTCGCGCGCCCGGCGCGCACCGCGTGGTGCAGCGCCTCGGCGGCCCGGCCGGCGTCCAGCGTCGGCTCCGGGCCGCCGCCCGGCGCGGCCAGACCCCGGTAGAAGGCATCGGCGATCTCGACGGCGATCCGGTCGTCGATCGGCCACAGCGTGCCCACCACCTGCGGAAAGCCGGCGAGTTGGAAGGCCGACACCAGCTGGATCGCCTCGTCCAGCAGCGCCGATGCGCTGGTCAGCGCGGTCTGGCAGGCGGAGAGATAGGCCAGCCGGGCGCGGTCGAGGTTGAGCGCGGCGACCCGGGCGACGCTGAACGGCCGCTCCCGGTGGTCCTCCAGGAGGAGCAGGCTGCGCGCCGGGTCGCGCGGGTCGCTCCATGCGTGGCAGGCGAAGTGCGCGAAGGCGCGGCCCGGCAGGCGTTCCTCCACCGCCGCCCTGGTCGCCGGCCCCGCCGGGGCCAGCGTCGGGGCCAACGTGGCGGCCAACCCGCCGTCGCCGGCCGGACGTTGCAGCACCTCGGGACGGGGCAGCCGCGCGGCGACCAGTGCCGCCTCGGCGGC
The DNA here is from genome assembly GCF_006334905.2 of Streptomyces sp. 3MP-14. Classification (NCBI taxonomy): domain Bacteria; kingdom Bacillati; phylum Actinomycetota; class Actinomycetes; order Kitasatosporales; family Streptomycetaceae; genus Streptomyces; species Streptomyces sp. 3MP-14. The sequence goes on from NZ_VDLZ02000008.1 coordinate 79,677, forward strand.
GACGCCGGCCAGCGGCGCGGCGCCCGGCGTGGCCTCCATCGCCACCAGCAGCGAACGGTCCCCGAGCGCGGGCCCGCGCCCCGTCGCGCGCCGGCGCGCGTGGCGCAGCGCGCCCACGGTCGGCGTGCTGGAGGAGATGACGCGATCCAGCACGGTCCGCCCATCGCCCGCCCGGTGATGGCCGGCGGCGTGCAGCGGCAGGGTGGCCAACCGCCCGGTCGGCACCCACCACAGGCGGGGCCAGTCCGCGCCCTCGGGCGGCGGCCCGTGGAGGCCGAGCGCCGTCAGCACCGGCTCGGCGACCGTGTCCCACAGCCAGCCGAGCACCTCGGTCAGCGCGGCCTCGTCGGCCCGGCCGCCGGGCGGGTTGAGCGCACGGTGGAACGTGGTCGCGGCCCCCTCCAGCGTCTCGGGGTCGAGACCGGGCAGCGGAACGGCCGTCACGCCCGCGCCGGTGAGCAGCAGCGCGTCGCTGCGGTGCCGGCTGACGTTGACCGTGACGACCGGACCCGAGGCGGCCTCGGCCCGCAGCTGGTCCAGAGTCGGCGGGCGGGCGAAGCCCTCCTGCCCGGGCAGGGCCCGGATCTCGGCGATCACGGCGGCGAACTCCTCGGCGAGCCCTCGGCGTTGACCCACCGCCGGCGCGGTGTCCCGCTCGCCCGGGGCCGCCTCCTGACGGTCCAGCAGCGCGCGCAGCGCCTCGAACCTGGCGACCAGCCGGGGGTGTTGGGCCCTGAGGTCGCTCAGGTCGTCGCGGGTCTCCAACGCCTGGCTGAGCAGCACCCCGCGCCCCGCCTCCAGCAGCCGCAGCGCCCGAACGGGCCGATCCCCGGGGGGAGTCGAGGGGTCGGCGAGGGCGAGTGCGGCCGCGTCGGTGGCCAGCCCGGCGACGTCGCCGAGCGCCCGTTGCTGGTCGTCGCGGCGCAGCGCCCGGGGCGCCACCTCCGGCAGCAGCCCGACCGCGTCCGCCAACAGCCGTGCGGCGAGGGCGGGTTGCTCGTCGGCCGTGAGCAGCGCCGCCGCGCGCGCGGAGAGCACGCGCGCCGAGGGCGCCGAGGTGGTGGCGCCGGCCGCCGCCACCAGGAGGCTGGTCGCCTCGGCCAGGTCACCCGGGTCCTGGCGTGCCACGAACCGGGCGACCAGGGCCATGCCCAGGTTGTGCCGGGAGATGTGGCCCCCGGTCCGCTCGTCGGCCGCCGCCTCGCGGGCAGCCTCGACGGCCGCGTCCGCGTCGGCCGGCGTCCCGCCGTGCTCCAGCCGGGCGAGCAGCGCGAGGGAGAGGTTGTTGAGGCAGACGGGGCGCAGGGTGCCGCCGGCCGGCGCGGCGGCCACGGCGCGGCGGCCGGCCTCGATCGCCTCGTCGAGGTCGGCCGCCCGTCCGGCGAGCGTGAAGCGCCTGGTCAGCGCGGTGTTCAAGGCGTCGAGCCGGCTGGCGCGTTCGGTCCCGGCGGTCGGTGCCGAGGGAACGTCGCGGCCGAGGGCGATGGCCTCGTCGAGGTCGGCCGGCTCGCCGGCGTGCGTGAAGCGGGCCTGGAGCAACAGGCCCAGGTCCCGGCCCAGGCCGGCCCGTTCCGGGTGGTCGGCCGGCAGCGCGGCCAGCGCGCGGCGGACGGCGTCCACGGCCGCGTCGAGGTCGGTGCGGTCCCCGGCGTGCTGGGCGCGGGTGGAGAGGGCGTTGCCCAGCGCGTGCAGGGCCCTGGGCAGCAGCGGGTCGTTCGGCCGCGCGGCCCGCACCGCGCGCTGCCCGGTCGCGATCGCCGCGTCGAGGTCGGCCGGGTCGCCGGCGTGCTGGAACCGTTTCCGCAGCCCGACGGCGAGGGCGGTCAGGCAGCGCGGCAGGGTGTCGTCGCCCTCGCGCAGGAGGCTCACGGCGGCGCGGAGGCGGTCGATGCCCTCGTCGAGGTCGGCGCGCTCGCCCCGCAGGTCGTAGCGCTCGCCGAGGGCGGTGCTCAGGGTGTGCAGGCGCGAGGCGGCGCGGCCGTCGCCGGCGGGTGTCGCGGCCACGGCGGCGCGGGCCGCCTCGACGGTCTCGGCCAGGTCGGCGGGCTCCTCGTGCCGCTGGTAGCGGCCGAGTAACGCCTGGGCGAGGGCGGCGAGTTGACGGGCGCGGTCCGGGTCGTCCGGCTCGGAGGCGGCGACCGCCTCGCGGGCGGCGGCGAGCGCCGCGTCCAGGTCGGCCGGGTCGCCGCCCCAGGTGGCGCGGCTGCGCAGCGCGATGCTCAGGCTGGTCAGCAGGGACGCGGGCGGCGGCGCCTCGGCGGGCGTCGCGGCGATCGCGCGGCGGCCGGCCGCCACGGCGGCGTCCAGGTCGGGCGGGTCGCCGCGCAGCTCGAACCGGGTGAGCCGGGCCAGCGAGACGTTGTGCAACATCAGCGGCAGGTCGGCCGAGCCGGGCGGCGCCTCGGCGACGGCGCGGTGCCCGGCGGCCACCGCCTCGTCCAGGTCGGCGGGGTCGCCGGCCGCCTCGAACCGGCTGCGCAGCGCCATGCTCAGATTGAACGACAGGGCTGGGACGGCCGGTTCGCCGTCGGGCGCGCGGGACAGGGCCCGGCGGCCCGCGTCGATCGCGGCGTCCCGGTCGGCCGGCGCGCCGGCGTGCTCGAACCGTTCCCAGCGCGCCATCGACAGCGCGTGCAGGACGGCGACCAGGCCGGGGTCGTCGGCGGGGGTGGCCTGGGCCGCCTCGGACAGCGCGGCCACGGCCTCGTCCAGGTCGGCGGCGTCCCCGGCCCGTTCGAAGCGCTGCCGCAGCCAGCCGCTCAGCGTCCGCAGGATCGCGGGGCGCACCGGGCCCCCGGCCGGCTCCAGGGCGAGGGAGGCGCGGACGGCCTCGATCAGCGCGTCCAGGTCGGCGTCCCGCCCCCACCGGTCGTGGCGTTGCGCCAACGTGCCGACCAACGCCCGCAGCAGCGCCGGTCGTTCGGGATGCTCGGCGGGCGCCAGCGCGACGGCCCGGCGCGCCGCGTCCACCGCCGCGTCGAGGTCGGCGGCGCCCGGTGCGCCGGCCGACTGCCTGGCGCGGACACCCAGCGCCTCGCTCAGCCCGCCCAACAGCTCGGGCAGCGCCGGGTCTTCGGCCGGCGTGATCGCCACGGCGTGCCGGGCGGCGTCCACCAGCCCCGCCGGGTCGGCCGCGCCGGTGGCGAACGCCAGCCGCAGCAACTCCCGCAGGCCACCGGCCAGTTCGTCGTGCTCGGCGTGGCCGGGCGGGGCCATCGTCGCCGCCCGGTGCGCGGCATGGACCGCCGCCACCAGCTCGCCCGGCTCGCCCGTCAGCCGGAACCGGACCCCGCGCGCGATGCCCAGCCAGCCCCACTGCACCGGCTGGTCCGGCAACCGGGCCACGATCCGCTCGAAGAGTTCCACGGCGTGCGCGGCCAGCCGCGCGTCGCCGGTCCTGCCCGCCTCGACCACCGCGCCCAGCGCCATGCTCGCCGCCCCGCGCGCCAGGCGCGGCAGCAGCGGCGCCGGCAGCGCCTCGTCCGGCGCGCCGAAGGCGAAGCAGCTGGTCAACGCCGCCTCGGCCGCGTCGAGTTCGGCCCGCATCCGGTGCTCGGGCAGCAGCTCGGCGCGGTGCCAGTGGAACCACCCCAGGGCCAACCGTGCCGGCACATCCTCTGGCCCGTCGCCGAGCAGCGCCGTCAACTCCCGTGCCTCGGCGAGGACATCGCTGCCATCCAGCAGCATCGACGGGCCGCCCGCGGCACGAAACCGCTCCAGCCGCAGCGCCAGCCGCTCCGTCAACGCGTCGCGCCGCGCCGCCCGTTGGTCTCCGTCGACCATCGCCGCCCCTTTCCCCGCCTGGGGTGCCACGTCCCGTGGCCGGACCGGCGCCCTGGACGCGTCACGGCATCCTCGCGGATCGCCCGCCCCGGCCTCAACCAGGCGCGCACGCCCCGAGTACGCGCCGGAGTTCGCGCCGGCGCGCGCGAGGTGCCGGGAACTCCCGGTGCCGCCCGCCCGACCTGTGGAGGAGGGACGCCACCGCCCGAGCAACGCCACCGCCCAGGAGAGGAAGCGAGCCGCATGGACGCCTTCGGCCCGGAGACCTACGGCGCGTTGAACGCCGACATCTACGACGACTGGCACGCCGCCCTCGACCCCACCGAGGCGGTGCGGGCGCTGGCCGAACTCATCGAGGAGGGCCCGGCGGGACCGGTCCTCGAACTCGCCGTCGGCACCGGCCGGGTGACGCTGCCGCTCGCCGCGACCGGCGTGGACCTGTGCGGCATCGACGCCTCCGAGGCGATGGTCGAGCGGCTGCGCGCCAAGCCGGGCGGCGACCGGATTCCGGTCACCATCGGCGACATGGCGGACGTCGCCCCGGACACGGACGCCTCGTTCGCCATGGTCTTCGTCGTCTTCTCGACGTTCTTCTTCCTGGCCGACCAGGACGAGCAGGTCCGCTGCTTCGCCAACGTCGCGCGACGGCTGCTGCCCGGCGGGCGGTTCGTCCTGGAGTGCCCGATGCCGGACGTCGGCCGCTACGACCGTGACCAGCGGGTCGAGGCGCACCAGGTGGGCCTCGGGCACGTCCGGCTGACCGCAGTGCGCCACGACCCGGTGGCCCAACGCTTCGAGGGCCAGCACGTGTTGATCGCCGAGGGCGGCATCCGGTTGGCCCCCGCGTTCCTCCGCTACGCCTGGCCCAGCGAGCTGGACCTGATGGCGCGCCTCGCCGGGCTGCGGCGCGTGCACCGCTGGGGCGGCTGGCGCCGCGAGCCGTTCCGCGCCGAGGGCAGCTATGTCACCGTCTACGAGAAGCCGGCCGACTGACGCCCGGCGTCCCCGGCGCGGGCCGCCGCAGCCCGCGCCGCCAGCCGGCGCCCCAGCAGCAGCGCCAACGGCGGCAGCACCAGGCACTGCGCCGCGCCGGCCAGCCAGAACGCCGGCAGCGCGCCCGCCCGTTCGAAGAACCCGTACGCCGCGCCGCCCACCACCCCGCTGAGCAGCGCGCCCAGGCCGACGGCCAGCCGCTGCTGCCCGAAGGTCACCGTGACCGAGCGCGCCGAGAGCGCGATCGCCTCCAGGTCGTTCTTCAGGAACAGCACGGCGGTGCCCACGCTCATCGCGGCGGCGCCGGCCGCGACCCCGGCCGGGCGGCCCGTCGCGATCGCCGCGAGACCGGCCGCCATGCAGCCGAAGCCGACCGCCATCGCCACCCCGTGCCGGACCGCGCCGACCCAACGGGCCAACAGCGGCTGGAGCACGGCCAGCCCCAGCGAGTAACCCATCATGATCACGCCATAGCCGGCGGTCGGCAGCCGCCCGGTCACAAAGACCGAGAGGTACTGGTAGAACTGCATATACAGGTAGTGGGTCACCACCGTGACGACGAACGGCACCCACGCCAGCCCGTGCAGCACCCGGCGGAACGGCTCGACGTCCGCCCCGCCGCCCTGGCCCTCGTTCCGCAGCAGCAGATGGCCGCCGGCCAGCACGGCGTAGAGGACGGTGGTCGCGGTGAACAGCGTGTTCGGCGCGTTCAGGAACAGCGCCCCGACCACAGGCCCGGCCGCGATGCCCAGGTTGCCGGCCGCGTTCCCGTAGGACACCAGGCGCGGGCGCTCCTCGGGCCCGGCCGTCCGCACCAGGTAGGAGCGGTAGGCGGGGGAGTAGAGCGCGCCGGCGCCGCAGCTGAGGAACAGCGCCAGCACGGTCAGCGCGGCCACCCGCACCCCCGCGAGATAGCTCGCCGCGCCCAGCGCGTAGAGGCAGGTGGCCAGCACCAACGCCCGCCGCAGCCCGACCCGTTCGGCGAACGCGGCGGTGAACGGCGCGCTGGCGAACTGCGTCAGCGTCGCCAGGCCCAGCACCACGCCGACCGTCGCCATCCCGACGCCGAGGCGCTCGCGCAGCAGCACCGCGAGGTAGGGGTAGACGGCGAAGGTGCCGGTGTTGACGAGGAACCCGCCGACGAGCAGGGCGCGTTGGGCGCCGGAGAGGGCGCCCCGGGGACCTGGGCCCGGGGCGCCCTCGGCGGGTGCGGCGCGGCGGTTCAGCGCGGACCGGAGGTTCAGCGCGGGTCGGCGGTCGCGCCGGCCGTCGCGTCGGGGGCGGTGTCGGCGTCCGGGGTGGCGCCGGGCGCGGCGCCGTCGCCGGCCGCCGCTCCCGCGCCCGTTCCGCCGGCGGTGCCCGTGCCGGCGCCTGAACGGTGGGCGCGGGACCGCAGCCGCAGGACGGCGGCGACCACGGCCAGGGTGAAGACCAGCAGGCCGACCCAGATCACCCACTTCTCCGGCCAGGGCGGGGGCGAGGCCCCGTCCGGCGTGCGCCCGCCGTCCACGCCGGTGACGACGACCAGTACCAGGCCGACGATCGTGGCCGCCACCGCCAGCCGCGCGAACAGCCGCGCGCCGAACGGCACCGCGTGGTCACGCCGCGACCGCAGCCGTTCACCCGGCCGGGCCGGCGCCATCAGCCGCCACAACAGCAGCCCGGCCAGCGGGATCTGGAGCACCCACAGCATCGTCCGGAAGCTGCCGTCGTACCACGCCTGGCTGCTGTAGAGCAGGGTGTGCCAGATGCTCATCACATAGACGACGATCACAAAGCGGTGCACCGCCAGCCAGATCCGCGAGCCGGTCCGGTTCCGCAGATAGAACGCGAGGCCCAGCGGCACCGCCAGATAGAGCGCCAACAGCCCGACGAAGATGGCGACCCGGCCGGTCCCCGAGGAGTAGCCGCCGGGCACGAACGAGTCGACGAACGCCGTCCACGTGCTGCGCCCGAACGACCACCGGCTGGTGTTGTCCCTGATCTGGTCGGTGAAGAAGAAGAACGCGTGCATGAACATCAGCCCGACCGTCGTCAGGCTGGTGGTGCGGTGCCACTTCTCCAGCCGCGCGGGCGGCAGCCAGCCCCAGCTCGGGCGCGGCCCGGACCGCATCAGGCCGAACACCACGGTGACATACGCCCACAGCATCGCCGTCCAGCCGAACGCCTGGCACATCCAGTACATCCAGAACTTCGGCGCGTCCGCCAGCATCGGCATGATCTTGATCGTCGCCGAACTGCCGTTCTCCACCCGGGCGTAGAGCAGCCAGAAGATCAGCAGGGTCAACACGAGGGCGAGCGAGGCGTCCGGCACGGCGCCGCGCAGATCCGCGCGCAGGCCGGCCCAGTCGAAACGGTCCCGGCGTTCTCTTCCCTTACGGACGGCGGGCAGCGCCGATTCGGGGACGTCAGCCATCACACAACTCCAGTTTCCCAGTGGCCCGCCGACGGATCGTCGGTGACGGACGACCCACGGCGACACATCAACAGCCCCGCGCTCCCAAGCCAGAAGAGTAACGACGAAGATGCGGCTGCGGAAGACGATGCGCGGAGTTCCGGAATTCCCTTACCCGGCCCGGCATTTGCCGCCGACCTGGCAGAGGAATATGGCAACGCTCGGGAACTTTTCACGTTCCGGATACGACGCGGAGGAAACGGCGGAACGGAAAACGAAAAGCGGTGCGCGGCCCGGATTCCGGTGCGGTGGAATCGCGGGCCCCGCACCGTGGCGTCGGTCGGCGGCGCGGCCGGGCGGCCGTTGCCCGTCAGTGGAGGCGGGCCAGGAGGAGGCGGGTCCAGAGGGTGTGGAAGGCCGGCTTGCGGGCGTAGTCGGCGGTCATCACCGTGGCCGCGCCCTCGCCCTCGAAGAAGACGGGGACCCAGGAGTACTTGTCGGTGAAGCCCCAGATGGTGAACGAGTCGCAGCCCTCGACGGCCAGGCACGCGGACAGCGCGCGGCCGTAGTAGTCGGCCTGCTGGCGCAGCTGCTGCCGCGTGGGCTCGCCGTTCTCCGGCAGGTCCATCCGCACGTCCAGCTCGGTGACGGCGGTGCCCAGGCCCAGCGCGGCGAAGCGGTTCAGGTTCCGTTCCAGGTCGTCCGGGAATCCGTACCGGGTGCTGAGGTGGCCCTGCACGGAGAAGCCGTGCACCGGCACGCCGTCGGCCAACAGCTCCTCGACGAGCGCGAGATAGGCGTCACTCTTGGCGTTGACGCTCTCCACCCCGTAGTCGTTGAAGTACAACTCGGCCTCGGGGTCCGCCTCGTGGGCCCAGCGGAAGGCGTCGGCGACGATGCCGGGGCCGAGTTCGCGAATCCAGATGTTGTCCGACGTGCGGAGCGTGCCGTCGTCGTTGAGGATCTCGTTGGCCACGTCCCACTGCTGGATGCGGCCGGCGTAGCGGCCGACGACGGTGGTGATGTGGTCGCGGAGGATCGCGCGCAGCTCCTCGTCGGTGAAGTCGCCCTCCTCCAGCCAGGCCGGGTTCTGGCTGTGCCACAGCAGGGTGTGGCCCCGCACCACCTGGTCGTTCTCCTCGGCGAAGTCGACGATGGCGTCGGCCGCCTCGAACGCGTAGCGGTCGGGCTCGGGGTGGATGAACTCCCACTTCATCTGGTTCTCGGGGGACAGGGAGCTGAACTGCTTCCCGAGAATTTTCCGGTACTCGCAGTCGTAGGTGAACGGGTCCGGGTAGTCCTGCTCCAGGTGGTGCCCGCCGCCGGCGACGGCGCTGCCGACGTGGAAGCCCTCGGGGGCGACCCAGCGGAGCCGGTCGAGGTTGGCGTCGGTGATGGGGGAGAACGAGGGCGAGGCGGAGGTGCCCCGCTCGGCGGGGCCGGTGGCGGTGGCGGGGGCGGCGAGCAGCGGAAGGGCGAGCGCGGCGGCGGCGAGGGCGAGGAGTGCGGGTCGGACGGATCTCATGGGAGGTCCCTCAAGTGGTCGTGGTCCCGATAATTTCCGGAAGGTTCCCGGAAGTTGAGAGCACGGACGCTAAGCGCTGCGCGGTCGGGCCGTCAACGGGTGTGCACCAAACGGCTTCCGACGAACGCCCGGGCCCGGCCGCCCGCCCCGCCGCGTCCACTGCCCCGTCCACCGGCCCGTCCACCGGCCTGTCCACCAGGCGGCGAAGTCCACCATGCGGCGGATGGGCCCCGACCGCCCCGAACGCCGCCACAATGGTGCGCACCGCCGCGCGGCGGCCGAGCGAGGGAACGGGCATGGAGTTCGTGGTGTTGGGGCCGATGGCCATCCGGCGGGACGGTCGGGCGCTGCCCGTCACCGGCCGGCTGCGGCGGGCGCTCCTCGGAATGCTGCTGGAGCGCGCCAACCAGGCGGTGTCCCCCGAGGCGTTGGCCGAGGTGCTGTGGGAGGACCCGGCCGACGAGCGCGTGGGCGCGCGGCTGCACCTCCAGGTCCATCGACTGCGCACGCTGCTCGGCGATCCCGAGCGCCTCACCCACGGCCCCGAGGGCTACCGACTCCGGGTGCTGCCGGGCGAGTTGGACGCCGAACGGTTCGACGCCGAGGTCACCGAGGGGCTCGCGCTGGTCGCCGAGGACCCGCGGCGCGCGCTGGCGCTGCTGCGCGGCGCGCTCGCGCGCTGGGACGGCGACACGTCCGCCGTCCCGTTCGCCGACCTGGACGTTCCGCCGCTGAGCGGCTGGGCCCAGCGGCTCGCCGAACGCCGGCTGGCCGCCCAGGAGGCGTGCTGCGAGGCCCAGTTGACCGCCGGGGTCGGAGGCAGGGCCGGGGCCGGCGCGGGGATCGGCGCGGGGGCGTCGGCCGTCGCCGAGCTGGCCGCGCTGGTGCGCCAACACCCGCTGCGGGAACGGCTGCACGAGCTGCTGATGATCGCGCTGCACCGCGAGGGCCGCACCGGCGAGGCGCTGGCCGCCTACCGGACGGCCCGCCGCCACCTGGTGACCGAGCTGGGTCTCGAACCCGGCGCCGGACTGCGGGAGTTGGAACGCCGCATCCTGGCCGGCGAACCCGTGGAGACCGCCCGACCCGAACCGCAGGGTCCGCGCCCGCCGGTCCAACTCCCCAGCGACATCGGCGGGTTCGTCGGCCGTGAGACCGAACTGGCCTGGCTCGACGAACGGCTGGCCGCCGCCGCCCGGGACGCCGCACAACCCGTGCCGGTCTCGGTCGTGGCCGGCACCGCCGGCGTCGGCAAGACCGCGCTCGTCGTCCACTGGGCGCACCGCGCACGGGGGCACTTCCCGGACGGGCAGCTCTATGTGGACCTGCGCGGCTATGGCCCCGACCAGCCGGTGACGCCCGGGGACGCGTTGGCCGGCTTCCTGCGCGCGCTCGGGCAGGAGGACGCCGCCGTTCCCGACGAACTCGCCGAGCGCGCCGCCCTGTTCCGCAGCCTGCTCGACGGCCGCCGGGTGCTGGTGGTGCTCGACAACGCGCGCGGCACCGAGCAGGTCCGCCCGCTGCTGCCCGGCGGGCCGGGCAGCCTGGCGCTGGTGACCAGCCGCGACGCGCTGGGCGGCCTCGTCGCCCGGGAGGGCGCCGGGCGCCTGCCGCTCGACCGGCTGCCCCGCGCCGACGCCCACCGGCTGCTCGCCGAGCTGCTCGACGCCCCCGCCCGGCTCGCCGCCGAGCCGGCCTCCGCCGACGCCCTCGTCGAACGCTGCGCCCGCCTGCCGCTCGCGCTGCGCATCACCGCCGAGCTGGCCCGTTCCCAACCGGCCCGCTCCCTCGCCGAGTTGGTCGGCGAGCTGGCCGACCGGCGGGAGGCGCTCGACGTGCTCGACCTCGACGACGACCCCTCCACCGCGCTGCGCGCCGTCTTCTCCTGGTCCTACCAGCGGCTGGCACCCGAAGTCGCCGCCGTGTTCCGCCTGTTGGGCCTGCTCCCCGGGCAGGACGCGGACGCCCACGCCATCGCCGCCCTGGCCGGCGCCCCGGTGCGGACGACCCGCCGCGCCCTCGACGTGCTGGTCCGCGCCCACCTGGTCGACCCGGTCGCCGGCGGCCGCCGCTACCAGCCGCACGACCTGCTGCGCGCCTACGCGGCGGAACTCGCCGAGGCCGTCGACCCGCCGGCCGCCCGCCGCGAGGCCCTGGACCGGCTCCTCGACTACTACCTGTTCACGGCGGGCGCCGCGCTGGACGCCATCGTTCCCTTCGAGTCCTACCGGCGGCCCACGCCCCCCGCCTGGCCCGGCGACGCGCCGCCGCTCAACGACCGCGACCACGCGCAACGTTGGCTCGCCGCCGAGCGCGCCAACCTCCTGGAGGCCGCCCGCCACGGCGACGCCCGCTATGTCGTCGCCCTGTCCACCACCCTGTGGCGCTACCTCGACATCGGCGGCTACACCCACGAGTTGGTCGCCTGGTGCTCGGCGGAACTGGCCGCCGCCCGCGAGCTGGACGACCTGCGCGCCGAGGCCGACGCGCGCGGGCACCTCGCCCTCGCCATGGGCCGGCACGGCAGGGACAACGCGGCGGCCGTCGAGCACGCCCGCCGGGGCATCGCCGCCTACGAACGCCTCGGCGACCGTGGAGCCCAGGGCCGGCTGGTCAACTCGCTTGGCATCCTCTACGCGAAGTCCGGCGAACTCGCCGGTGCCAGCGAACAGTTCCGCCGGGTGCTGGAGCTGAACGGCCCTGAGGGGCCCTGGCCGTTGCGCCGCTCGGCGCTGGTGAACCTGAGCAACTGCCTGAGCGCGCTGGGGCGTTGGGAGGAGGCGCTGGGCTGCCTTGAGGAGGCCCTGGCGGTCTGCGAAGCGCACGACGACCGGCCGCACGGCGCCAACATCCTGCTCGGGATGGCCGAGAACCTTCAGGCGCTCGGGCGCGTTGACGCAGCGCGCGACCTTGCGCTGCGCGCCCTCGCGCAGGCCAGGGAGACCGGCTTCCGGGGTGTCGAGTCCGACGTGCTGGGCCTGCTCGGCACGCTCTGCCGGGCGGCCGGCGACCTCGCGGCCGCCATCAGCCACCAGGAGGCGGGGCTGGCGCTGTGCCGGGAGCTGGGCGACTCGCAGTCTCTGGCCCGGCGGCTCAACGAACTCGCCGACAGCCGTGTGGCTGCCGGCGAGCCGGGGGAGGCGCTGCGGCTGCACGAGGAGGCGTTGGCGGTTGCCACCGAGGGTGGCAACCGCCGGGAGGTCGCCGTCTCGCACGCGGCGATCGCCGCCGTGCAGGAGGCGCGGGGGCGGGATGCGGAGGCGCGTTCGCATCGGCTGCGGGCGCTGGGCCTCTTCGAGGCGCTCGGCCTCCCGGAGGCCGAGGAGCTGCGCGCTGCGCTGGCATCGCCGGTGCCGCAGGCGCCGGTGCCGCAGGCGCCGGGGGCGCCTGCGGCGGGGCCGCCGGTGGGTTCGGTCGGCTAGTCCGGTCACGGTCTGTGGTCGACCACTCGCCTGGGCTCACCTGCGCCGTTGTCGTGTGCGGCCCGTCCCTCATGCTTCGCGCAGTTCCCCGCGCCCCTGTGCGCCCACGGACCTGAAGGGGCGCGGGGAACGGTCGCGGTCTGCGGTCGACTATGCACCTGGGTCTATCCGCGCCGTTGTCGTGTGCGGCCCGTCCCTCATGCTTCGCGCAGTTCCCCGCGCCCCTGAGCGCCCGCGCACCTGAAGGGGCGCGAGGAACTGCGCGAGCAACTGGTTACGGTCTGCGGTCGACCATGCACCTGGGTCTATCTGCGCCGTTGTCGTGTGCGGCCCGTCCCTGAGCGCCCACGCGCTTCAAGGGGCGCGGGGAACTGCGCGGGCAACTGGTGACGGTCTGCGGTCGACCACGCACTCGGGCCCACCTGCGCCGTTGTCGTGTGCGGCTCGTCCCTGAGCGCCCACGGACCCGAAGGGGCGCGGGGAACTGCGCGGGCAACTGGTGACGGTCTGCGGTCGACCACGCACCCGAGCCCACCAGCACCGTTGTCGTCTGCGGCCCGGCGCCGCAGGCCGTTGGTTGAGGGTGGCCCCGGCGGGGCACTCGGGGGGCGCCACGGCGGCCCCCGGGCCGCCGCGCCAGCGGGCCGGAGAGGAGAAGCCATCGTGCGCACGGTGAACGAGACGCGCCGGCCCCCGGCCGGCGCGTCCCAGCACGCCCCCCAGGCATTGACCGTCTACCTCAACGATCACCTCGCCGGCGCCACCGCCGGCGTCCGCCTCGCCGAGCGTCTCGCCGGCCACCACGGGGCGGCCCCCGACACCGCCGCCGCACTGACCTCCCTCGCCGCCGAGGTGCGCGACGACCGCGCCCGACTGCGCCGACTGATGGGGGAGTTGGGCGTGCCGGTGCACCGTTCCATGGTGTTCGGCGCCAAGGTCGGCGAGCGGCTGGGCCGCCTCAAGCCCAACGGGCGACTCGTCCGCACCTCCGAGGCACGCGACGTGATCGAGCTGGAGGCGATGCTCCTCGGCGTCCAGGGCAAGGCCGCCCTCTGGCGAGCCCTCGCCGCGCTGCCCGCGATCGCCGAGAACGGCACGGCCGCCGAGCTGCGGATGCTGCTCACCCGCGCCGAACGCCAGACCGGCGTGCTGGAACGCCTCCGCGCGACGGCGGCCACCCGCGCGCTGGCCGAGCCCCAGCCCGACTTCCAGCCCGAGCCCCAGCGCTAGGCAGCCTCCTCCAGCACCATCAGCACATACTCGTCCTCCCCGTCCCGCTCCCTCCCCGCCTCCCGGAAACCGAGCCGAGCCAGCAGCCGCACCGAGCCGACGTTGCCCACGAACGGGTCCGCGTACAGCGGCCGGTGCCGCTCCCGCTCCAGGAAGAGCGCCACCGCCCGCGACCCGACCCCGCGCCCCCAGAACTCCCGGCCCAACCAGTACCCGAGGAAGCGGCGTTCGCCCTCCCACCACGCCACCACGTTCCCCGCCAGCTCGCCGTCCACGGTCACCGCCTGCACGAACACCCCCGGAACGCCCAGCACCCGGGTCCGCCAGTGCCGCAGGAACGCCTCCCGTTCCCGGGGCGGGAACCGCGAGCGCCGCACCGCCTCGGGATCGTGCTCCTGCGCCAGGAACTCCTCAAGATCCTCGTCCACGACGTCCCGCAGTCGGATGTCTTCCCTGCTCACTGCCGGTTCCTCGGTCATGCCACCGGAGTCTGCCACCCACCACTGACAGTCGCCGGGCACCCGACCGCCGGACGCCCCCAACCGCCCCCGCACGAGCGGTTGTTCGACAGGCGACCGATGGGGGAATGGTCCTGCCGTGGACCCCGGGGAAAGGGAGCGGCGCCGGCCGGACGCGCACCACCGGAGCGCCGACCGCCAGGTGGTGTACAACACGGTCGTCGACAGCCACGTCGGCCAGGTGATCCAGGTCGGGTCGGTCGACACCCTCAACTACCGCCTCACGCTGCGCGTGCCCTGGCCGGTGCTGGCGGCCCTCGTCGGCGGCGCGCTGCTGGCCCTGGAGTTCAGCGGCGCGGCGCCCGAGCGATGGGGCCGTTCCGCCTGGCCGACGCTGCTCGGCGGGGTGCTGCTGACGGTCGGGGCCGGCGGCCTGGTCCTCGACCGGCGGCGGAGGCGGCGCGCGGCGCGGACGCCGCACGTGCCCGACGCGGTGCTCGACCGGGCCGGTGACCGGCTGGCCGGCGCGCTGCGGCGGGAGTACGACCGCGAGGACCGGATCGCGCGCCTCCACGACCCGGCGCCGCTGCCCGTGCGATGGACCGCGACGGACCGACTCGTCGTCGACCACTGGGACAACATCCGTTCCGCGCCCCCACACCACCCCGACGCACCCCCACACCACCCCGGCGCCCCGGCCGGGCCAGCCGACGTCGCCGGCAGCTTCGCCGACATCGCCCGCCTCTTCCGGACGCTGCCCGCCCAGCGGCTCGTGGTGCTCGGCGGCCCGGGCGCGGGCAAGTCGGCGCTGGCGCTGCGGCTGGCCCGCGAACTCCTCGCGACACGCGGCGCGCGGAACGGCGAACCTGTGCCCGTGATCCTGCCGTTGGCCTCCTGGCGGCCCGGCGTCGAGGGGCTGTGGCAGTGGGCCGCCCGGCGGCTGGCCGCCGACCACCTCGGCGCGTTGGGCCAAAGCGCGGCCGCCCGGGACGTGGCCGCCGAACTCATCGCCACCGGACGGGTGTTGCCGCTGCTCGACGGCTTCGACGAGCTGCCGGCCGCCAGCCGGGTCGGCGCGCTGCGCGAGCTGCGCCGCAGCATCGTCGGCCCGGCCCGGTTCGTGCTGACCAGCCGCAGCGGCCAGTACGCCGACGCCGTCGAACGCGCCGACGTGGTGTTGCCCGCCGCCGTGGTCGTCGAGTTACGGCCCCTCGCCCTCGACGAGATCGCCGGCTATCTGCCGCGCACCAGCCGCGCCCTGGGCCCGAGCGGCCCCGGCGGCCCGAGCGGCCCCGGCGGCGGGGACGGCCGCGACGGCGCGGGAACGGGCCGGGCCGCCACCAAGTGGGACCCGGTGCTGGAACGGCTGCGCGCCCCCTCGCCGCAGGACCGGCGCGCGGCGGCGCCGCTGCGCGAGGCGTTGAGCACCCCGCTGATGGTGGCGCTGGCCCGCCGCGCCTACAGCGACACCAGCGCCGACCCCGGGGAGTTGCTGGACCCGGGCCGGTTCACCTCACGGGAGGCCGTCGAACGCCACCTGTTCCGGGCCTTTGTCGCGGCGGTCTACGACGGTCCCGGCGGCGGGCGCGAACGCGACGCCCGCCGCTGGCTCGGCCACCTCGCGCGCTGGCTCCAGGACCGGGACGCCCAGGACATCGAGTGGTGGCACCTGGACCGGGCGGTGCCGCGAACGGCGTTGCTCTGGACGCTCGTTCCGCTGCTGGGCCTGGTGACGCTGAGCGGCTGGCTGGCCGGGTTCGGGCTGCCGAGGTGGCACGACACGCTCGACCTGCCGGTGTGGGCCGGCGTGGCGCTGGTCGGCGCGGTCGTTCTCGTGACCCACCCGGCGGCGCTGAAGGAGGAACGGCTGCGCACGCCCCGGCGGATCTGGCCGCCGAGTGGCCGCGCGGCGCGGGGCTGGCTGCGTTCCCGGCCGGGCCGGGGCACGCTGGCGGTGGCCCTGCTCGGTCTCCTCGTCGGGGCGTTGACCGCCCTCGGGGACGGCACGGCCGGGGCGTGGATCACGGGGCTGACGGTGGTCGGCGTCGGCGGGTTCCTGGCGGTGCGCGGGCTGGACTGGATGCGCCGGCCGGCCGACCTCGCCACCGGCGCCGAGCCGGCCGAGCTGCTGCGCGACGACCGGCGCTCGGCGCTGTTTCTCGGCTGGCTCGACATGTTCCACGAACAGCCCGACGACCGGCTGCGGTTAGTGCTGCTCGGCCCGTTCCTGATGCTGGGGTTCTGGTGGTCGAACGGAGGGCGGGACGCCTTCTCGCCCACGCTGGCGCTCCTCACGTTCGGCCTGCCGCTGCTGGCCGGGTACGGGTACGGGCTGGCCATGTCGTCCTGGGGCCGCTACTCGGCCGCCCTGCTCTGGCTGGCCGCCACCGGCAGGCTCCCGCTGCGGCTGATGCCGTTCCTCCAGGAGGCCCACCGCATCGGGGTGTTGCGGCAGACTGGCGGCGTCTACCGCTTCCGCCACCTGGAACTGCAACGCGAACTGGCGCGCGGGGCGGACGGGCCCCGGGCCCCTTCGCCGCCGGTTCGTCGGCGGGGGCCCGGCGCGGTGCGGCGGGGAGCGGCGGCGACGCTGGTGGGCGCGGTGGGCACGGCGGTCGGCATCGCGACGGGCATCGCCGTGGGCTTCGTCTACCTCTCGGCGGGGTTTAGCCCACCGGTGCCGGCCCCGCACCGCCACCTCGCCGCCCCCTGCGACCTGGTGGACCCGGCCGACGCGGCGCGCCTGATGGCCGATCCCGCCGGCCTGCCCTGGCAGCCGGTGCCCGCGCCCGAGGACCGCCTCTACGGCGAGCTGGCCGGCTGCACCGTCAGCGAGCAGCACCCGTATGAGCCGGCCGTCAGCGTGCGCGTGGGGACCGCCGCCTACTCGCGCTACGGAAGCGGGGACAGCGCGACCGCGACGGCGGCGGATCGGTTCGCCGCCCTGACGGACGGCGACGACTACCGCCGCGTCGGCGGGCTCGGCGACGAGGCAGCCCAGACGAGCGAGGGCGACTTCCCGAACACGCCGCTGGGCGAGGCGCTCGCCCAGGACCCGCCGTGGTTCGGCACCTCGTCGAACCCGCTGGTCGGCGAGGCGGGCAGCGGCACGCACCTCGTCGTCCGGGTCGACAACGTGCTGGTGCACCTGTGGTTCCGGGAGGTGCACGCCGACCAGGAGCGGGTCGACGAGGTCGGGCAGATCCTCACGCGCACGGCGCTGCGCCGGGCCGGCCTCGACGCCGGGGGGAACGACGCGGCGGGCGGGGGCGCGCCGCCCGCGAGCCGGCGCGCGCTGGCGGATGTGCCGGAGGCCGGGACGCCGGAGGAGACCTGGGCCTCGGTGCACCGGCGCTCGGAGCCGCGCACGCTGTACGGCGCGACCTGGGAGGACGGGGAGCCGTCGTTCCTCTGGGCGCACGGCGCCCCGGCCTATCCGCTGTTCTTCCGAGGCCCCGGCAACCTCGGCTGCGCCGTACCGGACGAGGAGGACGACGGCGTGCGAGTGGTCGACAACGAGGACGTGTTCAGCTGCTCCACCGCGCACCGGCCGGGCGCCGCGCCCGAACTCCGCCTGGACTTCCGGCTCTACCGCTGCGAGGGCGCCTGCGACGAGCGGCAGATCGCAGCGTTCGAGGAGCGCGTGAACGACGCCGACGCTGCCCCCTGGCAGCGCGAGGACCGGTGGACGCGCTGGTCGACGGTGGCGGGCGACGCCGAGACGCCCTACCGGATGACCCTCCAGCACCAGTTCTCCCACCTGGACCGGTACGTCTATCTGCTGTGGGCGCGCGCCGAAACCCCGGCGGAGGACGCCGCGTTGGCGCAGAAGGTCGTCAACGACCTGTACAGCCATCTCAGTTGAACGGCGCGGTCAGCCCGCCCGTTCGGCCAGCAGCCGGGCGCGGACCGCCGCGAGGCGGGTCTCGCCGAGGCCGGCGGCGCGCAACACCGCCTCGATGTCGAGGGTGTTCAGCAACGAGAGGATCTCGGCCTCGGCCGAGGTGGCGCGGCGCGCGAGGAGTTCCCTGATCAGTGGGCCCTGGTCGCGCCAGCCGAGCGCCGCGAACGCCGGCCGCAGCCGCTCCTCGCTCAGCTCGTAGTCGGCGACGATGGCCGCCGTCTCGACCCCGGCCAGCGCGAGCAGCAGCAGCGAGATCAGGCCGGTCCGGTCGCGCCCGGAGGCGCAGTGGACCAGGACCCCGCCGGGCCCGGCGTCGGCGATCGCCTCGATCGCGGCCACGCAACGGTCCGCCTTGCGCCGCAGAAACGGGCCGTAGTAGAGCGGCGTGCCCGAGGAGAGCCGGTGGTCGGCGCAGTACTGCCAGAACGCGGTGTCGCCCCGGTCGTCCAGCGGCACCCGCACCACCGTGACCCAGTCCGGCGCCGCGCGTTCGGCCGGGATCTCCTCCGGCTCGCGCAGGTCGAGCACCGTGCGCACCCCGTGCGCCCACAGCCCGGCCCAGCCGGCCGCCGTCAGGTCGTCGGGCGCGTCGGAGCGCACCACCGCGCCCCAGCGGGTCGTCGAACCGTCCGTCGTGGGCAGTCCGCCCAGGTCGCGGGCGTTGAACGCGCCCTCCCACGCGAGATGTCGTGTCGCGGCCATCCCCGCCCCCTCGTGTCCGCCCGCCGGCCCTCCGCCGTTGGACCGCCCGACCGTTGGCCCGCCCGACCGTTGGCCCGTGTGCCGTTGACCCGTCCGGCCGTTCCCTCCATCGAACCAGAGCCGGAACGACGCCGGGAGTGGCCGCCGGCAAGCCGCGTGCGGCGAGCCCGCCCCGGGAGGCCCGGCCCGGCACCAGAGGCCGCCGCCCCGGGAGGCCCGGCCAGGCACCAGAGGCCGCCGCGCCGGGAGGCCCGGCCCGGTGGGGCTCAGCCGCGCAGCGCCAGCACCGCCAACGCCGCCGTCGCGGCCGCCGCCGCGCCCGTGGTGAGCAGCGGCAGCCGGGCGATCAGCCGGTCGTCCCACTCCTCGCCCGCGCCGGAGGCGAACCGCAGCGTCGGGGTCGCCGCCCGGCCCAGCGCGAAGCCGAGCCCCGCCGCCAGCGCCACGCCCCCGTCGTTGGCCAGCAGCACCCCGGCCGCCAGCGCGTAGGGCAGGCTCGCCGACACATAGGTGCGCACCCCGGTGCCCATCTCGAAGCCGAACTGGAGGGCGCCGCGCACCAGATCGCGTTGCAGCACGTCCTGCGGCACCTGCCGCGCGTTCTGCGGCAGCCGCAGGCGCACCAGCCCGGCGTCACGTGCCACGGCGAGCGCCGCGAGCGCGACGGTCGCCGCCGCGCGCCAGCCGGCCGGGAGCGGCGCGGCCAGCCCCGAGGCCAGCCACAGCACCGAGGCGGACAGCAGGGCGCCGAGCAGCAGCCCGGTGGAGAAGACCGTCAGCACGGTGGTCTGTCGATGAACGGCCCGCCAACCTGGCGAGGCAAGCGCGTGCGCGCTGTTCCGCGTTCAGACGGAGCCGGAGAGCGCATAGCCGCCCAGGCCGCCGAGGATCGCCCAGGTCAGCAGCGGGGCGTACCAACTGGCCGCCACCGCACCGCAGACGAGCGCCAGCACCGGCACCGCCGGGTCGGTCGACCAGCGCCGCCACGCCGGCCGTGCGCCGAGGTGACGGTCCGTCACGCGGCCCCGACCAGGGTGCGCCAGGTCTGCTGCCCGACGATCCCGTCCACGGTCAACCCGTTGGCCCGCTGGAACGCCCGTGCCGCGTCGGCGGTCAGCGCGCCGAACGCGCCGTCCACCGTCAACGGGTAGCCGTGTTTGGCGAGTTGCCGCTGGGCCGCGCTGACCGCCTCGCCGCTGTCGCCCTGACGCACCGTCACCACGAGGTGCGGCCAGGTTGTCGCGGCGACCTCGCCGGTTGGCGCGAGGTCCATCGACTCCTGAAAGCCCCGTACGGCGGCGGCCGTGTTGGGCCCGTAGATCCCGTCCGGCTCGGTGGCGAACCCGTGGAACGTCACCAGGTGTTGGGCCGCGTACACGTCCGGGCCGCGCGAGCCGTCGCGGACCGTCGGCCAGGCGATGGCGCCCTCGCAGCCGCAGTCCGTCGTCCAGCGGCAGATCGAACGCACCCAGCCCGATCCCGAGTTGAAGTACCCGTCGTGGCACCGCCGTTCGATGCCGCAGCCGCACGCCCCGCACGCGCCGCTGAACGCCCACAGCCAGCCGTCGTAGGAGCCCGAGTAGCACTGGTTGGGCCGCAGCGTCCAGGTCACGCCGTCGTTGCGGTGGAAGCCCTCGTACTCGCCGCTCGTCTCACAGGCGGCGGCGTGCACGGTGCTCGGGCCGCAGCCGGGGGAGCAGTCGTGGGTGGAGGCGTAGGAGGGGCACTCGCCGGTCCAGATGTCGTAGCCGTCGGCGTAGGCCGCGCGGGCCGGGCCGAAGACGCCGAGCGCGGTGAAGCCGACGACCGTCGCCGACTGGAGAACGGTGCGCCGCCGGGGCGCGAGCCGGGGCAGCGAGGCGGTGCTGCGGCGGCGGGTCGGCCGGTCGGCCGCGCCGGCGCGGCGCAGCTGCGGAACCTCGTCCAGGGTGGTCATCGCGCGCTCCTCGGCTGTTCGGAGGGCTGTTCGGAGGGTTCGTCTCGGGGTGCGGCGGCGAGCAGGGCGCCCAACGCGGCCGCGCTGCCGAGCGGTTCGCTGCGCACCACCCGGCCGGTCGGGCCGACGAGCACGGCGAACGGGGTGGCGATCGCGTCATAGGCGGTGAACAGGTCGGGCCGGTGCTCGGCGAAGCGCACCCCGGCGTCGGCCGTCGCGGGCGGGGCCGCGCCGGCGTAGATCGCGCGGACGGCGGGCGGCGCCTCAAGGCGGGCCGCCTCGGCCAGCACCTCCGCGCAGGTGCGGCACTCGGCGCTGAGGAAGAGCAGCAGCGTCTCGGCGCCGTCGGCCAGCAGGTTCTCCTCCCGCAGCGCGTCAGCGCCGGGCGCCGCGCTGCCGGGCGTCACGCCCAACCGGCCCTGCTCGCGCACCACCTGGCCCCGGGAGAGCTGGTGGACCTGCCGCACCAGGCCGGACACCACGAGGGCGAGCAGGGCGATGGCGACCCAGGAGAGGATCAGGGCGCTGGTGGTGAAGTCCACGGTCAGCGGCCTCCGTTCGGGACGGACACGACGGCGAAGGACGGCAACGGGCGCTGCGGAGCGGCTGGTTGGGCCAGCGCGGCGGGCAGCGACCACAGCAGCGGGGCCAGCGAGGCGGCGGCCAGCGCCGCCGTCGCCCACTCGGCCGCGCCCTCGGGCGGCGCTGCGGGCCCGGCGGCCAGCCCGGCGCCCAGGGCCGCGAGGCCGGCGAACGCGGCCGCCCGCCCGACGACCCAGCCGCTCAGCGGCACCTCGGCGCGCGAGCAGCCGCAGGGGCCGCCGCGCCCCGTGGCCAGGGCGCGCCGGGTGTAGCCGGCGTAGCCGGCGAACAGCAGCGCGGCGACGCCCAACGCCCCGGCCAGCGCGGCGCGTTGGCCGGCCAGCAGCGCGCCGCCGAGGGCGAGCGCGAGCAGGCCCTCGGCCGCCGTGACGGCGTGCGCGGCCGGCGCCACGGCGCGCGGCGGCAGCAGCCGGTGGGCGGCGAGCGCCTCGGGGAGCAGGCGGGGGCGGGTCACGTGCCCGGCGCAGCCGGCGAGCAGGGCCAGCAGCGTCACCCCGGTGGCGACGGCGGTAAGCAGCGAGGTCACTCGCGGCTCACCCCACGGCCCGCAGGTCGAGCCCGTCGACCAGCGCCGGAACGCGGTCGGCCGTGGTGTCGGCCAGCGGCACGATGGTCGCCCACACCGCCGAGCCGGAGAGCACGAAGAACGGGCGCCCGTCGGAGAGCGTGTCGCGGAACAGCTCGCCCGAGGGCACCGAAGCGCCCTGCCAGGGCGGGAGTTGGACGGTGTGCTCGCGCGTTGGCCGCCCCATCTCGACCAGGCCGAGGGTCGGCACCTCCTTCACCACCGTGGCCGGCCGCGCCAGCCGGGTGCCGGCGGAGGCGTCGGGGGTGAGGGTGATCCCGTCGTCGTGCTCGGCGATGCCGAGGGTGCGCAGCAGCAGCAACACGTCGGTGAGCGCGGCCCGGTAGAGCCGGGTGACCAGGCTGAACCGCCGGCCCTGCCAGACGACGAGCGTCGGGTTCTCGACCTGCTGGGCCTGCGCGTCGTACTCGCTGGTGGTCGCGGTGCGCAACGTCCCGCCCTGGAAGGCGAGTTCGCTGTCGAAGGCGGTCACGCCCAGCGAGGCGGCCACGGCCTCGGCCAACGCGGCGGGCCCCGCCGTGAGTTCGTACAGCCGGCCGTCGGCGACCACCTCGACCACGGAGGTCGCCGGCCGGCTCAGGTCGAGGTCGGCGGCGAGGCGGTAGGCGATGCCGTCCAACGCGCGGTGTTCGACGGCTGCGGATGGCGCCACGTGGTTCCTCCCGTTGGTCGCTCCGAAGGGGGCGCTGCACGTCCCCGAAGCAGGTGCGCGGAACGGGAAGGGAGTCTACCCGTGTTGAATGACGGTGTACAGACAAGCTCTCGGGCGCGGTCGCCCCGCTCAGCCCCGCACCACCACCGGCGCCGCCCCGCGCGGCAGCACCTCGCCGACCACCGGGTGCCCCGGCACCTCGCCCGCCAGCAGCAGCCCGCCCGAGGTCTGCGCGTCGGCCAGCAACAGCCGTTCCAGCTCCGGTAGTTCACCGAACGCGACCTGTGGTTCCACCCAGGCCAGGTTCCGCCGGGTGCCGCCGCTGACAAAGCCCTCCTCGGCCGCTGCCCGCGCGTCCGCCAGGAACGGCACGGCCGCCGCGTCGATCGCGACCGTCACGTTCGAGGCGCGCGCCAGCTTGTAGGCGTGGCCCAGCAGCCCGAACCCGGTGACATCCGTCCCCGCCCGCACCCCCGCCGCCACGGCCGCCAGCGAGGCGTCCCGGTTCAGCTCCGCCATCACGGCCACCGCCTCAGGGAACACCGTGCCCGTCGCCTTGTGCCGCGCGTTCAACACCCCGCTGCCCAGCGGCTTGGTCAACGTCAACGCCCGCCCCGGCTCCGCCGCGTCCAGCCGCAGCATCCGCCCGGGGTGCACCATGCCCACCACCGACATCCCGTACTTGGGCTCCGGATCGGTCACGCTGTGCCCGCCCGACACCTGACAGCCGGCCGCGTGTGCCACGTCCCGGCCGCCGCGCAGCACCTCGGCCGCCAGCTCCATCGGCAGCGTCTCGCGTGGCCAGGCCAGCAGATTGACGGCGGCCCACGGGGTGCCGCCCATCGCGTAGACGTCGGAGAGCGCGTTGGCGGCCGCGATCCGGCCCCAGTCGTACGGGTCGTCCACCACCGGCGTGAAGAAGTCGGCGGTGGTGACCACCGCCCGCTCCTCGTCCAGCCGCACCACGGCCGCGTCGTCCCCGCCGCCGTCGAGGCCCACCAGCAACTCGGCCGCCGGGTCCTTCGGTTGGCTCGCGTCGCCGGCCAACGTGGCGACCAGCGCGTCGAGTTCACCCGGCGGGATCTTGCAGGCGCAGCCACCGCCGCCGGCGTACTGGGTCAGTCGAACGGTCATCCGCCGGACGCTACCGCCGCGCGGGGGCGGGGCGACAGAGGGCCCAGCCGGGTTCTTCGGGAGGGTTGGTGACGCGGCGGTGTCGGTGGGGGGTTTGAGGGTGTGGCGCGGGCTACGACGCGCGGCCTCCATGGCCCCTCTCGGACGCGGCCGAGCCCCCGATGCCCGCCCGGAGTTCAGCCGCCGAGCAGGAGGCAGCTCACGCTGAGGGCGACGACGCTGCCGCCCAGCCCAGTCAGCCGCACGCCCCACCTGTAGAAGCTTCCCCGGGTTTCCCAGACACCTTCGGCCCCGGCCCACAACTGCCGGGCGTGGCGGGCGTCGGCCGACGCGAGGCAACGGGCCACACCCAGGCGGGCGAGGTGTATGACGCGCACATAGCGGAAGAAGAGCAGGGCCCCCGCGCCCGTGAGGGCGAGTCCGACGACCAGAAGCAATCGGACCGCGAGCGGGAGATCGACGAGCCGATCGAAGGGAAGCTGGGTGAGCACGATCACGATGAAGGAGAGGGAGACCGTCACGAAGAGCATGACGTGACGGAGATCCTCCCCCATGACATCGAGTAGCCCCTGGATGTACTGGACCCGGCGTTCCTCAGGGCCATCCAGGTCCGACAGGTCGTCCGGAAAATCGATGCTCGACACGTTCCCCCCAGTGACGTCCTCGAAGTACTCCCCCTCTGCCGCCCGAAGTACACGGCAGGCATCCCCCCGCCGCCGATCCACGGAGATCCAGGAGAGACCCCAGCGTCTGTCCGGCGGATCCTGCCGGCCTCTCCCTGAGCACAGCCGGTGCCGTGGCACCTGACCGTGCCTTCCGATCAATTGGGTGGATACCCGTTCCGAGCCGTGGGAAGCTCCCCGCGATGACGCGACGAACCGACACGCCTCCCACCTGGGACGAGCGTACGCAGCTGGCCACCTTCCTGGACTACGCCCGTGATACCGCGCGAGCCAAGTGTGAGGGCGTGTCCGCGGAAGATGCTCGCAAGGCCCCACTTCCGAGTTCACCACTGATGACGTTGTGCGGGCTGATCAGTCATCTGCGGTGGGTCGAGTACTACTGGTTCCAGGTGGTGTTCCTGGGGGAGGAGCTCGCGGGGCCGCTCACCGAGGCGACCGACGATGATCCCGATCCTGAGATGCGGGCGGCGGTTGACATCCCGTTGCCCCAGCTTCTCGCCGAGTACGAGGAGCAGAGTGCCCGCTACCGTCGCCTGGTGTCCGACCACGAGCTGAACTCAACTGCCAAGCGTCCCATCAGCGACGGCCGCCACGTCGATCTCCGCTGGGTGATCCTCCACCTCATCGAGGAGACGTCCCGCCACAACGGCCACCTCGACGTCGTGCGTGAACTCGTCGATGGGCGGACCGGCGCCTGAGAGCTGTCGCGCACGTCACGAACGGAGCCAGAGCCGGATCGAGGCGAGGGTGACGGCGCCGTGGAACACACCAAGGCGCGTTGGTCGAACCTGGTGGCCACGGCACGGGAGTTCCCGAGTGCCAGGATGGTCCGTTCGTCCCCGTTCCCGCGCTGGTGGATCGTCTTGTCCAAGCCGGCGGGCCGTCCGCCCTTGCCGCTGCGGCGTTTGCGGTCGGCCCGCTGGTTCTTCGGCTCGGGGATGGTGTGCTTGATCCGCCGTCTGCGCAGGTAACGGCGGTTGCGGTGGGAGGAGTACGCCTTGTCACCGCCGAAGTGAGGTCCGGGGGGCCTCCGCCGCTGAGGCGGTACGGGACCTCCCGCGTGCTCCGGCCGCGTGCTGGGGGGGCACGGCAGGTGGTGGAGTCCACCGACGCCATCGACCAGTCGATGCTGCCCCGGGCGTCCGCGTCGGCCAGGACAGCCGCGAAGAGCCTGTCCCACGTGCCGTCCGCTGACCACCGTCTGTGCCCGCTCATACACGGTCTTCCCCTTCCCGAACCGCGCAGGGAGATCCCGCCACGGCATCCCGGTCCGGTTCCGGTGCAGGCACCCGTTGACGATCCTGCGGCGACTGGCCCAACGACCATCGCGCTGCCCGGCCTTGGGCAGATACGGCTTCAGCCGAGCCCACTCCTCGTCCGTGAGATCTCCACGCCCCATGGCCATGCCAACGGACCGAAGGGTGAGACGTCACATGATCCGCCGGACGGGCCCTAGACTTCTCGCCGGAGGCGGGCGGGTGCCTGGTGGCCCCCACGGTCTTCAACACCGATGCGGTCGGGAACCCCGGCCGGGTGGGTTCGATCCCCATACGCCTCCGCCAGACGCCTGACGCTGCGCTGGCTCTTCGGGGAGGCGGCGTGGAGGCGCTGCGCGCCTCCTCCTCCGCCGCTGGTCCGACGGTGCGGGTGGTGTCTTTTCCGGCCTGCGCCGGGCCGTGTGCCGTACCGGGCCTGGAGCGCCGGCCCCGGGGCAAAGAAGTTGCCCGGTGCCTCGCGGCGGAGCAGGATCTCCGTCGGTGGGCGCCCTCGGGGCGCGCCCGGCATGGGTGGCCAACGGCGCGGAAGGCGGAACATGGAGCCACGGGAACTTCGCCGCGCGGTCGCGGCGGGGCGGGAGGCGGCCGTGGCGCTGGGCCTGCCCGTCGACGACGTCCACGTCGTCCACAACTCGGACCGCGTGGTGCTGCGCCTGCTCCCGTGCGACGCGCTGCTGCGGGTCGCGCCCGCGCAGGGCCTGGCCGAGGCCGAGTTCGAGGTGGCGGTCGCGCGCCGGCTCGCCGAGGCCGGGGCGCCCGTGGCCGAGCTGGACCCGAGGGTCGAGCCCCGGGTCCCGGTGCGGGATGGCTTCGCCGTCTCGTTCTGGACCTACTACGCACCCACCGGTTCGGCCATCGCGCCGGCCGAGTACGCGGACGCGTTCCTACGACACCACGCCGCCCTGCGCGCGATCGACCTTGACGCCGCGCCGCACTTCACCGACCGGATCGCCAGCGCGCTGAACGTGGTCAACGACCGGGACCGGTCGCCCGAACTGGCCGACGTCGACCGGGCGTTCCTGGCCGACACGCTCGGCGGGCTCGGCGCCGCGATCGGCGGCGACCGGGCCCGTGACCAGCTGCTGCACGGCGAGCCGCACCCCGGCAACCTCCTCGACACGGCGAGAGGCCCCCTCTTCGTTGACCTCGCCACCTGCTGCCGTGGGCCGGTCGAGTTCGACCTCGCGCACGCGCCCGAGGAGGTGGCCCCGCACTACCCGGGCGCCGATTCCGGCCTGGTTCATCGGTGTCGAGCCCTGAACTGGGCGCTGTTCTCGGCCTGGCGGTGGCGGCGGGACGACCAGATGCCCGACCGGGATCGGGGGAGAACGGAGGGGCTCCGGCAGGTGCGGGCCGCCCTCGAACGCTGCGGGTGATCCCGGGACCCTTACGCCGTCGCCTCGGACTCGTCGAGGAGGCGGCGCAGCACCTCCGCCTCGGCGTGGAGCCGCGCGGCCCGCTCCGCGTGCGTCGGGGACGTCAACTGCGCTGCGGCGGCCTGCCGTTCCTCGATCTCGGCCCGCACCACCGCCACGACATCCGCCTCGCTCAACGCGCGGCGCGGCGCCTCGGCGGCTCCCACGCCGACGGGCGACGCCTCGATCGCGCCGGCGCTCGGCGCGGCGTCCACCGGCACCGCCTCGGCGTTGTCCAACGCGGCGAGCGTGCCCCGCAGGGCACTGACCGCCGCCCGATCCCGGGCCCGCATGGCCGCAGGCAGGGCCTCACGCAGGCGCGTACGCAGTGATGACATGCCTCGACCCTAGGCGATCTTCCGGAACGAGCGGCCGCCGGCCACCGCCCCCGGGCGGCCGGCTGACAACGCGGCGCCCCCTGGCATAGGTTGAGCCCGCGCCGGAGGGCCACCGCCGGCCGCCAGCCGTAACGCCCCACCGCCCCACCAGCCCACCGCCTGAACTCCGCCCCGGGAGGCCGGCGTTGACGCCCGACGCCCGACGCCGTGTGCCGCGCACCGACGTGCTGCTGGCCGATGCCCGACTGGCCGACGCATCCCGCCGGTTGGGCCGCACCCTGGTCCGCCGCGCCGTCGCGGACGCCCAACAGCGCGTGCGCGAAGGCGCGTTGGCGCCGGAACGGGCCGCCGAAGCGGCGCTCGCTGCGCTCCCCGAGGCCGCCACCAGCCTGCGGCCCGTGGTCAACGCCACCGGCGTTCTCGTCCACACCAACCTGGGCCGCGCCCCGCTCTCCCCGGCCGCCGTCGAGGCGGTGCGGGCCGCTTCCGGGCCGACGGACGTGGAGTTCGACCTGGCCGGCAGCGGGCGCCGCGCCCGGCGGGGCCGGGGCACGCTCGCCGCCCTGGCCGAGGCCGTGCCGGCCGCCGAGGCCGTGCATGTGGTCAACAACAACGCCGCCGCCCTGGTGCTGGCCGCCACCGCGCTCGCCCAGGGCCGGGAGATCGTCATCAGCCGGGGCGAACTCGTCGAGATCGGCGACGGGTTCCGGCTGCCCGAGCTGCTGGCCAGCACCGGCGCGCGGCTGGTCGAGGTCGGCACGACCAACCGCACCCACCTCGACGACTACGCCCGGGTCATCGGCCCCGACACCGGCTGCCTGCTCAAGGTGCACCCGTCGAACTTCGCCCTCACCGGCTTTGTCTCCTCCGTTCCCGTCGCCCAACTCGCCACGCTCGGCGTCCCGTTGGTGCACGACATCGGCTCCGGGCTGCTCCGCCCGCACCCCGCGCTGCCCGACGAGCCCGACGCCGCGACCTCCCTGACCGCCGGCGCCGACCTGGTGACCGCCAGCGCCGACAAGCTGCTCGGCGGCCCGCAGGCCGGCCTGCTGCTCGGCCGCCGCGACCTCGTGGAACGGCTCCGCACCCACCCGCTGGCCCGCGCGCTGCGCGTCGACAAGCTCACCCTCGCCGCCCTGGAGGCCACCCTCCTCGGCCCCCAACCACCCGTTCAACAGGGCCTGTTGGCCGGGCCCGCCAAGCTGGCCGCCCGCGCCGATGCCCTCGCGAAGGAGCTGACCGCCCGGGGCGTCGCCGCCGAGCCCGTGCCCAGCGAGGCCCGCGTCGGCGGCGGCGGAGCCCCCGGCGTCGCCCTGCCCAGCGCCGCCGTCGCCCTGCCCGCCGGCCTGGCCGCGCCGCTGCGCGCCGGCCGTCCCGCCGTCGTCGGCCGCGTCCACGGCGACCGGCTGCTGCTGGACCTGCGCACCGTCCCCGAGGAGGACGACGCGACGCTGCTCGGCGCCGTCCTCGCCGTCGCGCCGGGCGAACGGGCATGAACGGGCCCGGTTCATGGGTGGTCGCCACCGCAGGCCATGTCGACCACGGCAAGTCCACGCTGCTGCGCGCCCTCACCGGCACCGACCCCGACCGGCTCGCCGAGGAACGCCGGCGGGGCCTCACCCTCGACCTCGGCTTCGTCTGGACCGCCGCGCCCAGCGGCCGCACCCTCGCCTTCGTGGACGTGCCCGGCCACCACCGCTATCTCGCCACCACCTTCGCCGGGATCGCCACCGCGCCCGCCGCGCTGCTGGCCGTCGCCGCCGACGAGGGCTGGCGCCAGCAGACCGACGAACACCTCGCCGCCCTCGACGCGTTCGGCGTCCGCACCGGCCTCCTCGTCGTCACCCGCGCCGACCTCGCCGACCCCGCGCCCGCCCTCGCCCAGGCGGCGGAACGCACCGCCGGCACCGGCCTCGCCCACGCGCCCGCCCTCGCCGTCAGCGCCCGCACCGGCGCCGGCCTCGACCAACTCATCGACGCTCTCGACGCGTTGGCCGCCGAACAGCCAACACCCGACGCTCAAGCGCCCGTTCGCCTCTGGCTGGACCGGGCGTTCAGCGTCGCCGGCGCCGGCACCGTCGTCACCGGAACGCTCGCCGCCGGCACCCTCGCCGTGGGCCAGGAACTCGAACTCGCCCCGGCCGGCGCCCCCGTCCAGGTCCGCGACCTTCAGAGCCACGGCCGCCGCGTCACCTCGGCCACCGGCCCGGCCCGGGTCGCCGTCAACCTCCGCCGCGTTCCCGCCGAACGCGTCGCCCGGGGCCACGCCCTCCTCACCCCCGGCGCCTGGTGGCCGACCCGGGCCGTGGATGTCCGCCTCCACCCAACGCCCGCCCCCGCGCGCACCGTTGATCGACGCAGGCTGCCCGCCGAACCCCTGGTCCACTGCGGCACCGCCGCGACCAGCGCCCGGCTGCGGCCCCTCGGCCCCGACGCCGCCCGCCTGGCCCTCCGCACCCCGCTGCCCCTGCACGTCGGCGACCGGCTGCTGCTGCGCGACCCCGGCTCCCGGCTGCTGGTCGGCGCCACGGTGCTGGACCCCGACCCGCCCCCGCTGACCCGCCGGGGCGCCGCCGCCAGCCGCGCCCGCCACCTCGCCGCCGTCGACGACCCCGCCGACCCCCGAACCCGGCTGGCCGCCACCGGCTTGGCCGAACGCGCCCAACTCGCCGCCCAGGGCTATGTCGTTGACCCCGAAGGCCCCGGCTGGCTGCTCGACCCCGAGCACGCCGCCCGGCTGCGCGCCGCCCTCGCCGAGGCGGTCGCCGACCACGCCGCCGCCCACCCCGCCGACCCCGGCCTTCCCGTCGCGGAAGCCCGCCACCGTCTCCCGGGCGCCCTCCCCGAGGACCTGCCGGACGAGGCGCTGGCCGCGCTCGCCGGCCCCGAACTCCCGTTGCGCGAGGGCCGGTTCTACCGCACGGCCGACGCCGAACGCCTTCCCCCGCGCGTCGCCGCCGCCCTCGCCGCGCTGCTCGCCGAGCTGGACGCGGCCCCGTTCCGGGCCCCGACCCGCCGCCGCCTCGCCGAACTCGGCCTGTCCGACGAGGCGTTGGCGCTCCTCGTCCGGCGCGGCCGGCTGGAACGCGTCGGCCCGCTCCGCCTCGCCCCGGGCGCCACCACCCGCGCCGCCGCCCAACTCGCCGTACTGGAACAGCCGTTCACGGTGAGCGAGGCGGCCCGCGCCTGGGCCACCAGCCGTCGCGTCGCGATCCCCCTCCTGGAGGCCCTCGACGCGGCCCGCCTCACCCGCCGCCACCCCGACGGCCGCCGCACCCTCACCACGGACGCGCGCTGATCCGCCGTCGGGCGGTCAGCGCCTGGTCTCGTACCTGCTCAGAACGACGCCGTCGGGGAACGTCCGGGTCTCCACCAGGTTCAGGTTCACCCAGCTGTCCAGGGCCGTGAAGAACGGGATGCCGCCGCCCACCAGGACCGGATGGGTGACCAGCACATACTCGTCGATCAGCCCGGCCCGCATCGCCGCCCCGGCGAGCGTGGCACCGGTGATGTCCATGGGGCCACCGTCCTCGGCCCTGAGCCTGGTGATCTCGGCGACCGCGTCGCCGGTGAACAGGCGGGCGTTCCAGTCGACCGGGACGTCCGTGGACGTGGCGGAGAAGACCACCTTCGGCATGTCCCGCCAGCGGTCGGCGAACTCGATCGCCGCCGGCGTGGCCCCCGGCTGCTGGTCGGCGGTCGGCCAGTGGGAACTCATGTTCTCCCACAACCTGCGCCCGTACAGCGCCAGATGCGTCGCGCCCACCCGGTCGGACCACCACTGGAACAGCTCGTCGCTCGGCACGCTCCAGCCGAGTTCGTCGCCGGGCGCGGCGACATAGCCGTCCAGGCTCGTGTTCATGGCGAAGGTCAGTCTGCGCATGGCGTCAGCTCCCATGAGTCGTCGGTATGTCGGCATGGAGACCGGCACACCGCGCGGAACTCATCGGTCGGGTCGGGCCATTCGGCGGCCGCAGGGTTCCCGTCAGGGCGCCTCCGCGTCCGCGCCCCCTCCCTCGGCGGCACCGGCATCCTCGCCCCCGCCCTCGGCGGCGCCACCGTCAGCCCCGGCGCCCTCCGTGCCGTCCTCGGCCTCCCCGCGCCCCTCGCTCTCCTCCGTCAGCGGAACGGCCTCCCCCTCCGGGCCATAGACGGAGAGGTCCTGCTCCAGCGAGAAGTCCGTGACGCTGTAGGCGAGTTGACCGTTCACCCACGCGATGTAGAAGCTCGGCTGTATCCACGCCTCGTCCGTGCGGAACAGCGGCTCGACCGTCTGCCCGTCCGCCGAGATCCGGGCGACCTGCCCCGAGGAGCCGAGGTGGCTGGCCTGGTGGATGATGACGCCCTCCTCGTCCGCCGCCAACACCGTCTGCTTGTAGAACTGGTCCGTTTCATACGCCCACTTGACCGCGCCCGTGGTCACGTCCATCGCGGTGACCGGGTTGCCGCCGGCCATGCCCGAGGGCGAGGCATAGAACGTGTCGCCGGCGACCGCCGTGCCGCCGCACTCGTCCACCTGGTTGTAGACCACGATGTCGTCCCGGCACCACTCCTCCAGCAGCAGATGCACGTCGTTCTCGGCCACGCCGGTGGTCGCGACGGGCACCTGGCCGGTGATCTGGCCGGCCTCGTCGACGAACAGCAGCTCGGTGTCCGGCCCGAACTCCTCCGAGCGCAGCGAGACCACCAGCGGCGTCGTGCTGTGGAACTTGCTCACCCAGCGGCCCTCCGGCACGTCCAGGCTCCACATCGTGTCGCCGGTCTCCGGGTCGATCTGCTCCAGCTTGAAGAACGGCGCGCTCGTCGTGCCGTTCGCCGCGTCCGTCACCGTGGCGCAGGTGCGCCGGCGGATCAGCCGCTCGCCGCCCGCCACCGCGTCGACGGCGCAGATCTCCTGGCCGTTGGCCGGCGGGTTCGCGTCCGCGAAGTCGGTCCGGTTGACGTCCTGGTGCAGCGAGCTGTAGACGGCGGCGCTCGCCGAGATGACCTCGCCGTCCGCGATGCGGTGCAGGTTCCAGCCGCCGTAGCTGTGGATGGCGTAGGAGGAGCCGGCAATCGCGATCGCGAAGCCGCCCGGGTCCTCCTCGGGCTCCAACGGCCGACTCCAGCCGGTCTCGCCCGTCGTCAGATCCATCTGCGTGATGTTCTGACCGCAGTTGGCCGACCCGTGACCGACGACGATCAGCCCGTCCTCGGTGGTGGTGGGCGGCGCGCAGATCGCGTCGCCCTCAAGCTCCTGGGTCCACAGCACGGAGCCGTCGGCCAGCGCATAGGCGGTGAAGACGTTGTCGACCGCCTTGACCAGGGTGTCCTCGCCGACCACCCAGACGCCTTCGATCCTGGCGTTCTCGGCGACATCCTCGTTCAGCGACCAGACCACGCCGCCGGGCGTCTCGGGCGTCGCGCCCATCGGCGGCCGCGTGTTGCTGTCGTCCGATCCTGGCCCGAACAGGAACCACCCGCCGCCGCCCAGCGCCAGCACCAACACCACGACGAGGATCGGCACCCACGGGGACTTCTTCCGATGCCGGTGCCCCGGCGGCGGAGCGGGCGGCATCCCGCCGGGCATCCCTCCCGGCGGCGGCCCGCCCCACGCCTGCGGCTGTCCGGGATGCTGCGCGGGCTGCCCCGGCTGCTGCCCCGGCTGCCCCGGATAGCCGTACGGGCCCGCCGGCATCTGCCCCTGCGCCGGCGGCCCGAACTGCCCCGGCGCGCCGAACGGTTGGGGTGGTTGCTGCTGGTGCGACGGCTGGCCGGGTGGTGGCGGGGCCGGCGGGCCGCCGTACCCCTGCGGCCCCGGCTGCTGGTACTCCCCGGGCACGCCGCCCTGCATTCCACCTGACATGAGTGATTCCCCTTCACCAACCTGCGACCGCGCCACAGCGCACGAACCCCCCGGGTTCAGCGAGCCGACGTCGCCGATGTGGACCGGCGTCCCGTCATCCGGTGGCGCGCCCCGGCGGACCGCCGCCGCTGCCCCGTTGGCATGTCGCCCCTGCTCGCTTCAGAAACTTCGACGGGCCGACAGCGGTTGACGCTGCCGGCCCGTCTCCCCCGATAGGTACCCACGGACGCGATGCGTCCGGCGTGCCTTTCCCTTCCCATCATGGGGACGCCGCTTTCATCGCACTTTCCTCGCGCCTACCCGATGGGCGACCCCCGCCCGCTCACCCCTGTGCCACGCTCCCGAGCAGCCGCCGGAGGCGCCGGCCGAACGCGGTGCGCGCCGGATGCCGCGCCCTGGCCAGCCAACGGACCGGCAACGTGGGGGAGTCGCGCGCCGGATCGCCGTACAGGGGAACGGGGCGGCCGTCGGCGTCGATCGGCGCGGACCGCGTTGCCTCCGTGTAGTCCCAGGTCATGGCGTGGAGCTGGGTGAGGCAGGGCCGGCAGGCGAACAGCGGCGCGTGCGCGCCGGCCGCGCTGATGGCGCCGATCCAGGTGACGGGGGTGACCTGGTGGTCGCAGAAGAACCAGCAGGGACCAATGACCCACCCCTGGTCGCCCTCCCGCCCGGGCGCGGGCGGAAGGAACTCCCAGGCGCACCCGCCGTCCTCGGCCATGCTCAGGCGAACGCGGCTTCGGGCCGGTCGCCGTTGACCAGAAGCGGCAGCCTGCGGCGCTGCCCGGCGGCGATGATCGCGTACTGGTAGAGCCCGGGCGGCTCGTGCAGCTCCCGCATGGGCACCCAACTGGCGCCGCCCTTCGGGTCGTTGGACGGCAGCTCCGGCAGGTGCCCGCCGTCGAGCACGAGGTCCAGCCCGATGAGCGTGCCCTGTTCATCGGTGCGCGGCGATGAGGCGTAGATCTCGGCGAGGGTGCGGTCGTAGCCGGTGGTGGCGATGAGGTGTTCGCGGGCGGTGAGGATGACGCACCGCCCGTTGGGCACCTGCCCGTGCGGCAGGACCCAGCCCTGGTCGCCGTCCTCCCTGTTCCCGCGCACCATCAGCACGTGGTTGCTGTGGGTGGTGGCGAGGATGTGGAAGGTGAGCGGGATCGGGGAATCAACGATGGTGGTGTGCATGGAGTTTCCGGGTTCGCTTTCTTCTCGGGTTCTTCGCTGGTTCTTCTCGGGTGACTGTCGCGGTCGACGTCAGTTGAGGGCGGCCGGCAGGAGCCCGGCCAGGGCGGTGAGCAGGCACATCAACCCGACGAACGCCGGCCCCGCCGCCCGTTGGAGGAACGAGTCCGGCGCCGGCGGGGTGGGCCCCGACCGGGGGTGGACGCGCCAGTGCCGCTCGGTGGTGGCGATGAACTGCCGGTGCGCCGGCTCCTGTTGCACGTGCTGGATGGCCCAGACGGCAACCGGGAGTTGGTCGTCGTCGAAGAGCGGGGAACGGGCCTCGCAGGTCATGCAGGCCACGCCGTAGATCCCCTCGGGCACCCCCGGCCCGCGCTCCTCGCACAACACCCAGTCGGCGCCCTTCACGATCGAGGCTTCCTCGGTCACGCCTCCGGTCCTTCCTCTCTCTCCTGCGGGTGGGGCGCGCGTTCACCGCCGGGCCGTCTCGCCGTCTCCGCAGGCGAGCGGGAACCGGAACCACACGGACTTGCCCCCGTCGAGGCGGGTGCACCCCCAGGCCGGCGCCATCTCGCACAGCAGCCACAGACCACGCCCGCTCTCCGAACTCCAGTCGGGAACGGTCAGCTTGGGGACCCGCAACGATCGGTCGCAGACCGAGATTCGGACGTCCCTGTCACTCTCACAGGTGACAACCAGTCGACAACGCGGGTCGTGCGCCACATGCTTGATCACATTGCTGATCAGCTCCGTGACGCCGAGACGCGTGAGCGCGACGGCATCCCGGTCACCGCCCAGCCGGCCAACGGCCCCTGCCGCAATCGCACGCCAGTGTTCGAGTTCCGATGTGCAAGCGACCAGATCCCAGGCGTAGGTTGCGTCGTCCTCAGCGATCCTGGCGATGGTGACGGGCATGGGGCACCTCCCCGAAGCGATGCTTGTCGACCCCTCAAGAGCGCGTCTGAGCAGGCCAGTTGACCACCAACACGGTCCGTGTCGCGGTGTTCACACACTCAGCATGGACCCGCTGGCTTCCGTGGTGCAAGTCGGCTGTTGAAATTCATTTGTTCGATCGCGAGATTCCGCACGGCACGCTACGCTGTCGGCCAGCTACCGAAAGGACCGTCAGATGCCGGACAACCCGAACCCGACCGTCCGCCGCCGTGTGCTGGGCACCAACCTGCGCCGACTGCGCGAGCGCCACGGACTGCTTCTGGAGCACGCCGCCGAGCAGTTGAGCTGCAACATCTCGAAGGTCTCGCGCATCGAGTCGGGCCGAAGCCCGATCCGGCCGCTGGACCTCAAGGCGCTGCTCGACCTGTACCAGGTCAAGGACCCTGCGATGCGCGAGGGTTGGCTGTTCCTGGCCCGCGAGAGTCGCAAGCAGCGCTGGTGGCGCGTCCTGGAGGACCAGCTGCCCCAGGACTTCCTCGACTTCGTCGGCCTGGAGGAGGACACCTCCTACTCGCGAGGCTTCCAGCCGGGCGTGATCGACAGCCTCTTCCAGACCAAGGAGTACGCCCGGGCCATCATCGGCGGTGGCTCGCCCAAGCCGCTCGGGCCGGAGGAGCAGACCAGGTTCGACGTCCGGTTGGAGCGGCAGAAGGCGCTGCTCCGCGAGGAGAACCCGATCGAGGTCTGGATGGTCCTCGGCGAGGCCGCCCTGCGCCAGCAGGTCGGCGGACCGGCCGTCATGCGAAACCAGTTGCGCCATCTGATCGAGCTGGCGAAGCTTCCAAACGTGACGATGCAGGTACTACCCTTCTCCGTAGGGGCGTACCGAGGTGGGCCCTTTCCCTTCAAGATCTACCGGTTCCCCGAGCCGTCCGACATGGAAGTCGTGCTGCTGGAGAACCACATCAGTCACACATACCTCGAAGACCCCGCCGACATCGGGCTCTACGCGGACATCTTCAACCATCTGCGGGCCACGGCCCTGGGCGAGTTGGAGAGCCAGTCCCTGATCGAGAGCATCATCAGGGAAACGGACGCATAAGAAGGAACACGGGAAATGCAGGCAGACCAGTTCGGGTGGTTCAAGAGCAGTTACAGCGCGCAGAACGGTGAGTGCGTTGAGGCCCGCCGCCGCACCGAGGGCGGCCTGCACGTTCGTGACTCCAAGCGCACCGAGGCGACGGCCATCGCCTTCGAGGCGGCGCCCTGGGCGGCGTTCGCCCAGGCGCTAAAGGCCGACGCCTTCGACGTTCGCTGACGGACCTCACACACAACACGGGGCGGCGGAGATTCTTTCTCCGCCGCCCCGACCTTTTTCGCGAGGAGAGGCAGGACGATGGCAATGGAACGACCGAACCAGCCCTGGCGGAAGAGCAGTTACAGCGCACAGAACGGCGACTGCCTGGAAGTCGCGCCCACGCCCTCCGGCCGGGCCGTTCGGGATTCGAAGGTGCCGGCGGGGCCGGTGCTCACCTTCCCCGCCGCTCAATGGCGGGTTCTCCTGACGCACCTGACCAGGGACTGAACCCTTACCCGACCATCGCACGCCTGGGTTGATTCGGGCGTTGGAGGAGGAGTGAGCGACGGATGATGGGCGAACAGGCCCTCGGGCCCTGGCGGAAGAGCAGCCACAGTATGCAGAACGGCGAGTGCCTGGAGGTGGCGGCGACGCCTTCGGGGCGGGCCGTCCGGGACTCCAAGATGCCGGCGAGTCCGGTGTTGACGTTCCCGGCGTCCCAGTGGCGGGTGCTGCTGGCGCACCTGACCACGGACTGAACCCTTTTCCAGGCGCCGCGCGTTCGCTTGATCCGGCGTCGGCGCGTGAACGGCAGGAGGAGTGAGCGACGGATGATGGGCGAACACCCCACCGGTCCCTGGCGGAAGAGTAGTTACAGCGGTGGCAACGGTGACTGCCTGGAGGTGGCTGCGACGCGCACGGGACGTGCGGTTCGGGACTCGAAAATGCCGGCGGCGCCGGTGCTGACCTTTCCGGCGTCCCAGTGGCGGGTGCTGCTGGCGCACCTGAGCACGGACTGAACCCTTACCCGACGACCACCCACCGCGCCCCGCCGGGACGGCAACACCCCGGCGGGGCGTCCGCATCGCGCGCGCGCCGGCGTCGGCGCGCCGGGAGTTCGAGGACATGGTGGTGAACGCGATCACCAACGCCGAACGTAGGGGCCGGATCAAGGCGGGTGGACGGAGAGGCGCCCATCTCCATGCACACCGGCGGCTCAGGAATCGTCTCGGGCGCGGCGGCGGGTGATGAGGAGGGCGATCAGGCCCCCGAATCCGAGCACAACGGCGGCGATGACTCCGCCAGTTGCCCAGGTGCGCCAAGTGTCGCTGCCGGTGTGGCCGGTGACCACGACGATGTCGCTGCCCGTTGTGGAGGTGATGTCGCTGGGCGCAAGGATCACGTCGTCCGCGTCGAGCAGGTTGTTGTTCTCGCGGAAGTCGTCCAGACCGCCGGTGTAGGACTCACCGGTCGAGTCGATCAGGGTGTCGGTTCCTTCGCCGAAGTACACGGTCAGCACCTCCAGCGACTCGTCCTCGTGTTTGACCAGGATGGAACGTTGGAGGTCCGCCTCGGCGGGGCAGTCGGAGTCAGCACCGCACGGGGACGGGGACAGGAGGCGGTTGAACGTTTGCTGTGGGGTGCCGTAGGCGGCGAAGTTGGCCAGCCGGTCCTCCGTCGTTCCGCCGCCGCTGTCGAGGGGGTCGTTCACGACATCGGTCGATTCCAGGTACTCCTGGAAGAGTTCTTCCCTCTCCGGGATCTCCGGCTCCCCAGAGCCGCACGAAGTGAGCATGAGGGCGGCTAACGCGGCGGCCGTCATTGCGGCGGAGCGGAACAGCCTCACGCGCGAGCGTGGTCGCGGATCTGTCATGGACGATGCCTACCAGGCCGGGCTCGGGAGGGGTCCCGTCATCCTCGAACCGCACACCGCGACAGAACGCGGATATGACACCTCTCAAGAGAGGACAGGGCGGTGCCGATCGCGTTCCGGCGGGAGGCCACCGCGTCACCGGCCGGCGCGGGCGGGCCGGGTCAGCAACTCGGCCAGCGCCTCGCCGAACCCCACCAGTCGTTCCAACTCCTCGCCGCCCCGCGCGATCCGCACCCCGTGGCGCCGCGCCCAGAACACGCCCTGCACGGCGTGGAACTGAGCCCAGCACCGC
This sequence comes from Streptomyces sp. 3MP-14, assembly GCF_006334905.2. NCBI lineage: Bacteria > Bacillati > Actinomycetota > Actinomycetes > Kitasatosporales > Streptomycetaceae > Streptomyces > Streptomyces sp. 3MP-14. Next base: position 117,871 of record NZ_VDLZ02000008.1, read on the forward strand.
ACCCGTTCCCGTTCCAACTCCGCCGCCTCGGCGAACGCGGCCAGCACCCGGTGGACCGCCCGGCCCAGGTCGTCGGCCCCGAGCAGGGCCGGGGCGCGCGACTTCAGGAGCGTTCCCCCGTCGTAGGCGGGGTCGCCGACCAGACCCTTCGGATCGACGGCCAGCCACGGCTCGCGTTCGGCGTGGAGGATGTTCCCGCCGTGCAGGTCGCCGTGCACCATGACCTCGGGCTGTTCATGCCCAAGCTCGGTCGCGGTCGCCACGGCGGCGGCCACCGTTCCGGGCGCCATTCCGTGTGGCAACTCCGCGTCGTCTGTCCGGAGTTGGGCCACCCACTCCGCAACCCGTTCCCGCAGCCTCGGCAGGCCGGGCGGCGCGGGGACGGCCAGCCGGCGGCTGAGCCGGCCCGCGACCGTCACCACCTCGTCGCCGTCCTCGACCTCCGCCAGGCTGCTCGCGTGCGCCCGTTCCAGCAGCATCGCGAAGCGCGCGTCGTCCCGTTCGTACAGCAGCACCGCGCCGCGCCCGCGCCACGCCATGAACGCGTCCGGTTCATGCACGTTGCCGGGGTGCGGGAACGACACCTTCAGCACGGCCGGGCCCTCCGCCCGGCGCCGCACCGGGACGATCACCCCGACGCCGCCGTGCGTGATCCCGCCGTCCGGCAGACAGTTCCAGCGTTCCACCAACTCAGCCACGACGGCGGGCAGTTGTGCGACCCACGCCGCGCCGGGCGCGCCCTCCCGTTCCACCGTTTCCCGCGCCAACGCCTCCGGCACCTCGAACATCCCGGCAGCCTACGCGCCGCCCCCGTGCCCGCCCCGCCCATCGCCGTTTCGCCGACTCCGCCGTACCGTGGAAGAGGCGAGACACGACAGGTGAACCCGGGGGGGCGAACTTCTGTGCTGCGCACACGACTTCGGAATGTTCTGGTGGCCGGTCTGGCCGTCGGCTTACTCGCGGCCTGCGGCGGCGGGACGGACGACCAGGTGGACGGGAGCCTGACGGAGGCTTCCGACGAGGAGAAGGACGACGGTTCGGCGGCCTCGGGTGGGCCGTCCGACGACGAGAGCGACGCCGAACTCGGCCCGCCCGAAACACAGTTACCGGTGCCCGCCGTCTACGACACCTCGCGGGGATGGCAGACGGAGAGCGGCGAGGTGCTGGCCCTGCCCCATGCGCGGGCCGTCGCCGAACCGGTCTGGGGCGCGAACACCTCGGAGGCGCGGCTGCGGGTGCGCGACCTCGCCACCGGGGAGACCCGGTGGACCAGCGACCCGGTGACGGCGGTCAGCCCGGACGCGGCCCTCGCGTTCCTCGCGCTCTCCTTCGACGGCCGGGACTACGCCGTCGCCTGGTCGGCCGGCGTCACCGAGGGCGGCACCATCGAACGCGGCGACGAGGTGACCGTGCTCCACATCTTCCCGGTCGACGAGTCCGCCGACGCGCCCGAGCCGATCTATGTCGAGGTGGAGGGCGAGGGGCAGGTCGAGGAACGGGGCGGACTGGTGGTCACCTTCGGCGGCGACCTGGGGTTCCTACCCGGAGCGGAGTCCGTGGTGGCGGTGGACCCGGCAACGGGGGACCGAACCGCCCTGACTCCGGAGGCGTTGGAGCCGCCCGCCTCCTGCGCGGACTGCGGCCCGATCAGTGAGGCGTCGGAAGCCGTCATCCTCGGGACGACCCCGAACGGTCCGCTGCTCGGAGAGCCCGGGCTGTACGACGACTTCGACGCGGTCTGGGTCTCCGGCGGCTGGTCGCTCGCCGACATCGCGCCCGACGACGCCGACCCGACGGACAGCACGGGCAGCCTGGTCGCGGGTGGTGCGATCGTCGCGGTCTGGCCGTCGTTGGAGGACGAGAACCAACGGGTGTGGGCAGCAGTGGACAGCGCGACCGGCGAGATCCGAGCGAGGCTCAGGTGCCCCGTCGGCCACAAGGCCGTCGCTGCGGCGGAGGGACTGTCGTCGAACGGGCGCTACCTGTTCCACGAGCGGGTGGTGTTCGACCTCCAGGAGGGCACCGGCGACTGCTTCCCGGAGACCGAGGACTCCAACCCGGTCCGCTTCACGGCGATCACCGACACGGGCCGCGCGTTCGGCACGGCCGAACCCCCGGACGACCCCTTCGGCGACATCCCCCTCCAACTGGACCTCGCCACGGGCGAAATCACAGACTTCGCCGACCAGGACCCGCCCCCCGTCTTCCCCACCACCGACATCGACGGCTACGGCATCTTCACCGACGACCCGGACTACCCGACGGTCACCGTGATCTACCCACCGGCCGAAGGGGGAGACGCGTGATGCGTGGTGCGTGAACGAGGAACGATGGGGGAGTGCGGGCCTGGCAGCGCCGGCGAAGAGCGACGAGGAGAGGACCTGCCACGGATGCTGCGGATGGGTGGGGCGTGGGGTGCTTCGCCCCATAGGTCGCGTTCCCAAGAAGTAAGTAAAATCCGCTTCGAGCGCCGATAAAACCCCAGCTCACGAACTCTGCTCCCCGCACGCGCGGGGATGGTCCCAGCTTGGCGACGCGGGCCACGACTTCCCTGGCCTGCTCCCCGCACGCGCGGGGATGGTCCCCAGCGATCGAGACCGACAGCGAACCCATGGCCCTGCTCCCCGCACGCGCGGGGATGGTCCCCGAACCGAGGCGCAACGCGCCTACACCGCCGGCTGCTCCCCGCACGCGCGGGGATGGTCCCGTCCATGCGGGCCGCCACCAGGGGCGGGTGTCCTGCTCCCCGCACGCGCGAGGATGGTCCCCGGGCGTTCGTGCATTGATCAACTCGGATGCCCCGGCGTCCCCTTGCACACGCCAGACCCCCCGCCCCCGGCGCCGCCCAGGTGCCAGGGCCCCGCGCGGCGGCCCCCGCCCCGGCGGCCCCGCGCCGGCGGCGCCCCCTGCGCGGCTCGTGCCCCACGGGCACGAGCCGCTTCGCGGGCCCCGTTCCCGACCGGTTATGCGAACGGCGTTCGACAGCTAGCATCGCCGACGGCATGGGAGCGCTCCCGCGCGTTGCCTCCCCGTGCGTGCGGCGGACCGAAGGCGTGGTCGGTGCCGCCCCGCCGGGGAGGCGACGCGCACCCCACCCCAACCTCACACCCCGGCAACGCCCGCAACCCCGCAACCCCCGCACCAGCCCAACCCCCCACCACCCCCAACCCGGAAGGGGCGCACGTGAAGAGCCGCTCACGACCGTTGTTGACCGTACTGGCCGCGATACTGGCCGTTCTGGGCCTGGCAACCCTGCCCGCCCTCTCGCAGGCCGCCACCCCGACCACCCCCGCCAGCCCCGCCGGCGAGGCGACCGCCGCCGGCGAGGCGACCCCCGCCGGCGAGGCGCCGGCCCCGGCGGACGCCGCCTCCGTCGTCGCCGCCATGCAACCCGGCTGGAACCTCGGCAACACCCTCGACGCCACCGGCGACGACGAGACCTCCTGGGGCAACCCGCGCGTCACGCAGGACCTGTTCGCCGCCGTCAAGGCGGAGGGTTTCAACAGCGTGCGCATCCCCGTGACCTGGTCCCAGCACCAGGGCGCGGCGCCCGACTACACCATCGACGCCGAGCAGTTGGCCCGCGTCGAGGAGGTCGTCGACATGGCGCTCGCCGAGGACCTGTACGTGCTGATCAACGTGCACCACGACTCCTGGCAGTGGGTCATGGAGCTGCCGACCAAGCACGACGAGGTGCTCGCCCGCTACACCGCCACCTGGACCCAGATCGCGGAGACCTTCGCCGACGCGCCGGGCCAGGTGCTCTTCGAGAGCATCAACGAGCCGTTCTTCGAGGGCAGTTCCGGTGACCAGCAGAACGCCGAGCTGATGCACGAGCTGAACGCGACGTTCCACGAGATCGTCCGTTCCTCCGGCGGCAACAACGCCGACCGGGTGCTCGTGCTGCCCACCCTCCAGACCTCAGCCGACCAGGCCCGGCTGGACGAACTCAACGCGACCTTCGCCGAGTTGAACGACCCGAACCTCGCGGCCACCGTTCACTACTACGGCTTCTGGCCGTTCAGCGTGAACATCGCCGGCTACACCCGCTTCGACGAGGAGACCGAGGCCGACCTGACCGGCATGTTCGAGCGGGTGGACCAGTCGTTCGTCTCGCAGGGCATTCCGGTGATCCTCGGCGAGTACGGGCTGCTGGGCTTCGACCGGCACACCGGGACCGTGGAGCAGGGCGAGAAGCTGAAGTTCTTCGAGGCGTTCGGCGCGGAGGCGCGCGAGCACGGCGTGACCACCATGCTCTGGGACAACGGTCAACACCTCGACCGGACCGAGCACGTCTGGCAGGACCCGGCGCTCTTCGCGCACATCTCGTCCAGCTGGACGGAGCGTTCGGGCACCGCGTCCAGCGACCAGGTGTATGTCGCGCGCGGCACCGCGCCGGAGGCGGCGACGCTCACCCTCAACCCCAACGGCAACACCCTCGTCTCGGTCAACGAGGACGGCACGCCGCTGACCGAGGGCACGGACTACACCGTCTCGGGCGACGAACTCACCCTCTCCGACGCTTTGTTGACCCGGCTCACCGAGAGCCAGGAGCACGGCGTCAACGCGACCCTGACGCTGGAGTTCTCGGCGGGGGTGCCGTGGGAGGTGAACGTCATCGTTCACGAGACCCCGACGCAGGAGGCGGCCACCGGGACCACGGAGGAGCTGCTGATCCCGACCGCGTTCCTCGGTGACCAACTCGCCACCATGGAGGCGGTCTACGACGACGGGACCAACGCGGGCCCGCAGGACTGGACCTCGTTCAAGGAGTTCGGCTACACCTTCAACCCGGACTACGCGGCCGGCACCATCGCGCTGACGCCCGAGTTCTTCGCGGATGTGCGGGACAACGCGACGGTCAACCTGACGTTCCACTTCTGGAGCGGCGCGACGCTCGACTACACGCTCACCACCTCGGGTTCGACGGTCACCGGCACCCCGGCCACCTGACGTTCCCCCTCCCGTCCCCACGCGCGGCCCTTCCCCGCGCGGGCGGCGGCACCGGCCCCGGGCGCTCAGCGCCCGGGGCCCACCCATGTCCGGAAACGACTGGGGCTGTCGAGAATATTGCTCGTTCTTTGCTCGGCCAGTACGGTACCCAGGCAGCAGCAAGGAAAGCGCTTACTCGAACCGTCGTGGCAGCCCACCCCGACGCGCACCCTCCCCGTCCCCAACTCCGCCGGGCCACCGCCGAGTTCTCCGGCCCTCGACCCCCCCCGATGCCCTCACCCCGCCCTGCGATGACGCGAGGAGACCTCCCTTCATGCCCAACCGGCGCTTGGCCAAGGCACAGCGGCAGCGACCCCGCGCTGTCGCATGGGCCGCGGTGCTCTCCGCGTCCGTGCTTCTGGCGACGGCCTGTTCCGGGGACCCCAGGGGTGACGACGAGAACGTCATCCTGATCGGCGTCTCGCTCCCGCTGACCGGCGACTTCTCCGAGCCGGGGAAGGGCGTGCAGCGCGGCTACGAGGCGTGGGTCGAGGCCGTCAACCGGAACGGTGGACTCCTCGGCAAGCGGGTCGAGTTGAAGATCCTCGACGACCAGTCCGCCGCCGACCGGGTGGTGCAGGACTACGAGGCGCTGATCGCGCTGGACGAGGTGGACCTGCTCTTCGGGCCGTTCTCCACCCGGCTGGTGATCCCCAGCGCCCGGGTCGCCGAGGAGTACGAGATGCTCTTCGTCGAACCGGCCGGCGCCGCCAACGAGGTGTTCGAGCAGGGCTTCGAGAACCTCTTCTACGCCGCCCCCGCCGTCGCCAACGACCATTACAACCATCTCGCCGATCACATCCTGTCGCTTCCGGAGGACGAACGGCCGCAGACGGTCGCGGTCGCGTCGATGGACGACCCGTTCGCGCAGTCCACCGCCTACGGCCTGCGGGACCGGCTGCGGGAGGGCGGACTTGAGATCGTGGTGGACGAGGAGTACCCGCCCAACACCACCGACTTCTCCTCCATCGCCGCCAAGATCAACGCCTCCGGCGCGGACATGGTGATCGGCGGAACCCAGTACCAGGACGCGGTGAACATCATCGTCCAGCTGCAACAGCTTGACTACCAGCCGAAGTTGGCCGCGTTCTCCACCGCGCCGACCAACCCCGAGTTCGCCGCCGCCATCGGCGCGAAGACCGAGGGCATCCTCTCGCCCACCGGCTACACCCCGGACGCGCCGTACCCGTCCAACGTGGAGTTCGTCGAGCTGTACCAGGAGATGTTCGGCACCCCGCCGGCCGAGGACGAGGCCAACGCCTACACCACGGGCCAGGTGGTCGCCGCCGCCGTGGAGGCCGTCGGCTGTGCCGAGCAGGGCGAGTGCCAGGAACGACTCGTCGACTGGCTGCGGGAGAACGAGGTCGAGACCATCGTCGGCCCGTTGAGCTGGGACGCCCAGGGCCGCCCGGAGGGCGCGCACCTGATCCAGCAGTACGTGGACGGCGAGATCCGCATCGTGCTTCCCGAGGAGACCCAGGAAGCCGAGTTCGTCTACCCGAAGCCGGAGTGGTGAGCAGGGCATGGACGGAACGCTTCTCTTCCAGAGCCTGGTGCTGGGCGTGCTGCTCGGCGGGCTCTACGCCATCCTCGCGGCGGGGCTGACGCTCTACTTCGGCGTGATGCGGGTGGTGATGATCGCCCACGCCGCCTTCGTCATCCTGGCCGCCTATCTGGCCTGGTACTTCCACCGGGAGACCGGTCTCGATCCGCTGTTCTCTATGGTGTTGACCGTTCCTCTCTTCTTCGGGATCGGGGTGCTGATCCAACGGGTGCTGATCACCCGGCTGCGGCCCGCGACGCTGACGATGATGTCGGTGCTGCTGACCTTCGCGGTGGCGCTGCTGATCGAGGGGCTGCTGGGCCTGGTCTGGTCCGGCACCCAGCGGCGCATCCAACTGTCGTACTCGGGCAGCAACTTCGAGTTCTTCGGCGCCCGGATCGCGGTGGTCAAGCTGATCGCCTTCGGGCTGGCCGCGGTGTCCCTGGCTCTGCTGTTCCTCCTGTTGAAGAAGACGAAATTCGGTCTGGCGCTGCGGGCCACCATCCAGCACCGGGAGGCGGCGCAGCTGGTCGGCATCCGGACGGACTGGGTCGCGGGCGTCGGCTTCGGCATCGGTCTGGCCACGGCCGCCATCGGCGGCACCGCGCTGTCGCTGGACGCCACGATCTATCCGTCGCTGCACTGGAGTTGGATCGGCCCGCTGATGGCGATCATCGTGGTCGGCGGCCTCGGCTCGATCCCGGGCACGGCGATCGCCGCGTTGGTGCTCGGGATCGGACAGAGCCTGCTTCAAGTCGAACTCGGCACCACCTGGGCGCAGACCCTGTTCTATATCGCCCTGTTTGTGACGCTGATGCTCCGCCCCCAGGGATTCTTCGGAGGTCGTCTTGCCCAACGCTTCTGACACCGAGGAGAGAACCGTCGAGGGGACGGCCGGGAGGGGCGCCGGCGGTTTCACGCCGCTGGGCTGGGCGCGCAACGCGACGCTTGTGGTGGGTGCCGCGCTGGTGCTGCTCTTCCCGGAACTCGTGCCGAACGCCTATGTGCTCTCGGCCGGCGTGATCGTCGCCTGCTACGCCTGCACGGCCACCGCCTGGAGCTTCATGGGCGGCTTCACCGGCTATGTCTCGCTGGGGCACGCGGCGTTCTTCGGCCTGGGCGCCTACAGCACGGGCCTGCTGATCAGGGACCTGTCGCTCCAGCCGTTCCTCGCCTGGCTGTTGGCGGGGCTGATCGTGCTGGTGGTCACCGTCCCCGTGGGCATCGCCGCGCTGCGGGTGCGGGGCGCGTCGTTCGTGATCGTGTCGATCTCCTTCGTGCTGATCCTGCTGCTGGTCTTCCAGGCGTGGGAGGACTTCACCGGCGGCGCCAACGGGCTGAACGTGCCCCGGCCGTTCGCCGACCTCTACCGTCCCGACCACCACCGGATCTTCTACTACCTGTTTGTCGCGCTGCTCGCGGTGATGCTGCTGACCTGGTGGGTCATCGACCGCTCGCGGTTTGGCGCCGGGCTGAAGGCGGTGCGGGAGGACGAGGACAAGGCCGAGGCGCTGGGCGTGCCGACGCGGGACTACAAGCTGGCCGCCTATCTGATCTCGGCCACGTTCACCGCGCTGGCCGGCGGGATGTACGCGCTGTGGTTCGGCGATCTGGACCCGATCTTCCAGTTCTCTATCCTGCTGGGGGCCTACATGGTGCTGATGGCGCTGCTCGGCGGCGCGCGGAACATGTTCGGGCCGCTGGTGGGGGCGGTGGTGGTCGGGACGGCGCTGGAGTACTTCAAGCTGGAGTTCGGTGACACCCAGCTCCATCTCGTCACCACGGCCGCGCTGTTGGGGATCGTGGTGCTCTTCATGCCGGACGGGATCATCCCGGCGATCGGCGCGCTGCTGCGCCGCCTCGGCCCGGAGCAGGCGTCGATCCGGGAGGTCACGGCGGAGGAGCTGCTGGCGCGGAACCAGAAGGCGTCCGATGGCCCGCCCGACGGCGCGGGCGAACCCGACGGCGCGGGCGAGTCCGAGCACGGGGCCAGGTCCGAGAGCGAAGGCGGGGGCGGGCGATGAGCGAGGAGACGGCGGCGGCTGCGGGAACGGCGACGGGGCTGGAGACGGTCGCACTGACCAAGTCCTTCGGTGGAGTGCGGGCGGTGGACGAGGCAACGGTTACTTTCCGTGACGGTCGGATCAACGCGCTGATAGGCCCCAATGGTTCCGGCAAGACCACCTTTTTTAACTGCGTCACCGGAATGATCAAACCCGACTCCGGATCGGTCCTTTTCCGAGGAAAGGAGATCACCGGCCGGGCACCGCACCGGATCGCGCGCGGCGGCATCGGCCGCAGCTTCCAGCTCTGCCGGATCTTCCCCCGGATGACCGTCCTGGAGAACCTGCTGGTCGCCGTCCGCACGGACGGACTGCGCCAGCTGCTGGCGCGGTCCCGCGACGCCCAGGCCATCGAACGGGCGCGCGGCCTGCTGGTGCGCGTCGGCCTGGACCACCTGGAGAACGCCGAGGCCGGCGCCATCTCCTACGGGCAGCAGAAGCTGCTGGAACTGGCCGGGGTGCTGATGTCCGACCCCGACACGATCATGCTCGACGAGCCGGCCGGCGGCGTGAACCCCTCCCTGATCGGCCGCATCGGCACGCTGGTGCGGGAGTTGAACGCCGAGGGCAAGACGTTCCTCATCGTCGAGCACAACATGGAGATGGTGATGAGCCTCTCCGACCACGTGGTTGTCTTCGACCGGGGCCGTCCCATCGCCGAGGGCCCGCCGTCCGTCGTGCAGGAGGACCCGAGAGTGCTGGAGGCCTACCTTGGCGTCTGACGAGTCCCAGAAGCCGCCGGCCGACGCCGGGCGCGCCCGCCCGCTGCTGGTGCTGGACGACGTGTACGCCGGGTACGGCCGGGCCGCGATGGTGCTGCGCGGCCTGTCCGTCGAGGTGCCGCCGCGCACCGTGGTCTGCCTGGTCGGGCCCAACGGCGCCGGCAAGTCGACCGTGTTGAAGGTCGCCAGCGGACTGCTCCGCCCTCGCGAGGGCCGCGTCGTCGTCGACGGAGCGGACGTCACGGGACAGGGCCCGCAGCAGATGCTCCGCTCCGGGCTCGCCCATGTGCTCCAGGGGCACAGCGTCTTCCGCGAGATGACCGTCGAGGAGAACGTGCTGCTCGGCGCCTACACCCTCAGGGACCGCGCGCGGATCGCCGAACGGGTCGCGTTCGTACGGGAGTTGTTCCCGGTGGTGGGGGAGCGGTGGAAGCAGCTGGCCGGGCTGCTCTCCGGCGGGCAGCAGAAGCAGGTGGAGTTCGCCCGTTCGCTGATGATCGACCCCAAGGTCGTGCTGCTGGACGAGCCGTCGATGGGCCTCGACCCCAAGACCACGGCGACCGTCTTCCAGCAGATCGCGCGGATGCGGGACGCCGGCACCGCCGTGCTGCTGGTGGAGCAGAACGCCCGACGCGCGCTGGAGACCGCCGACCTCGGCTGCGTCCTCGACCTGGGCCGCGTCCACATCTCGGGCCCGGCCGCCGAACTCCTCGCCGACCAGCGGCTCTCCGAGCTGTACCTCGGCGGCCGCCCCAAGGCGGCGTCCTGACCAGCCTGGGGTCCCGACCCGGGGCGCGCGCCCGTGTGCGGCGCGCGCCCTGACAACGCCCCGCGCCCCCTGACAACGAGCCCCGCCCCCCGCCCGTTCAGCCCCGCGCCCCCGTTCGCACCCGTTCCCCCTCTCTCACACCCGGTTCACCCTCGCGCACCATCTCGCACGACCTCCCATGCCCCCACGTCCTGCGGAGAGTCCCATGAGAAGCAGACGCACAACGGTCGCCGCGACCGCCGCCGCAGCCGCCGGCGCGCTGGTCGCCACCCTGCTCGCCGGCCTGCCCGCCAGCGCCTCCGACGCCGGAAGCCCAACGGCGGCGGGCGCGGCGGCCGTCGACGGCTTCGCGCCGCTCGCCGTCTTCGACGACTACGCCAACGGCAGCCTGCGCACCCAGGGTTCCTGGCACGTCAACACCCCCGGCGCGCCCGACGGCGCCGTCGTCTCCGACGAGGCGCCCGCCGCGCTCTCCGGCAAGGCGCTCACCATCTACCTCTCCGGCCGCGACCCCGTGCGCTACCGGGGCAACGCCTACGCCGAGCTGGGCGACCTCACCCTGGGCCCGGCGGCCACCGGCACCGCGTTCTTCGAGTTCGTCGCCGACGAACGGCAGGCCACCGGCCTCAACATCGGCCTGAGCGCCGACGAATCCCCCGGCCTCGGCGCCGACACCACCGGCGACCCGTTCGACCTCGACGACTTCGGCCCCCACCTCACCCTGGACGCGCGCGGCCTGGTCGCCCGCGACGGGGACGAAGACCGGGTGCTCGACACGGACGTCGAGGACGGCGAACGGTACGCCGTCTGGCTGGTGGTGGACAACGCCGCCGACACCTACCGGGTGCACACCGCGCACGCCGGCGGCGAGCCACGGCCGGCCAGCGGGCCCGACGGGCAGACGGAGTTCGCGTTCCGCACCGGCGGCGACGCCGAGCTGCGCACGTTCCTGCTGCTCAACGACGACCAGAACGTGCCGACCGGCGACGTTCACCTCGACGAGATCCACCTCTCGCCGGCCACCGCGACCACCGCCAACCCGGCGCCCGCCTACGCCGAGGTCGTCGACTTCGAGGCATACCAGCCGGCGGCGCTCGACGGGCAGGACGGCTGGAGCGCCGACCAGGACGCCCGGGTGCTGGCCGACCCGACCGGGTCGCCGGCGCCCAACCAGGTCGTCGAACTCACCGGGAACAACCTGGCCGGGCACCGCCCGGTGCCCGAGATCGCCGAGGGCGCGACCGGCACGGTCTTCTTCCGCGCCCGGCGCGACGGCCCGGTCGACACCTCGCTCGGGCTGACCGACGTGGACGCCCCGGCCGGCTTCCCCGACATGCGGGTGCAGGCCAACAGCCAGAACAGCAGCGACCTCCAGGTGCGCGACGGCGACGCGTTCGCCCAGGCCGGCACCTGGTCGGCCGACGCCTGGCAGTGCGTCTGGCTGGTCGCCGACAACGCCGACGACCGGCTGCGCCTCTACAGCAGGGGCGGCCCCTACCGCACCACCACCCGGCTGCCGGTGAGCGAGGAACTCGACTACGCCTTCCGCCAGTCCACGGCCGAGGGCCTGGACCGCTTCTTCGCGCTCAACGGGGGCACGTCCGCCGGCCGGCTGCTGCTGGACGACATCGCGGTGGACCAACACTCCGTCAATCTCCGGGTGCCGAGCGGGAACGCGGAGGACTGCCAGGCCGTTGACCAGGGTGACGGCCCCGTCGAGACCCCGATCCCCGAGACCCCGTTGCCCTCCGACGTCCAGCTGCACCTGGACGAGGTGACCGACCTGCCGGCCACCGGCGGCGACGGCACCGCGCGCATCAACTACGTCTCCGAGCTGCCCGGCCCCGGCGGCCCGGAGAGCGGTCGGCTCGCCGTGCCCGATCTCAACGGTCCGCTCTATCTGGTGGACGAGGAGACCGGGGAGCAGACCGAGTACCTCGACGCGGCCGACACCTTCCCCGACTTCGTCATCCAACCCTCCCTCGGCACCGGACTCGGATTTGTCGCCTTCCACCCCGAGTTCGCCGAGAACGGCCGCTTCTACACGGTCCACACCGAGGCCGGCGACGCCCTGACCAGCGCGACGCCGACCTTCACCCCGCCCGAGGACACCCGCGTCCACGGGGTGATCACCGAGTGGACCGCCGACGACCCGGGCGCCGACACGTTCGCCGGCACCCGGCGCGAGGTGCTGCGCATCGGCTACAGCCGGTTCCTTCACGGGCTCCAACAGATCTCCTTCAACCCGCTGGCCGGGCCCGGGGACGCCGACTACGGCCTGCTGTACATCGCCTCGGGCGACGGCGACGAGGTGCCCAACTTCAGCGACCGGCCGCTCGACCCGGGCGAGCCGCAGGGCAAGCTGCTGCGCATCGACCCGGCCGGCGACAACGGGCCCGGCGGCGCCTATGGCATCCCGGCGGACAACCCGTTCGTCGGCCAGCCCGACGCGCTCGGCGAGGTCTACGCCCTCGGCTTCCGCAACCCGCACCGCTTCAGCTGGAACCCGGCCGACGGCCGGCTGTTCGTCGGCATGATCGGCGAGCAGTCCATCGACTCCGTCTACGACATCGAGCCGGGCGACAACGCCGGCTGGAACGAACGCGAGGGCGGCTTCGTCTTCCGCAGGGACGACCCGTCCAACGTCTATCCGCTGCCGCCCGACGACGACGCCTTCGGCTACACCTACCCGGTGCTGTCGCTGGGGCGGAACTCCGGCGTCTCGCTGGTCGGCGGCTTCGTCCCGCCCGACGGGGTCTACCCGGTGCTCGACGGCCGCTATGTCTTCGGCGACATCGTCAGCGGCGAGCTGCGCTTCGCCGAGGCCGCCGCCTTCGAACGCGGCGGCGAGCGGGCCCCGTTCCACGCGGTGGGCGTCATCGGCCCGGACGGCCAGCCCACCACGATGGCGGAGCTGACCGGCGGCGGCCGGGTCGATCTGCGGTTCGGGCAGGACGCGGAGGGCCGGCTCTATCTGCTGTCCAAGGCCAACGGCAAGGTCTGGCGCGTCACCGAGGTCACCGGCGACGCCGGGCAGCAGCCGACGCCGGGCTGCGCCGTCGGCGACACCGTGACCACCGATGTCGGCGAGGCCGCCGACTGGGCGCCGCTGACGCCGGGGCTGTGGCGGTTCGAGAACGGCGAGGTGATCCAGACCGCCGCCGGCGAGGAGCCGTCCGGGCCCCGACGGCCGTTCGAGTACGCGGTGTTGACGGCGGGGCCGGCGTACTCCTTGTTCGTCTACGAGGCGACGGTCCGCATCGATGAGCCGGTGGCCAGGAACGATCGGGATGTGGTGCTGATCTATCACTACGTCTCGCCGACCCGGTTCTCCTACGTTCATCTCTCGCAGGACAACACCATCTACCCGCACAACGGGATCTTTGTCGTCAACGAGGCCGACCGGGTGCGCGTGGACGACCAGTGGGACGGCCAACTCGGCGCGCCGCCCGCCATCGACGACACCGACTGGCACGAGGTGCGCGTCGAGGTCTGCGCGGAGACCGGCGAGACGGCCGTCTATCTCGACGGTGCGGACGAGCCGTTGCTGACCGCGACCGACACCACCCTCGGCGCCGGGCGGCTCGGCTTCGGCTCCTTCGACAACTTCGGCCGGGTGCGCGACGTGACCGTCACGGGCACCCCGGCGGAGAACGCGCCCTGATCCCGGGCCGCCGCCCGGTCAACGGCCCGTTCCGCGCGGGCCGTTGACCGAGCGGCGCCGCGCTCACGCGCCGGGGCCGCCGTTCGGCGAGAGGCCGGCCGCCGGTGGCGTCCAGCGGGCGCCGGCGAAGCGGGCCAGCGCGGCCGAGACATCGGCCGGCAGCGCCGGCACGTACGAGAGCGGCAGCACACAGTAACGCCCGCCCCCGCTGCGGAAGGAGCGCGGCGGTAACGCGGCGCCGGGGCGCAGCGTCACATGCACGGCGTAGACCTTGGTGTCCCGCCCCCTGGTGGTGACCTTCTGGACGTCGACGGCCAGCACATCGGCCCAGGCGAGCCAGCCGTTGCGCCGCCCGACGCGGAACGCCAGGTGGTCGGGCGTCAGAAACAGCTCGGTCGTGACCGGCGGCCTCGCCAGCCCCACCAGGCTGATCAGCGCCGCGAAGCCGCACCAGATGGCCGCCGCGACCAGGGCCCTGAGCGGCTCCCCGTTCAACGCGGCGCGGATCATCAGCACCGCGGCGACCAGCAGCAACGCCGGCCAGTGCGCGACCGGGAGGCCCCGTTGGCGGACGGTCACGCGGAAGGCGTGGGCGTCGTCCTGGTGGACCTGCCAACCCTTCCGCCCGGCTGCGGGGCGGGACTCGACGTCCCTGATCTCCTGCCGCAGCGACCGGCGCGCGGCGGGAACGGGAGCGCCGGCGGCGGGCGCGGTACGTGGGGCGGGCACGGGCCCGCCGAGTCGAGGCGCCGTCGGGGCGAGCAGGTGCCGCTGGAGGCTCAGGTGGCGGAAGCGGAAGGTGCCGCCGCCCTGGGCGAGCAGCCCACCGGCGTGCGCGTCGCGCAGGAACTCCATCAGCGACCACGGCACCACGCCGCGCGAGGCCAGCCAGCACTTGGCGAGCAGCCAACGGCTCCACGGGCTCAGCAGGAAGAGCACGGCCGCCGCGCCGAACCAGCCCATCACGCCCTGCCCGACGCCGGCCGCCGGCGCCACCCCGAACCAGTCGTGCGCGGCCTGCCCGATCCCGATCAGCGGCGCCACCACCGCCATCGACAGCAGCGTGGCGCGGCGTTCGTCGGCGAGAAGCCCCGCCGGCGTCGCCGCGTCCACCGTGTCGGCGGGCGCGGCGATCGCGACCATCAGCAGCGGTGCGAGAACGGACCCGCAGACCGCCGTCACCAGATAGGGCCGCTGGTCGAACGCCTCCGTCGAGACCAGGACGGTGATCACGGCCGGGTAGAGGACGGCCACCGAGGCCCAGGCCGCCCGCCGCACCGAGGCCGCCCGGCTCGCCGAGCGCAGCGCGGCGTGGATGCGGAACGGGTTGGCGCGCCGGCGCGGCTCGCCCCGGCGGGCGCCGAACCAGTGCTCGGCGGCGAACCACAGCAGCGCTCCCTGCAACGCCCCCATGGAGAGCGAGAGCTCCATGCCCAGCGTGGCCGAGAAGTCCTCGGCGTACCAGGCGGTGAACGCCTCGGCGGCGCGCGCGAGGCCCAGGGACAGGCCGAACAGCACGGCCACCGTCACCAGCCAGCTCGTCGGCCCACGGAACAGCCGCCACCAGGCCAACTCGGCGGTGCCTTCGGCGTCGAGGCGGCGGGCGAGCGCGGTGAGCCAGCCGCGCGCCCGCGCCGGGTTCCAACGGCCCGGGGCGTGCAGCCGGTCGGGGTCGGTGGGGTCCTCGGTGAAAACGGCGGGGAAGACGGCGTCGAGCAGCCGGCGTTCGACGTCCTCGCCGTGCGCCAGCAGCTCCTCGGGCGCGGGGGAGCGGCTGGCGAGCCAGATCATCAGCGGGTTGGCGAGCGCCCGGGCCAGGGGCGCGCCGGGGTCGCTGGCCAGCGCTTCGGCGACCGCGCGCCACCGGTCGTGGAGGCGGGAGGGCGTGGCGCGGAGCAGGTAGGCCGTCGCCTCGGACAGCTCAACGGGCCGGGCGGTGAGCGTGGAGGCGCGGGTGATCTCCGCGCCGGCGGCGACCGTCTCGCGGTAGGCGTCCTCCCGGGAGGCGAGGATGACCGCGTCGTCCCGGCCGAGGGCGCCGTCGATCCCCTGGAGGACCTGCCGCCGGCGGTGCGGGGGCAGTTCGTCCAGCCCGTCGAGGACGGGGAGGAGCCGCTGCCCGGGAATCCGGTCCCGGGCGGCGGGCGGCAGGCTGCGCCTGACCCAGGCGTGGAAGTGCTCCTTCGCCGGGTCGAAGCCCTCCAGGGTGAGCAGCACCGGAACGGGTGCGCCGGCGGTGGCGAGGCAGCGGGCGGCGAGTTCGCGGGTGAGGTGGATCGCCAGCACCGACTTGCCCGAGCCGGGCGGGCCCAGGAGCAGTAGCCGGCGGAAGGAGAGGGAGAGGAAGGCGTCCACCAGCGCCGCCGCGTCCCCGGCACGCGTGTCCCCGCCGTGCCCGTGGCCGGCGTGCCCGTGGCCGGTGGCCGGCGCCCCGTCGGGCGACGCCGAAGCGGTCTGCCAGCGCGCCGCCCACCGGACGTGCAACGGCTCCCGCTCCGCCGCCACGTCCCGCGCCCGCAGCTCGGCGCCCCACTGCGCGTGCACGCTCAACGCCAGCTCACGAACGGCCCGTTCGACCGGATCGGCCTCCGTGATGACGGCGTTGACGGTGACATCGCCGATGACCTGCCCGATCTGCACCACATAGTCGGCGCGCCCGGACATCTCGTTGTGCACGAACAGCGGCCCGCCGTCCCCGCGTGTCTCCCCGTCCATCTCCTCAGCGTTCCCGTGGGAAGTCCTCGGCAGTGGCCCGTTGGCCGCCGCCCTGTTGATCCCGCCCGCGCCGCCGGCCGGGATCACGGGGAGAACGTCGGGCGAGCGGCGTCGCGTTCCGCCAAGCCCCGTGGTGCGGTGGCGCGTTGGGGGCGCGCAGAGACACGCGTGCGCGGGCGCGCGCGCCCTCACCCGGGGGCCCGGGACCCCGGCCCCTCAGAGGTCCAGGCCCCGCCTCACGCCTTGACCGCTCCCGAGGCGAAGCCGGAGGTGACCTGGCGTTGCAGCAGCAGGAAGATCAGCAGCGCGGGCAGCGCGAAGAGGGAGGAGGCGGCCATGGTGGCGCCCCAGTCGGTGCCGAAGGTGTTCTGGAAGGAGGTCAGCCACACGGGCAGGGTGCGACTGTCCTGATCCTTGATGATCAGGAAGTTGGCATAGGCGAACTCGTTCCAGGCCGTGATGAACCCGAAGAGCGAGGTCGCCATCAACCCCGGGGCCAGCAGCGGGAAGACCACCCGCCGGAACGCCGCCGGCCGGGTGCAGCCGTCCACCTGCGCCGCCTCCTCCAGCTCCTCCGGCACCGTGGCCAGGAAGTTGCGGAGCACCACGATGGTGAACGGCAGCGTGATCATGAAGTAGATCAGCGTCAGCGCCGGCAGCCGGTCCAGCAGGTCGGCGTCCCGGTACATGATGTAGATCGGGATGATCAGCGACTCCCAGGGCGCCATCTGCGCCGCGAAGATCAGCACCAGGAACGCCCGCCGCCCGCGCCACCGCATCCGCGCCACGGCGAACGACGCGGCCAGCGCCACCACCAGCGCCAGCAGCACCGCGCCGACCGTCAGCAGCAGGCTGTTGCGCCAGAACAGCCAGAAGCCGTCACTCTCGATCGCCGTCCGAAAGTGATCCAACGTCCAACTGAGCGGAACGAGTTGCGGCTGATCGGTCTGGATGTCGGTCGACGGTTTGAAGGCCGTGGAGAACATCCAGTAGACGGGGAAGACGCAGAACGCGAAGACCACGACGGCCAGCGTCGAACGCAGCGGATGGCGCCGCCGCCGGCGGCGCGGGGGCGCGGCCGGGGCCGACGCCTGAACAGACGCCGAGGTGGTCGGGACGGAGGGTGTCACTGTTCGGCCTCCTGCCGGTACAACTGGCGGAAGTAGATGACCAGAACGGTCGACATCAGCAGCACCGTGATCATTGAGGCGGCCGAGCCCAGGTCGTAGCGCTGCGCGGAGAGCGCGGTCTGCACGGCGTACACGGGGAGGATGGTGGTCGCGTCCCCCGGCCCGCCCTGGGTGATCACCCAGATCTGGACGAACGCCCGGAAGGTCCAGATGACTTCGAGGCAGAGCACCAGCAGGAAGATCGGCCGCAGCATCGGATAGGTGATCGTCCGGAACGCCTGCCAGGCGCTGGCCCCGTCCAGCCTGGCCGCCTCGTGCAGCTCCCTGGGCACGGTGGTCAGTCCGGCGTAGAGGGTGATGGCGGCGAACGGGATCGACTGCCAGACCACCAGAAAGACCACGATGGCGAAGGCGGCCGGTCCGTTGGCAAACCACGGATAGCGGTCGAAGGACTCGAAGCCCAGGCTGGTCAGTGACCAGTTGACCACTCCGTACTCGGAGTGGAACATCCACTGGAAGACCGTGGTCGCCGCGATCACCGGCATTCCCCAGGCCAGCACCAGGCCGCTGAGCACCATCGTCCGCCCGAACCTGCCCAGCCGCTCGACCAGCAGCGCGACCAGGGTGGAGAGCACCATGATCGCCACCACGTTGATCGCCATGAACAGGAACGTGCGGCGGACCACCTCCCAGAAGCGGGAGTCGCCCAGCAGCGTGGCGTAGTTGTCGAAGCCGACGAACTCCGCGTCGCCGTTGATGAGTTGGCGGAGCTCGAAGTCCTGGAACGAGATCAGCACGCCGCGCAGCAGCGGCACGAGCAGCAGCGCCGCCGTGCCCAGCACGGTGGGCGCGATCAGCAGGTAGGGCCACCAGCCCGAGCCCCGCTGCCGGCCGGCCGGCTCGTTGGACGCGGCGCCGGCCGGCGGTGCCTCGGGAACGGAAGGGGGATCGGGCGGCGTGGCGCGCTCCGCGCGCCGGCCGGTGGCCTGCATGGCACTCCCTTCGACTCGGGCGAGGTCGTGTACGGGCGGCATTCGTGAACGGGCGAGAGTCATCGGTGGCCGGGGAACGGCCGGCCGGGCGTCAGGGGTTGAGCGCCCTGGTGATCACCTCGGACGCCTCGCGCGCGGCCTCGGCCGGGTCGGAGCCGGTGAGCACGGCCGTCATGTAGTCCTTGATCGGGTTCTCCGCCTCGACGGCCGCCCACTCCGGGGTGTTGGGCGTCGCCTGCCCATTGGCCGCGCCCACCGCCATCGCCGCCACGCCCGGGTCGTCGGCGACCTCGTCGGCCAGCGAGGTCCTGTTGGGCACATAGCTCATCGCCCGGGACAGCTCCACCTGCCACCGGTCCCCGGTCAGCTCCTCGACGAAGGTGAACGCGGCGTCGGGGTCCTGGGACGCGGCCGGGATGATCAGGTCGGAGCCGCCGGTGAAGACGGCGCCCGGGGTGTCGGGCGTCTTGCCAGGGATCGGGAAGAAGCCGATCTTCCCCTCCAGTTCGGGGTTGCGCTCCACGGCCAGGTTGGCGCCGCCCGGCACGGCGATGATCTGCGCCACCTCGCTGCCGGCGAACACCTCGACCTGCGGCGGCTCGGCCTCGTCGGAGTCGCGCGGCCCCTCGCCCAGCGCCTGGAGCTGCTGGTAGAAGTCCATGCCGGCCAGCGCCTCCGGGGTGTCGAGCGCCCCCTCCCAGCCGTCGCCGGCTTCCACGGCGAGGTCGCCGCCCTCGTCCCAGATGAACCCCGACAGTGCGTACCAGTTCTGGCCCGGCAGATAGATGCCCTGCTGCCCCTCGGGCTCGTTGAGCCGCTCGGTGGCCGCCAACCAGGCGTCGCGCGTGGTCAGTTCGGCCGGGTCGACGCCGGCGGCCTCGAAGAGGTCGGTGCGGTAGATGACCACGCGGTTGGCCGCGTAGTACGGGATGCCGTACTGGCGGCCGTCCACCGCGCCCGGCTCGGCCAGGCCCGGCAGCCAGTCCTCCCCGCCGAGGTCGGCGACCCGGTCGGTGAGGTCGGTGACGCCGCCACTCGCCGCGTACTGGGCGACCTGGGTGTTGCCGACCTCGATCACATCGGGCGCGTCGTTGCTGGCCAGGGCGGCGGTGACGCGCTCGCCGATCCCGTTCCACTCCTGGATCTGGACGTTGACGTCGATGCCGGGATGGGCGTCCTCGAAGGCGGTGACGAACTCCTCCTCGAACTCCTGGCTGACGCTGTCGCGCATCAGCCAGACGTCGAGGGTGACGGGCCCGTCGTCGCCGTCGGAGGAACCTCCCCCGCAGGCTGTCAGGGCCATGACGCTGGTCAGGACGGTGGCACAGGCCAGGGGACGGAACCTCACGGGTCACCTCGTGGTCGAGAGGGCGGAAGTGGCTGCGATGACTGACCAATTGGCTTGGCGACGTGGTAAGCGTCGAAAATGGCATAGACCTTTGGGGCCGTCAAGGGGCGCCGGCCGTTCCCGGCCCGACGATCTTCACGCCCAACTCACCCCGCTCCCGGCACGCTTGCCGCCTCGCACGGCCACCGCCCGTGAGCACGGCGCCCGGGAGGAACCGCCGGCGAACCGGGAACGCGGGCCCGACCCCGGCCCTTGACACCCCGCCCCCGGGGCTGCCACTTTCCTTACCAGTGCAAGGCTTTCCATTACCAGTTGGAAAACCAGAGGGCCGCTCCCGGAAGCCAGACGCCGGGCCGGCCCGCTCCCCGGAGGCATCCGTGCTCATCCCGCTGCCCCGTCAACTCCTGGAACGCACCGGACACTTCACGCTCACCCCGGACACCGCGCTGCGCCTGACCCCCGGCACCGAACCCGTCGCCGACCTGCTGCGCGCCACCCTCGCCCCGGCCACCGGACTGCCGCTGCCCGCCAGCGCCGACGGCCGGATCTCCCTGGTCATCGACCCCGCCCTGGCCGGACTCGGCCCCGAGGGCTACGGCCTGACCGTCGGAAGCGAGGCCGTGCTGCTGCGCGCCGCCACCGCCGCCGGGCTGCGCCACGGCGTCCAGACCCTGCGCCAGTTGCTGCCCCCGGCCGCGCTCGGCGCACGCCCGGCGCGCGGGATCGCCTGGCGCCTGCCCCGCGTCGAGATCACCGACCGTCCCCGCTTTTCCTGGCGCGGCGCGCTGCTCGACGTCGCCCGGCACTTCCAGCCCGTCGCCTTCGTGCGCCGGTTCGTCGACCTGCTCGCCCTGCACAAGCTGAACGTGCTCCATCTGCACCTGACCGACGACCAGGGCTGGCGGATGCCGGTGCCCGCCCACCCCGCGCTCACCGAGGTCGGCGGCTGGCGTGCCGAGTCGATGGTCGGCCGGGCCGGCAGCGGCCGGTTCGACGGCGTCCCGCACGGTGGCCACTACACCCGCCGCGAGCTGACCGAGCTGGTCGCCTACGCCGCCGAGCGCGGCGTCACCGTCGTCCCCGAGATCGAACTCCCGGGACACACCCGCGCGTTGCTCGCCGCCTACCCCCACCTGGGCAACGACCCGGGCCGCCGGCTGCCGGTGTGGACCGAGTGGGGCGTGTGCCCGAACGTGCTTGGCCCGCACGACGCCGCCCTCGACGTGTGCCGCGACGTGCTCGCCGAGGTGATGGACGTCTTCCCCGCCGAACACGTGCACATCGGCGGCGACGAGTGCCCCACCACCGAGTGGGAGACCAGCCCCGCCGCGCTCGCCCGGGTCCGCGCCGAGGGCCTGCCGGGCCCGGCCGCGCTGCGCGGCTGGTTCCTGCGCGACATGGCGAGGTTCCTGCTGGACCACGGCCGCACGCCGGTCAGTTGGGACGAGGGCGAGGACGGCGCCCTGCCGCCCGAGGCGGTCACCATGGCCTGGCGCTCCGGGGCGCAGACGGCGCGCGCGGCGGCGCGCGGCCACCGGGTGGTCGCCACCCCCTGGGACCGCACCTACCTCGACTACCCGCGCTCCGCCGACCCCCGCGAACCGATGGGCCAGGACGGTGTGGTGCCGCTGGAGGCCATCGCCGGCTGGGACCCCGCGCCCGCCGAAGCGCCGCACGCCGACGCGGTGCTCGGCACCCAGGCCCAGCTGTGGACGGAGTTCGCGCCCACCCCGGCCGACGTCGAGTACCTCGCCTTCCCCCGGCTCGCCGCCCTCGCCGAGGCGGCCTGGAGCCCGGCGGGCGCCGCCCCGGCGCACGGCGCCCGCTCGTTGACCACCCGGCTCGTCCGACACGGCGCGCGCCTCGACGCGCTCGGCGTGCACCACCGCGCGCCGCGCCGCCCGCCGGCGCACCAGGACAACGCCCCGCTCACCTGACCACCCCACGCGCCCCCTCCGTTCCCCGCACCACCCCCACCCCAACAAGGAGAGAGCACCCGATGCGTCATCGACACCGCACCCCGGGAGGGCGGCGGCTCGCCGCGCTCCTCACCGGTCTGGCCCTGCTCGCCGGCCTCGGCGCCGCCGGCACATCCCAGGCCGCCGAACCCGCGCCGGCCGCCGACGAGACGGCCGTCGCCGTCCACTACCGCAGCGGCAACACCTCCGCCACCGCCGACCAGATCGAGCCCTGGCTCAAACTGGTCAACAGCGGCGACCAGGCCGTGCCGCTCGACGAGTTGACCATCCGCTACTACTTCAGGGCCGAGTCGCCCGGCACCGACTACCGCTTCGGCTGCTCCTGGGCCGTGCTGGGCTGCGCCAACGTCACCGGCACCTTCGGCCTGTTGACCGCGCCCACCGAGGACGCCGACCGCTACCTGGAGGTCGGCTTCCGCTCCGGCGCCGGCACCCTGGCGCCCGGCGCCGACACCGGCGACCTGCAACTGCGCCTGCACCGCGCGGACTGGCAGACCATCAACCAGGCCGACGACTACTCCTTCGGCGCCACCCAGTCCGCGTACGGCCCCTGGGACCGGATCACCGTCCAACGCGACGGCGCCCTGGTCTGGGGCACCGCGCCCGAGGGCAACGACCCCGGCGAGCCGGGCGAGCCGGGCGAGCCGGGTGAACCGGGCGAGCCGCCGTCGGAGGAACTCTTCGACGACTTCAGCTACACCGCGCACAACGACCCGGCGCTCGCCCAGCACGGCTGGGTGGTCCGCACCAACAGCGGCGGCCCCGGCGTGCCGGGCGCCAGCTGGCCGGCGGAGAACATCACCTTCCCCGAGGCCGAGGGCGGCACCGTGCTCAATCTGGAGTCGGGCACCGACGGAACAGCTGGCGGCACCGAACAGTCCGAACTGTTCACCTCGGCGGTCAAGTTCGAACAGGGCACCTATGCCGCCCGGGTCAACTTCTCCGACGCGCCACGCTCCGGCCCGGACGGCGACCGGATCGTGCAGACCTTCTTCTCCATCAACGACCTCCGGGCCCCGATGGACCCGGACTACGCGGAGTACGACTTCGAGTACCTGCCCAACGGCGGCTGGGGCGAGCCGGCCAACATCCTCTACGCCACCTCCTGGGAGACCTACCGACCCGACCCCTGGGAGGCGGTCAACACCCACACCGAGGAGCGGACCAGCTTCGCCGGCTGGCACGACCTGGTCTTTACCATCGACGAGACCAGCATCCGCTACTACGTCGACGGCCGGCTCTTCGGCGTGCACGGCGAGCCGTACCTGCCGGAGCGGCCCATGTCGATCAACTTCAACCAGTGGTTCATCGACCTGCTCGGCCAGCCCGACACCACCCCGCGCGCCTACGACCAGCAGGTGGACTACGTCTACTTCGCGGCCGACACCGCGCTCACGCCGGGGCAGGTGACGGAGCGGGTGACGGCGCTGCGCGACGAGGGCGTCGCGTTCACCGACACCGTCGCCGCCCGGTGACCGGCCCCGACTGACCGCCTCCGACTGATCGTTCCGGACCGACGTCCGACCGTTCCCGTTCCCGTTCCCGTTCCTCCCCGACCGTTCGGCCGACCCCTGGCACCCGCCCGGAGCCGGCCGAACCCAACTGGTCATATGCTGGTCAACGGCACGCACAGCAACGGCGACAGCAGTCGAGGTCGGGGGAGAGGGCATGACCAGGCCGTCACACGGAGCGGCGCTCAAGCGGGACCGGGTCCGCGAGCACCTGCTCGAACTCATCGAGGAACGCCGCCCGGGCGACGCGATCCCCTCCGAACGCTCCCTCTGCGCCCGCCTGGAGGTCTCCCGCCCCACGCTGCGCGCCGCCGTGGACGAGCTGGTGGCCACCGGCCAACTGGTCAGGGAACACGGCCGGGGCATGTTCATCGCGCCAGGGAAGATCACCCAGGAACTCGTGCCCGGCGCCGGCGACTCGCTCGCCGTCCCGCCCGCCTCCGGCGCCTGGACCAGCCGGCTGCTGCACTTCGCCGTGCAGGCGGCCGGCGTCCGCGTCGGCCGCAAGCTGCGGATGTCCCCCGCCGAACGCGTCTTCGCCGTCGCCCGGCTCCGCCTGGTGGAAACCGTTCCGATGGCGATCGAGTACCTTCACCTGCCGGTCGATCTGGTGCCCGACCTGACCGAGGACGATCTGGCCGCCGGCGACCTCTACGACCATCTCCGCGACCGGCACGCGGTCCAGGTCAGCCAGGCCAGTCAGTCCATCGAACCCACCGTGGTCAGCGAGGCCGAGGCCGAACTGCTCGATGTGCCGCCGTTCTCCCCGGCGTTGCTCTTCGGGCGGGTCACCACCGACACCGCAGGCCGCACCGTCGAGTACTGCCACTCCCTCTACCGGGGCGACCGCTACCGCATCGTCTCCCGCCTCTCCCTCCTCGACGGCGCGCCGTCCGCCGCCGCGCCATCCGCCGCCGGGGGCCACCATCCCGGCATCCCGCCGGCCGAGGCGACGCCCGCCCGCCCGGTCGTCTCCGCCACCACCGGCGACATCCACCGCGCCGACTGACCCCCGGGCGGGCGGCGCGCGGGCCCGTGACGCCGCCCGCATCCGGCCGCATCCCTTCGCCGCCAGGTGCCAACGACGGCGCCCCGCCCGGGAGTTCGGGCGGGGCGCCTGCGTTGTGGGATGCGCGGGTGACGAGGTGCGGTCGGCGGTCAGCGGAGCCAGGCGCTGGTGCGCACCACCGGCAGCCGGGCCCACAGCGGGGCCAGGCCCCAGGTGTCGCCGGCCCGGAAGAGCGCCAGGGCGACCAGCACCAGCGCGTAGACCACGTGGTAGTCCAGGAACGGGTTGCTCGACATGCTGGGCGAGCCGTCCGACAGGTGCTGCGCCAGGGGCCACTCGGCGGCCCACATCAGGGCCATCATCAGCGAGCCCGCGACCGCCGCCAGCCGCAGCCCGACGCCCGCCATCACCGCCGCGCCGATCCCCAACAGGCCCAGCATGAACAGCCAGTCGGCCCAGGCGTCCCCGGCCCAGGACTGGAAGGTGGACTCCAGCGGCCCGACCGAGACGTTGCTGAGGAAGCCCCGGGTCGGCGAGCCGCCGTCGATCCAGGCGTTCTCCGAGGGGGTGGCGTACCCGAGGCCGAAGGTCTTGTCGAGGAAGGCCCACAGGAAGACGAACCCGGTGGCGATCCTCAGCACCGCGAGGAACCGGGTGGCCGGGGTGTCGGCCTGGGCCGGCGCGGTGGCGTCCCTCCCCGAGGCCAGCAGCCGAGAGAGTCCGCCCTGGGTCTGCGGGGTGTCCTGGAGAGTCATGGTCCCTTTCCCTTCCTGGGAGTTGGCGCCGGAGGTCCCGGTCGGGTTCCTCCTGGCGAGTTCCACTCTCCTCGCGGCCCGCCCCCGCCGGATGGGCCGCGCGGGGCCCGCCAATGGGGCCGAACGGACCCTTTCGGCGGGGCTGTTGGGCCCGGTGCCGGCGGGCCCCGGCGTGCCGACGTGCCGTGCGGCACCGGGCCGCCGGGGAACGGGACGCCGGGACCGCAGGGGAACGGGGGCCGTTCGGCCCATGCGGTTCCGCGCGCGCTGGTCCACCCTGGACGGGGGGCACCGGCGGGGTGCCCCGAGGGAACACGGGAGCGCGGGCATGGCTGCGGAACGGGACGGCGCGGGGCCGATCAGGGTCTTCCTGCTGGACGACCACGAGGTGGTGCGGCGCGGGGTGCACGACCTGCTGGACGCCGAGCCGGACATGACGGTCGTCGGCGAGGCGTCCAGCGCCGCCGAGGCGCTGGCCAGGGGGCCCGCGCTGCGGCCCGACGTGGCGATCCTCGACGTGCGGCTCAGCGACGGCGACGGGATCTCCGTCTGCCGCGAACTCCGTTCCCGGCTGCCGGAGTTGGTCTGCCTGATGCTGACGTCCTTCGACGACGACGACGCGCTGCTCGACGCCATCATGGCGGGCGCCGCCGGCTATGTCCTCAAGCAGATCAAGGGCTCCGACCTGATCGCCGCCGTGCGGACCGTCGCCTCCGGGCAGTCCATGCTCGACCCGGCGACCACGGCCCGCCTGATGACCAGCCTCCGCACCGAGTCGGCCCCGGCCGCCTCGCCGCAGGAGGAGGCCCTGGCGACGCTGACCGCCCGCGAGCGCGAGGTGCTGGAGCTGATCGGCGAGGGGCTCACCAACCGGCAGATCGGCGCGCGGCTCTATCTCTCCGAGAAGACCGTGAAGAACCACATCTCGCGGCTGCTCGGCAAGCTCGGCGTGGAGCGCCGCGTCCAGGCCGCGATCCTCGCCAAGGAGGCGGGCGGCGGCGCCCGTTGACCCCCATGCGGCCGTGGCCGTTGACCCGCACGAGGCCGTGGCCGTTGACGGGTGCGCGCTGCCGGACGTCCCGGACGGCGGAGCCGGTCAGCGGCAGCCCGCCGGCAGCGGGTGCCCCCGCTCGACGAGGTGCCGGAGGGCGGCGGCCAGCGAGTGGGCGTCGAAGAGCGCCGAGTGCTCGGCGCCGTCCGAGGGGCGGGCCAGGCCCAGCGCCTTCCACAGCCCGCCCGAGTTGGTGGCGGCGGTCTCCGGTGCGAGGGCGTTCAGCCAGGGCCTGATGTTCAGGAACGCGGCATCCAGAAACCCGTGCCGCGGCACCTCGCCCCGCGCCCGCGCCCAGCCGACGTTCTCCCCCAGGACCATCATGTCGTTGCCGTACGACAACGCCACGCCCCCGGCGCAGAACGCGAAGAGGTCGCCCAGGGCCTGGGCCGGCGGCAGCCCGTCGCGGTCCACGTCCTCCTGGCGGATGCCCGTCAACGCGCAGAAGTAGGGGGACAGGCGCGGGTTGGCCACCGGCCGCACCAGGACCTCGAACTCCTCCCGCACGGACAGGTCCTCGCCCAGCCGCACGGCGCCGATCTGCACGATCTCCCGCAGCTGGCCGGGCCCCGACCAGTCGCCCTCGACCGCGCCCTCCCAGGTGGTGAACTCCAGGTCCAGGGCGACCAGGGACGAGACGGGGGACGACATCACGGATCTCCTTCACCGTCCGCGCACCACCCGCACGAACGGACAACCGGGGCCTTTCGGAACGCCGATGCTAGCCGCCCGTCGCGGCGGCGCCGGCCACCGGCCGGCCGGGACGCCGAGCGCCCGACCGTGGGCAAGCGCGCGCCCCGCTCAGGCGGCCGCCGTCGCGGCGCGTGCCGAGGAGGTGAGGAGGGCGTCCAGCGCGGCGCGGGCCTCGGCGAGTGCGTTCATGCGGGCGTCGAGTTCGTCGCGGTGTTCCCGCAGCAGGTCCCAGACGCAGGGCGCGACCTCGGGCCCTTCGCCCACGAAGCAGGGGGTCAACTCCCGGATCGCGCGCGTCGGGAGCCCCGCGTTCAACAGCGCGCGGACCCGGGCCACCGTGGCCGGCGCTTCGGGCACGTAGAGGCGGTGGCCGCCGGCGGTTCGGGTGGAGATGAGCAGGCCCTGTTCCTCGTAGTAGCGCAACAGCCGCACCGAGACCCCGGTGCGGCGGGCCAGCGCGCCGATGCGGAGGAAGCCGGAGCCTTCGTTGTGACCCACATCACTCCTCGGTGGGTTGAATCTCTCATGGATGTCACATTCTAGGTTGGCGCCATGACCACCAAGGACGGCGCCCAGCGCCCCACCCCCCTCGCCCTCTACGGCTTCCTCACCCCGCGTCCCGAACGCCGGGACGACGTACGGGAGTTGCTCTCCTCCCTGGTCGCCCCGACCCGGGCCGAGGAGGGCAACATCGAGTACCACCTACACGAACAGCCCGACGGCCGCTTCTTCCTCTACGAGGTCTGGCGCTCCCGGGCCGACCTGGACGCCCACAACGCGTACCCGCCGCTGCGAGACTTCCTCGACCACCTGCTCGACTATCTGGTCGCGCCCCCCGAGGCGTATCTGGACACCATGATCAGCCCGCACCCCGACGTCCCGGCGCCCGCGCGCGGTTGACGGCGCGCGGGCGGATGACCACGGCGCCCCGGCACGGCGCCCGACCGGTCACCCAGCCGCCGGAGCCCGCGCCCCCGCCGGCGCCGTCGCCCCCGCCGGAAGGCGGGCCAGGGCCAGCCGGGTCAGCCGGGCGGCGGCCACCGCGCCGGCCGCCGCCGCCAGCGGCAGCAGCGGCGGCACCGCCAGGCTCGCCCCGGCGCCCGCCGCCACCGTCGCCCAGACCCCCAGCGCGCCCAGCGGGTTGGCGCAGGCCAGAAGCGTGGCGTTGCGCAGCAGCGGCAGCGCCGCGTCCGTCGTCAACGCCAGCAGCGGGAACGCGAACGCCCCCGCCAGCGCCACCGCCGCCGCGAGCGCCACCCCGCAGGTCAGCACCGCGCCCCGAAGCGGCGCGCCCTCGGCACGCAGCCCGAACGCGACGTCCGTCGCCACCAACACCGCCCCCAGGCCCAACACCCCGCCCACCGCGAGCCCCCGGGCGAACCGCCGGCGGAACCCCTCGACAAACGTCCGCCACACCGGCGGCGACCCGCCGACGGCCCAGCCGTCCGCGACCGCGCACAGCCCGGTCGTGGCCGCCGGCAGCGTCACCAGCGGCAGCGCGGCCACCGTCCACAGCAGCCCCACGACGACCAGGTCGGCCAGCCGGGTCAGCCCTCGGACGAACGGGTTCTCCTGGTGCATGGCGCCTCCTCGGGGCGGCGGTGGCCCTCGCGACCGCCCGCCGCGTTCGGGTTCACGTTCGGTCGGTCGACCGCCTCCCACCGGCGGTGCCCCCGCCCGACGACGCCGACGGGACATCGCCCCCGGTCGGCGTCGTCGGCGTCGTCGGCGTCGTCGGGCTGGTCCCCGTCGACTCGCGCACCACCAGGCGGCTGGGCACGAACTCCACGCCGCGCGACGGGCGTCCGTCGATCGCCTCCATCAGCCGTAGCGCGGCCGTGCGCCCCACCTCGGTCAGGTTCATGTCCACGGTGGTCAGCGGCGGGCGGGTCGCCGCCGCCATGACCTCCCAGTTGTCGTAGCCGGCCAGCGCGATGTCCTCCGGCACCCGGTACCCCGACTCCCGCAGCGCGTCCGCCGCGCCCCGCGCGATCTGGTCGCTGCCGCAGAAGACCGCGTCCACCTCCGGGTCGGCGCGCAGCGCGGCGTGCACGCCCTGCCGCCCCCACGCCTCCGACCACTCGCCGAACAGCGCCCGCCCGCCGGCCGGTTCGAGCCCCGCCTCGGCCAGCGCCCGCGCCGCGTGCTCGGCCCGCACGGTCGCCGCCGCGTGGTGCACAGGACCCGTGATGTGGGCGATCCGTCGCCGGCCCGTGGCCAGCAGATGCTCGATCGCCAGCCGCGCCCCGCCCGCGTCGTCGGGCGCCACCGAGGCGTCGCCCGCGTCGGTCGAGGGGCCGAACGCGTAGACCACCGGCACCGGGGCGGGCAACGCCAGCGGCGGGCGGGCGTCGGTGCGCCGCCCGGCGACGATCAGCCCGTCGATGCGGCGGGACAACAGGGTGCTCACATAGTGCTGTTCGCGGATGGCGTCGCCCCTGGTGTCGCAGAGGAACACCGAGATCCGGCCGGCCCCCAGGGCGTCCTCGGCCCCCAGCAGCACCGGCAGGCTGAACCGGCCCACGCTGTCGGTGGTGATCAGCCCGACGGTGTAGGTGCGGCCGGAGAGCAGGCTGCGGGCCGCCTCGTTGGGGTGGAAGCCCAGCTTCCTGGCCGCCTCGGTCACCCGCTCCCTGGTCTCGGGGCGCAGGTTCCCCCGCCCGTTGAGCGCCTTGGACGCGGTGCCGGGGGAGACCCCGGCCAGGGCCGCCACATCGCTGAGTGTCGCGGCGCGTCGTTCCTCGCTCCGACGCGGCGTCTCCGACATGCGACTCCCTTCGCGTGAAATGCCTTTCCTCACGCTGCCCCCGCCGTTGATCCCCCGGTGACCAGGGCGCGCCGGGCCATGATGCCACGGCGTTTCCACACTGGCCATGGGCGTGCGTGGCTTTGATCGATCACGTGCACAACCGTTGACTCGCCCCGGTGGCGCTCCTAGAGTCCCGGCCCAGGCAATGGGTTTCCTGAACGTTGCCTTCCCGGCACATGCCCGACCGCCGCGCGACAACTCCCGTGGCCCCACCGCGCGTTGCGCATCTCCGACCCCCCGCTCGACCCGCACCCCCACCGCACCCCACGCACCCCCACCGCAACCCACCGCACCGCCGTCCCACCGCACCGCCGTCCCATCGCCCGCACCCTCCCGCCGGAGCCGCAGATGCCCGCCCGCCCGTCCACCCCGCCCACGACCCCCGCGACCCCCACGACCCCCGCGACCCCCACGCCCGTCCGGCCTACCGCCGAGGCCCACACCGCCCAGTCGCCCACGGTCAACGCCACCATCACGGCCGGGTTCTGGGCCGAACGGCGCGACGTCAACGCCCGGGTGAGCATCGCCCAGGGCCCCGACCGGCTGACCGAGGCCGGCAACCTCCGCAACCTGCGCCGCGCCGCCGACGGCGAGACCAGTGGCTACGAGGGCGGCGTGCCGTTCATGGACACCGACGTCCACAAGTGGCTGGAGGCCGCCGGCTGGCAGCTGGGCGACCCGACCACCGACCCCGAGCAGGCCGCCGAACTCGCCGAGCGCGTCCGGGAGATCGCCGGCCTGCTGGCGGCCGCCCAGCAGCCATCGGGCTATCTCAACTCCTACTACCAGGTCGCCAAGCCAGAGACCGAGCACTTCACCGAGCTGCGCTGGGGCCACGAGCTGTACACCGCCGGCCACCTCATCCAGGCCGCCGTCGCCCACCATCGAGCCACCGGCGGACGCGAACTCCTTGACGTCGCCGTGCGGTTCGCCGACCACCTGGTCGAGACCTTCGGACCCGAGGGCTCGGGCAGGCCGGTGGACAGCGTGGACGGCCACCCCGAGATCGAGACCGCCCTCGTCGAACTCGCCCGCGAGACCGGCGACGCCCGCTACACCGAGCTGGCCGGCTACTTCGTCGGCCGCTACGGCGGCGTCTTCCCGTCCCGTTCCACCAAGGGCCCCGGCCGCGCCGGCTACTGCCAGGACCATCTGCCCGTCCGCGAGGCCCCCGCCGTCACCGGCCACTCCGTGCGGCAGCTCTACCTGCTGGCCGGCGTCGCCGACCTGGCCACCGAGACCGGCGAACCCGAACTCCGCGCCGCCGCCGAGCGGTTGTGGCAGGACATGGCCGCCCGGCAGAGCTACCTCACCGGCGGCCTCGGCGCCCACCACTCCGACGAGGGCTTCGGCCACCCCTACGAGCTGCCCAACGAGCGCGCCTACGCGGAGACCTGCGCCGCCATCGCCGCCGTCCAGTTCGGCTGGCGGATGGCGCTGCTCACCGGCGAGGCCCGCTACTCCGACCTGGCCGAGCGCACCCTCTACAACGCGGTGCTCTGCGGCGTCTCGCTCCGGGGCGACACCTACCTCTACGACAACCCGCTGCACGTCAGGGACGGCCACGCCGACCAGGAGGGCGCCCGCCCGCACCGCACGCCCTGGTTCTCCTGCGCCTGCTGCCCGCCCAACATCATGCGGCTGCTCGCCTCCCTGCCCGGATACCTCGCCGCCACCTCGGCCGACGGCGGCACCCTCCACGTCCACCAGTACGCCGCCGGCACCCTCGCCGCCCCCGTGGCCGGCGCCCGGGCCGCGCTGCGGGTGACCACCGACTACCCGTGGGACGGGCGGATCGCGCTGACCGTCGAGGAGACCGGCGCCGCCGCGTGGACCCTGGCGCTGCGCGTGCCCCACTGGTCGGCCACCGGCTGGCGGCTGGCCGTCAACGGGGCGCCGGCGCCGGCCGGTTCGTTCGAGCACCGGGACGGCTGGCTGCGGCTGACCAGGACCTGGGCGGCCGGCGACACCGTCGAGCTGACCCTCGACCTCGCGCCCCGCTTCACCCGGGCCGACCCCAGGGTCGACGCGGCGCGCGGCTGCGTGGCCGTCGAACGCGGGCCGCTGGTCTACTGCGTGGAGGCGATCGACCAGCCGAGGCTCCCGGCCGGCCTCGGCCTGGACGACCTGGTGGTGGACACCGCCGCCGGCATCGGCGACTCCGAGCGCGACGACCTGCCCGGCGGCGTCACCGGCCTCACCCTCACCGCGCGCCCCCGCCCCCGGCCCGAGCCGGGCAACGCCGCCCCCTGGTGGCCCTACCGCTCCCTCGACGAGGCGCCGACCGCGCCCGGGGGCGAGCCGGTGACGCTCACCGCCATCCCCTACCACGCCTGGGCCAACCGGGAGGTCTCGGCGATGCGCGTCTGGCTGCCCGCCGACGCCTAGACCGTGCCCGCGCCGCCGGCCCCGGCCGAACCGGGGCCGGCGCCGCCCCAACCGGCCCCGCACGCCCCGACGTTCCCGCACCCCCCAACCGACCCCGCACCCCCCGACGTTCCCGCACCGCCCCCGACCACCCGACGAGACCGACCGTGAGCGAGGTACACCGTGGTGCCGCTCCCACCCCTCCGCAACCCGACCCACCCCCCGCCCGGCCGGGCCGGCCCCGGCCGCCGCGCCCTGCTGCGCGGCCTGGGCGCGGCGGCGCTCGCCGCGCCCCTGGCCTCCTGCGGCTTCGTGCAGGCGAGCCGTGATGACCGGCTGAGCTTCATGTTTTGGGGCAGCACCCAGGAGGAGGCGAGCGTCAACGAGGTGAGCCGCCGCTACTCCGAGCGCCCCGACCGGCTGGCCATCGACACCGAACTGGTCAGCTACAACGGCTACGCGACCAAGATGCACACCCTGGTCGCCGCCCGCCAGGAGCCGGACATCGCCTACGCGCCCCAGGACATGGCGATGCGCCTGGGCGAGGGCGGCTACCTGGTCAACTTCCTCGACTACCGCGACCGTTTCGAGGCGCTGGACGACTTCCTGCCGCAGACCATCCACTACTGGGACGACCGGGGCGCCGTCTTCCAGACCGCCATCGAGACGATGGTGACCTGGTACAACGCCGACCTGTTCGAGACGGCCGGCGCGCCCCTGCCGCCCACCCGCACCGAGGACGCCTGGACCTGGGACGAGCTGGTGGCCACCGCCGAACGCCTCACCTACGACATCGAGGGCCGCCGCCCCTCGGAGCGCGGCTTCGACGCCGAACGCGTCGAGCAGTACGGCCTGATGGCACCCGCCTGGTGGTTCTCGCCCGCGCTCTACGCGCTGCTGCGCTCCAACGGCGCCGACGCGTTCAACGAGGACGGCACCCGCTGCGTTATCGACTCCGACGCGGCCGTCGAGGTCATCAGCGCGGTCGCCGACCTCATCCACGAGCACCGCGTCGCGCCCAGCCCCACCCAACTGGCCACGTTCAACAACGGTCTCGCCCTGATGATGCGCTCCGGCAAGATCGCGATGGGCCTGGACGGATACTGGCACCTGCTCGACCTGGCCGCCGCCGACTTCCCCTACGGCGTCGGCGTCATGCCCCGCTTCCAGGACGAGGCCCTGACCTGCGTCACCTCGGGCGCCACCTGCGTCTTCAACCGGAGTCTCCACCCGGAGCAGGCCGTCGAGTTCTATCTGGAGATGGCCGACCCGGAACGCTGCGCCCTCTACGCGGACGGCCTGTGGATGCCGCTGCGCCGTTCCTACTACACCGACCCACGGCTGCTGGCGAGTTGGTGCGACACCGAGATCCACCCGGCCGGCTTCGTCGACAGCTTCGTCGAACCGCTGCTGCACCACGCGGTGCAGGAGCCGGTCTACCGGGTGCGGGAGGGCGGGCTGGTCAACTCCCGGCTCACCCCGGGCCTCGACCCGATCTGGCTCGGCGAGGTGCGCGGCCGGGAGGCCATCGCCCGCCACCTGCGGGGCGTCGCCGCCCGCGTCGACTCCTACCTCACCGGCGTCTACCCCGATGTGCGGGAGGTCTGATGAGCACCGTCTCGACGCCGCGCCCGCACCGCCCGCACCGCCCGCGCCGCGCCGGTCGTCCCGGTCGCCCCGGGCGTCCCACCGGCGGGCTGGCGCGCATGGAACAGCGCTGGGGCGTGCTGCTCGCGCTGCCCGTGGTGCTGGGCTTCCTGGTGTTCACCATCGGGCCGATGCTGGCCTCGTTCGTGATCAGCCTCACCGACTGGACCATCGGCGGCGAGGTCAACTGGGTCGGCCTCGACAACTACCGCCAGATGTTCGGCGACGACGCCCTCTTCGGCACCTCCCTGCGGGTCACCCTCTCCTACACGCTGATGGCCGTGCCCCTCACCCTGGCCGTCGGCTTCGGCGTGGCGATGCTCCTCAACCGCGACGTGCGCGGGCGCGGCCTGTTCCGGGTCCTCTACTACCTGCCGGTGCTGGTGCCGAGCGTGGCCAGCGCGGTGCTGTGGACCTGGGTCTACAACCCGGAGTTCGGCCTGCTCAACCAGCTGCTGCGCGGCGCCGGGCTGCCCACGTCGCAGTGGATCTACGACGCCGACACCGCCCTGCCCTCGCTGGCGATCATGGCCGCGTGGGGCTTCGGCAACGCCGCCGTCATCTTCCTCGCCGGCCTCCAGGGCGTGCCGCGCCACCTCTACGAGGCGATCGAGATGGACGGCGGCGGCCCCTGGGCGCAGTTCCGCTACGTCACGTTGCCGATGATGACGCCGACCATCTTCTACAACCTGGTGATGGGGCTGATCGCGACGTTCCAGGTGTTCAACGAGGCCTATGTGATGACCCAGGGCGGCCCGGACAACGCGACCCTCTTCTACAACTTCTATCTCTACCGCACCGCGTTCACCGAGGGCCGCCTCGGCTACGCCTCCGCGCTGGCCTGGGTGCTGTTCGTGGTGATGGTCGCCGTGACCGCCCTGGTGTTCCGCTCGGCCAGGCGCTGGGTCTACTACGAGACGGGGGACGGCCGATGACCACGACGACAGGCCTCAGGACCATCCGGCGGCCGCGCCTCAGGCCGGCGCGCGCCGTGCTCTACCTCGCGCTCTCCGCCGGCGCCCTGGTCACGCTCTTCCCCTTCCTGTGGCTGGTGCGCAGCGCGCTGATGGAGGACGGGCAGATCTTTGTCGCGCCCCCGGAGTGGGTGCCGGCGCCGTTCGCCTGGCACAACTTCTCCGACGCGCTCACCGCCCGCCCCTTCGGCCGCTACTTCCTCAACACGCTCGCCATCGAGGCCGTGGTGGTGCCCGGCGTGCTGCTGGTCGGCGCGCTCTCCGCGTTCACCTTCGCCCGGCTGCGCTGGCGCGGCCGCAACGTCGTCTTCGCGGTGCTGCTCAGCTCGTTGATGCTGCCGTACGCGGTGACCCTGGTGCCGACCTTCGTCGGCTGGCAGCACCTGGGCCTGGTCGGGACCTGGGTGCCGCTGACCCTGCCGGCCTGGTTCGGCGCGGGACAGATGGGCGCGATCTTCCTGATGCGGCAGTTCTTCCTCGGCATCCCCAGGGAGTTGGACGACGCCGCCTATGTCGACGGCGCCAGCCCGTTCACGGTCTTCTGGCGGATCGTGCTGCCGCTGTCGAAGCCGGTGCTGATCGTGGTCGGCATCTTCACGTTCATCGCGGTCTGGAACGACTTCCTCAACCCGCTGATCTACCTCGCCGACACCGACCGCTTCACCCTGGCCCTCGGCCTGGCCGGCTTCCAGGGCTCCTACACCGCGCAGTGGGGCTATCTGATGGCGGCCTCCACGGTCGTGATCGCGCCGATCATCCTGCTGTTCTTCTTCGCCCAGCGGCACATCCTGGAGGGCATCACGCTGACCGGCCTCAAGGGCTGACCGGCCGGCGTGGGTTGACCGGCCGGCGTGGGCGCCGCACCTCGGGTCCGTGCGGCCCAGCCGGTCGGGACCAACGGCCCCTGCCGGGCGCCCGGGACGCGGGCCAGGCTCGGAGGTGAGAGCTGAGAACCAACCGGCACCGAGGAGAACCGCCATGGTCACCACCCACGCCCTGACCGCCGCCACCCTCACCACCCTGGTCGAGGCGGCCTCGGCCGCGCCCTCCCTGCACAACTCGCAGCCCTGGCGGTTCCGGCTCGACCCGGCAACCGCCACGCTGCACCTGAGGGCCGCGCCCGAGCGGGGCCTGCCGCACATCGACCCGCTCGGCCGCGCGCTCCATCTCTCCGTCGGCGCCGCCCTGTTCAACGTGCGGACCGCCGCCGCCCACCTCGGCTGGCGCGCCGACGTCACCCTGCTGCCCGAGCCGCGCGAGCCCCGCGCGATGGCGACGATCGCGCTGAGCGCCGGCCGCGACGGGCCCGCGCAGCCCGACCCCGACCTGCACGCCGCGCTCTGGCGCCGCCACACCAGCCGGCTGCCGTTCACCCGCCGCCCCGCCGCGCCCAGGGTCGCAGAACTCGCCCGCGCCGCCGAGGCGGAGGGCGCCACCCTCGTGGTGCCGGACGCCGTCGGCACCGCCCGGGTGCTGCGGCTGACCGCAGAGGCCGAACGCCGCGACGCCCGCGACCGGGCGCGCCGCGCCGAGACCACCTCCTGGGTCCGCCGGGGAACGGGCGACGGCGTGCCGCCCGAAGCGCTCGGCCCCGGCGACGCCAACGGCCGGGTCCCGACCCGGGACTTCGCAGGGCCGGACGCCCGACAGCCGCGCCCCAGCGCCGCGTTCGAGGAGCGCCCGCTGATCGCGCTGCTCACCACCCGGCACGACCGCCGCGTGGACTGGCTGCGCGCCGGGCAGGCGTTGGAGCGGGCGTGGCTGACCGCCACCGCCCGGGCGCTGCGGCTCGCGCCGCTCCACCAGGCGCTGGAGTGGCCGGACCTGCGGGCCGCGCTGGTCGACCCGGCCGCGTCCGACGCCGCCGGCTTCGTTCAGCTGGTGGTCCGAATCGGCTACGGCCCGGCCGGCGTCCCCAGCCCGCGCCGCTCGGCCTGGCAGGTTGTGGAACGCCAGTCCTGACCGCGCCCGACAGCCGGAAAGCCCCGACACCCGACGGAGACCACCATGAACGACCGCAGCGAACCGGCGCCCCCCGAGGCCCAGTCGCCCGCCGCCCGGCAGCCCGCCGCCCGGCAGCCCGATGCCCGGCCGCCCGCCGCCGTGGAGATCGTCGCCTATGGCGTGACCGCCGACGAACGCCCGCTGCTCACGGCCGCGTTCCCCGCCCCGCACCGGCTGCGCTGCCTGGAGCTGGTGCTGGACCGCGACACCGCATCGACCGCCGCCGGCCACGAGGTGATCTGCACCGGCGTCAACGACGTCCTCGACGCCGAGGTGCTGCGCCGCCTCGCCGATGGCGGCACCCGCATGATCACCCAACGTTCCACCGGCTACAACAACATCGACCTCGACGCCGCCCGCGCGCTGGGCATGGGCGTCGCCCGGGTCTCCGGCTACTCGCCGCACTCGGTCGCCGAGTTCGCCTGGGCGCTCGCCCTGGCCGTCAACCGCCGGGTGGTGCGGGCCGTCACCCGCACCCGCGAGTTCGACTTCCGGCTCAACGGGCTGATGGGCCGCGACCTGCACGGCCGCACCGCCGGCGTGCTGGGCACCGGCCGGATCGGCGAGGCGTTCGCCCGGATCGCCGCCGGTTTCGGGATGCGGCTGCTCGGCTACGACATCGCGCCCAACCCGGAGTGCGAGCGGCTGGGCATGGAGTACGCGCCGCCGGAACGGGTCTTCGCGGAGTCCGACCTGATCAGCCTGCACCTGCCGCTGCTGCCCGAGACCCACCACGTGGTGGACCGCGCCGCGCTGGCCCGGATGAAGGACGACGCGATCCTGGTCAACACCAGCCGGGGCGGCCTGATCGACGCCCAGGCCCTGGTGGAGACGCTGCGCGCCGGCCGGCTCGACGGGGTGGGCCTCGACGTCTACGAGGAGGAGGCCGGGATCTTCTTCTTCGACCACTCGCTGGACGTGATGACCGACGACGTGCTGGCCCGGCTGATGAGCTTCCGCAACGTGCTGGTCAGCTCGCACCAGGCGTACTTCACCCGGGACGCGGTCGGCGAGATCGTCGCCACCACGGCCGGCAACGTCGCCGACTACCTCGCCGGCCGCACCGGCGACAACACCCTGGTGGCGCCCGCCCGTTGAGCCGGTCCCCGCGCCTCACCCCACGGGCAGCGGCACCCGCCAGCGCAGCCGGGTGCCGCCCGTCTCCCGGCGTTCCACGGTCAGCGCGCCCCCCAGCCGCTCGGCCCGTTCAGCGAGGTTGCGCAGCCCGCTGCGGTGGCCCGACTCGCTCAGTCCCACGCCGTTGTCCGCCACCGTCAGGGTCAACGCCCGGTCCCGCACCACCACCGCGACCTCGACCGCGCCGGCCCGCGCGTGCCGGGCCACGTTGGACAGCGCCTCCCGCAGCACCGGCACCGCGTGCTCGGCCACCTCGCCCGGCACATCCGTGTCGACCAGGCCCTCCATCCGCAGCGATGGCCGGAACCCCAACGAGGGCACGGTCTCCTCCACGGTCCGCGTCAGCCGGGCCCGCAGGCCCCGCGCGCCGGGGCCCGCCTCGTGTGCCCGCAGCCCGAAGATCGTGGAACGGATGATCCGGATCGTCTCGTCGAGGTCGTCCACCGCGCGCAACAGCCGCTCCTCGGCCTGCGGATGCGCCACGAACCGCACCGCGCTCTGGAGCGTCATCCCCGTGGCGAAGAGCCGCTGGATCGCCAGGTCGTGCAGGTCGCGGGCGATCCGGTCGCGGTCCTCAAGGAGCGCCACCTGCTCGGCGGACCGCCGCCGTTCGGCCAGCTCCATGGCCAGGGCCGCCTGCCCGGCGAACGCCAGCAGCGGCTCCGTCTCGCCCGCCCCGAACTTCGCGCGCCCCTGGGCGCGCGCCAACAGCAGCGCGCCCCAGGCGTGTTCACCGGTGCGCATCGGCACCGCGAGCGCCGGCCCCAATCCGGCCACGCCCGCCGCCGCACCCGTTCCGTCCTCCCCGCCGCCGTCCCCGTCGGCCCCGACCCCGCCGCCCGTTCCCTCCCCGCCGTCGAGGTCCGCCTCGACGACCGGCCCGCCCTCCGCCATGGCCCGGCCCACCGCCGCCGCCAACCCCCGCCCGGCCGCGCGCCGCGCCTCGGCGGCGCGCGGCCCGTCCGCGACACTGATCCGCACCCCCGCCTCCTCCTCGGGCGCCGGCACACACAACACCCCCAGATCGGCGTCCAGAATCCGCCGGGCGTGCGCCACCAGCAGTTCCAGGACCTCGCGCTCCTCCGCGCCGGACAGCAGGCTGCGCACCACCTCCGCGTTCGCCTCCAGCCACCGCTGCCGATTCCGCGACTCCTCGTACAGCCGCGCGTTCTCGATCGCGACCCCGGCCGCGACCGCCAACGTCGCCAGCACCGACTCGTCCTCGGCGTCGAAGTCCTGCCCGCCGCGCTTCTCGGTCAGATAGAGGTTCCCGAAGACCTCGTCCCGCACCCGGATCGGCACCCCGAGGAACGAGCGCATCGGCGGATGGTTCGGCGGGAAGCCGTGCGAGGCGGGGTGCGCCGCCAGGTCGGGCAGCCGCAGCGGCTCCGGGTGCCGGATCAGCTCGCCCAGGATGCCGTGCCCGGACGGCAACGGGCCGATGGCGGCGATCCGTTCGGCGTCCACGCCCACGGTCAGGAACGCGCTCAGCCGCTCGTCGGGGCCGATCACGCCCAACGCCCCGTACTCGGCGTCGACCAGCACCGTCGCCGCCTCCACCACCCGCCGCAGCACCTGCGGCAGATCCAGCTCTCTCCCGACCGCGAGCACCGCCTCCAGCAGGCCGTGCACCCGATCCCTGGTGCCGCGCATCGCGTCGATGCGGAGCTGAAGCTCCTCCAGCAACTCGTCGAGCCGCAGGCCCGGCAGGCGCTGGGCCTCCCCGTTCCCCGTGTCCGCCACCATGATTCCCTTCCACCCCCGCCACCGGAACCGGCCCGCGAGCCTACCCGCCCCCGCGACCTGCGGCCACGCCCCCACCCGACCCGATACGGAACGCGCGTACGGGACGCACCCCCGGCCGTCAGGGGGCCCGGGACGTGTTCCGGGCCTAACGGCTGGCCGGACAAGCCCCGTTCCACCACGATGGGCCCATGACCGCCCAGCCCGCGCCGCCCCCGCCCGCGCCGCCCCCGCCCGAACCCCCGTTGCGCTTCCTCGCCGACCGGATGGCGCTCTGGGGCGTCGGCCAGCTGTCCTCCGAGGACCTGGTG
The DNA here is from genome assembly GCF_006334905.2 of Streptomyces sp. 3MP-14. NCBI lineage: Bacteria > Bacillati > Actinomycetota > Actinomycetes > Kitasatosporales > Streptomycetaceae > Streptomyces > Streptomyces sp. 3MP-14. Next base: position 157,799 of record NZ_VDLZ02000008.1, read on the forward strand.
GACGCCGCCTGCACCGCCCTGCTCGCCGGCGTGGACGCTCCCGCGCTACGGGAGTTGGCCGGCGTCGCCCGACGGGACGCGCCCTATGAGGTGCCCCTCCTCATCCCCGAGGTCGCGGCCCAGCTCGGCCTGGACCGGCCGGAACCCGGCCCGGCGACCGGGGCCGCCGCGCTCGCCGCCCTGGCCGCGATGACCGTGCGCGGCGAACTGGCCCCGGCCGCGTTCGTCTCCCGCGCCCAGGACCTCGCCGTCCACGACCCGGCCCTGGACCGGCGGCTGGTCCACCTCGCCGCCGACTACGGCTACGCCGAGGACTTCGAGGAACCCACCGACGCCCTCGACGCCGCCGCCCTCGCCGAGGCGCGCCGGCTGGCCGCCCGGCCACCGGCTCCGCTCAGTCGCCCGGCACCGCCTCCCTGAAGAGCGCCGGGCGCCGCCGCCGCCGCGCGATGTCCGAAACCGGCCCCAGATGACTGAGCTTGTCCGGATTCGCCACCGAACGAATGGCCCACACCATCCCGTCGGCGATCTCCAGCTCGGTCACGCTGACGATGCGCCCCTCCCTGTCATAGAGCACCGCGCCCGGCGCCCCGTTGACCCGGGTCGGCACCAGCTCCACCCCCGCCGACCGCAGCCAGCGGTACCCGTTGACCAACAGCCGCGCGCCCGGCTTCCGCCCGACCAACGGCTTGGCCACGGCGAGCCCCTTACCGCCGCCGTCGCCCAGCACCACCACATCCGGCGCCAACAGGCCCAGCAACTCGGTCAGATCACCGCCGGCGGTGGCCTCGAAGAACCTGCGGGCCAACTCGTCCCCCTCCGCCCGCCGCGCCGGCCCGCCCCCCGCACGGGCCGGCGCGGACCCGGCGGCGACCCGCCGCCGCGCCCGGGCGAAGATCTGGCGGCAGTTGACCTCGCTCCGCCCGACCACCTCCGCCACCCGCGGGTACCCGTAGCCGAAGACCTCCCGCAGCATGAACACCGCCCGTTCAACCGGCGACAGCGCCTCCAGCAGCACCAGAAAGGCCATCGACAGCGCGTCCGACAACTCCGCGTGCTCCGCGGGGCCCGGCTGCGCCCCCGCCCCCGACGCCGCCGGTGCCACCACCGGCTCCGGCAGCCACGCCCCCACATAGGTCTCTCGCCGCACCCGCGCCGACCGCAGATGGTTGATGCTCAACCGCGTGACCGCCCGCGCGAGATACGCCTTCGGCTCCTCGACCACCGTCCCCCGCCGCCGGGCCCGCGTCAGCCCCAACAGGGCGTCCTGCACGATGTCCTCGGAGTCCCCGACAGAACCGGTCATCCCGTAGGCAATGGAGAACAACAACGGCCGGAACTCGGCCCCACTCGACGACTCCACGACCGCGTACCCCTCCCACCGCCCCGGCCCTTCCGGCGCTCTCGCTCCTCACGACAGAAATCGGCGGCCGTCTGTGACATCGGGCCCGAACCTGGCGGGACGACACGGTGGTTGACCGGCCCGGCCACCGGACCGGGACCGGCTACGGGGGGAGGGGGAACGAGCGTGCGCGAAGCTGCCCGGCGCTCTCCCCACCACCCGCTCACCCGCCGCACCTGCGCCCGCCACCTGGCATCCCTGGAACGGTTCGAGCGCCGGCGGACCCCCGTGCGGTAGGCCCCGGCCATCGCGGTCACCGTTCCCGACATCCACTACGGCGGTACCGACCGTGTTGCTCCGGCTGCCGATCCGAGAGAGGTGTGCAAAAATCACACACATGGATGCCGTGCAGGGCTGGGGTGAGGTGGGCGAGCGGATCGCCGAGGCGCGTCTGGCCGCCGGGCTGAGCCAGGGGGAACTGGCCGCACGGGTGGGACTGGACCGCACGGCTGTCGTCCGGGTGGAGGCGGGAGAGCGTCGGGTCTCCGCCCTGGAGCTGTCCCGGCTCGGCGAGGCGTTGGGGGTGCCGATAGGGCACTTCCTGTCCAGGCCGCCCGCATCCCTGGTGTCGCGCAGAACCGCCCTGGAGGAGGTGTCGGACGAGGCGTCGCGGACCCGGTACCGCCTCGACGCCAGGCTTGAGGAGCACGCGCGCAACGCGCGTTGGCTGGTGGACGAGGGGTTTCTCGTGCCGCCCGCGCTCGACGGCCTCCTTCGGCGTTCCGGTGCGGAGGGCGCCGTTGACCCGGGCGACCTCGCCGGCAGGGCCCGTGCCGTGTTGGGCGTCCCGTCCGGCCCACTGGGGCCGATGGCGGATGTGGTCGAGCGATTCGGACTCTTTCTGACCGTGGTCGATGAGCCGGCCGAGGGCGCTTCGCTGCTGGAGGACGGGTATGGCGTCGCCGTCATCAGCCATCGGGCCATGCCGGGGCGCCGCCGTTGGACGGCCGCCCACGAGCTGGGCCACCATCTGCTTCAGGACGCCTATCACAGCGACGCCGGGGTGGCGGCGGGTCGGGATGAGCGTGAGCGACTCATCGACCGGTTCGCGGAGAACTTCCTGCTTCCTTCCGAAGATGTGCTGATCGGCTGGCAACAGGTGGGCAACGGGCGGTCGTCGCGGCTCGTTCTGCTGGAACTCGCGGCGACGTACCGCCTGTCCTGGAGTGCCGTGATCAACCGTGCCCGTCACCTGGACCTGATCGGCCCCGCCGAGGCCCAACGGGAGAAGGCGCGCGTGCCCACGCGTGGTGACTTCCTCGCGACCATGGGGGAGCAGCCGGTCCCCGACCTTGACCTCGGCGCGACGGGCAGACTGTGGCGCAAGGCGGTGCTGAGAGCGTGGGAGGTCGGCGCCATCACGGCGCCCCGTACCATCCAGCTGCTCTACGGTGCGCTGACACAGGACGAGCTTCCCACCCGAGGGCTGGAGGACCCCCTCCCGTGAGCAGGGCTTCCACCGCTGTGGACGAAGCCGCCGCCCCGGTCGACGCGCTCCTCGAATCCGGTGCGCGGTACCCCTGCGCCAGAGGGCGGTTCCTCGACTGGGCCAAACACAACGGGCTTCTGTAGCCGCTTCCGACATTCTCAACAGGACTGGCGAACCCTCCCGTTGACCGCCAGCGGGCCGCCGTCCGCGAAGGCGTGGCGGGTTCGGCGGAACGAGCGTGTGTGAACGGTAGCATCGCCATCCACAGACCGGCCCCCGCGACAGCGGGAGCCGGTCTGTGGTGGGGCATTCCGTGGCGGCCTCAGGCGGAGAGATCCCGGTTGCGCACGGCCCTGACGAAGGCGGTCCATTCATTCCTGGGGATAAACAGTGCCGGACCTTCCGCGTGCTTGCTGTCGCGGACGGGGATGTCTGCCGGGAGGCCGTCGATGATTTCCAGGCAATCTCCCCCGTCGCCGTTGCTGTAGCTGGACTTGCGCCAACCGGTAAGGGCGGACGCGTCAGGAATCGACTTCATTCTCGTACTCTCTTAGGTAAGCCTGCATCAGCGCGAGGGATTCGCTCTCCGGCAGTGCCTTGGAGCGGGCGATGTCGAACCGCTGGGTGGATTCGACGATGCGGCGCGGAGACTCGACGGGCTCGCCGGTGACGAAGCTCTCGATGTAGCCAATCGTAGACCCGTTCCGGAGGGTGTACAGACTCAGGCTGCCGCCCAGCATCGGATGCGCACCCTGCGCGAACGGCAGCACCTGGATGGTGATGTGCGGCGACTGGGCGGCCTCGATGAGATGGGCCATTTGCTCGCGCATGACCTCTCTGCCACCAATGGGTCGCTTGAAGGCGGCTTCGTCCATGATTGCCCAGAAGTACGGCGGCTCCTCCAGGGCGAAGACCCGCTTGCGACGCATCCGGAGCGCGACGATCTGCGCCCGCTGCTCCGGGGACTTTCCCAGCGAGGAGGCGTCGATGAGCGCCCGCGCATAGGCCTCGGTCTGCAACAGACCGTGAACCAAGCTGCTGTGGAAGACCTGGATGCGGGAGGCCTTCTCCTCCGTTTCCAGAACGACGCGACTGTAATCCGCGATTGCCGAGTCCTGGGCCATTTCCAGGAGTTCGGCGAACAGGTCGTCCGACCCGAAGTACGTGTCCAGTGCGTCGCAGAGGAGCGCCGAGGGAAGTTGCTCGCCCCGTTCGACCCGGGCGATATAGGAGAAGGGAAACCCGACCGCTTCCGACAGTGCCCGCAGGGACAGTCCGGCGCTCTCCCTCATGCGCCGAAGCCGTCGGCCGAGGTAGGTCCGTGGGGTCGCTCGTTCCGTCTCGCTGTGCGTCTGTTCCAAAACTCGAACACCCTTTCAACTCGCCGTGCCCTGACGGTATTTGGTCACGCGTCAGGGCTGTACTGGGACTCTTCTCGCGGGGATGGTGGTGGTCACTCCCGCACTGTCCCGGGGCATCGGCTGATCGGTTCGAGCCGGCCGCACGAGGGCGAGTGGCGCGGCGTGGTGGACGCGCCGCGCGGGGAGTGACGTAACGGTGTGGCCAAGGGTGCCCCCGCGGCGTTGGCAGACGTCCGGGGGCGTGGTCATCCATCGTCGGTGCTACTCGGAAGTGATGACATGAGAAAAAGTAACCGAGCTTTCCCGATTCGGCAGTTGGTACATCCGTTCGGGTCGCCTGGGGTGATCGGGCAATGAGGACGAAGACTCAGCCGACGGTCCGGCCGGCACCCACGCCCGTGCCAGGGCCGGCGGCCGTGTGGCCGCCGGTCCGGCCCCAACTCCCCGTTCCCTACGTCGTCTCGTGGTCGGCCGAGCGGAGTGGCGCCGGCGAGCGGCTGTGCGTGCGGTCGAACGGGGAGGGGCTGGGATACCGCGACGAGCGGGCCGAGGACCGGGACCACCACGGCGTGCTGTGGGCGCGGAGCGCGGACGGGTGCGGGGAGGGGCGGCCGGTGTTCCCGGCCATGCATCCGCTGCGGCAGCGGGAGGCGATGTTCAACCGGCTGTGTCAGGTCTGCGCCAAACCGGCGAGCCGCACGAGCGACGGGGTGCTCTTCCTCAACCAGCGCGAAGCTGAGGGGGACGGCGAAGAACCGGACCACTGGGAGGGCGCGTTGACCACCAAGCCGCCCGTCTGCCTGCCGTGTGCGGCGTTGGCCGTTCGACTCTGCCCGCATCTGACCGACCCCATCGCGATCCGATCGCGGGCGCCTCGGCTCTGGGGCGTGTTCGGTGGCTTCTTCGTTTCGACGCTGACCGGCGGGTGGGCCGACCCCGTTCCCGGCACCAACTATCTCCGCTACGGAAGCCCGGACCAACCCTGGTTCCTGGCCAACCAACTGGTCGTCCAACTCCGGCGCTGCACGGTGGTCGATCTCCGGGCAGAGTTGGCCACGGTCTGACGCCCGTGGGGGACGAGAGCCTCCCCGATCGTCCGTCGCCTCAACGGGCGGCGGTCGGCGTCCCGTTGACCGCCAGTGGCCCGCCGTCCGCGAAGGCGTGGTGGGCGAAGCGTTCGCCGATGCGGTGGTGGGTGGCGGGGTCGGGGTGCAGGTTGTCGGGCAACGGCAGCTCGGCGGCGTCGGCCTCGCCGTAGAGCGCGCGGCCGTCGAGGTGGTGGAGGTGCGGGTCGGTGGCGGCGCGCTCACCGACGATGCGGGCGAGTTCGTCTCTGATCACGGTCAGGGTGAGCCTGCCGGCGGCCACCTCGCCCGGGTCGCCGGTCGCGCGGAACGCGGCGCGGCCGGCGGCCAGCGCCGCCATGTCGAAGGCGCACGGTCCCGGGGTGTCCTCGTGGATCGGGCAGAGGAGCGGGGAGACGACCAGCAGCGGCGTCGTCGGATGACCGTCCCTGATCATGTCAAGAAAGCCATGGACCGCAGGGCCAAAGGCACGCAGCCGCATCAGATCGGCGTTGACCACGTTGATTCCGATCTTGACGCTGATGCGATCGGCTGGGGTGTCGCGCAGCGCCCGGGCGGTGAACGGGTCGAGCAACGCGCCGCCGCCCAGGCCCAGGTTGACCAGCTCCACTCCGCCGAGCGCGGCCGCCACCGCCGGCCAGGTGCCGGTGGGACGGGTCGCATTGGACCCCTGACTGATCGAACTCCCATGGTGCAGCCACACCGGACGACCGCCGTCGTCGGCCGGCGCCACGGGCGCGTCGGCGCGCAGGGCGACCAACTCCGTCGTCTCGTTGTGCGGCAGCCAGATCTCGACGCGCTTCGGCCGCGCCGGCAGCCCGGCGAAGCGGAGCGTGACGGGGGAGCCGGGCCGGTGCTCGGTGGTGCCGGTCGCGAGGTCGACGACCAGGGTGTGGCCGCCGACCGCCGTCGCCTCGGCGGCGAGGCGGCCGTCGACCAGCAACTCGTAGACGCCGTCGGGGCGCGGCGGGCTGCCGGCGTAGTGGCGCTTGGTGGGGAGGGTGTCGAGTTCGACGACCGTGGCGGCGGTGTGGAACACCAGCCGCACGCCGGCGGGTTGGGCCTCGACCATCGCCAGCTGCGGGTCAGCGCACTGGGCGCGCGCCCGCGCGGGCAGCCGGTGCGGCAGCACACCGTGCGCCGTGCGTTCCAGGTCGATCGCCCCGCGCAGCAGCGGAGCGAGGTCGGGGACGGACGTGGTGGTCAACGGCGTGGTCATGGGAGGTGCTTGCTCTCGTCTGAGGTACGGAAGGGGAACGGGAGGGGCGCGCGCGGTGCCGAAGGGCGCCCGGCACGGCACGCCGGCCGTCAGGTGGGCGGAGGCGTCGGCCAGTTGCGGAGGAGCGCGTCGAGCGCGTCGAGGGTCCTGGCCCATGTCGTGTCGGTGTCGGGGGCGCTGTGGCTGAAACCGCCCCCCAACTCCAGGCTGACGTAGCCGTGGAAGACGCTGCCCAGCAGCCGGACCGCATGGGTCTGGTCCGGTTCCGCCAGGTCGTAGCCGCGCAGGATGGCGCGGGTCAGCCGGGCGTGCCGAACGCCGGCGCTGGCGGCGGCCGTCGCGGGGTCGAGCCGCAGCTGGGCGGCGGCGTAGCGTCCCGGGTGTTCGCGGGCGTAGTCGCGGTAGACGTTGGCCAACGCCGCCAACGCGTCCCGGCCGGCCCGCCCGGCGACGGCCTCGCCCGCGCGGTCCGCCATCTCCTCCAGCGCGAACAGCGCGATCCTGGTCCGGAGGTCCTGGGTGCTCCGCACATGCGAGTACAGGCTGGCGACCTTCACCCCGAACAGGCGCGCCAGCGCCGAGGCCGTCACCTGCTCGAACCCGACCTCGTCGGCCAGCTCCGCCCCCGCCCTGGTCAACCGCTCCGCACTCAGCCCCACCCGCACCATCTCCGGTCCTCCTTTCGTCGCTCTACCTAAAGCATATAGGCAAAACGCCGATGGTCTTAGGTGGGGGCAGGGGGATCGGTCACAGCGTGACGATGTTCGCCCCGTTGTCACTGATTCCGACCGGTTGATCGCCCTGTGTGGCTGACGAGGTCGCTCACGCCCCGGTGGGGTGGGTGGCCGACGCGTTGGCGGCGCACGGCGGGCCGCGTGGGGACGCGGGTCGCCCGTGGGTGGGGGCGCTGCGCGCGGAGCCGGATGCCGGCCTTCCGGGGCACCCGGCCAGTACCGGCCACCGGCTGCGTGTCTACCGGCGCCGCCTCCACGGCGCGGCCGGGCGCCGCGCCGCCGAAGCGCCGCAACTGGAGCCGCTGGTCGGGGCGTTGGCCGCGCATCGGGGCGCCTCGCTGGCGCCGGTGGTCCTGCGGCGCCCGCCGCTCGTCCGTCACCTGTGACTGACGCCCGAAGGCGAGCGGGTGGTGGCGCACTTCGAGGGCGTGGACCGGCGTCTGGCCGGGTAGCCCACGGGCCGTTCGCCGGCCGCAACCAGAAACTGGCCGAAAAACATCGCTTTCGCGGGGGCAACGGCCGGAAGCGGAGCTTACGGAGGGCTGGAAGCCGGGCTACCTTCCGCTACGGGAGCGCTCCCATGCGCGGCAGCAACACCGACGACGGGCCGTCGGTGCACCGGCTCGACCCCGGGAACCCGGGCGGAGTTGGTGCTCCCGGTTGCCCTTCTCGGGAGACGACTCTTCTCTAAGGAGTACCCGTGTCCAACGAATCGACCGGTCGGAGACCCAGGGCGACCGCGAAGTTCCGCCTTCTCAGCGTGCTGGGAACGGGACTGTTCGCTCTTCTGATCGCCTCCCTCCCCTCCCCGGCCTCGGCCCACGGCTCCACCACCCTCCCCGGAGCCCGGACCTACCTGTGCTACCTGGACCTCAAGGAGAACGGCAGCACCCAGATGCCGTCCAACCCGGCCTGTGCCTCGGCCGTGCAGCAGAGCGGCACCGGGCCCCTGTACAACTGGTTCGCGGTGCTGGACTCCAACGGCGGCGGCCGGACGACCGGTTACATCCCCGACGGCACGCTGTGCAGCGGCGGCAACCGTGGCCCGTTCGACTTCTCGGCGTACAGCGCCGTGCGCAGCGACTGGCCCACCACGCACCTGTCCTCCGGGGCCAACATCGAGTTGCAGCACAGCAACTGGGCGCACCACCCGGGCCAGTTCAACGTCTACATCACCAAGAACGGCTGGTCGCCGAACCAGTCCCTGGGCTGGGGTGACCTGGAGCAGATCAGCTCGGTGACCAACCCGCCCCAGCGCGGTGGCGTCGGCACCGACGGCGGGCACTACTACTGGAACGTCCAGCTGCCGAACCGTTCCGGTCAGCACATCATCTTCGTGCACTGGATTCGTTCCGACAGCCAGGAGAACTTCTACTCCTGCTCCGATGTCGTCTTCGACGGCGGCAACGGTCAGGTCACCTTCGGCGACGAGACCCTGAGCGCGGAGGAGGTCGCCGCCGCGTACGAGGCGGACGCCGCCGAGGTCACGCACGCCAGCCACGCCGGGCACGCGACCGAGGCCAGGACCACGGCCGTGGCCAGCGTCTCCACCCAGGCCGTCTCCCTGGTGCGGGCCGTCGGCTCGGACCTCGCCGGCTTCCTGTCCTAGCCGGGACGGTCAGCGTTGAAGGAGAGCGGTCGGCGTTGAGGGAGAGCGGCCGGCGTTGAGGGAGCGCGGCCGGCGTTGAACTCCGGGCGCCGACCGGCGCGTTCGACCGTTCTCCACCCCGACAGCCCGGGGGCCGGAGGCGTCCCCCGGTCCCCGGGCCCCGGCGGTTTGGGCCCCCGGGCTACGATCCTGGTCGGATGCCGGCGACGGCATCCGACCAGGACGAAGCGACGGCCGGCGGTGGGAGCAGCGATGACGACCGCGAGCGGGACGACCCCACGGCTCTACGGCGAACTGGCCCCCTGGTGGCCGCTGATCTCGCCGGTCGAGGTCTACGAGGAGGACGCGGCGACCGCCGCCGAGCTGTTCGCGCTCGCCGTCCGCCCGGTGCGCGAGGTGCTGGAGCTGGGCAGCGGCGGCGGCCATCTGGCGCGCCATCTGCGGGACCGGTTCACCCTGACCCTGGTCGACCTCTCGCCCGAGATGCTGGCCGTTTCCCGCGCGGTCAACCCGGACGTCGAGCATCTGACGGGCGACATGCGGGAGCTGCGGCTCGGCCGGACGTTCGACGCGGTGCTGGTGCACGACGCCATCGACTACATGACCACGGCCGACGACCTGGCGGCGACGTTCCACACGGCCCGGGCGCATCTGCGGCCCGGCGGGGTCGCGGCGTTCTTTCCCGACCATGTCGCCGACACCTACGAGCCGGTCACGGACTGCGGCGGAAGCGACGCCCCCGACGGCAGCGGCGTGCGCTATCTGGAGTGGAGTCTGCCGCCAGCGCCGGGCGCGACAACCGTGCGCACCGACTACAGCTTCACCCTGCGCGCCGCCGACGGCTCGGTGCGGCTGGTGCACGAGGCGCACCACACCGGCCTCTTTCCGGTGGCCGAGTGGCAACGGCTGCTGGCCGACGCGGGGTTCGCGGTGACCACCGTCACCGAACAGGGCGGGGCCGAACGCACGTTGTTCGTTGGGTCGTTGAACGGCCGTTGAACGGTGTTGCACGGGCCGTTGGCCGGATCGTCCGCCGGGCCGCGCCCCCGGCCCGAACCTCCACACGAGAAGGCCCCGCGCGCCCGAACGGAACGTGCGGGCGCGCGGGGAAGAGCCGGACCCCGGCCGGTCCGGGGGCTGGTCGGACGCGGCCGGCGTTGGGCTCCGCCGGGGCGAGATCCCTCGGAGGAACGCGCCCAAAGACGGGCCGCGTTCCGGTCATTCTCCGAAAGATCTCGGTTGGTGCTTTCGCTTTTCTCGCCCCGGGGCTGGGGCGGAAAAGCTGTTGAGGGTCATTCCGTTCGTGGCCTGTCCTCGGGAAGTGGGTAACTCCCTTAAGCAAGCGCTTACTTAACCGGTAAACTAACTCCCTTGCGGCGCCCATGTCAAGGCGAAATCGCCCGAGGTGGCGGAGTTTTACGCGGCGATGGGAAGGGCCGCGTGGAAAACGTTGCTCCACAGCAGAGAAGGTGTGGAGAATGGCGCGCACCGTGTGGACTAAACCGATCCTCCCGTCGCTGCGACGGTTTCCGTGGCCCGTCAGATCGCGGTTTCCGGGCCGAGCCGGTGATAGGTGCGATCGACGAAGACCAACGGGCTGGCGTCGGGGCGCACTTCGGCCTGGAGCGCGAGCAGCGATATCAGAAAGCTGCCGCCCACCGGCGTGCGCTCCAGCACGCGGGCGCGTATCCAGGCGTGCGCGCCCTCGATCACGGGCTCCCCGGTGGGCAGCGTGAACCAGCCACCGGCCGCGAACCGGTCGACGCCCCGGGTGGCGAAGCGGGCCGAGACATCGTCCTGGTGGTCGGCGAGCAGGCTCACGGTGAGGGTGTCGACGGCGGCGATCGCCGGGGCGGACGAGGAGGTGGCCGCCAACGAGAAGGCCAGCAGCGGCGGTTCGGCCGAGACGGAGATGACCGAGGTGGCGGTGAACCCGACCGGCCGCCCCTCGTGCGACATGGCGATCACGGCCACCCCGGCCGGATGCCGACGGAAGACCGACTTGAACGCCTCGCCGGTCAGATGCCGCGCGTCAAGCTGTTCGCCGGCGGTCATCGGGCACCTCCCACCCGGGTCGCCCGGGCGCTCGGCCCCGGGGGCGCGGGTGTGTGCGTGGGGGCGGTGGCGCGGGGGGCGGCGGCGGGGAGCGAGACGAACGGCTCGACGGACAGCGCGACGGAGTGATCGGCGGACAAGAGAGTTCCTCTCGGTCGGGGCGGGCGGCTCGGAGTCGGGATCGGATCGGGGTGGGCTGAGTGGGCTGGGTGGGCGCGGGGCGTGTTGGTCGTATCAGTTCACCAGAGTGAGGGTGGGCACTAGAGCGACAGTCCAGGGCGTGCCTCGGCGGGCGGCGCTCCGGAGCGGGGCCCAGGGTGAGGATGCCCGGTGGCCGTGACCGTGGCCGCCGCGCGGGCGGTAATTCCCTACCGGCCCGGGCGGGCAGGGCGGAGACTCGTCCCATGGCTGATATGGACGCGTTCCGGGCGGCGGTCCTCGCGTGGGTGGTCGGCGGCCCCGGCGAGCCGGTGCACGAGCTGGCCGCGCGGCTGCCCGTGCGGGCGGTCGTCCTGGTCGAGGGCCCGAGCGATGTCGAGGCGGTCGGCGCGTTGGCCGAGCGCCGGGGGCGGGACCTGGCGGACGAGGGGGTCTGCCTGCTGTCGATGGGCGGCGCGATGAGCGTCGGCCGCTTCGCCGGCCTGCTCGGCGCACCCGATCTCGGCCTTCGCCTGCTGGGGCTGTGCGACGAGGCGGAACGCCCCTACTACGCCCGCGCCCTGGGGCCGGTCGACGGGGCGCGGCAGCCGTTCTTCGTCTGCGCGGCGGACCTGGAGGACGAGCTGATCCGCGCGCTGGGCGTGCCGCGCGTCGAGGAGCTGGTCCGGGAGGAGGGCGAACTGCGGGCTCTCCAGATCTTTCTGCGTCAGCCGGCGCAGCGGGACCGTGACGCCGGGCAGCGGATGCGGCGCTTCATCGGCACGAAGGCGGGACGCAAGATCCGCTATGGCCGGGCGCTGGTCGAGGCGCTCGACCCGGACCGGGTGCCCGCCCCGCTCGACGAACTCCTGGCCAGCCTCTGACGGCCGCCGCCCCCGCCCACCCTCACGCCGCGTCCCGCCCACCCGCGCCCCGCTCACCCCCGCGCCGCCGGCCCTCGTTCGCGCGCCGCCGCGTCCGGTTTCCGCGTGGCCTCGCGGGTGAGGAAGGCCAACCGGGCGCGTTTGTCGGGGAGTTCGATGACCGGGCCGAGGACGAGGCCGGTGCGCAGGGCGCGTTCGACCGCCGGGCCGTTGCCCAGGTCGGGCTCGGCGACGATGCGCCGCACGCGCGGGTCGGCGAAGACGAACTCGACCAGGCACGGGATCAGCCCGCCCGTGAAGCCCCGGCGGAGCGGGCCCCTGGGCGGGGCCAGCAGCAGATGGACACCCAGGTCGCCGGGGGCCACCGGATAGTGGGCGCCGACCTCGTCGGCCGCCGGGTCGTAGGTCTGGAAGAGGCCGACGGGCACGCCGTCGCGGTGCACCAGATAGGAGTGGTGGGTGGGCAGCGCGTCGAGGTACTCGTAGATCTCCAGCACCTCGATCGGCTCGGCGCCGACCATGCCCCAGAACGCGGCGCGTTCCTCGGTCACCCAGCCGTGCAGCAGCGCCAGGTCGGCGACGGGGTCGACGGGGACGAGGCTGACTGTGCCGAAGCCGGGAACGTCGCGCGCGTAGGCGGGGGTTCGGGGAGCGGCGGTGTGCTGGCCGACGGCGAGACTCGCCTCGTGGGTCAGGCGCGCCGGGTCGGTCTCGACGGGGAGGAGGCGGCCGGCGGCCCAGTGTGGCGTCTGGTCGTGGTGGTGGGGGTGGTCGGCGGTGCCCTGGGCGCCGAGCGGGACGACCCAGCGGCTGCGCGCGCGGTCGCCCAGGTCCCAGACGTGGCGGGCGACCGGGCAGCGGGTGCTGGTGTCGGTGACCCCGGGCACGCTGCCGGCGGCCCACACACAGTCGTGGTCACCGGCCAGCGGCACGTCCAGGGCCGGCCCGCCCGTCGAGGGCAGCGGGCGCCACAGGGCGAGGCGGTGGCGTTCGCCCCATGTTCCCTGCTCCGCGCCCTCGTTGGCGACCTCCTCCAGCGCCTCGCGGACGAGGGCGGCGGGGTCGAGTCCCGGCACCACGCCCGGGGTGAGCAGGGTCTCCAGGGCGAACGCGATGCGGGGCCGCAGTTCCAGCCAGGGCCGCAGTGGCGCGGGGCAGCGCGGCCCGGGCCGGCCGGCGGGGGAGGCGGGGGCGTCGGGATGGGCGCCGAGCGGTTCGGTGCTCAGGGTCGCCAGGGGCGCGAACGCGGGGTGTGTGGCGAGCCGGCGCGCGCAGGCGGCGCGCAGCGCGGCGTAGGCGGCGGCGTCGTGGGAGTCGGCGTCCATCCGCCGGTCCCAGGCGAGCAGCCGCCCGGCCAGGGCCCGGGCCGCCGGGCTCAGCCCTTCGAGGCCGGCGGGGCCGGCGGGGCCGGCGGGGCCGGCTCGGTCGGCGAGTTGGTCGAGCACGGCGGGGGCGCCGCCGGAGCGGGTGTCGCCGTGCACCCGGGCCATCTCGTCCGCCGTCCAGTCCCTTCGTGGCCGCAACAGCTCGGTGATGCGGCGGTGTTGGTGGCCCGGCAGGAACTCGACGCCCAGTGGCGCGGCGAGCCCGCGCTCGTTGGCCATCACGGCGAGACCGTCGGTGACCTCGGCGCGCGGCGTGGGCTCGTAGGCGTCGGGGCGCCAGGCGTAGCGGGCGTCCCAGGCGGGCACCGGGCGCAGCCGGTTCTCGGGGTCGCGGACGGGAACGCGGCCGGCGACCCGGTGCAGCGTGCCGCCCTCGGCGTCGGCGGCCAGCAGCACGTTGACCGGCTCCACCCAGTCCTCGCAGGCCGCGTCCACATCGGCCACCGTGCGGGCCCGCAGCAGCCTGGGCAGCGCGGCGAAGCCCAACCGGGCGGTGACGCGCGGGACATGGCGCAGGCTGAACGCCTCGGCGTCCTCCGGGCCGCCGAAGAGCACCGGGCCGCGCTCGGTCTCCCACACGTCGATGGTCACGGGCGCCGCGCCGGCCACGGTCACCGTCTCCACGCCGTGCCCGGCGGGCTCCCAGCCGTCCGGGCCGAGCGCCTCGACGCCGTCGTCGGTGCGGCGGAGCCGTTCCCGGTAGAGGTCCTGGTAGTCGGCCATGGCGTGGGTGATGGCCCAGGCGACGGTGCCGGCGTGCCCGAAGTGCGGCAGTCCCGGGACGCCGGGGACGGCGAAGCCGAGCACGTCGAACTCGGGGCAGACCAGGCGGATCTGCTGGTAGCAGCCGGGGTCCTCGGCGTAGCGGTGCGGGTCGCCGGCGAGGAGTGCCGCGCCGGTCGCGGTGCGCTCGCCGGTGAGCAGCCAACCGTTGCTGCCGGCCGTGCCCGGGGTGCCGGCGGTGAACCAGGCGACGGCCTCGGGGCCCAGCCGTTGGGTGACCTCGGCGCGCCAGAGCTTGGCGGGCAGGCCGGCGAAGAACAGGTGGGTGGCGAGCCAGACGCCCAGCGGCACCCAGGGCTGCCAGCGGCCGGGGACCGCCCCGGTGGCGGCGAACTCCGGTGCGCTGCGCGCCGCCTCGGGCAGCGCGGAGTTGACCCCGTCGGTGTAGGCGGTGACCCAGTCGCGGGTGGCGTCGTCGAGGGCGAGCAGGCAACGGCGGGCGGTCTGGGCGAGTTGGGCGCGGCGCACCAGCACGTCCCAGTCCAGGGCTGGCGGGCCGAGGACGGCGGCGCAGGTGCCGCGCAGCCTGCGGTGTTCCATCTCCAGCTGCCAGGCGCGGTCCTGGGCGGCCAACCGGCCCTGGGCGTAGGCCAGTTCGCGGGCGCTGTCCGCGCTGAGCGTGGGGATGCCCCAGCTGTCGCGGTGAATGTGGACGGTCACGGGCCCTCAGCTCTCTCCACGGACCACGGAATGATTAGGTGAGGCTAACCTAACTTATGGTCGTTCGGGGGGCTTGGGGGGTGAATGGTCGGGGAGATGTGAAGGATTCGCGGTCATGTCGGAGGCCGGGCCGGGCAGGCGGCCGGGCGGTGGCCCCCGGCCCGGCTGGCCGCGCGCGCCGGGCCGGTCAGGCGGCCGCCGAGGACGGCGACGACGCCTGGACATGGGCGGCGATCTCGTCGCTCGTCGTCAGCCAGACGTCCGGATGGCCGGCCACCAGGGCGAGCGCCTCGTCGAGATAGCGCGCCCGGAACGCCTGGCCGATCACGAACGGGTGCAGCGCCAGCGGAAACACCCGGCCGCTGTCCGCCGACTCGGCGAGCAGCCGGTCCAGTTGGTCACGGACGATCCGCACGAACTCCGGGCCGCTGACCCGGCCGCCCATGAAGAGCGTGATGTCGTTCAGCTCCACCGAGTACGGGACGCCCCACATCCCCGGCACCCGCAGCGGATACGGCTGGTCGTCGTTGGTCCAGTCGAGGAGGTGGTCCACGCCCAGTTCGGCCAGCAGCTCCGGGGTGTGGAACGTCTCGGTCAGCGCCGGCCCCAGCCAGCCGCGTGGCCGCCGGCCGGTGGCCCGCTCGATGTCCGCCACCACCTCGGCGAGATAGCGGCGCTCCTCCTCGCGCGCCATGCCGGCCTGGAATGTCGAGTTGTTCCTGCCGTGCGCCACCCAGGCCCAGTCGCGCTCCCGGCCGGCCCGCACGATCGCCGGATAGCGCTGGCCCGCCTCGGAGTTGAGCATCACGCTGGCCCGCACCCCGTGCCGGTCCAGTATCTCCAGCACCCGCCAGAAGCCGACGCGCGGACCGTAGTCGCGCCAGCCGTAGTTGAGCGGGTCGGGCACCAGGGGCGCGGTGTCGGGGAAGATGCTGGTGGCGGGGCGGTCAACGCGGTAGTGCTCCACGTTCAGCCCGACATAGAACGCCACCCTGGCCCCGCCCGGCCAGCGCAGCGGCGGCCGCTCGACGATGGGGCGGTAGTCGTAGAGCCGCTGGTGGGCGTGGGGTTCGAACGCCTGGGTTCCGGACGCCTGGGGTTCGGCGGTTGCGGGGTCGGCGGCGGGGGAGATGTCGGACACGGGGCCGTCCCTTCGTGGTCTTCCGCGTCTGCGGCGGCTTGCCCGGCCATCGTCGAACCCTCACACTCGTGTGAAGGTAAAGCCGGACGGCGGTGAGCCGCGTCACATGCGGGAGAGCCCATGCGGATAGGGGAGTTGGCGGAGCGCACCGGGACCTCCCGGCGGCTGCTGCGCTACTACGAGGAACAGGGCCTGATCGCGCCCGAGCGCTGCGCCAACGGCTACCGCGCCTACGCGGAGGAGTTCGTCGACCGCATCCGGCAGATCCGGGGACTGCTCGACGCGGGACTGCCCACCCGGATCATCCGGGAGATCCTGCCCTGCCTGAACCGGCCACGGGACATCCACTTCACCGACGCCACCCCGGAGATGCTGGCCCTGCTGGAGCGCGAGCGCGACGCGATGAGCCGCCGCATCGAGCTGTTGACCCGCAACCGCGACGCGATCGGCGCCTACCTCGTGGCGGTCCGCGACCGCTGACGGCGCAGGCCCCGCCGCGACCCTGGGCGAAGGCCCGATGAACGGCGGTGACCTCGCCTAACATCACTGACGGTGGCCCCCGCCGGCAGCTGCCTCGGGGGACGCCAGGTTTCCACAACCGTGCGACAGACGTGAGGAATCCACGACCATGCCGACCGAGACGTTCGAGTTCCAGGTAGAGGCGCGCCAGCTTCTCCAGATGATGATCCACTCGATCTACTCGAACAAGGACGTTTTCCTGCGCGAGCTGATCTCCAACGCCTCCGACGCGCTGGACAAGCTCCGCATCGAGTCGCTGCGCGACGACTCGCTCAACGCCGAGGTGGACGACCTCCACATCGAGATCGAGCCCGACGGGGAGGCCCGCACCCTCACCGTGCGGGACAACGGCATCGGGATGTCGCGGGACGAGGTGGTCCAACTCATCGGCACCATCGCCAAGTCGGGCACGGCCGAGCTGCTGGCGCGGCTGAAGGAGGCCAAGGACGAGACCGCCGCCGAGGGGCTGATCGGGCAGTTCGGCGTCGGCTTCTACTCCAGCTTCATGGTCGCCGACGAGGTCAGCCTGGTCACCCGCAAGGCGGGGGAGAGCCAGGGCACCCGCTGGTCCTCCACGGGCGAGGGCGGCTACACCGTCGAGACCGTCGAGGACGCGCCCCAGGGCACCGCCGTCACCCTGCGCCTCAAGCCGGAGGACGCCGAGGACCAGCTCTTCGACTACACCTCGCCCTGGAAGGTCAGGGAGATCGTCAAGCGCTACTCCGACTTCATCACCTGGCCCATCCGGATGGTCACCGAGGCGCCCAAGGCCGAGAAGGCGTCGGAGGCCGAAGCGGCCGACGGGGCCGAAGCGGCCGACGAGGCGGAGAAGGCCGAGCAGACGGAGGCGAAGGCGCCGGAGCCCGAGACGCTCAACTCCATGAAGGCCCTGTGGGCCAGGTCGCGCAGCGAGGTCAGCGACGAGGAGTACCACGAGCTGTACAAGCACATCAGCCACGACTGGACCGACCCGTTGGAGACGATCCAGCTGCGGGCCGAGGGCACCTTCGAGTACCAGTCGCTGCTGTTCCTGCCCGCGCACGCGCCGCACGACCTGTTCTCGCAGGCCAACAAGCGCGGGGTGCAGCTCTATGTGAAGCGCGTCTTCATCATGGACGACTGCGAGGCGCTCGTCCCCGAGTACCTGCGCTTCGTCAAGGGCGTGGTGGACGCCCAGGATCTGTCGCTCAACGTCTCCCGGGAGATCCTCCAGCAGGACCGCCAGATCCAGCTGATGCGCCGCCGGCTGGTGAAGAAGGTGCTCTCCACCGTCAAGGAGATGATGGCGAACCGCGAGGAGAACTACACCACCTTCTGGCGGGAGTTCGGGCGCGTCGTCAAGGAGGGCCTGCTCAACGACCCCGACAACCGCGACACCATCCTCCGGATCTGCTCCTTCGCCTCCACCCACGACAAGGAGCGGCTGACCACGCTCGCGCGGTATGTGGAGCGGATGAAGGACGGCCAGAAGCACATCTACTACATGACCGGCGAGTCCAGGACCGCCGTGGAGAACTCGCCCCACCTGGAGGCGT
This sequence comes from Streptomyces sp. 3MP-14, assembly GCF_006334905.2. Taxonomy (NCBI): domain Bacteria; kingdom Bacillati; phylum Actinomycetota; class Actinomycetes; order Kitasatosporales; family Streptomycetaceae; genus Streptomyces; species Streptomyces sp. 3MP-14. Next base: position 175,738 of record NZ_VDLZ02000008.1, read on the forward strand.
TCCAGGCCAAGGGCCTTGAGGTGCTGATCCTGACCGACCCCGTCGACGAGGTGTGGGTCGGGGCCGTGCCCGAGTTCGAGGGGAAGCAGCTGCGCTCGATCGCCCAGGGCGAGGCCGAACTGGACGCCGAGGAGGAGCAGGGCGAGGAGGCGAAGGCGGAGAAGGAGCGGCAGCGCGCCGAGTTCGCCGAGCTGCTGACCTGGCTCGGCGAGCGCCTCCAGGAGGAGGTGAAGGAGGTGCGGCTCACCTCCCGGCTCACCGTCTCCCCGGCCTGTGTCGTCACCGACGCCGGCGATGTGACGCCCGCGCTCCAGAACCTCTACCGCGCCATGGGGCAGGAGGTGCCGCAGAGCAAGCGCATCCTGGAGCTGAACCCGGAGCACGGGCTGGTCACCGGCCTGCGGAAGGCCCACGCCACCGACGCCGACGACCCGGGGCTCGGCGAGACAGCCGAACTGCTCTACGGGATGGCCCTGTTGGCGGAGGGCAGCCAGCTGGCCGACCCCGCCAGGTTCGCCAGGCTGCTGGCCGACCGGCTGGAACGCACCCTCTGACGCCCGGTCCCTCCCGCCGTTCCCGCCCGCAGGGCCCAGCCCCCGGGCGGGAACGGCGAACCGCAGGGCGCGCGCCCCCAGGCCGCGCGCCCCGAGTCGCGCGGCGCCGCCCGCCGGTGCGCGAGGGATGGCGGCGCGGCGCTCGGGTAGGGGCAGGACATGGGCACGAGGGAACGCGGTGGGCGGACGGAAGCGGGCGCGCTCTGGTGGTGGGCGGCGCCGAGCGTCGCGTTGTTGGTCGGGATGGCGCTGTGGGGCATCGTGCGCTACCCGGACCTGCCCGAGCGCATCCCTCAACACATCGGGGGGAGCGGGGTGGACGCCTGGGGCGAGCGGAGCGTGGGACTGGCCTTCCTCCCGGTGTTCGTCTACGCGGGGCTGACCGCGCTGCTGGTCGGCTGCGTGTGGGGGCTGCTGCGGGCGACCCCGCTGGACGCGATGCCGCCGCCGAAGGACCGCTGGGCCCAGGCCGAGGCCGCGGGCAACAACCGCCCCGCCAGCGCGGCTTCGGCCCGGGCCATGGCCAGGGCGCTGCTGCTCACCAACGCGCTGGTCGGCGTCGCCTTGCTGCCGATGGCCTGGGTGCAGTGGCGCGCGACCCAGACCACCCACGTGTCGGGATGGCTCACGGCGGCGATGGTGCTGGCGTTGGTGGCCTCCGTGGTGCCGCCCTGCCTCGCCGGCTGGCGGGACAGCCGGGAGAAGCGGGCGCTGCGCGAACTCCAGCGGACGGCCTGAGCGACGGCCCGGCCCGGCCGTTGGCCCCAAGGCCCGTCCGGAGGACGACGCCGCAGGTCGGGATACCATGCCGGGGTGGCTGGCAGTGGTGAGGGCGCGGGGCGGCGCAGGCCGACCTCGCGGGACGTGGCCAGGCTCGCCGGGGTCTCCCACACGGCGGTGTCCTTCGTCTTCAACGGGCGGGCCGAAGGCAACCTCTCCGCCGAGACCCAGGCCAGGATCAGGGACGCGGCCGAGCGGCTGAACTACCGGCCCAACGCGGTGGCCCGGGGGCTGCGGCGGCGCCGCACCGCCGTGATCGGGATGGTCACCGACCACATCGCCTCCACCCCGTTCGCAGGGGCGCTGCTGCGCGGCGCGATGCGCACCGCCTGGGAGCGCCAACACCTGGTGCTGACCGTGGACTCGGCGGGCTCCCCGGAACGGGAGGACGCCGCCGTCGCCGAACTGCTGGACCGCCGGGTGGACGGGATCATCTACGCCGCGATGTCGCTGCGCAGGGCGCGGCTGCCCGCCGGGCTCGACCAGTGCCACACCGTGCTGGCCAACTGCCTGCCGGCGGACGGCTCCCTGCCGGCCGTGATCCCATCCGAACGGGCCGGCGGCCGGGCCGCCGCCCGGCTGCTGATCGACGCCGGCCACCGCCGACTGGCCCTGGCCGGCGGCCTCGACGACATCGCCTCCGGTGAACGGCTGCGCGGCTACCGCGACGCGCTGCGCACCGTCGGCCTCCGCGCCGCCCCCGAGACCATCGTCCGCACCGGCGGCGAGATCGCCAGCGGCTACCAGGCCGCGCTCCAACTGCTCCGTGGCGTGCCGGCGGGCCGCCGCCCCACCGGCATCGTCTGCTACAACGACCGCGTCGCGGCAGGGGTGTTGCTCGCCGCGGCCCGGCTCGGCCTGTCCGTGCCGGGCGAGCTGTCGCTCGTCGGCTACGACGACCAGGAGCACATGGCGGCCTTCCTCGATCCGCCGCTGACCACCGTGGCCCTGCCCCACGAGGCGATGGGGGAGGTGGCCACCGGCCTGCTCCTGGACGCCGTCGAGGCCGGCACCCCGCCTCGGGTGGAGACCACGGCGCTGCCCTGCCCGGTCGTCGCCAGGGGCTCCGTGGGACCCGCCCCCGACTGACCGCAGGCCGGCCCACCAGCGGCGGCCCCACGCCACCACCCGGCGCACGCCCCGGGCGCACGCGCCCCCCGCCGGCCCGGTCACGACGCCGCCCCCTCGGGCCCGGTCACGACGCCGGGCCCCGGCCCCGCCCCCACGCCCTGCGGCCGGCCGCGCGCCGGCGCCGGCACCCCGGGGCCGATCCCCACCGGAGCCGCCGGCGGACAGACGTCACCCACCTCGGCCGAGACCAGCCAGCCCCACTCCACCTGCTCCCGTGGCAGCCGCGCGCCCAGCGCGCCGTCCGCCAGCGCCAACAGCCGCGCGCCAACCCCGGCCCCCTGACCCGAGGCCGGCTCCTCTGCCAACAGCCCCAACAGCCCCACCCGCCACGGCCAGTCGCCGAGCGCCCCCGCGCCACGCCCCGCCGACACCGACTCCCGCGTCGCCACCACCTCGCCCTCCTCGGCGAGGACGAACCCCCAGCCGCCGTCTGCGGCGCGCAGCAGCGCCAACGCCCGCGTCCCGCACGAGACCCGACGCAGCGTCTCCCGCCCGGAGCCGTGCCCGCCGGTGCTCTCCACCGCGTAGGCCCAGCCCTCGTGGAGCCCCGCCCGCGCCACCGACAGCCCCCACGCCAACTGCGCCTGCGCCTGCTCGGCAGCCGCCGCGTCCCGCCGCCGGAACGTCGCCGGGTCGGCGCCCATCCGCGTCAACAGCTCCCTGGGGGCCACCCGGTGCGCGAACGTCACGCGGTAGCCCGGCTCACAGAAGGCATCAAGCCAGGCCAACCCCGGGTCGATCACTGTGTGTCTCGTATCCATGCGCGTATGGTGACACGCCGCACTGACAACGGAGCGTTGATCAGCCCCGGTTGACCCCCGTGATCACCGCCGGGAAGCGTCCCGGAGCGCCCACGCCGTGGCCGAGAAGGCCGCGCCGGGCCCTGCGGCCCGCACCCGCAGCGCCGGCCGGTCGCCGGGGCGGGGATAGACCCGTTCCGTCGCCACCGCGCGCCCCTCGCCCGCGAACAGCTCCAGCACCGAGCCGTCCCGCCACACCCGCACCGTCAACGAGGCGGCCGGCGCCACCGACAGGGGCAGCGGGCCCGCGTCCGCAGGCCGGCCCCCGCGTTCCCTCGGCCAGTCGGCGCGGCGCAGTTCGACGGTGCCCGCGCCAGGATCGAGCAGCAGCGCCAACGCCCCGCCGCGTGCGTCCCGCGCCAACTCCACCAGCACCGGCGCGTGTTCGGCCGTGACCGACACCTCGTAGGCGTCCGGCAGTGGCACCGGGCCCAGCGGCCCCCGCCCCGCCCCGACGACCAGCGGCTCCTCGGCCCGCAGCGCCACCACCTCCCGTGCCGGCACGACACGCAACGTGCCGTCCCCGTGGACGCCGACCTCGCGCGGCAGGGTCAACAGGCCGGCCCAGCCCGCCTCCGCCACCGCGCGCTCGCCGCGCGCCTCCCAGGACCAGCCCCACAGCAGGGTCCGGTCCGCGTCGGCCCGCACCGCCGGGGCGTAGCAGTCCCGCCCCTGGTCCACCGGCCCCCGGGCCTCGGGGAGAAACGCCAACCCCGGCCCCGTCGGCCCCGCCACCTCCCGCAGCCTGCCCGAGAGCCAGACCACCGACTGCGGGTCGCCGTTCCACAGCGACAGCACCAGCACCCACCGGTCGCCCCCGCCCGCCGCGAAGAGCTGCGGGCACTCCCACCCGGTCGCCGGGCCGGGAACGGCGGAAGGAGAAGGAGAAGGAGAGGAGGCGAGCGAACCGGCCCCCGGTGACCGCCCGTCCAGCAGTACGCCGGCGAAGCGCCAGTCCGTCAGCCGCTGACAGTCGTACAGCAGCACCGAGGGCGTGCCGTCCGCGTGCCCCGCGCCGACCAGCGCCCACCGCCGCCCGCCGTGCCGGAACACGAACGGGTCGCGGAACATCACCACGTCCAGCCCCTCCGGCGGCCCGGCGACCACCGGAACCGGCGACGGCTTCCACTCCCGCAGCAGCGGGTCGTCCGGCTCGGCGGCCCGCGCCAGCAGGATCGTGCCCAGGCCCGTGTGCCGCTCGTCGACGCCGGTGTAGACGGCCGTCGGCACCCCCTCGTCGTCCACCACGCACCCCGACCAGCAGCCGGCCGCGTCCGGACCGCCCGGCGTCGGGGCCAGCGCCACCGGGTGGTGCTCCCACTCCAGCAGGTCGGTGCTGGAGGCGTGCCCCCAGTGGATGTTCCGGTGCCAGGGCCCGTCCGGGTTGTGCTGGTAGAAGAGATGGTGGCGACCGCGCCAACGGAAGGGCCCGTTCGGGTCGTTGGCCCAGCCGGCGGGCGGCCTGAGGTGGTGGCGCGGATCGTGCGGACGGGTCACCTGTTGACTCCTGCGGAAGTGATGCCCTCGCGCAGAGGGCGTTGACCGACGACGAAGACGAGCACCGCGGGGATCATCGAGAGCACCACGCCGGCCAACACCACCGAGACGCTGCCCGTGCCGAGGTTGCCCTGGAGCGAGACCAGCCCCAGCGGCAGGGTGAAGTTCTCCGTGCTGGTCTCCAGGATCAGCGGCCGGAAGAACTCGTTCCAGTGGTAGTTGAAGGCCAGCACCCCGATGATCGCGAGGCCGGGCGTGGCCAGCGGCGCGTACACCGAGCGGAAGATCCGCCACGGACCCGCGCCGTCGAGCATCGCCGCCTCGCCCAGGTCGCGCGGCATCCCGAGGAAGTACTGGCGCATCAGGAAGGTGCCGAACGCGGTCGGCCAGGCCGGCACGATCAGCCCCAGCAGGGTGTCGGTGAGCGACATCTCCTTGAGCAGCAGGAAGACCGGCACGATGGTCACCTGCACCGGCACCATCATGGTCGCCAACACCAGCCCGAACAGCGGCCCCTTGAAGCGGAAGTCGAGCCGCGCGAAGGCATAGCCGGCCAGCGCCGCCGTCACCATCTGGCCGCCGGCCACCAGCGCGGTCACCAGCGTGCTGTTGAACGCCAGCAGCCACACGTCGATCTGCTGGAAGACCTGCCCGTACGCCTCCCCGGTGGCGTCGAGCGGAACGGGGCGCGGCGGCAGGTCGAAGGACTCGGCCGGCGCGCGCAGCGAGGTGGAGACCGTCCACAGCACCGGCCCCAGCGTCAGCAGCGCCACCACGGTCAGGCCGACGACCCGGCCCACCAGGCCGGCGCGTGGGCGGCGGCGCGCACGGCGCGCGGGAGGGCGCGCGGCACACCCCCGGGGACCGGCGGGAACGGCGGGTTCGGCGGGTTCAGCAATGGTCGCGGTCATCGGTCAGACCCCCGGCTCATGATGGTGCGTAACGGGACATACGCGGCTGGTGGGTTACAGTCACCGGTCGGTCCTCACTGGTAGTGGACGAAGCGCCGGCTCAGGCGGAACTGGAGGGCGGTCACGGCGAGGATCAGCGCGAACAGCAACACCCCGACCGCCGACGCCTCCCCGAAGCGCAGCTGCTCGAAGGCGCTCTGGTAGATCACCATCACGACCGTCCTGGTGGCGTCGCCCGGGCCGCCGTCGGTCAGCACATAGGGCTGCTCGAAGACCTGGAGCGCGTTGATGATGCCGACCACGGACGCGACCAGCAGCGTCGGGCTGAGCAGCGGCAACGTGATGTGCAGGTGCTTGCGCCAGCCCGTCGAGCCGTCGACGGCCGCCGCCTCGTGCATCTCGCGCGGGATGTTGTTGAGCCCGCCGACGAAGAGCAGCAGCGAGAAGCCGAACTGCTGCCAGACGTAGACCAGCACCACCGCGACCATCGCCCACCGCTCGTGGGTCAGCCAGGGCACCGGGGAGACGCCGACGTGGCCCAGCGCCCAGTTGACCACCCCGAAGTCCTGGTTGAAGAGGTACTTCATCACCACCGAGATCGAGGCGGCCGACAGCACCAGCGGGAAGAAGAACGCCGAACGGAACGCCGCCCGCAGCCACTGCGGCAGCCGCCCGTCCAGGGCCAGCGCCAGCACGAGCGCCAGGCCGAGCTGGAGGCCCACCGCCAGCACCATGAACAGCAGCGTGTTGGTGAACGACACCAGCACCGTGGAGTCGGTGAAGACCTGCCGGTAGTTGGCGGTGCCCGCCCAGCGCGGCGAGTCGATCACGTTCCAGTGGAAGAGGCTCAACAGGACCGAGCCCACGATGGGCACCACCGTGAAGACCACCACCCCGACGACCGTCGGCGCCAGAAAGACGGCGGCCATCACCCTGGCCGCGCGCCGTTGTGCGCGCCCGCGCGTTCGCAACTCGCTCAGCGTCCGCGACTCGCTCACCACGCACGCTCCATGGCCGCCTCCAGGTCGTTCTGCATCGCCCGCAGCGCGGGCCGCACCGCGCGGGGCGAGCCCAGCGCGGTTCCGGTGTGCTTGGTCAACGCCAGCTCCACCTCGGTCACCTGCGGCGGCGCCGGGATCGGCCCGGTGTCGGGGAAGGCGTCGAGGGTGTCGTAGAACGCGCGCCACCCGGCGGGCCCGGTGGCCCGGTAGCGCTCCGCGTCCAGCATCGAACGGCGCGCCGGCGTCGTCTGGTTGCTCTGGAAGAGCGCCTCCAGCACGTCCCTGCGCACCGAGTACTTGATGAACTCCCAGGCCTCGTCCGGCTTCTTCGAGGTGCGCAGCAGCGCGTAGCCGGCGCCGCCGAACTGGTGCCGCTGCCCGCGCCAGCGCGGGAAGAACGTCACGTCGTAGCCGTCGCGGTCCATCCCCGCCTCGTGCAGCCCGCCGGCCCAGAAGCCGCCGGCCGGGGTGACGCCGACCCGGCCGGTGGAGAAGACCCCGACCAGGTTGTTGCCGCTGCCGCCCTCCGGGCGCGAGCACAGCCCGCGCTGGATCAGCTCGGTGAGGTACTCGTAGACCTCCACCACCCGGTCCGAGGTCGCCTGCGGCGTGGTCCAGCGGTAGCCGCCGCCGCGACCGGCCGCCGCCTCGCCCGGGTAGAACGCGTCCCACAGCCACCCGCCGCCCGGCGCCCTGGACTCCGCCAGGATGTTGGTGTCGTTGACGAAGAGCCAGGGCACCACCCCGCCCCACAGCCGGTTGGTCCAGTAGTAGGGCGTGAAGCCGCTCCCGCCCGCCGCCCGCAACTCGGTGAGCAGCGCGGTGAAGTCGTCCCGCTCCCAGTGCGGCGGGGGCATGTCGAGCCCGGCGGACCGGAGCACCGAGGTGTTGAGGTACATGTCGGCCGCGTTGAACTCGACCGGCAGCTGGTAGAGGCTCCCCTCGTACATCATCGACTCCACCAGCGAGGGGTGCACGTCGGCGAAGTACTCGCGCAGCTCGTCGGCGTCCCGCCGCACCCGGTCGTCCAGCGCGACGCCCAGGTTCTCGGCGAACAGCTGCACGCCCTCGGTCGCCACGTACACCACGTCGGGGGCGGTGCCGGCGGCGATCTGGGTGAGGATCTTGGCGAAGAAGTCAGGCCAGTCGGTGGCCTGCACCGCGATCAGCCGGACCTGGATCTCGGGGTGCAGCTCCTGGAAGCCGTCGCGCAGCGCGCGTTGGGCCGCCGGGTCGACCGAGGAGCCGAGGGTGGCCACGGTCAGCGCGTCGCCGTCGCGGCCCGGGATGTCGGCGCCGGTCAGCCGCTCCCAGCTGGCGACCAGGCCGGCCGCCGCCGCGCCGGAGGCGCCGTAGCGCAGCAGCGCGCGCCGCGAGGGTCCGGACCGATCTCGGCGGCCGAAGGTGCTCATACGAAGGTCCCTTGGGGTGTCGAGGGGGCTGGGTCGGGGGGTGGTGGTCGGGGGGCGGTGAGATGTCGAACGCGGTTCTGTCGAGAGGGAGTTGGGGGACCGTCGTCCAGGGTCCCGGACCTAACTCCTGTTAGGTGATGAGGTGCCGGCCATCATGGGAAGCGTTTCGCCGCCTTGTCAAGGGGTGTGAACGGGGAGGTTCCCGCCGGGTCGGCGTCGCGGGCGAGTGGTGCGCGGGGGCTTGACCTTTAACGAGTTAGGGCTACGGTCTGAGCCACCACGGCAACGGGCCGGCGCTCCGGTCCGTGTGCGATCCGGCGGCCGCCGGTGAACCGCGCCGGTGACCGTTCGGCGACCGAGCCGGTGACCGTTCCGGCGACCAGACCCCAGGGAGAGGACGATCCCGATGACCCCCCACCGCCCCGACCCCGGCGCGCCGCACGCCTCGCCCGACCGCTCCGCCGGTCGGCGCGCCGTTCCCCGGTCCGCCGTCCGGCGGCGCACCCTCCTCGGACTGGCGGGCGCCGGCGCGACGTTGGGCGCGCTGCCGGCGCTGCCCGCCCTCGCCGGGGAACGCGCCCCGGCGCGCACCCCCGCGCGTGCCGCCGCCCCGAGCGCCGTCGGCTACCGGGGCGTCTACCACCACACCGTCCCCGACGAGTGGAAGAACGACCCGCAGCGCCCGCTGCTCATCGACGGCGCCTACCACTACTGGTACCTCTACAACGCCGACTACCGCGCCGGCGCCGAGGGCACCGCCTGGCGGCTGGCCACCTCGACCGACCTGGTGACCTTCGCCGACCAGGGCGTCGCCATCCCCAAGGACACCACCCCCAACGGCGACGTCTGGTCCGGATCGGCCGTGGTCGACCACGAGAACACCGCCGGCTTCGGCGCCGGGGCCGTGGTCGCGCTGGTCACCATGGAGCCGGTCGAGGGCGCCAACACCCAGGCCCAGTACCTGTGGTACTCCACCGACGGCGGCCGCTCGTTCGCCCCGCACGGCACCGACCCGGTGCTGGCCAACCCGGGCGTCCGGGACTTCCGCGACCCCAAGCTGCTCCGGGACGCCGAGCGCGGCCGCTGGCTCCAACTCCTCGCCGAGAACGACAAGGTGGGCTTCTACGCCTCCGCCGACCTGAGGAGCTGGGAGTACGTGGGCGGCTTCGTCCGGACCGGCCTCGGCGTCTTCGAGTGCCCGGACCTGTTCCGCATCGAGACCGCCGAGGGCGAGGCCCGCTGGGTGCTGGGCGTCAGCGCCAACGGCAAGCCGGTCGGGCTGCCCAACACCTACGCCTACTGGGTGGGGTCGTTCGACGGCACGACCTTCACCGCCGAGACCGACGAGCCGCGCTGGCTGGACCACGGGTTCGACTGGTACGCGGCCGTGACCTGGGAGAAGCACACGGACCTCGGCACCGGTGCGGTCGATCCCACCACCCGCTACGGGCTGGGCTGGCTCAACAACTGGGACTACGCCAACAGCACCCCGACCCTGGAGCACGACGGCTTCAACGGCACCGACTCGATCGTCAGGGAGATCACCCTGGGCCGGGACGCCGACGGCGGCTGGGCGCTGTTCTCCCGCCCGGTCGACACCCTGGCGGCGCGCGCGACCCGCGTCCACGAGCTGGGCGACCTGGCGGTGGACGGCGAACTCCCGCTGGACTTCGCCGGGGTGGCCTACGAGGTGACGGCCACCGTCCGCTGGGAGCGGCTGACCACGCTCGGCCTCCAGCTGCGCAGGTCGGCGGACGGCGCCTCGCACGTGGACGCCGGGGTGCACGGGGACTACGCCTTCCTCAACCGGGGCGGCGTGCCCCACCCGGACGCCTCCGGCACCTGGACCGAGAGCAGGAGCCCGTTCGACCCGGCGCGCCGCGAGGTGACCCTGCGGGTGCTGGTGGACCGCGCCTCGGTCGAGCTGTTCGTCGACGACGGGCGCCACGTCCACTCCCAGCTCGCGTTCCCCGCGCCCGAGGCCACCGGGCTGGCGCTGTTCACCGTCGGCGGCCCGGCGACGTTCGGCGGGGTGGTGATCCGTGACTTCGCCTGAGCGACGGGCCGGCGCCGGAGGGGAGTTCCTGGTCGTCGGGGAGTGTGTGGCGGACATCGTGCGGGTGGCGGGCCGGCCGGCGGCGGTGCACCCGGGCGGCAGCCCGGCCAACGTCGCCTACGGCCTGGCCCGCCTCGGCCACCGGGTCACGCTGCGCACCCAGCTCGGGGACGACGAGCTGGGCCGGATCATCCGCGCCCATCTCACGGGCGCCGGCGTGCGGATATCCAACGCGGGCGGGGGCGCGGGCGCGGGTGTGAGCGGGGGCGCGGGCGCGGGCGTGCGGGTGCGCACCCCGTCGGCCACGGTGACCCTGGACGCCGAAGGGCAGGCGAGCTACGCCTTCGCCATCGACTGGACCCTGCCGCCGGGGCCGCCGCCCGACCCGCCGCCGACCCATCTGCACATCGGCTCCATCGCCGCCACCCGGGAGCCGGGCGCGAGCACCGTGCTCGACCTGGTGGAACGGCTGCGGGCCGGCGCCACCGTCAGCTACGACCTCAACGTGCGGCCCCAACTCCTGGGCGGGCGTGCGGAGTCGGTGGCCGCCGTGGAGCGCCGGGTGGCGCTCAGCGACGTGGTCAAGGCCAGCGAGGAGGACCTGGACTGGCTCTTCCCCGGGGAGCCAGCCGAGCGGGTCGTCGACCGCTGGCTGGCGGCCGGCGTGCCGCTGGTGCTGCTCACCCGGGGCGCGCGGGGCGCGTTGGCCGCCACCCGCGCCGCCCGCGTCAACGCGGGCCCCGCGCCCGCGCCGGCGGTCGTTGACACGGTGGGCGCCGGCGACTCCTTCCTGTGCGCCACGCTGGACGCGCTGGCGCACGCCGGCGCGCTCAGCCGCGCCGCGCTCCCCACGCTGACGGCGCCCGCCCTGGCCGCCGTCACGGCCCACGCGGCCCGGGCCGCCGCCCGCACCGTCGCCCGCCCCGGCGCCCACCTCCCCAACCGCGCCGAACTCCCGCCCCCGCATGTGCCGTTCGGGCCCGGTGCGCCGGGCAGGGGCGGCGGGGGAGCGGCGACGGGAGGGCCGGGGCGGGTGGGATGACGGGCGGCCACAGGAAGTTCATCGAGTCGCAAAACCGGGCAATGGAGCCGTCCAGCGCCCCTGGTTACCGTGGCCGCCATGCCCCGTAGAACGCGCTTTCCCTCGGTCGCCCTCCTGGTGTCCGCCTCGCTCCTGGGGACCCTCCTCGCCGGGAGCGCGTCCGCCGCCGCCCCGGTGGAGCGTCCCCAACCCGCCGGCCCCACCCGGGTGTTGGAGGACCTTGACCGTGGCCTGGTGGCCGTCGACACCGAGGAGGGCACCTTCCTCAGCTGGCGGCTGCTGGGCACCGAGTACGGCCGGGACGTCTCCTTCCACGTCTACCGCGACGGCCGGCGCCTCACCCGGCGCCCCGTCACCGAGTCCACCACCTACCTCGACGAACGCCCCCGCGACGGCGCGGTCTATACCGTGCGCGCGGTGCGCGACGGCCGCGAGGAGCGGGGGCCGGTCACCGAGGCGCTGCCCGTCACCGACGGCCACCTGGAGATCCCGCTCCAGCCCGCCGACGGCACCTATGTCCAGCACGCCTGGCCAGGCGACCTGGACGGCGACGGCCGCTACGAGATCGTCGTCAGCCGGCTGCCCTACGCCGCCGACCAGCCCTCCCTCGTCGATGCGTACGCCCTGACCGGCGAGCGGCTGTGGCGGATCGACCTGGGGCCCGCCTCGTACACCAGGGCCGGGGGCAACGGCGCCAACGACCCGCCGCCCGCCGCGATCTCCGGCTACGGCGAGGTCGCCGGCTTCCGCAACGACGACAACCTCACCGTCTACGACCTCGACAGCGACGGCCGCGCCGAGGTGCTGCTGCACACGGCGGCCGGGGTGACCTTCGCCGACGGGGTAACCGTCGAGGCCGACGACCCCGCCGCCCAGTTCGTCTCCGTGGTCGACGGGGCGACCGGCGCCGAGCGGACCCGCCAGCCGGCCCCCGACGAACTCGTCGAGGACGGGCCGTCCGGCGGCCACTTCGGCATCGCCTACCTGGACGGCGAGCACCCCAGCCTGATCACCAAGCGCGTCACCCGGGTGGGCGCGGTCAGGGGCGACTTCCGCGCGGTCTTCGCCGCCTGGGACTTTGACGGCCGCGAGCTGACCCGCCGCTGGACCTACGAGCGGGAACGCGGCACCAGCTTCCACCAGATCCGCGTCGTCGACGTGGACGGCGACGGCCGAGACGACATCGCCGACGGCAACTACGTGGTGGGTAGCGAGGGCCGGCTCCGTTACGTCGTACCCGACGCCACCCACGGCGACCGCTTCCACATCGGCGACCTCGACCCGCGCCGGCCCGGCCTGGAGGGCTACGCCATCCAGCAGACCGAGGGCGGGGTGTGGACCTCGTTCCCCTGGTACTACTACGACGCCGCCACCGGCGAGCGGCTGGTCACCGGCCGGCACCCCGACACCGAGCCGGACGAGACCACCTGGGACATTCCGCGCGGCACCACCGCCGACATCGACCCGCGCCACCCCGGCTACGAGTACTGGGCGAGCACCGCGCACCAGGAACTCCCCGGCGCCGGCGTGTGGAACGTGGCCGGCGAGCGGATCTCCACCGACGTGCCCAGCGTCAACTTCCGCGTCTGGTGGGACGGCGACCTCGGCTCCGAACTCCTCGACGGGGTGCGCGTCGAGAAGTGGGACTGGCGCGAGGAGACCGCGGAGACCGTCTTCGAGGGCGCCGGCACCGTGCCCTCCTGGCGCGAGGCGGTGCCGTTCTACGGCGACTTCCTCGGCGACTGGCGCGAGGAGATCCTCGCCGAGACCGAGGACCACTCGGCCCTGCGCCTGTTCACCAGCACCGAGCCCACCGACGTGCGGCTCTACACCCTCGCCCACAACCCGGCCTACCGGCTGTCGTTCACCGTGCGGGGCTACCTCCAGTCGAACCTGACCGACTACTACCTGGGCCACGGGATGCGCCGGCCGCCGCGCCCGGCGATCACCACCGACACCGGCCCGCACCGTGCCTGGACCCGCGTCGCCCACGACGACTTCCGCGCGGACACGGGGCAGTGGGCGGCCGAACTCCAGGACGGCGGCACCGTGGCGGCCGCCGACGGCGTGCTCGACATCGACGTCCCCGGCGGGGCCACCGTGTGGCTGCGGCAGGAGCTGGCCGATCCCTATGAGATCGAGTTCACCGCGACCCCGGTCGACGAGGGCGGGCCGCACGACAACGTCACGGACCTCAACACCTTCTGGAACGCCAGGGACAGCCGCAGCCCGGACGACATCCTCGCCACCCCGCGCTCCGGCGCGTTCGCCGAGTACGACCACCTCACCACCTACTACGTCGGCTTCGGCGCCAACCTCAACACCACCACCCGGCTGCGCCGTTACGTCGGCGAACCCGGCAACCGGCCGCTGCTCCACGACCTCACCGAGCCCCTGCTGGCGGCGAACCGGCCGCACCACACCCGGATCGTCAGCGACGGCGGGCACCTGGAGTACTGGAACAACGGCGAACTGGTCTTCTCGCACGACGATCCGGAGCCGTACCGGGACGGCTGGTTCGCCTTCCGGACGGTCGCCAGCCACTTCCACATCACGGACTTCACGGTCTGGCGCCCGCCCACCGACCCCGCCGCCTGACCCACCGGGAGCCCCCGCCGACCGACCCGGCCGGCCCGCGCGGGGCCGCTTCATGCCCCGTGGCGGGCCGATTCCCCCGTTCGGATGAGACGTTCCGCTTCCGCTCGCCCAACCGCCCCCCGCCGACCAATAGTTGGGACACCGCCCGGGCCGAAGCGGCCCGGTGCGGCGCGGGGTGCGCGGCCGTCGCGCCCTCCGCTGCCACGCCGCACCGCCACCCACGCGGGCCGGCAGATCGACGAGATGGGACGTTCATGCGCGAAGAGGCGGTCAACCGGGTCCGGGTCGTCTTCACCCTGCTCGACGCCAACGGCAACGGGGTGCTGGAGCCGGTGGACTTCGAGCTGATGGCCACCCGGGTGGTGGCCGCCGCGCCCCGCTCGGGCGAGGCCGAGAAGGACGCGCTGCGCGCCGCGTTCGAACGCTACTGGGCCGTCCTGGCCGCCGAGTTGGACGCCAACGGCGACGGCCGCATCGACTTCGACGAGTACAGGTCCGTGGTGCTCGACCCCGGCCGGTTCGACGCCACCATCGCCGAGTTCGCCCGCGCGCTGACGGCCCTGGGCGACCCGGACGGCGTGGGGCGGGTCGACCGCCCCACCTTCGTGGCGCTGATGAGCGCCATCGGCTTCGAACGCGCCAACATCGACGCCCTCTTCGACGCCTTCGGCCCCTCGGCCGACGACCGGATCGAGGCCGCCGTCTGGGAGGAGGGCATCCGCGACTACTACGCCCCCGACAAGGCCGGCATCCCCGGCGACCGCCTGGTGGGCCGGGCCACGGCCTGAGCGCGCGGGACCAGGAACCCCCGAGAGAACCCCCGAGCGAACCTCCGAGCGAACCTCCGAGCGAACACGCAGAACAGAAGTGACCAGAGCGACCAGGCGGGACGAAGGGAGACGGCGGTGACCCACACGGCGGTCGTCGGCCTCGCGGTGGGCCGGGGCACGGGGGAGGAGGTCGCCGCGGTCTTCCGACGCGTGCTCGACCGGCTCGCCCAACTCCACGGCAGACGCGTGCGAATCGAGCGGTCCCCCAGGACCTACCACTCCTATGTCTCGCTGCGCCGGGAGGGCGGCGGCGTCGAGCGGATGCGGGAGCTGACGCGCCGGGACGCGGCGCACTACGAGGACTTCTGCCGGCGGCTGGCCGCCGCCGGCACCCGGGCCGTCTTCCGCACCGCCATCAACGCCCAGTCGCTCTACCTGGTCCGCCAGCGACTGAGCGCGGTCAAGGTCGACATGCTCCGCGCGGGCGACGCCACGCTGCTGCTGGTCAGGGACGAGGCCCAGGGCTTCTACACCGGCGAGAACGAGCACGGTCCCGGCGTGCTGCACCGCACCACGACGTTCAGCCGGGACACCACGGACGCGATCATCGCCTTCGCCCTGGACCGGGCCCGCGCCCTGTGGCCGGACGGCCCCGTGGAGCGGATCACCCTCGCCTACAAGTACCACCTGCTGGACGGGGCGTTGGAGGACTGGGCCGCCGAGGCGTCGGCGCGGCACGGCGTGCCGGTCGAGCTGTTCCAGCCCGACACCGTCAACCGCAACCTGATCGCCCACGGCCTCCCGGCGCGCGGCGTGATCGTCGCCGGCAACGAGTGGGCCGACATCATGCACGTGGTCCTGCTGGACCGCTTCGGGGCCGGGCGCCAGGAGAACCACTTCACCGAGAACGCGCACCTCCACCCGGACGTCGCCGGCCTGGTCGAGTACCAGACCGTGCACGGCTCGGCCGACGACATCGAGGGCACCGGCACGGTCAACCCGGTGGCCACCATCCGCGCGGCGGCGGCGATCGCCGAGCGGCACGCCGGCTGCGCGGGCGCGGCGCGCGCCGTGGAGGAGGCCCTGGACCTGCTGGCCGGCCGGGGCGTCGGCACCCCCGACCTGGGCGGGCGCCACTCCACGACGGAGATGGTGGACGCCCTGCTCGACGCGCTGCGCCCGCACCCCGTGCCCGGGCCAGCGACGCCCAGGGACCCGGCCGCCCCGGTGCCGGGGCGGTGACCCGGGGAACGGCGCTGGCGCTGATCGACCTCCAGAACGACTTCTGCGCCGGCACGGTGGCGGCGCAGCGGGTCACCGACGATCCGACGCCGCTGAGCGCCGTGGCCGAGAACGCGGCCCGGGCGGTCGCGTTGGCCAGGGCAGCGGGAACGGAGGTGCTCTTCGTCCGCTTCCTCGGCGATCCGGCGCACCAGGGCCCGAGTTGGCGTCGCAGGGACCTGGCCCAGGGCAGGCCGGCCAGCTGCGTGGCGGGCAGCTGGGGGGCGGAGTTCACCGGGGTGGCGCCGGGCGCGGGCGAGCGGGTCTTCACCAAGCGGGCCTGCTTCGACGCCTTCCTGGCCGAGGGGTTCGAGGCCCATCTCCGGGCGCGCGGGGTGCGCCGGCTGGTCATGGCCGGGCTCTTCGCCGACGTCTGCGTGGACTCCACGGCGCGCACCGCGTTCCAGAAGGGGTTCGACATCACCGTGCTCAGTGACTGCACCACCAGCCTGCACCTGCCCTACCCGGAGGTGTTGCGCTTCATGGCGCGGTTCTACGGGGCGCGGATCGTCGAGCACCGCGACCCGTCCTGGCGCGCGGCGGCGGAGGAGGGATGACCGGCGCGGCGCCCTCGGGCGTCGCCGGGGGCGTGGCCAGGACCGCGCTGCTGGTGGCCGCCGCCCGGGCCATCGAGACCCACCGGGTCGACGCGCTGGCCAGCGACCCCTACGCCGAGCACTTCGTGCGGGCCGAACCGGCCTGCGCCGACTGGCCGTTGCGGCCCTGGCAGGTGCCGGACGGGGAGGCGGACCCGCTGTGGGGGCGGCTCGGGCGCTACTTCGGGCTGCGCACCCGGGTGGTGGACGACTTCCTGCTGGCCGCCGCCCGCTCCGGCGTCCGCCAACTGGTGCTGCTGGGCGCTGGCCTCGACAGCCGGGCCTACCGGCTGCCCTGGCCGGACGGCCTGACGGTCTTCGAGATCGACCGGCGGCCGGTGCTGACGTTCAAGGAACGCGTGCTGGCCGGCCTTCCGCCGTCCGCCCCGGCCGCCGAGCCCCGGGCGGCCCGGCGCGCCCTCGCCGCCGACCTCACCGGGGACAACTGGGCGACGGCGCTCACGGACGCGGGCCTCGACCCGGCCCTGCCCACGGCCTGGCTGGCCGAGGGGCTGCTGCTCTATCTGCCGGCGGCGGCGGAACGTCGACTCATCGACACCGTCGACCGGTTGAGCGCCCCGGGCAGCGCGCTGCTCTACGAGATCAAGCTGGTCGAGTCGGCCCGGGTCAGGTCCGGCGCCGTCTACGCCCACACCCTCGGGCGCACCGGGATCGACCTGCTGGCCCTCTTCGCCGACGGCCCCCGCCCCGACTCCGCCGGCGACCTCGCCGCCCGGGGCTGGGCGCCCACGGTGCACACGCCGTTCGCCTTCACCCGCCGCCACGGGCGCGGCCCCCGGCCGGAGCCCGACGACGCGCTCGCCGGCAACCGTTGGGTCGTCGCGCACCGCCCACGACGGTGAACGCCGCCGGCTCGCGCCAACCCGGGCCGACGCGCGCCCGGCGGTAATCGTTCGACGGCGTGGCGGCGGCGGACGATCCTGTCCGGGACCAGTCCGCGACCCGGAAGAGGCGCCGTGCACCCCACCATCCGTCACCTCACCTTCGACTGCTCCGGCGAGCCCTATGAACTGGCCGCGTTCTGGAGCGCGTTGCTGGGCCGGCCCATCTCGGACATCGACGCCCCCGGGGACGACGAGGTGCTGGTCGAGGCGCCCGACGGCGGTCCCGGGCTGCTCTTCGTGCGGGTCGACGAGGGCAAGACGGCCAAGAACCGGCTCCACCTCGACCTGCGCCCGACCGGCCGGACGCGCGCCGAGGAGGTCGCCCGCGCCCGGGAGTTGGGGGCGCGCCAGCTGGCCGACCACACCGGGCCCGAGGGCCGGGGCTGGGTGGTGCTGGCCGACCCGGAGGGCAACGAGTTCTGCGTGGAGCGCGGGACGTCGGGCTGACCGGCGCCCGGCCGGGCGGCGGCGCGCGCCCTCCGCCGGCGCGCCCCCGCCGGCGGGGGCCGCGAGGGGTGGGGACCCGTTGGCGCACCCGTGACAGCCCGAGCGGCCTCCAGTAGCGTGCCGGCCGAACGGACAGCACCAAACAGAACAGCGCACGGCATGACCCCCCACAGTCCGAAGAAGGGCATCCTCATGCCACACGACGAACAGTTCGCGTCCGAACACGCCGAAACCGCCGAGCCCGCCGACCGCGCCGCCACCCCCACGGGCGGCGCCCGGCGCCGAGGCCCGAGCCGCCGGGGCGTCCTCGGCGCGGCCGCCGGGGCCGTGCTCGGCGGCGGTGCCCTCGCCGCCGCGGCGGCGAACGCCTCCGGTTCCGAGGCCACCGCGCGCGGAAACGGAGAGCCTCTCCAGGACGCCCGGCCGCGCGCGGCCGGCCCCCTCGACCTGGACAACACCCCCGACGCCGTCGGGATCTGCTACTCGGTCTGGCACAACCTGGCCGTCGGCCCCGGCCGGCCGATCCACGACAACACCGAGATCCTGCACGCCGCCAACAGCACCGGGCAGCCCCCGCAGTGGGGCCCGTTGCACGCCTTCCACCACTGGGGCCGCTCGGAGCGCGGCTACTACCGGGGCGACGACGCCGGGGTGATGCGGCACCACTTCCGGCAACTGGCCGAGGCGCGGATCGACTTCATCGCCATCGACGCCACCAACATCAACGGGCAGCCGGACGCCGGCAGCGAGGACATCTACTACCAGCCGACCCGCGTCCTGCTGGAGGCCATGCGCGCCCACCGCGACTCGGGCGAGGCGACGCCGTTCGTCGTCCCCTGGGTGAGCACCCGGGCGGACGCCGCCGACCCGGCGGCCTCCGGGCTGGCGACCTACGATCGCTTCTACGCCTCCGGCCAGTGGCAGGACCTGTTCGTCCAGTACCGGGGCAAGCCGCTGCTGCTGACCACCGACACCCTGCCGGGCGTGCTCGCCGAGCGCTTCACGCTCCGCAAGATGTGGGGGCTGCAACAGCAACTGGCCGAGCACGAGTGGTCGTTCCTCCAGGAGTACCCGCAGAACGTCGGCATGGACGGCGGCGTAGCCGAGCAGGTGGCGGTGTGCGCCGCGCTCCAGAAGTCGTATATGACGGACCCGTCCGCGATCGCCCGGCGCGGCGGTCGCACCCTTCAGGAGCAGTGGCGCCACGCCTTCTCGGTGCGGCCCCGGGTCACGATGCTGACCTGGTGGAACGAGTGGATAGCGCAGCGCTTCGAGGACGAACAGGGCAACGCCCGCTTCGTCGACGCCTACGACGCCTCGCTCAGCAGGGACATCGAGCCGATGGACCCGAGCCAGCCCGGGAGCCACGGCGACCTCTACTACCGGTGGACGCAGCAGTACATCGCGGCGTACAAGGACCACCAGCCCTTCCCCGAGGGGCTGGTCCAGGCGTAGCGACAGACCAACTCCCGCCGGTCCCCCTCACGTTGACGGGGACCGGCGCGCCGCCGCCCCGACCGACCCGCCCGCTCCTCCCGGGGGCGGACGAAGCCGGTCGTTGTCGGTCATGGGAGGGTTCATAACGTCCATGCCCTAAGAGTCGAATGTCATAAGGGGAACGAGAGATGACCGGATCGATTCGTGCGACGTCTGGCCGCCCGCTGCGCGTCACGGTGTGGAACGAGAACGTCCACGAGACCACCGAGCCAGCCGTCGCCGAACGCTACCCCGAGGGCATCCACGGCGCGATAGCCGCCGGCATCGGGGAACACCTCACCGACGCCCACATCCGCACCGCCACCCTCGACCAGCCCGAACACGGCCTCACCGAGGAGGTGCTGGCCGACACCGACGTGCTGACCTGGTGGGGCCACGCGGCGCACGACCGGGTGGACGACGAGGTGGTGCGCCGCGTCCAGCGCCATGTGCTCGCCGGCATGGGCCTGTTGGTGCTGCACTCGGGCCACTTCTCCAAGATCTTCACCAGCCTGCTGGGCACCACCTGCACCCTGGACTGGCGCAACGGCCAGGACCGCGAACTGGTCTGGACGGTCGCCCCCACCCACCCGATCGCCGAGGGCGTGCCCAGCCCCATCGACATCCCCGAACAGGAGATGTACGGCGAGCACTTCGACATTCCCACGCCCGAGGAACTGGTCTTCATCAGCTCCTTCAGCGGCGGAGAGGTGTTCCGTTCCGGCTGCACCTTCACCAGGGGCTACGGCCGGATCTTCTACTTCAGCCCCGGCGACCAGGAGTATCCCGTCTACCACCATCCGGACGTGCGCCGGGTGTTGGCCAACGGCGTGCGCTGGGCGGCGCAGCCGGAGCGCGAGCGGCGCGCGCCGCAGATCCACGAGCGCCCCACCGCCGGCTGGTTCGAGGCCGGCCGATGAGCGCCGACCTGCCCCGCGCGACGGGCGCGGAGGCCGCCGGCGCCCCGGTCGCCTTCCGCACGCTGCCGGCCGACCGGCCCGTTCGCCTGCTGCTCGTCGGCGCCGGCGGCATGGGGCGGGCCTGGCTGCGCGCGATCGCCGCCGAGCCCGAGGTCGCCCTGGCCGGGGTGGTGGACCTCGACGTCGAGCAGGCGCGCCGCTCGCTCGCCGCCGTGCCGGGCCTGGGCGAGGTGCCGGTCTCCGCCTCGCTCGGCGAACTCGCCGACGGCGAGGGCGTCGACGCGGTGCTCGACGTGACCGTGCCCGCCGCCCATCTGCCCGTCACCCTGGAGGCGTTGGGCCGGGGCCTGCCCGTGCTGGGCGAGAAGCCGATGGCCGCCACGCTCGGCGAGGCGCGCGCACTGGTGCGGGCGGCCGAGGCGGCGGGCGAGCTGTTCATGGTCAGCCAGAGCCGCCGCTACGACCGGCACCTGTACGCGCTGCGCGCCGAGGCGGAACGGCTCGGCCGGCTCGGCATCCTCGTGCAGGAGTTCTTCAAGGCGCCCCGGTTCGGCGGGTTCCGGGACGCGATGGAGCACCCGCTGGTGCTCGACATGGCGATCCACAGCTTCGACGCGGCCCGCTTCGTCCTGGGCGCCGACCCCGTCGCCGTCTACTGCGACGAGTACAACCCGGCGTGGAGCTGGTACCGGGGCGACGCCGCCGCCACCGCCATCTTCGAGATGGCCGGCGACACCCGGTATGTCTACACCGGCAGTTGGTGCAGCGAGGGGCTGGAGACCTCGTGGAACAGCGGCTGGCGGCTCAGCGGCGAGCGCGGCAGCGCGACCTGGGACGGTGAGAACGCGCCGCGCGTGGAGCTGGCGGATTCCGGGAACGCCGACGGGCCGGCCGACGGGCCGGCCCTCGACGCGACCGCCAACGCCCCTGCCGGGAGCGGGATATCGGGCGCGTTGGCCGAGTTCGTCGGCGCGCTGCGCACCGGGCGGGTGCCGATGGGGGAGTGCCACGACAACCTGCTGAGCCTCGCCATGGTGCACGCCGCGATCGCCTCGGCCAGGGACCGTGCCCGGGTGACCATCGCGCAGGTGCTCGCGGCCGCGACGCCGTGACCGCTGTGGCGGCGTGACCCGGTGATCCTTCGGGCGGCGCCCCCGTGGCGGGGCGCCCCCGTGGCGGGGCGCCGCCGTGGGGCGCCGCCCGTGGTGCGCGCCGGCGGCTCGTCCGGGCGGGGAATAGGCCGGGCGGGGGCGGCCGTTGCCCGTGGCATGGACGTTGGCGTGGTGCTGTCGGGCGCTGGGGCGCCGAACTTCGTGGAGGGGGCCGTCGCGCAGGCGCGCGAGGCCCGGGAGGCGGGCGTCGCCTCGGCCTGGCTGGGACAACGACTCGACTATGACGCCGCCGCGTTGGCGGCCGTG
Organism: Streptomyces sp. 3MP-14; assembly: GCF_006334905.2. Classification (NCBI taxonomy): domain Bacteria; kingdom Bacillati; phylum Actinomycetota; class Actinomycetes; order Kitasatosporales; family Streptomycetaceae; genus Streptomyces; species Streptomyces sp. 3MP-14. The sequence goes on from NZ_VDLZ02000008.1 coordinate 197,333, forward strand.
ATCGGGCACGCGGTGCCCGGGCTGACCGTCGGCACCTCGGCGATCCCGATCTTCGGACGCCAGCCGGTGCTGGTGGCGGGGCAGGCGCTGACCGCCCAGGCGGCGGCCGGCGGGCGCTTCCAACTGGGGCTGGCGCTGGGCGCCAAGCCGCTCGTGGAGAGCACCTTCGGAATCACCTATGAGCGGCCCGTCGCGCTGCTCGCCGAGTTTCTGACCGCGCTGCGCGCATTGTTGACCGATGGCACGGCGGACTTCCGGGGCGAACTGCTCAGCGCCGCACCGCCGTTGCCGGTCGCCCTGCCGGGCGCGGAACGCGTTCCGCCGCTGCTGGTGGCGGCGATGGGCCCGCAGGCGCTGCGGGTGACCGGCGAACTCGCCGACGGCACCCTGCCGTTCCTCGCCGGGCCCCGGGCGCTCGGCGAGCACATCGTGCCGGCGCTCACGGCGGCGGCCGAGGCGGCCGGGCGCCCCGCGCCCCGGGTGGTCGCGCTGGTGCCGGCCGTGGTCACCGCCGAGGTGGCCCGGGTGCGCGAGGTCGCCGCGCGGGAGATGGAGTTCTACGAGTCGATCCCCTCCTACCGCCGGGTCCTCGAACTGAGCGGCGCGGAACGGGCGGGGGAGATCGCGGTCGTCGGCGACGAGGAGACGGTCGCTGCCGAGGTGCGCCGCTACCGCAACGCGGGCGCGACCGAGGTGGTCCTCACCCAGACCTCGATGGGCGGCGAGGCGGCCCGCCGCCGCACGTGGCGCCTGGCCGGCGAACTGACCCGGACCTGAGCCCGGCCGGCGAACCACCGCGTAACGGGCGGTGGGCCACCGCCGTTCGACGGAGACGTTCTCCGCTCGGAGCGGTTCTCCGCTGGCGCGTGCGCCGGGCGGGTTCTCCGCCCGGCGGGTAACGGAGAGGTTCTCCGCCTGGGCGGGTGGCGCCGGCTCGGTGGGTGTTCGGGGTGCGGTAACGGAGAGGCTCTCCGCCTGGGTGCGTGGCGCCGGCTCGGTGGGGTGTTGGGGGCGCGGTAACGGAGAGGTTCTCCGTTGGCGTGGTGTGCCGGGGTGGGTTGCTGTGGCCTGGGTGGCGGCGCGCTGCTGAGCGGAGGGCTTCTCCGCTTGGGGTGGGGCCTGCGGTGAGGGCGCCGGCGTCTCGGGTGTGGGACGTGGAGCGGTGGAGATGTTCTCCGCTTGGGGTGCGGTGGCTCGGGTGGGCCGGTGGGTGTCGGAGATGGTCTCCGTTTGAGGGCGTCGGGCCCCCGCTCCGTGGTGTCCGGTGGCGCCGCAGGGCGCCCCGCGCCCGCGCCCGCGTGCTCGCGTCCTACGCCGAGCGGGCGGTGGCCTCGGCGGTCGGTGAGGCCGCTCCGCCGGGGGCGAAGTCCGCCGCCTCGACAGCGAGTTGGTCCAGGGAGAGGCCCACCGCGGTGGCCAGGGCCGCGATGGTGAAGAACGTCGGCGTCGGGGCGCGGCCCGTCTCGATCTTGCGCAGCGTCTCGGCGGAGACGCCGGCCGCCGCCGCGATCTCCACCATGCTGCGCTCGCCGCGCGCCCGGCGCAGCAGCGCGCCGAGCCGTTCGCCGCGCTGCCGTTCCCAGGGGGTCAGGGGGGTCCGCACCATGTCGCGATGGTAGCTCCCCTCGACCCCCATCCACCCGCGACCGTGATACAAATACCGGTATAAGAATTGGCGCGAGGCGGGCAGGTGGGACCCATGGTGGAGATCAAGAGCGATGCGGCGCTTGAGGCGATGCGCGAGGCTGGGCGAGTGGTCGGGCAAGCGCTGGCGGCCGTTCGGGAGGCCGCCGAGGTCGGCGTCTCGCTCCGGGAGTTGGACGAGGTGGCGGCGGGCGTGTTGGAGCGCGCCGGCGCGCGCTCCCCCTTCCTGGGCTACCAACCCGCCTTCGCGCCGGTTCCGTTCCCCGGCGTCATCTGCGCCTCGGTCAACGACGCCCTGGTCCATGGCGTCCCCACCGACTACCGCCTCCGCGACGGCGACCTGCTCGGCGTCGACTGCGGCGCCGAACTCGACGGCTGGACCGGCGACGCGGCGATCACCTTCTCCGTCGGCACGCCCCGCGCCGCCGATGCCGCGCTGGTGGCGGCGGCCGAACGGGCCCTGGCCGCCGGCATCGCGGCGGCCGTTCCCGGGAACCGGCTCGGCGACATCGGCCACGCCGTCGGCGCGGTGGCCGCCTCCGTCGGCGCGGGGATGCCGACCGACTTCGGCGGGCACGGCATCGGGCGACGGATGCACGAGGACCCGTCCGTGCCCAACCGGGGCCGCCCCGGCCGGGGTTATCCGCTGCGGCACGGCCTGACCCTGGCCATCGAGCCGATGCTGATGGCCGGCGGCCGGAACGCCTACCGCGTCGACGACGACGGCTGGACGTTGCGCACCGTGGACGGCAGCCGGGGCGCGCATGTCGAGCACACGGTCGCGATCACCGACGACGGCCCCCGGGTGCTGACCCTGCCCTGACCCGCGCGCCGGCGCAGCCCCCGGACCCCCATGGCCAGGTCGTTCCCGGATGTGGGATAGCGTCCCGGATATGGGAAACGAGGGTGTGGGAGACGACGCCGACCGGGAGATGGACGCCAGGCTGGCCGGCCGGCTGGCCGCGTTGCGGGTCGAACGGGGGTGGTCGCTGGAGGAGTTGGCCCGCCGCACCGGCATCAGCCGGTCGACCCTCTCCCGACTGGAGCGGGCCGAGATCAGCCCCACGGCCACCCTGTTGAACCGGCTCTGCGCGGCCCACGAGCGGACCATGTCCCGGCTGCTGGCCGAGGTCGAGTCCGAGCCGCCCGAACTGGTCACCCCCGAACGGCAGTTGGTCTGGCGCGACGAGGAGGCCGGCCTGGTCCGCCGCTCGGTCTCCCCGCCGCATCCGGGGCTGCGGGCGGAACTGGTCGAGGTCGAGCTGGCGCCCGGCGCCGACATTGCCTATGACGGGCCGCCGGTGCCCGGCGTCGAGCAACACATCTGGGTGCGCGACGGCACGCTGGAGATCGCCGTCAACGGGCGCGAGCACCGGGTGGCGGCCGGCGCCTGCCTGCGGTTCCGGCTCTGGGGAACCTCCCGCTTCCGCTGCCCTGGCCCCGACCCCGTGCGCTACGCGCTGGTGGTGGTGCTGCCGTGACCGCCCACGAGGTGAGCATCGCGAACGGCGCGCGGGGCGCGAACGACGCGCAGCGCGGACCGGGCGCACCGAGTGTGCTGGGCGCGTCCGGGGTGGCCATCCGTCCGCTGAGCCTCGCGGACTTCGACGAGGCCGCTCCCCAACTGGCGGAGGTGCTGGTGGAGTTGGTCGCCGGCAGCGTCTCGCTCGGCTTTCTGCGCCCGCTGGAGCCGGCGGTCGCCGAGCGGTGGTGGCGCGGCCGGCGGGCCGCCGTCGCCGAGGGGCAGCTGACCGTCTGGGTGGCGGCGGAGGGCGGAACGGTGCTCGGCACCGTCGGACTCTCCCGCGTCACCCTGCCCGCCGGCCGGCACCGGGCCGAGGTGGTGAAACTGATGGTGCGGCCCGGCGCCCAGGGCAGGGGCCTCGGCCGGGCGCTGCTCGCCACGGCCGAACGGGCCGCGCGGGCGGCCGGGTTGCGGCTGCTGCTCCTGGACACCGAGGCGGACACCCCGGCCGAACGGCTCTACCGGGCCACCGGCTGGACCCACTACGGCACGGTGCCGGAGTACGCCGCCGAGTCCGGCGGGGTGCCGCGCGACTGTGCCTTCTTCTACAAGCGGCTCGACGAGGCGCCGCCCGAAGCGACCGCCGGCAGCAGGCCGCCCTCGCGCAGCGGAAGGTGAGCCCCGGCCCTGGCCGAGCCGTCGGGCGCGGTGACGGCGACCACGTCGTCGACGTCCAGCGCGACGCGGAAGCCCACGGGGAGCGCGAGCATGGTCAGCGCGCCGGGGCGCGTGCGCCACAGCTCCGCCACCGGGCACGTGGGCCAGGCCGCCTCCGGAAGCCGGTCGGCGCCCCGGGAGGCGGCGTGGCCCGGCTGGTCGCCGGCGTGGGGGAGCCGCAGCAGCCAGCCGGAGTCGCCCGGTCCTGGCGCGCGCCGCTCCAGCACCACGGCCGCCGCCCGTTCCGCGCCCGGCTCGACGCGCACGGTCTCGGTGGAGTCGGGTGCCGGGCCCGGAAGTTCGTCGGGCAGCAGGGCCAGGCTCAGGCACCGCTCCCTGGCCCGCACCAGCCGAAGGGCGGTGCCCAGCCGGTCCTCCCAGCGCTCCTCGCCCGCCGCGCGCAGGGTCACGTTCGGCGTGCTGAGCGCCCATCGCGCGCCGGCGCGTTCGCCCACCGGAACGAGCCGGAAGCGCGCCCCGCCGTACCGCAGCTCGCGCCCGGCCGTCAGCTCCTCGGCGGGTAGCTCCGCCAGCCGCGCCAACAGGCGTTCCACCAGCTCCCGTTGGTCACGGGCGGCGGAGACCCGCACCGCCAGCCCGGCGACGGTGTGCACCCTCCCGACCGAGACGGACACCCGGAACGCGTCGTCCTCGACCACCACGCCCCGCGCCCGCAGCAGTCGCCGGTCCTCGGGCGGCAGCGGGCCGGTCGCGGTCACGGTCTCCAGCCCGGGCAGCCGGGCGATCTCGCCCCAGTCGCGGACGTCGAACAGGTCGTCCTCGCCGTCCCAGAACGGGGCGACGTCCTGCTGGATCGACAGCCCGCCGTCCATCAGCAGATGCCGGACCCGCGCGGCCAGTTCGTCCGGGATCGGCAGCTCGCGGTAGTAGGCGAGGGCGGCCTCGTTGATCGCCTCCGGGTCATAGTCCTCGTAGGGGAGCGAGGGACCCCGGTAGGGCGGCAGCAGCCCGAGGTTGTGGCAGAGCTGGTCGAGCACCAGGAGCTTGGCGTTGAGATCGGTGAACCGCACGGCGGAACGCGGGCCTTTCGGGGCGGCGGCGAACGGGGGACGGGAACGGGGCGGGCCGGGGCGGCGGCCGCCGTCAGGAGTCGGTGGTCTCCGTCTCCAGCCAGCGCAGATAGTCGGCGCCGCCCCGCACGATCTCGGTGGCCACGATCTGCGGCACCTCATAGCCGTGCGACTCCCGCACCAGGGACTCCAGTTCCGGGTAGCGGGCGGCCGTGGTCTTGAGGACCAGCCGCCACTCCTGGTCCGAGGTGACCTCGCCCTCCCACCGGTAGACGCTGGTGATCGGCCCCTCCACCTGGGCGCAGGCCGCGAGCCGCGCGGTCACGGCCGCCCGACCGACCGCCTCGGCGGCCTCGCGACTGTCGAGGGTGGTGGTGACGACGAGATGGTCGGCCATGACGAAGCTCCCTGAACGCGGCTGAGGGAACGATACCGACGCCCCCCCCGCCCTCGGCCGCCCCCGCCTCCTCGCCCCCGTCTTCCCGGAAACGGACGAAGTTGTCCTCGGAGAGGCGAAAGTTATGGACAGGACCGATCAAAGTCCCTACCTTGCCCGCGAGATGGGTTAGTTACGAGTACATGACAGTGCTCGTGGCCTCCCCACAGCACCCGTCACCGGCAGGAGGACAAGTGAATCGACGGAAGGCACGGAGCAGGCGCAGACGCGCCGTGGGAGTGCTGGTCCCCGCGCTTCTGCTCGGCGGTCTCGCCGCGCCGAGCATCGCGGCGGACATCCCCCCGCAGGAGCCGGGGGTCACCCTGCGCAGCTTCGATGTGGGGCTCCCCCTGGAGGAGATCTGCACCCTGAAGGCGGGGCAGACCCCCAACGTGGACAAGCTGATGCCGGTCATCGACTGGCAGTCCACCGATGACTTCGGCCTGAACGACTTCTTCCTCTCCCAGGTCATCGCCAACATCAACATTCCCGAGGAGGGGGACTACAACTTCCGCCTCATCAGCGACGACGGCTCGCGGCTGCTGATCGACGACCAGCTGGTCATCGACCACGACGGCCTGCACTCGGCCGAGCCCAAGGACGGCAGCGTCCACCTCACCTCCGGCTATCACGCCCTGCACATCGACTACTTCGACCACGCCGCCGAGCAGCAGCTCACGCTCCAGTGGCAGCCGCCGGGCGCCGAGGGCTTCACCACCGTGCCCAACGACGTACTGTCCACCGACGCGGACGTCGTGCGCGTCACCGCGCCCGGCCAGAAGGAGTGCGAGGGCGGCCTCGACTCCCCGGGCGACGGGCTGCCGTTGGACTCCGTCTTCCCCGGCTACGACCTGACCGACCTGCGCCCCGAGGGCTTCGAGCCGCAGGTCTCGGCCATGGACTGGCTGCCGGACGACCGGCTCGCCATCGCCACCTGGGGCGGCACCGACAACGTCGCGGGCGAGGTCTACATCCTGGACAACGTCACCGGCGACACGTCGCCCGACCAGGTCACCTACACCAGGATCGCCGAGGGCCTCAACGAGCCCATGGGCGTCAAGTGGGTGGACGGCTCCCTCTATGTCTCCGAGAAGCACCAGCTCACCAGGCTGGTGGACGACAACGGGGACGAGGTCGCCGACAGCCACGAGACGGTGGCCGAGTGGCCGTTCGGCGGCAACTTCCACGAGTTCGCCTTTGGACTCCTCTACGAGGAGGGCTACTTCTACCTCAACCTGTCGGTCGCCATCGACCTCGGCGGCAACACCACCGACCCGCAGCCCGCGCCCAACCGGGGCACCACGATCCGGGTCAGCCAGGAGACCGGCGAGGTCGAGTACATCGCCGGCGGCCTGCGCACCCCGCACGGCATCGGCTGGGGGCCGGAGGGCGAGATCTTCGTCACCGACAACCAGGGCGGCTGGCTGCCGTCGTCGAAGCTGCTCCACATCGAGCAGGACCGCTTCTTCAACCACTACATGAACCCGCCCGGCCCGTTCGACGACAACCCCGTCACCAAGCCCGTGCTCTGGCTGCCGCAGAACGAGATAGGCAACTCGCCCAGCACCCCGCTCACGGTGAACGAGGGCCCCTACGCCGGCCAGATGCTCATCGCCGACGTCACCTACGGCGGCCTCCAGCGGGCCTATCTGGAGCAGGTCGACGGCGCCTACCAGGGCGCGCTCTTCCGGCACACCCAGGGCCTTGAGGTCGGCGTCACCCGGGTCAGCCAGGGCCCGGACGGCGCCCTCTACATCGGCGGCCTGGGCGCCGGCGGCAACTGGGGCCAGGAGGGCAAACTCAACTACGGGCTCCAGAAGTTGACGCCCAACGGGAACAGCGTCTTCGACATCCACGAGATGCGCGCCACGTCCAACGGCTTCGTGCTCAGCTACACCGAGCCGCTCTCCCAGGAGACGGCCGACGCGCTGGCCGGGGCCTACCAGGTCAACCAGTGGCGGTACGAGCCGACGTCCGACTACGGCGGGCCCAAGCTGGACCAGGAGTCCCTCCAGGTCACCTCGGCGGAACTCTCCGAGGACGGCACGGAGGTGACCCTGGTCATCGACGGCCTCAAGCCCGACCGGGTCGTCCACGTCCAGTCCCCGCGCCCCTTCAGCTCCGCCGACGGCGAGACGCTGTGGAGCACCGAGGCCTGGTACACGCTCAACGCCATCCCGCAGGGCTGACGTCCCGCGCCGGGTGACCCCGTGATCCCGTCCGGCCCACCGCCGCCAGCGGTGGGCCGGACGGCGCGCGAGGAGCCGCCGAACACCCAGGCCGGCCGCGGCGCACCGCCGCTGGACGCGGGCGGCCAAGGCGAACACGGCGCGGAACACGGCGTTACTTCACCCCCTCCGCGCGGGCGTGGGCCACCAGCGCGTTGGCGTGGCCGTGGCCCAGGCCGTGCTCCGTCTTCAGCCAGGAGACCAGCTCGCCGTGCCGGGTCAGCGGCGAGGCGCGGATCAGCTCCTGCCAGTGCGCTATCGGCTGCCCGTAGGTCTTCTCGATGCTGGGGAAGTAACTGGCCGGGCCCTTGGGTGCGTTGGTCATGGTCACGCCTTTCGTCCGCGTTCGCTCCACAGTGCTCACCCCTTACGACTACCTGGACGGCGGAAAGCGCGCGGCCTCGGGGAGTGATCTGGATCACAACCCGTGCGGGCGCCCGGCTCAGCTCCGTCCGTGTGACCTGCCCCGGATCGGGACCGGCGCGGGCGTCCGGCCGACGGCCCCCGCCCTAGGGTGGCGCCACGGAACCCAGGTCCCACGGGACGGGAGGTGTGGACCAGATGACGGCGTCGACGATCGACTACGCGGCGGTCTATCGGGCGTACCCCTCGGCGGTCGCCCTCCTGACTCCCGAACTGCGCTATGTGGAGGCCAACGAGGCCTACCTCAAGGTCGCCGGGCGGCAGCGGGAAGACCTGCTGGGCCGCCGCTTCTGGGAGGTCTTCCCCGACAACCCCGAGGACGACCAGGCCAGCGGCACCACCAACCTGCGGCGCTCGCTGGAGCGGGTGGCGGCCACCGGGGAGCGGGACCCGATGGCCATCCAGCGCTACGACGTGGAGTCGGAGGAGGAGTCGGGCGAGTTCACCGAGCGGTACTGGAGCATCGTCAACGGCCCCGTCTTCGACGAGGACGGCCGGGTGCGGCTGATTCTGCACCGGGTCGAGGAGGTCACCGAGCTGATCAAGGCCAGGGGGGAGCCCCTGGCGCCGGAGGCTGAGGACCGGGCCCGGCGACTGGAGTCCGATCTCCTCACCAGGGCCGGCGAGTTGCAGGGCGCCAACGAGCGGCTCCGGGAGGCGCACGCCAAGGAACGCCAGGTTGGCCTGGCCCTGCAACGGTCGATGCTCCCCGCGCCCGACCTGAAGGTGAAGCGCGACTCGGCGGTGCGCTACCGGCCGGCCAGCGCCGCGATGAACGTCTGCGGCGACTGGTACGACATCATCGACCTGGACGGCGACCGGATCACGCTCGCCGTGGGCGACGTCGTCGGCCACGGCCTTGAGGCCGCCGGCGTGATGGGCCAGCTGCGCAGCGCCCTGAGCGCGGTGGCCCGGGTCTCGGAGAGCCCGGGGCGGGCCCTGAGCATCCTCGACCTCTACGCCCGGTCGGTGCCCGGGGCCCAGACCACCACGGTGGTCAAGCTGTTCGTCGACTGGGAGACCCACGTCCTGGTCTACTCCAGCGCGGGCCACCTGCCGCCGGCCCTGGCGCGCTGCGACGGCCGGGTGGACTTCCTCGACCAGGCCACCAACCCGCCGCTGGCCGTGCTCCCGACGCACGCGGAGTCGGACGAGGCGTCCGTCCCGTTCGAGTCGGGCGACGTGCTGGCGCTCTACACCGACGGCCTGATCGAGCGGCGCGACGAGGACATCGACCAGGGGCTGGCCCGGCTGGCCGCCTCGCTGGAGCGCCACCGCGCCAAGCCGGCCGAGGCGCTCGCCGACTCCCTGCTGGTCGACCTGCTGCCGCCCAAGGGCACCGAGGACGACACCGCGCTGGTCATCCTCCGGCTCTGAACCGAAAGCCCCGACCGCCGGCCGCCCGAAGGTTGCCGTCGGAATGTCGGAAGAGTGTGGAGAGTTCTTCCAGCGAATGCCCGGAACCCCGAATGCCCGAATGCGAAAGAACGGGTATATCAAGCGCTTTCCCACCCGCCGGGAGAGGCTACCGGCGAGTTCGCGCTCCGCCACCGGGCTGGCGAAAGGCCAAGGCCTATCCACGGCCGCCGCTCGCGGCATGTCGAATTCCGTCCCGGAACGTGGGCGGCCGCCGCCCCGTAACGACGGACGCCGTACGGGAGTTGGGCAACGGGCCGCCATGGACGGTTTATCAGCCTCGGCGTGCGGCGCCCGCTCCGCATAACCGGGTTCGCGGGTACGAACCAGACCTGCACAGTTTCTCGACGCTTCTGTCCAGAGTTTTTCATCAATTTCTGGGACAACAGAGTCGCCGCTTGTTCCCCCACACCTGCGGCTGTCACCCGAAGAGGACCCCCACACCGTGAATCCCCCCACCACGGTGCCCACCGAAACGCGCGCGCCGTTATCGCCGCGCCGCCGGGAGCACCGTCCCCACCGCGCCGCCTGGCGCGCCGACATGCCGCTGCTGGGCGGTTTTCGGCCACCCCTGCTGGTGCTGCTCGCGCTGCTGGTCGTCGTCGCGGCCCACACCGCGCTGCTCGTCCCTGCCACCCCCGAAGGCCCCGTCACCGGCGCCGAGCGCGAGGCGCAGCACGGCGTCGCCCAGGACGCGGCGGCCGCCACCCGCGCCACCCTCGACGAGTCGGTCGCCGACCTCCGGCGGATCGCCGCCGATCTCGGCGAGCCGCCGCCCACGGCCGACGCCCTCGCCGCGCTCGCGCCCGGCCACCGGGGCTGGCTCGGGCTCGCCCACTACGCCACGCCGGCCGAGGCCCGTTCCGGCCGCCCCGCCGTCGCGCACGGCGAGCCGCTGCCCGCGTTCGAGCCGCCCGAGGGCCCGGCGGGCGGCGAGATCCCGCCGCGCCTGGTGCGCACCAGGACCGGCGAGACCCGCCTGCTGGCGCTGGCTCGGGTCGGGACGCCGGAACGGCCCGGGCTGCTGGCCGCGCTCTCCCCGGTCGCCGCGCCCGCCGTCGGCCCCGAGGCCGACCGCCGCGTCCAACTCGTCGAAGACACCGGCCGGGTGGTGGCCGCCACCGGCCGCGACCCCGGCTCTGCCGAGGCCGCCGAGCTGGCCTCGACGGCCGTCGCTGACGGCGGCGCCGGCGGCAGCCTGGTCGGCGAGCCCAGCGACGGCCTGGTCACCGTCGCCGGCTACGCGACCCTCGCCGGCCGCGCCCCCGACGACCGCTCCGGCGCCGACGCGGCCGGGCTCGGCCTGACCGTGGTCACGGACGTCCTGGCCCCCGTCCCCGGCCCCGCCGCGCCCGGCCACCGGGCCTCGGCCGCCCTGCTGGCCGGCGCGCTGCTGCTGATCGCGCTGCCCGCCGGCTGGCTGCTCCGCCGCGCCCTGGCCCGTCCGGTCGCCCAACTCGGCGTGGCCGCCGCGCGGTTGGCCGGCGGCGACACCCGGGAGCCGGTGCGCGTGCCGCGCTTCGGCGAGCCGGCCAGGATCGGGCGCGCGCTCGAGTCGCTGCGCCGGCAGCTCGGCCCCGCCGAACCACCCACGCCGCCCGGACCGCCCGGACCACCCGCGCCGCCCGGGCCGCACGCCCCGCCCGGGCCGGTCCGGCGCCGCCGCCCCGGCCTCGGCGTCCGCTCGGTGGTGCTGCTCTGCCTGGTGCCGCTGCTGGCCTGGTCGGCCGCCGCGCTCCTCGTGGTGCACCGGGCCGACGCGGCCGCGCTGCCCGAACGGCTCCTCGTCGACCAGGAACAGCGCGGCGCGTTCGCCGCCGAGCGGGTCGCCCGAGGGCTGCGTGAGGGCCACTCCGACCTGCGGTCTGTCGCCGCCCGCCTGGAGGGGCTGCAACCCGTCGCCCACGACGCGGTGTTGGCGGACGCCCTGGCCGCGCACGCCCGCTACCGCGCGCTCTACCTGGTGGACGGCTCCGGCGCGCCGCTGGCCGGCGTCGGCGACGCGCCCTCGACGCCCGTCGAGGCGCGGGCGCTGGGCGGCGGTCCGTTCGGCACGGCCGGGATCGTCGCGCTGCGCACCGACCAGCCGCTGGTCGCGGCCCGAGTCCCGGTCGGCGGCGGGGAGTTGACGCTGGTGGGCGAGTTCTCCCACGGGCATCTCGACCAGGCGTTGGCGCGGCCGGGGCTCGGCGAGGTCTGGCTGACCGACCGCTCCGGCGCCGTCATGGCGACCGGCGAGGACACCCCGATCCCCGAACGGCTACCGGAGGCCCGGCTCGATGACGCGGTCGAGGCCGGGGTCACCGGCCGGGTCAGCCGCGCCAGGGAGCCGGCGATGATCACCGTCACCCGGCTCTCGCCCGAGGGCGAGGCGGCGGCGCTCGACGGCTGGCACCTGGTGGTCCGCCAGTCCACCGCCTGGCTCGACCTGCCCGCCAACCAGGTCGAGCACCGCACCGCCTTCGCCGGCCTGTTGGCGCTCACCGCCTCCGTCGGCTGCCTGGGCTGGCTGCATGTCGTGGTCGTCCGCCCGCTGCGCGCCCTGGCCGCCAGGGCCGAGGCCCTGGCCGACGGCGACCGCACCACCCCGCTCTACCCGGTGCACCACGACGAGGTGGGCACCGTCACCCGCGCCCTGGAGCGCGTCCGGCACCAACTCCCGGGCTGACCACACCAGCTCCCGGACCGAGCGGACCAACTCCCGCGCCTGTCACCGCACTTCCCGTCACCGCCCGCACCGGTGGAAGGAATCCGTCGTGCTCTATCTCTACTCCGTCCTGACCTCGTGCTGCCTGCTGCTCCTGATCGGGGGCGTTATCGAGCAGCGCCGGCACGAGGCGAACCTGCGCCAGATACCGCTGCGCGTCCTGGTCAACGGCATCCGTGGCAAGTCCTCCATCACCCGGCTCTGCGCCGGCGCGCTGCGCGGCGGCGGGCTGGTGACCGTGGCCAAGACCACCGGAACGGCCGCCCGGTTCATCCACCCGGACGCCACCGAGGAGCCGGTGCACCGCAAGTTCGGCATCGCCAACGTCGGCGAACAGCTCGGCATCGTCCGCCGCGCGGCCGGCTACCGCCCCGAAGCGCTGGTCATCGAGTGCATGGCCGTCCAGCCGGCGCTCCAGGAGGTCAACCAGAGCAAGCTGATCCGCTCCTCCGTCGGCGTGATCTGCAATGTCAGGGAGGACCACCTGGAGGAGATGGGCCCGACCCTGGACGACGTGGCGCGCTCGCTGGCCCGCTCGATGCCGGTGGGCGGGATCTGCGTCACCGCCGAGCGGGAGCGCTGGGACGTGCTGCTCGCCGAGGCCAGGGCGCGGGACTGCCAACTCCTGTACGCCGACCCGGAGTCGGTGACCGACGAGGAGCTGCGCGGCTTCACCTGGTTCACGTTCAAGGAGAACGTCGCCATCGCCCTTGAGGTGGCCCGGCTGGCCGGCGTCAGCCGGGAGATCGCGCTGAAGGGCATGTACGCGGCGCCGCCGGACCCGGGCGTGCTCTCCGTGGAGCGGTACCGCACCCCCGCCGGCGGCTCGTTGCGCTTCGCAAACGTTTTCGCCGCTAACGACCCCGAGTCGACGGTCGCCAACGTGCGGCGGCTGCTGGCGGACGGGGCGATCGGCCGGCCGCTGCACGTGGTGGTCAACTGCCGCCCCGACCGGATCGAGCGCAACGGTCAGATGGGCGAGGTGGTGCGCGCGTTGGACCCCGACGGCGTCGTCCTGATCGGCCACCCGACCCGGAGCGCGGCCGACCACATCCCGGCGCCCTGGCGGGAGCGGGTCACCGACCTCGGCGGCGAGCGCAGGCCGCCGGACGAGCTGACCTCCTCGCTGCTCTCCCAACTCCCGCCCGAGGCTTCGCTGGTCGCGGTCGGGAACATTCACGGCCAGGGCGAGGCGCTGCTCGAACGGCTCGCGGCGCTGCCCCCGTTGCCCGCGTCGCCCCCGTTGCCCGCGTCGCCCGCGCTGGCCACCGACGCGGAGGCGGCGCGGTGAGCCTCAGCAGCCTGCCGCCCGACGCGGCCGCCCTCGGCATCGGCCTTGGCCTCCTCTTCTCCCTGGTCTGCTATCTGACCACCAACCTCTCGCCCGGTGGCATGATCACCCCCGGCTGGCTGGCCATCACCCTCTTCGAGGACCCGAGGCAGACCGCCATGGTGGTCGTCGCCTCCGGCGCGACCTATGCCGGCAGCCGGCTGCTCCAGGGCGTGGTCATTCTCTATGGCAAACGCCTCTTCGCGGCGGTGGTGCTCTTCGGGGTGGTGCTCCAGGCGACGCTCTTCCTGCTGCTGCGCGAGGAGTTCCCGATGCTGTACTCCAACGAGACGCTGGGCTTCGTGGTCCCCGGGCTGATCGCCTACCAGTTGCTGCGCCAACCCCGGCTGGCCACGGGCGTCTCGGTGGTCTCGGTGACCCTGCTGACCTATGCGGTGCTGCTCTCGGGGCTGCTGCTGGGGCTGATCCCCAAGGTCTGAACCCGCCCTCGGGGACCGGGCATTGGTACAGACCGATTGGTACAGACCAAGCTCTTGACAGCCCCTCCGTCGGCTTCTTCAATCACCCCAGGTTCCCCCGCGAGACCCCGTAACCGGAATCCCGACCGCTCGTCCGAGAGGATTGACATGGCCATGTTTGGAAGGGGGTGGCGCGCGCTGCGCGTCGCCGGCCCGCTGGCCGTCGCCGCGCTCCTGGCCGGACTGCTCGCCGCGCTCCCGGCGTCCGCCGCCGCGCCCACCGCCCCCGCAGCGTCCACGGCCACGGAGGACGTCGCGCCCAGCGCGTTCCCCGTCTCCGAGGGCCAGTTCAACGAGATGTTCCCGAACCGGAACCCGTTCTACACGTACCAGGGCCTGACCGCCGCCCTCAGCTCCTACCCCGACTTCGCCAACGCCGGCGGCGACACCATCGCCCGCCGGGAGGCCGCAGCGTTCCTCGCCAACGCCAGCCACGAGACCGGCGGCCTGGTGCACGTGGTGGAGCAGAACCAGGACAACTACCCGCACTACTGCGACTGGAGCCAGCCCTACGGCTGCCCGGCCGGGCAGGCCGCCTACTACGGCCGCGGCCCCATCCAGCTGAGCTGGAACTTCAACTACAAGGCCGCCGGCGACGCCCTCGGCATCGACCTGCTGGGCAACCCCTGGCTGGTCGAGCAGGACCCGGCCGTCGCCTGGCGCACCGCGCTCTGGTACTGGAACACCCAGTCCGGGCCCGGGACCATGACCCCGCACGACGCCATCGTCAACGAGGTCGGCTTCGGCGAGACCATCCGCGCCATCAACGGCTCGCTGGAGTGCAACGGCGGCAACCCCGGGCAGGTGCAGAGCCGGATCGACACCTATCTGCGGTTCACCGCGATCCTCGGCGTCGACCCCGGCGGCAACCTCTCCTGCTGAACTCTGCTGAACTCTGCTGAACTCTGCTGAACCGCCCCGCCGAACGGCGTTGACGCCCATGGTCCCCTTCGCGAGTGCGAAGGGGGCCATGGGCCGTCAGGGCGCGCGCTCGGGCGCGGTCGACGCCGTCCTCCGGCGGGCTCGCTCGCCTGAGCGAAAGGCTCACCCTTCGGGGTGCATCCCGCGCCGTTGGCGCCCCAACGCGGCGCGCCCGCGCCCACGATGGGCGGCGTCAGCGTCAACGACCGGAGGAGAGCGGGAGGTTGGCCGTGCGGGTCATGACCGAGGAAGTGGCGCGCCGCGCGCCCGGCGCGTCGGGGAGCCGCGCGCCGGCGCACCGGGTCGTCGCCGCGCGCCTGCTGCGCGAGCTGCCGCCGGCGGCCCTCCGCGAGGTGGCCGGCGTCACCGACTGGGCAGGGCCCGTCGACCTGCCGCTGGTCGACGAGCGCACCGTGCAGGCCGGTTGCGGCATCGCGCACGTCCACGGGCGCGCCGCCGGCGCCCCGCGCCCCCTCGCGGTGGAGTACGCCGCCACGGTCGCCGGCGTGCTCACCGCCCAGGGCGTCTGCGCCGCGCTGCTCGCCCGCCGGCGCGGCCTGGCGCTGCGCCGGGTCACCACCTCCGTCGCCCAGGCCGCGCTGCTCTCCCTCACCCAGTACCTGGCGGCGGCCACCGCCCCCGACGGACGGGCCGAGGAACACCCGCCGGGCAGCGCGACGTTGGTCTCGGCGGACGGTGTGCCCGTGGAGATCGAGACGCTGGCCCCGGACGCGTGGCGCGCGTTCTGGCGCCGGCTCGGGGTGCCGGCCGCCCTCGCCGGGCGCGGCTGGGCCCCGTTCCAACGCCGGTTCGCCACCGGCGTCTGCCCGCTCCCCGAGCCCCTGCGGTCCGCCGCCCGGGCCGTGCCGCTGGCCGGCCTCGCCGAGGCCGCCGCGCTCGCCGGGCTCAGCCTGGTCGCGCTGGCCGACGACCCCGACCCCGCCGGCCTGCCCGCTCCGCTGCGCCTCCGCCGCGCGCCGGCGCACGGCGCCGCGCCCCTGCCGCCGGCCGGCGGCCCGCTGCCGCTGGCCGGGCTGCGGGTGGTCGAGGCGACCAACCGGGTCCAGGGCCCCCTCGCCGGCCATGTGCTGCGGCTGCTCGGCGCGGAGGTGCTGCGGATCGAGCCGCCGGGCGGCGACCCGATGCGCGGCCTGCCGCCGCTCTCCGGCGACTGCTCCGCGCGCTTCGCCGCGCTCAACGCAGGCAAGTCCGCCGTCGAGGCCGACCTCAGCACCGAGGCCGGCCGCCGCACCGCCACCGAACTCGCCGCCGGCGCCGACGTGTTCCTCCACAACTGGCCGCCCGGCCGGGCCGAACGCCTCGGCCTCGACGCCCCCGACCTGTGGCGTGCACGGCCCGAGCTGGTCTACGCGGCGGCCTCCGGCTTCGGCGACGCCTTCGGCCACGACAGCCCGCCCATCGGCACCGACTACCTCGCCCAGGCGCACGCCGGCCTCGCCGCCGCGCTGCGGCCGGCCGACGAGCCGCCGACGCCCTCGCTGATGACGCTCACCGACGTGCTCGGCGGCGTGCTCAGCGCGCACGGCGTCGTGGCCGCGCTGCTGCGCCGGGCGACCACGGGGCGCGGCGCCCGCGTCGACTCGTCGCTGCTGTCGGCGGCGGCCCTCGTCCCGCGCCCCGCAGGCCGCGCCGTCTGGACCCCGCTGGACCTGCCGCTGCGCACCGCCGACGGCTGGCTGGCGCTGCCGGCTCGGGCCGCCGCCGACCGCCTGCCCGAACTGGCCCGGATCAGCGGCGCGTTGACGCACTCGGCCGGCACGGTCGCGGCGCGCTTCGCGGCCCGGCCGAGCGAGGCGTGGCGCGCCGCCCTCGCCGAGGCCGGTATCCCGGCCGTGCCGGTGGCCACCGACCTGGCCGCCCTGCCCGGCCACCCCGCGTTCCACGCCGCCCTCGCCCCCGCCCCACCCGGCGGCCACGCCCGCCCCCGCACCCCCTGGACCTTCTCGTGACGTCAGCGACCCCGGCGACCCCGGCGAAGCCGGCGAAGCCGACGAAGCCGGGGACCGGAGCGGCCACGGTGACCGCTGCGAACGGAGCGAGCCCGGCGATCGGGGCGATCGGGGCGGCCTCGGTGACCGCTGCGACCACGGCGAGCGCGGCGCCTCCGGTGACCCGGGCGGCATCGACGGCCGGAACGACGATGGCGGGCTCGGTGACCGGAGCGGCATCGGCGAGCGGAACGACCACGGAGGAAACCCCGCCGACCACGGGGAGCCCGACCACTACCAGGGACGCGGCGGCCACAGGGACCACCGGGAAAGCCCCGGCAACCCCCGGGGACCCGGCGACCACGGGGAGGACCCCGGCGCCTCCGGCGACCGGAGCAGCCTCGCCGACCGCAGCGACCACGGGGGACCCGGCTGCTTCAGAGAACCCGGCGACCACGAGGAAAACCCTGAGGACCGTGGCGACTCCCGCAACCGCAGCGCCTCCGGCGCCTCCGGCAACCGCCGCGCCCCCGTTGACCGTTGCCCCCGTGTCCCCGGCTACCGTCGCGTTCCCGGTGACCGCAGCGACCACGGGGAGAACGCCAGCGACCCCAGCGACTATTGCGACCACGGCGGACCTGGCGACCCCGGCAGCCCTTGCGCCCTCGGCCACTCCCGCCGCCCCCGGGCCCTTGGCAACCGCCGCCTCTCCGCTCGCCGCCCCGCCGGCGGCCTCCGTCCCCGTGCCCCCGCCGGCCGCCGCCGCCCTCGCGCCCTCGGCACACGCCGCCTCCGGCGCGGCGGCACCCTCCGCCGCCTCCGGCGCGCCGCCGGCCGCCACCCCGACGCCCCCGGCGGCGGCCGCCACCCCGACGCCGGCCGGCGCCCGCGCCGGCGGCCGCGCTCGGCCCTGGGCCAGCCGGGCCGGGCTGGCCATCCCCGACCTCGTGCCGGCCGTCGAGCGCCGCGCCTGGGTCGCCCGGGGGCTCTGCCCGGACCGCGACCTCCACGCGCTGTTCCGGGAACGGGTCGCCGCCCACCCCCGGCGCCAGGCCGTCGTCGAGGCCGACGACCCGCCGGGCGGCGGCTGGGACTACGCGACGCTCGACGCCGAAGTCCGGCGGATCGCCGCCCTGTTCGCCGAGGCGGGCCTCGGCGCCGGCGACGTGGTCGCCCTCAGGATGCCCAACGGCCGCCGGGCCGTGGCCGCCGAACTCGCCGTCTACGCCATCGGCGCGGTCGCCCTGCCCTACCCGCCGGGCGGCGGACGCCGCGACACCCTGGCTCTGCTGGGCCGGTCCCGCGCCCGGGGCGCGGTCTTCGCCGAGGAGACCGACCTGGCGCTCGCCGGTCAACTGCCGCAGCTGCGCGCGGTGTTCACCACCGAGGCGGCGCGCGCCGACCCGGCCGGGGGAGTGCGTTGGCTGGACGCGCCGGCGCGCACGCCCTGGGTGCCCGCCCGCGTGGACCCGGCGGCGCCGGCGCGCCTGATGGTCTCCTCCGGCTCGGAGGCCGAGCCCAAGATGGTCGCCTACAGCCACCACGCCATGGGCGGCGGCCGGGTCAACTATCTGCGCGCCCTCACCCCGGGCGACGCGCCCCGGCGCCATCTGGTGCTGGTGCCGTTCGGCTCCTCGTTCGGCTCCTGCGGGGTGCTCACCGTGGCGGCCCTCGGCGGCACGCTGCTGCTCCAGCCGGCGTTCGACCCGGCCGGCGCGCTGCGTGCCCTCGCCACCCACCGGCCCACCCACCTGTTCGGCGTTCCCACCATGCTCCGCCGGATCGCCGAGGCCGCGCCGGAACGCACGCCGGAACCCGAACCCGAACCCGAACCCGAACCCGCGCCCGGCGCCGAGGAGCCGTCCCCGCTGGCCGCCGTCGTCTCCAGCGGCGCCGAACTGCCGCCCACCACCGCGCGGTTGGCCGCGCGACGGCTCGGGGCGCCGGTGATCACCGTCTATGGCTCGTCGGACGGCGTCAACTGCCACACCCGCGTCGCGCCCGACGCGCCGGCCGGGCTGGTCGGCGTCCCCGACCCGGCCGTGGTCTCGCTCCGCGTCGTCGGCCCCGACCAACGGCCGCTGCCGCCCGGCGAGTCGGGCGAGATCCAGGCCAAGGGGCCGATGACGCCGCTGTGTTATGTCGGCGACCCCGCACTCGACGAGGCCCACCGCACCCCCGACGGCTGGGTGCGCACCGGGGACCTGGGCCGGCTGGACGCCGAGGGCCGGCTGTTCCTGCTGGGCCGGCTGCGGAACGTCGTCATCAGGGGCGGCCTCAACATCAGCCCGGCCGAGGTCGAACGCGCCCTCGCCGCGCACCCGGCCGTCGCCGAGGCCGCCTGCGTCCCGGTGCCCGACCCCGAGCTGGGCGAACGCCTCTGCGCCTGCGTGCGCGCCGCGCCCGGCGCCGAGCCGCCCTCGCTGGCCGCGCTCAACGCGTTCCTGCTCACCGACGTCGGGCTGGAGAAGCGCAAACTGCCCGAGTTTCTTCTGGAGTTGGCGGACATGCCCCGGGGCCCGACCGGAAAGGTGTGCCGGCGCACCCTCACCCGCAGGGCCGCCGCCCGCCACGGCCGCCGTTGAACGGACCGCGCGGCCGCCGTTGCACCAGGCGCCGGGCCGGACCAGGGCCCGGCGCCCTGGACCGGGGCGCGTCGGTGATCTATCGTCAGCCGCCCGCACCGCACCGCCCGCCCCTCGCCCCCCTTCCGCACGCCTCCTTCCCACGCGCCCGCGCGTGCCCGCACGCCGGCGCGCGTGACGGCCGAGCGCGGGGGCGTGCGCGGGCGCGTCAGAAAGGGAACGACGTGGATCACGCCCCTCGCCGTCTCAGCCGCCGCGATGTCATGGCCCTGGCCGCTCTCGGAATCGCCACCCCCGCCGCCCTCGCGGCCACCGGCCCCGCCTCAGCCGCGACCCGCACCGCCGCCCCGGCCGCACACGACCCGCTCGCCGCGCACCACCCGCTCGCCGCGCAGGACCCGCGCTCCGTGGACGACCCCGCCGGCGACGCCACCCCGTTCCACCGCGCGTTCCCCCTCTTCCGCAGCGCCAACATGACCTCCCCCGACCGGCTGCCCTCCGGCGTCGGCTTCCACTCCTTCCGCATCCCCGCCGTGGTCACCACCGCCACCGGCCGCATCCTCGCCTTCGCCGAGGGCCGCCGGCACAACAACCGCGACTACGGCGACATCAACCTCGTCGCCAAGCGCACCAGGACCACCACCGACCACGGCGCCGAGCCGGCCGACTGGGAGCCGCTGCGCGAGATCGTCGGCGCCGGCAACGGCACCTGGGGCAACCCGACCCCGGTGGTCGACGGGACCACCGTGCACCTCTTCCTCTCCTGGAACGCCGGCGACCGCAGTCAGAACGGCGACGACCCGCTGCCCGACGGCTCCCGCACCGACAAGGTCGACGCGACCGAGGAGGGCCGGCGCCGCCTCTACCTCACCAGCAGCACCGACGACGGCGCCACCTGGTCCACGCCGCGCGACCTGACCGCCGAGCTGACGCCCGACGGCTGGGCCTGGGACGCGGTCGGCCCAGGCAACGGCATCCGGCTGCGCTCCGGCGAGTTGGTGGTCCCGGCGCTTGGCCGGAACATCGTCGGGCGCGGCAGCCCCGGCGCCCGCACCTGGTCGGTCCAACTCCTCGAAGGCGCCGCCGAGGAGGGCACCGTCGTCCAGACGCCCGACGGCCGACTCTGCCGCAACGACCGCCCGTTGGACGACCGGGCCCGCTGGGTGGCGCGCGGCACCCTCGACGGGTTCGGCCCGTTCGCCGTCGACCCGGGGCTGCCCGACCCGCGCTGCCAGGGCTCGGTGCTCGCCTACAACGTCGACGCCCCGGCCCGCACGCTCTTCCTCAACTCGGCCTCGGAGACCTCGCGTCGGGAGATGCGGGTGCGGATCAGCTACGACGCCGACGCCCGCACCTTCACGGCGGGCCGCGCGCTGAGCGCGGCGCCGGTCTCCGGCGTCGGCTACGAGGGCGGCTACTCCAGCATGACCAAGACCGCCGACTACCGCGTCGGCGCCCTGGTGGAGACGGACTTCTTCAACGACGGCACCGGCGGCGGCTCCTACCGCGCGCTGGTCTGGCGCCGCTTCAACCTCTCCTGGATTCTCAACGGCTGACCGCCGCCGCCGGATCTCTCAACGGCTGACCGCCGCCGCCGGATCTCTCAACGGCTGACCGCCGCCGCCCGGAGGGCCGAACGGCCCCCCGAACCGGGCCGGTCGGCGCACCCGAGGTGCCCGACCGGCCCACGCCCCGCGCCCCCTCGCCGGCCGACGCTGGAGTCACCACCCGCCCAGCGAGGGAGAGTTCCATGTTCCGCTCCATCACCGTCGGCCTCGACGGGTCCGCCGAGAGCCTGGCCGCCGCCGACTGGGCGGCTGGGGAGGCCCGGCGCCGCCGGCTCCCGCTGCGGCTGCTCGCCGCCTGGACCGCCGACGCCCACGACCTGACGCCGTATGTCGACGCGGCCGCCCGCCGCGAGCGGTGCGACGCGATGCTCCGGGCCACCGCCGAGCGGCTGGCCCGCGCCCACCCCGAGCTTGAGGTCGTCGGCCGGCGACAGACCGGGGTGCCGTCCGTGGTGCTGCGCGCCGCGGTGGCCGAGGGCGCGCTGCTGGTGGTCGGCTCGCGTGGACTCGGCGCGGTGCGCGGGGTGTTGCTCGGCTCGGTCTCCCAGGCGACCGTGGCGGGCGCGCCGGGGCCGGTCACCGTGGTGCGCGGCGAGCCGGAGGATGTCCCGGCCGGCCCCGTGGTGTTGGGCCTCGACCTGACCCAACCCGCCGACGAGCTGCTGGAGTTCGCCTTCGACGCCGCCGCAACCCACGGCGCCGGGCTGCGGGTGGTGCACGTCTGGAACCCGACGCCGACCGTGGCGCCGGTCGCGGTGGGCGTGCCGGGCCCGGTCGGGCCCACCACCGAGGAGCTGGCCGGCGAGCTGCGGGAGACGCTGGCCGCGACGCTGCGGCCCTGGCAGGCCAAGTACCCCGAGGTCACGGTCCGCGCCGAGCTGCCCTTCGGACGCGCCACCCGCGTCCTGCGCGAAGCGGCGGACGGCGCACGGCTGGTGGTGGTCGGCCGGCGCGACCGCTCCGTTCCCCTCGGGCCACGGCTGGGCCGGGTGACCCACTCCCTGCTGCACCACTGCCCCGTCCCGCTCACGGTGGTCCCGCACCGGTGAACGGCGGGCCGCCGCCGCGCACGACCGGTCCGGCCGCCGTCTCCGAACGGCCGGCCCGGGGCCGCGGCCCCCGCCGTCCCCCGGCCCCGCCCATGGCATAGCCTCGGTCGCCACGCCGGACGCCGCACGTGGGAGGCCGCTCATGGGGACCGAGGACCCGTTCTGGACGGACGCGGACCGCCATCTGGTCCGCTACGGCGCAGCGTTCACGCCGCGCGTCATCGAACGGGCCGGGGGCTGTTACGTGTACGACAGCGAGGGCCGGGCGATCCTCGACTTCACCTCGGGCCAGATGAGCGCGGTGCTCGGGCACTCCCACCCGGACGTGGTGCGCGCGGTCTCCGCCTCGGTCGCCTCGCTGGACCACCTCTACAGCGGGATGCTGAGCCGCCCCGTCGTCGACCTGGCCCGCCGGCTGGCCGGGACGCTGCCCCAACCCCTGTCCAGGACACTGCTGTTGACGACGGGCGCCGAGTCCAACGAGGCGGCCATCAAGATGGCCAAGCTCTACACCGGCGGCTACGAGATCGTCTCCTTCGACCGCTCCTGGCACGGCATGACCTCGGGCGCCGCCGCCGCGACCTACTCCGCCGGGCGCCGGGGCTACGGCCCGACCGTGCCGGGCAACCTGACGCTGCCGACGCCCAACGCCTACCGTTCCCCGTTCCGCCACGCCGACGGCTCGCACGACTGGGAGACGGAGCTGGCCTACGGGTTCGCCGCCGTCGACGCCCAGTCCACGGGCGCGCTGGCCGCCTGCCTCGTCGAGCCGATCCTCTCCTCGGGCGGCATCGTGGAGCTGCCGCCCGGCTATCTCGCGCGGCTGCGGGAGCTGTGCGACGAGCGCGACATGCTGCTGATCCTCGACGAGGCGCAGACCGGGCTCGGCCGGACCGGCCAGCTCTACGCCTTCGAACGCGACGGGGTGGCGCCCGACATCCTGACGCTCTCCAAGACGCTGGGCGCCGGGCTGCCGGTCGCGGCCGTGGTGACCAGCCCCGCGATCGAGGAGGTCTGCCACGAGCGGGGCTTCCTCTTCTTCACCACGCATGTCTCCGACCCGCTCGCCGCGACGGTCGCGCTGACCGTGCTCGACGTGGTGGAACGCGACGGTCTCGTCGAACGGGCCGCGCGGCTCGGCGGGTTGCTGCGCGACCGGCTGCTGGGGCTGCGCGACGCCTTCGAGGTGGTGGGCGACGTGCGCGGGCGCGGGCTGCTCCAGGGCATCGAGCTGGTCACCGACAAGGAGAGCAGGGCCCCGGCCGACGCGCTGGGCCAGGCGGTCACGGCGGCCTGCCTGGAGCGGGGGCTGCACCTCAACATCGTCCAACTCCCCGGCATGGGCGGCATCTTCCGCATCGCCCCGCCGCTGACCGCGACCGAGGCCGAGCTGCACACGGGCGTCGACATCCTCGCCGACGCCCTGCGCGCGACCCTCGCCGCCGGGGCCTGACCGGGCGCGCGAGCCCGGCCGCTTCGGCGCCCCTCCGTCCCGCTTCGGCGAACTCTCCGTCCGCCCCGTCGGCAACCTTCCGTCCCCCTGCGGCGACCGAGGGGCATGAGGAGCTTGCGTGGAGCGAAGAGCGGGTGGCGTCCTGGATGGCCGGCGGGTGTCGGCGTGGCGGTGGCCGCGCTGCTGCTGCCGACGGCGGGCGCGGGGACGACGGCGGCGGCCGAGGCCGCGCCGCTGGCCGCGTTGATCGTGGTGGCGCCCGACGGGGACGACGGGGGCGCGGGCACGGTGGCGGACCCGCTGGCCACCGTGCAGGCCGCCGTCGACCGGGCCGGTCCCGGCGACACCGTCCAGGTGCGCGGCGGCACCTACACCCTGAGCGAGAACATCACCATCGCCACCTCGGGCGAGCCGGGCAGCCCGATCACGCTGAGCGCCTACCCCGGCGAGCGGCCGGTGATCGACGGGGACGAACTGCCCGCCAGCCACACGCCGGTGGGCGGCAGCATCCCCCGCGAGGAGCGCGGCGCGATCCACATGGAGGCCGCGCACTGGGTGATCGAGAACCTGGAGATCATCCGTGGTCCGTACGGGATCTACTGCGACGGCTGCGACGACAACGTGTTTCGGAACCTGACCACCCGCGACAACTACGAGACCGGTTTCCAGCTTCAGGGCGTCTCAAGCCGCAACCTGATCGAGAACCTGGACTCCTTCGGCAACCACGACCCGCGCAAGAACGGCGAGAGCGCCGACGGCCTCGGCATCAAGGAGGGCGCCGGCGAGGGGAACCGGGTGGTCGGCGCGCGGCTGTGGCACAACGCGGACGACGGCTTCGACGCCTGGGAGTTCCTCTCCCCGGTCGCGCTGGAGTCCACCGTGGCCTGGGGCAACGGGTTCAACCGCTGGGACTTCCCCGACTTCGAGGGCGACGGCAACGGCTTCAAGATGGGCGGCGGGGACGAGGACCTGCCGGCCGACCACGCGCTGAGCAACTGCCTGGCGTTCGGGAACGCGGTGGACGGCGTCACCGACAACGGCAACCCCGGCGCGCTGACCGTCACCCGCACCAGCACCTACGCCAACGGCGGGACCGGCTTCGACCTGGCCGACTCGCGGACGGCCCTGACGGCCAACCTCTCCGTGCTGGACGCGGCGGCCGTCGAGCCGGGCGGCGGCACCTCCGAGGGCAACTCCTGGGACCTGGGCGGCGACTGGGGCGAGGACTCGGTGCTCAGCGTGGACGCCTCGACGATCACCGGGCCCCGGGGCCCGGACGGCGCGATCCCGTCCTCCGACTTCCTGGTGCCGGCCGACGGGAGCGCGATCGGCGCCAGGTTCTGACCCCGGCCCCGGTGTCGGGCGGGGTCACCGCCGCGCGGGCCGGGGGTCACGACCCGGCCCGCGCGGCGTTCCGTCAGGAGACGGCCCTGGCCACCGCGATGGAGCCGTCGAGCCGTTCGCCCGCCTCATAGACCATGTACGACACGCCCCGGTCGGTGCCGAACGAGGGCGCCGCCGACCGCCCGTTGTCCGGCGCGCCGCTCAACGGCCGGTGAAACACGCCGAGATGGTCCCGCCGGGAGAAGTCGTTGCCGACCTCGGTGATCAGGATGTTGCCGCCGCTGGCCCGGTCGGTGTGGTAGACGACGTAGGCGCTGCCGTTCCTCGTCAGCAGGTGGGGGCCGCTGAGGTCGTTGACGCCGACGTCCGCGTGCCGCACCAGCGGCTCCTGGGAGAACGTCCAGGTGCGGGCGTCGGCGGACCAACCCCAGCCGATGGCACGGTGGTTGCTGGCGTTGTTGATCATGAAGAGCATGACGTACCGGGCGCCCCGGGCCGGCAGGTCGTGGCGGAAGACGCGGGCGTAGGACGCCTCGTTGCTGCCGGCGGGCAGCATCGAGGTGTGCAGGACCACGCCGTCGTAGGTGAAGTGGATGCCGTCGGTGGAGCGGGCCAGCCGGGTCGTGCGGTTGTCGCCGTGGAAGTAGAGCCACAGCTCCCGCTCATCCTCGTTCCACAGCACGTGCGGCGACGAGACGTGCGGGACCGCGTAGTGGTCGCCCCACACGTTGCTGACCAGCGGGTTGCCCGGGTACTCGGTGAACGGGCCGGCCAGCGCGTCGCCGTAGGCGAGGCAGATCCCGCCCGGGTCGTCGTGCGGCGCGTAGTAGAGGTAGTAGCGGCCGAGCGGCGAGCTGAGCCGGTCGTAGACGCCACGGACACACGGGAAGATGATCTCGTCGGTCGGGTTGTAGGAGAGGTCGGACGGGCGCAGCAGGGTGGCGACGTACCGGTAGTCGGGGAAGCCGCCGGGCGCGGCCGAGGCGGTGCCTGCGCCCAGCGCGGCGGCGGCGCCGCCCACGCCGAGCAGGGTGCCGGCGGCGGCCGCGCCGCGCAGCAGCGTGCGACGGTCCAGGGCGTGGTCCAGGGGCGGGCCCTGGGGGTGGTCGAGGGGCATGACACGTTCTCCGTTCGTCGTTGACCGGATGGTGGGGGTGCGAACGTGCGGACGGGCTGGTGAGGGGTCTGGTCAGAGGTGGAGCGAGGCCGTGACGATCAGGCCGCCGACGGCCACGCACCAGACGTAGGGCAGGGTGCGCAGCATCACCTGCTGCGGGCTGACGCCCGAGTACTGCGCGCTCCACACGGTCTGGGTGCTGGTCGGGTCGGCGACGCCGAAGACCTGGTTGTAGGAGGTGGTCAGGCCCAGCACCGCGACGGCCGGGTAGATGCCGGCGGCGATCAGCACGCCGGCGATGCCGGCGCCCAGGCCGTAGACGTTCAACGGGCCCCGGTAGAGGCACAGCGGCACCAGCGCGCCGAAGACCAGCACGAACAGCACCGGGTTCTGCGGGCTGACGTTCCGCACCAGGGGCTCCAACGCCTCGACGGAGCCGGGAAGTTGGACGGCGGCCAGCAGGATGCCGATGGCGACGAAGAGCACGATCGGCGCCGCCGCCACGTCGAACGAGGCGTAGAGGGTGCGCAGCAGCCGCCGGTTCATGTCGCGCGGCCTGGTCGTGGTGACCAGCGCGAAGAGGACGCCCGCCAACAGCGAGGGAATGATGGCGAGTTCGAGCCCCAGCGCCAGCACCAGCGGCACCACCGGGGTGAACAGCGCGTACCAGGGGGCGTCGCCCAGCCGCTCCCGGCGCGAGGGGCGGCGCTCGGCCGAGGCGTCCACGGACCGCAGCGACCAGGCGTGCTCCACGCCCCGCCGGCGCGTTTCGACCAGCACGAAGAGCACGGCGAAGAAGGCCGCGAACGGGAACAGCTTGATCATGAAGCCGCGCACCGTCTCCACCGGCAGGTCCAGCGCGGTGGAGAAGAACTGCCAGACCGGCAGCTCGAACGGCAGCCCGGCGGCCAGTCCCATCAGGATGGTGCCGGCGGCCGTCACCTTGGGCACGCCCACCGCGATCATCGCGGGGATGCCGATGATGCCGGCCAGCATCGCGGCCGGCGCCGAGCCCGTGACCGTGCCGACCAGCCCGGAGACGGCCAGCACGCCGAGGGCCACCACGGTGGGCCGGTCGCCGCCGAACTCCACGATCTTGCGGACCAGCGTGCCGGCGATGCCGGTCTCGTCCAACAGCCTGCCCAGCCACGAGCCGAGCAGGATCGCGATCATCGTCGCGGCCAGCCCGCCCGCGCCCTGCTGGAGCACCGTGTCCAGCACGCTCTCCTCGCCGGTCAGCGGCGCGCCCGTCACCAGGGCGATGGAGACACCGAGCAGCACCAGCGCGAAGGCGGTGGGCAGTTTGCCGGAGAGCATCAGCACGACGCCCACCAGCATGATCAACAGAATGACGACACCCATGACGTCTCAGCTCTCTCTCGACCGCACCGCGTGGGTCAGCGCGGCGGTCAGCAGCAGGGGACTGCGGCCCAGGCCGCAGACGGCGTGCGCGAACGCGTGGGCGGCCAGCTCGTCGGCGCCGGCCACATGGCCGAGCACCCGCCGCCTGCCCAGGCGCAGCACCGGATGGTTCAGGCGGCGGCGCAGCTCGGCGCGGCGCCGGCGGTCGCCCAGCAGCCGGTGGCCCTCCTCGTGGACCAGCGCGGCCCGCCGGGGCGACCCCGGCGGGAACCAGTGCCGCCAGCCGAGGAGTTCGACGGTCTCCTCCGCCAACGCCAGCGTGTCCGTGAAGAGTTCGACGGTCTCCACCGGCCGGGAGCGGTAACGGGCCAGCAGCAGCCGGTCCTCGGCCAGGCCGCCGTCCCGCTCCACGACCACCGCCTCGCCGCGCCAGCCGTCCGCGCCGGCCCCGGGGTGCTCGGCGGCCAGCTCGACGCCGAACTCCCAGGCGGCGTCCGCCCAGCGGCGCAGCTCGCCGGGCTCGCGGCCCGCGTGCAGCGGCACGTTCGCCAGCAGCAGCCGGCCGAACTCGATGTCGTCCATGGCGGCCAACTCGGCGCCCCTGGCACGCAGTTCGTGCCGGGCGCGGCGCCGGTTCGCGGTTGCTCCGGCGCTCACGAGCGGGCCTCCACCACGGCGATCACGGGCTCCTCCGCCGCGCGGGCGCGCAGCTCGCTGCGGGCCAGCGCCAGCAGCGGCTGGGCGTCCAACACCCCCGACAGGTCGGCTATCCGCGCGCCCAGCAGCAGCCGCACCGCCGGCGCCCGCACCCCGCCGTCGCCGTACGCGGTGGTGTCCCGCACCAGCCTGGCCAGCAGCTCGGGCGCCTCGCCCACCGTGGTGGTCGCCACCGTCGCGTCGGCGGCGTGCAGCCGCACCACGCCGTCCGCGTCCACCACCCGCACCGGGTGCGTCGGCCGGCGGAACCTGCGCCGCCTGGTGGTGCCGAACACGGTGTGGCTGGGCGTGCGGCCCAGCACCGCCACCCGTTCCGCCCCGGTCTTCAGGCTCCGGGCGGCCGTCGCCAACCGCTCGTCGTCGTCCACCCGTTGGGCCCGGTCCTGGGTGCGCAGCTCGGTCGCGCCGGTGGCCACCGCCCGCACCGTGTTGGTCTGCGGGTCGACGGTGACCTCCACCTCGACCCCGCCGGGCGCCGCGCCCTGCGCGACGACCGCCTGCTCCGCCTCGGCCCGCACGCCCAGGATCTGCTCCTGCGTGGCGCCCGGGATGATCCGCTCGATCTGCTCCCGCACCAGCGCGAGGGCCACGCCGATCGGGCTGATCACCTCGTTGTGCTCGGCGATCGAGCCGGGCAGCCCCATCGCCCCGGCCAGGTGCGGGGTGACGCTGGCCGCGCCGCCCCCGCCGCCGACCAGCACCACCGCGTCCCGGTCCAGCCGGTAGTCGCGCAGCATCGCGTCGACCACCGACCGCACCTCGCGCACGCCCGCGTCGAGCACCGCCCGCGCCGCGCCCGCCACGTCCGTGCCCAGCGCCTCGGCCAGCGGCGCCAACGCGGCCCGCCCGGTGGCCTGTTCGGCCCGGGCGAAGTCGCCTTCGGGGACGACGCCCAGCGCGTTGGCCGCGCAGGTCATGGTGATCGCGAACCGGCCGCCGGCCGCCTGGAGCACCGCGTGGTCGGCCGGGTCGCCGGCCACCGGCGCCAACGTCACCAGCCGCGCGTCCGCCAGCTCCGCCGGCTCGGCGAAGCAGGCGTAGCGCAGCCCGGCGATGTGCGCGCTGCGCGGCCCCGCCGCCACCACCCTCCCGCCGGCTACCCGCACCATCGAGCCGCCGCCCACGCCCACCGTCCGCACGTCCAGCGCCGGCAGATAGGAGGAGCGGCCCAGGAGCGTGGCGTGCCGCACGGCGACCCGGCCCCGCCGGATCACGCTGATGTCGGTCGAGGTGCCGCCGGTCTCCAGGAAGACGCCCTCGCTGATCCGCTCCCGCATCAGCGCCCCGGCGACGCCGGCCGCCGGGCCGGAGAGCACCGTCAGCAGCGGCCTGCGGCGCATCTCGTCCAGCGACATCACGCCGCCGTCGCAGCGCATCACCATCAGCGGCGCGGTGATGCCGGCCTTGGCGATGCTGCCGTCGACCAGGTCGGCCGTCGCCAACATCCTCGGCAGGATCGCCGCGTTGACCACCGCCGTCCTGGTGCGCTTGCGCAGCCCGTAGAGCGAGGTGATCTCGTGCGCGGCGGTCAGCGGCAGCCCGAACTCGCGGGCCACCGCCACCACCGCCTCCTCACCCGCCGGGTCGTCCACGCTGAACGGCTCGCTGACCACCAACACCCCGACGCCCGTCTCCACCAGGCCGCGCACCGCCGCGCGCACCGCCTCGGCGTCGTGCGGGTCGGGAACGTGGGCGTAGCGCAGCGGGAACGGGTGGTTCTCGGTCAGCGGCAGTTTGGCCAACGCGCTCAGGCGCCTGGTCAGCGCCGCGCCGGGCCCGGTGCCGACGCCGACCAGGCCGACGGGGGAGACGTCGCCCTCCAACAGGGCGTTGGTAGCCTGGGTCGTGCCGTGGGCCAGGAAGGACACCTCGGCCGCGGTGTGGCCGGTCTCGGCCAGCAGCCGGTCGAGGGCGGTCACGATGCCGTGCGCCACCCCGTCCTCGTGGTGGTGGCTGGTGGGCACCTTGACCTGGCCGACGAGCGCGAGCGTCGTGGCGTCGACGGCCACGGCGTCGGTGAAGGTTCCGCCCACGTCGATGCCGACGCGGATCTGGCGGGTGTGCGGATGGGTCGGCCGGTGAGAGGTCATCGTCTGGACACCTCCTCGTGTCTTCGCGTTGTGGTGGTGGGTGGGGACGGCCGGGCGGGGCAGGTGGAGCTACCTCGCCCGGCAGGTCACCCGGCGTTCTCGTTCGGTGGCCCTCGTTCAGTAGCCGCGGACGTCGGGCCAGTGCCGCTGCACCCCCTCGCGGTCCAACCGGCGCAGGAAGTCGGCCAGTTGCTTCTCCTCCGCCCGAACCTGGTGCGGGAGGACGCCCTCCGAGAGACAGTGCGCGGCCAGCGCGCCGGCGGCCTCGCCCACGTTCCACTCCACCGGGTGGAGCCGGTAGCAGCCGTTGGTGACATGGGTGGTGCCGAGGTTCTTGCCGGCCGGCAGCAGGTTGGTGACCCGCCGGGGCAGCAGCGCGCCCAGCGGGATCTCGAACGGGACGGAGGCGATGTCCACGTAGTTGTCGCCGCCGGTCGAGGGGTGCAGGTCGATCCGGTAGGCGCCGACGCCCACCGAGTCCGGGTAACGGGTCCCGCCGTAGGGCCCGACCAGGTCCATCGCCACGTCGTGCTCGGTGACGGTGGTCACCGCCCGGATGCGGCGCGCCTCCCGCACGTACGCCGCCTTGGCCAGGCCGTCGGCGGTGCCCGTCACATCGCCCCTGGGCCGCAGCCCGGGGAAGCCGGTGCCGCCGTCGGCGCGCGGCGCCTCGGTCTGGAGCCAGTACAGCAACGACAGCGACAGCTGCCGCGCGCCGTGCAGCGCCCGCCGCTCGCCCTCCTCGCCGAGGCCGACCAGCGGGGTCTCCCAGTAGTCGTTCAACGGCCAGTTGACCAGCGTGATGTCCGAGTCGAACGCGCCGTCCCTGTGCAGCCGGCGGGCCAGGATGCGGCGGAAGCCCCACAGCTCCTTGTCACCCGCGTCCGCGCTCTGGTCGGCCGAGACGTCCAGCGGGTCCAGCTCCGGGTTGGGCTCGAAGGCGCGCGGCACCGACTCCAGCGTGCGCGGGTCGGGCGCCTGGAACCCCAGCAGCGGCCCCGGCCAGAACGGCGGCCGGTAGTCCCGCCAGAAGGCGTAGTCCGCCGGGCGGTCGATCGTGTGGTCCTCGCCCGCGTGGTGGGAGAGCGCCAGACAGAACGTGATGCCCTGCTGGTTGAGCGGGTCCGCCCGCTCGGGGGCGTGCGGCTCGTCGTGCTCGGCGCGCGCCTCGGCGCCCACCACGTGCTCGACGCCCGCCAGTTCGAGCAGCTCCCCGGTCTCGGTCGCGTCCAGCACATAGGGCGCGGTGACCGTGTGCCGGCCACCGCCGCGCAGGTCGCGCAGCGTCACGGCCCGCACCTCGTCGCCCTCGGTGTGCGCGGCGACGGGCCGGTGCTCGGTCAGCACGGTCAGCCGCCCGGCGGCCCGGTGCGGCGCCAGCGTCGCCTCGATCACGGCCAGCGCCACGCGCGGCTCGGCGCACAGCTTGCTGACCCGGCCAGCGCCCGGGTTGAGGTGCGGCAACTCCCGCGCCTCGGCGCGCAACGGATACCACTGCCGGTAGTACTCCCTGATCCGCTCGCGCAGTTGACGGTAGCTGGCGGTCACGCCGAACTGCTCCACCCACGGGTGCTCGTCCGGCGGCACGGCCTGCGAGGTCAACTGCCCGCCGAGCCAGTCGGTCTCCTCGGTCAGGACGGCGCGGTGACCGGCCCGGCAGACGGCGAGCGCCGCCGCGACCCCGCCCAGCCCGCCGCCGACGATCAGCACGTCGGTGGCGGACTCGACGCCGCCGGGCGGGGCGGGGGCGCCGGCGGGGCTCGTCACGGTCTCAGCGGTATCCATACGGGTTCTCTCTCCTGGTCCTGCTCGGTCCTGCTCGGTGCTGCTCGGCGGTGCGGGAGCCCCCGAAGGGGCGCGGGGAACGGCGCGGGTGACGCGCGGCGGTCCCCGGCCGACCGCGCGGCGGGGGCGGCGGGCGTGGCGGGTCCGGGCGTCGCCCGGCGCCCGGGTCGGGCCGCCGGCGGGCCGCGCCGCGTTCATCGCGGCACCCCGGGCGGCGGGCCGCTGCTGGCGCCCGCCCGGAACGGGCAGCGGGCCAGGGTGGGCCCCGGGCGCTGGCCGGCCAGCAGATCGGTCAGCGCCCGCACGGCCGCCGCGCCCAACTCGGCGCGCGGGATGTCGAAGCCGGTGACCGGGCCGTCCCCCGGCAGGTCCGGCGGCGGCGAGCCGAGCAGCGCCAGCGACACGTCGTCCGGCGCCCGCAGCCCGGCGGCCGTCACGGCCTCGCCCAACGCCCGCCAGGCCGCGCCCGTGTCGGTCTCCTCCGCGACGAACGCCGTGACGCCGGCGGCCCGTTGGGCCCGCACCCACTCCGGGGTCAGCTCCTCGGCCGGCGTCCGCACCCGGACCACGGCGCCTTCCGTGCCCGCCAGGCCCTCGCGGAAGCCGCGCTCGCGGTCGGTGGAGGCGGGCGCGTCGTCGTCCTCGCGGACCAGCACGATCCGGCGGTGGCCGGCCGCGACCAGGTGGCGGACCACCTCCGCGCTGGCCGCGACGTAGTCGGCGCCGACCCAGGCCAGCTCCGCTATCTCGTCCCGGCGGCCCACGTGCACCAGCGGGAAGCCGTCGGCGACCAGCCGCCGCAGCGGCTCGGTCGGCACATGGCGGCCGAAGAGCAGGCAGCCGTCCGCCAGCCGCACCCGCTCCAGCGCGCCGGGCGCCTCCGCGCGCCCCCCGCCGCTGCTGGAGCCGGTGAACAGCACCAGGTCGAAGCCGCGCGCCGCCGCCTCCCGCTCCACGCCGACCAGGAACGGGTAGTAGGAGTGCGCCGGATCGGTCGGGAAGGTGGCGGTGAAGCTGAAGACGCCCAGCAGGTTGTTGCTCGCGGCGGCCAGCCGCCGCGCCGCCGGGTCCGGGACGTAGCCGAGGGTGCGCGCCGCCTCCAACACCCGCTGCCGGGTGGCCTCCTGGATCACGATGCCCTGCTTGTTGCCGCCCAGGACCAGCGAGACCGTCGTCTGCGAGACGCCGGCCAACTGCGCCACCTCGGCCTGACGAGGCCGTCCCCGCCTGATCTTCCCGGCCACCTGATCCCCTCGCTAATGCGTATTAGTTGAGTCGAGTGCGCGACCCACGGTGTGAACTCACGCGGATTGACGAGCACCTTCGTCCCCGTGGTCCGATCCCGTCAAGGGGTGGCGCGCAGATTGCCCTGCGGCGTGACGGGGTGCGTGGGGGCGCTGACGGAATGTGTTCCGCGGCGGGCCTCGTGGGCCGGGCCCGCCCGGGCTCCGGTCCGGGGTGGGAGCGGCCGTCCCACCGGGCCGCACCCATGCCTCTCCGGAAGAAGTCGGATCGCGGAGCGCGGGCCCGGGCGGTGGAGACGGACATCCCGGATCGCCCCGTGGCGTTGGCCATCAACCCCGACCAACCGGCCGACGAAGCACCGGAGTTCGCCTTCGACGCCGCAGCCGCGCGCGGCACCGGGCCCCTCGCCGGACGAACCGGCCCGTGAGCGAGGGGAGTCGCCGACCGCGACGCTCCGGCCCCGGCGGGCCGGCTATCCGGACGTCCTGGTGGACGAGGAGCCGACCCCGGGCCGCCCGTCCACCTCGCCGCGCGAGGCGCGCGATCGGCGCCGCACCGACGGTGGTGGCCGTCACGCACGCCCCACCCACCCGGCCGCCGGTCGCCGCCGCACCACTGCCCGGTCCCGCCGACGGTGGCCCGACACCGCTGCGCCGGCCGCCGGTCAGCCGGCGGCGACCTCCGCCAGGAAGGCGTGCCTGGCGCGCGCCAGCGCGTCCTGCTCCGCCTCCGCGTGCGGATGGTCGAAGTGGCCGGCCGTCAGCACGGCGAGCCCGCGCCGGCCGGCCAGCGCGTTGTACACCGCGAACTGCCCGGGCGGCGGGACGGCCGGGTCGAACAGCGCCGCCCCCACATGGGTGGGAATCCGCAGGTGGGAGGCGGCCGTCGCCGCGTCGAAGTAGCGCAACACCCCGGCGACGGCCGGCCGTTCGCGGTGCAGCCGACGCACCGCCTCGCCGCTGCCGACGCAGGGCAGGGTCAGCCGCAGCGGGTGGTTGCCGAAGCTGGGCACGGTCAGCGCGGCGGCCGCGAACCGCTCGTCCCAGGGCAGCGCGAGCGGGCCGATCCCGCCGCCGAAGCTGGTGCCCAGATAGGTCAGGTGCGCGGCGGCCTCGGGGACCAGCTCCAGCAGCGCGGTGGCCGCGCACCACACGTCGGCGGCACAGTCACCGTGCACATAGGTGTCCCGGGACCCGATCCCGTGCAGCACATGGGCGTCGGACGCCTCCGGGATGTCGGGGAACCGGCTGGCCGTCCCCAGGCCCCGCAGCACCGGCCAGATCGTGGCCGAGCCGGGCGGCGGCAGCGCCGGCTCCGGGCGTTCGCGACCGCCATAGCCGTGGGTGGCGACACAGCCCCGGGTGACCGGCCCGGCGGCCGGCAGGGTGAGCCATCCGCCGATGCGCCGGCCGCCCACCGAGCCGAACTCAACGCGGCGCACGCGGAGTTCGTCCACCACCCGGTCCGGCGGCCCCAGCACCGGCCTGACCGGCACCTCGGCCGCCGCAGCGAAGCGCGCGCGCCAGAACGCGGCGAAGTCGTCGGGCGCCGGCGGCGCGCCCACCGCCAGCAGCTCGGCCGGCCCGTGCCCATATCTCGGGTCGAACGGGAAGTCGTGCGTCAACTGCCCGGCGCGAACGTTCGCTTCGGCGAACTCGGCGAACTCGGCGAACTCTGCGGTGGCCATGGCGGTGCTCCTCGCTCCTCGCTTCGGTTCCCACGATCGTCCCCGGGCCTCGGGCCCCGCGCCCCGGCCCCGGGCGCGGCGCCCGGCAGCAGCCCCGGCCCGCGCCTCCCGGCGCCCGCCCACCCCTCGAAAACTCATCCGTGCGCACTCCCTTGACGCCTCCCGAGGCGCTCCCTATCTTCGCTGCAACCAATCAGCAGTCAACTCGTCCTGGCTGCTGATGCGTTGCTGATACGAACCAGCGAGGGGAATGCCGTGCCAGTGAAACGCCAGCGGCGGGCGCCGACCCAGGCCGATGTGGCGCGCCGCGCCGGGGTGTCCCAGGCGACGGTCTCGGCCGTCGTCAACGACCGGGCCGCCAGCAGCCGCATACCGCCCGAGACGGAGCGGCTCGTGCGGCAGGCCATCAGCGAGCTGGGGTACGCGGCCAACCCGGCCGCCCGCTCCCTGAAGGGCAAGGGCAACCGGCTGCTGGGGGTGCACACCTTCGAGGCCGTCTTCCCGATCAGCAGCCGCGACTTCTACCACGAGTTCCTCATCGGGGTGGAGGAGCAGGCCGTCGCCGAGGGCTACGACCTGGTGCTCTTCACCTCGACCGAGGACCACAACGGCGAGCGCCGCCTCTACCGCGACGGCACCAACCGGCTGAACGTCGCCGACGGCAGCGTGCTGCTCGGCGTCACCCACGACCTCTCCGACCTGGCCCGGCTCAGCAGGGACGGCTACCCGTTCGTCCACATCGGCCGCCGGGCCGTCCCCGGCGCCGACATCGCCTGGGTCAGCGCCGACTACACCGCCGGCACCGGCGACGCCGTCCGGGCCCTGACCGACGCCGGGCACCGCAGGATCTGCTACCTCGGCCTCACCGACCGCACCGAGCCGCTGGTGGACCGGGAGGCCGGCTACCGCGCCGCCTGCGTCGCCGCCGGCCTCCCGCCGCTGCCCGTGCTGATGAACCCGGGCCAGCTCGAACAGGAGTGGTTCGACCTGGTGATCGCCTCCGGCGTCACGGCGTTCGTGACCGAGGAGGAGTCGCTCACCGGCCGGCTCGGGGAGTTCGCCGCACGCCGGGGCCTGCGCGTGCCGGCCGACCTCTCCGTGGTCACCCTCCGCGACACCAGCGGCGGGCCCTACCCGGGGGTGCCCTGGAGCTCCCTCGGCATCCCGCGCAACGAGATCGGCAGGGCCGCCGTGCGGCTGCTGGTCGAGACGCTGGCCGAGCCGGACGCGGCGCGCGAACGGCAGGTCGCCCTGCCCTGCGCGCCCCCGGCGCCCACCACCATCGCGCCGCCGCCCACCGCCCGACGCAAGGGGGACTCGTGACCGAGACCAGCGCCGACCTCGCCGTCATCGGGGGCGGGCTCGGGGGCGTCGCCGCCGCCCTGGCCGCCGCGCGGAGCGGCCTCAGGGTGCTGCTCACCGAGGAGTACGACTGGCTCGGCGGGCAGCTCACCGTGCAGGGCACCCCGCCCGACGAGCACCCGTGGATCGAGCGGTTCGGCGCCACCGCCTCCTACCGCGCCCTGCGCGAGGGCATCAGGGCGTACTACCGCCGCTGGTACCCGCTGACCGCCGAGGCGCGCGCCGACCGCGCGCTCAACCCGGGGCGCGGGCGGGTGAGCGCCCTGTGCGCGGAGCCGAGGGTCGCGCACGACGTGCTGCGCGCCCTCCTCGCGCCCCACCAGGCGTCCGGCCGCCTCGACATCAGGACCGGGCTGGTGCCGTGCGCCGCCACCACCGACGGCGACGCCGTCACCAGCGTCACCCTGCGCTCCGTCCGCGACGGCGAACTCCTCACCGTCACCGCCCCGTTCGTGCTGGACGCGACCGAGACCGGCGAACTGCTGCCGCTGACCGGGACGGAGTTCGTCACCGGCTTCGAGTCGCGGGAGGAGACCGGGGAACCGCACGCCCCCGCCGAGGCCCAGCCGGAGAACATCCAGGCCGCCTCCTGGTGCCTGGCACTGGAACACCGCGCCGGCGAGGACCACACCATCGACAAGCCGGACGACTACGGCTTCTGGCGGGACTACCAACCGCCGTACTGGCCGGGCCCGTTGTTCGGCATGGTGGCGCCCAAGCCCCAGACCCTGGAGCCCGCCAGGCGGCTCCTCGAACCCAACCCCGACCCCGCGGCCCCCGCCCCGCCGGTCGCCGGCGACCTGGACCTGTGGGCCTTCCGCCGGATTCTGGCCAGGGAGAACTTCGCGCCCGGCTTCCTGGAGTCGGACGTCGTCATCGTCAACTGGCCGATGATCGACTACGTCGAGGGGCCGCTGTTCGGCGGCGACCCCGAGACCGACGCCCGCCACCTGGCCGGCGCCCGCGCGATGAGCCGCGCCTTCCTGTACTGGCTCCAGACCGAACTCCCGCGCGCCGACGGCGGAACGGGCCTGCCCGGGCTGCGCACGCGCCCCGACGCGGTGGGCACGGCCGACGGCCTGACCATGGGCCCCTACCACCGCGAGTCCCGCCGCATCCGCGCCGTGCACACCGTCACCGAGCAGGAGGTCTCCCTCGCGGTGCGCGGGGAGCACGGCGCCGTGACCCACCACGACGCGGTCGGCGTCGGCTCCTACCGGATCGACCTGCACCCCTCCACCGGAGGGGACAACTACATCGACATCGGCTCCTGCCCCTTCCAGATCCCGCTGGGCGCGCTGCTGCCGCGACGGACGGTCAACCTGCTGCCCGCCGCCAAGAACATCGGCACCACCCACATCACCAACGGCTGCTACCGGCTGCATCCCGTCGAGTGGAACATCGGCGAGGCCGCGGCGCTGCTGGCCGTCCACTGCCTGCGCGAGCGGGCCACCCCGCACCAGGTCCACGCCGACGAGCGGCACCTCGCGACCTACCGCGCCCTGCTGACCGACCACGGCGTCGAGCTGTCCTGGCCCCGGGTCCACGGGTACTGAGCAGAGCCGTCCCACCACGGAGGACGAACCAAATGAACGCGACGACGCGTACCAACCGCCCCATCGACCGCAGAAGAATCCTCGCCGCCGGGGGCGCCCTGGCCCTGGGCGCCGGCACCCTGACCGCGCTCGGCGGGTGCAGCCTCTCGCCCGAGGGCGGCGACTCGGGCGGCGGCGGGGACGCCGAGGGCGAGGCCCCGGAGCTGCGCGACCTGGTCGAGGAGGGCCAACTCCCGCCGCTGGCCGAGCGGTTGCCGACCAACCCGCTGGTTGTCACGCCGGTGGAGGAGGTCGGCAGGTACGGCGGCACCTGGCGCAACGCGCTGATCGGCGCCGGCGACACCTTCCGCCTCCAGTACACCGTGGGCTACGAGAACCTGGTCCGCTGGAACCTGGACTGGACGGCGGCCGAGCCCAACGTCGCCGAGTCAGTGACCGTCAACGACGACGCCACCCGCTTCACCTTCCGGCTGCGGGAGGGCATGAGGTGGTCGGACGGCGAGCCCTTCACGGTGGACGACGTGCTGTTCGCCTTCCGGGACATCGCCATGAACCCGGACATCGTCCCGGACACCCCGGGCCACCTGTCGGTGGACGGCGAGCCGGCCCGGCTGGAGCGGATCGACGACCACACCGTGGAGTTCGTCTTCCCCGCGCCCCGCGCGCTCTTCCTCGAACAACTCGCCAGCGGGCCGAGCGACATGCTGACCCGGCTGCCCCGCCACTACCTCGCCCGCTTCCACCCCGACCACGCCGAGGACGCCGACGCGGCCGCCCGCGAGCTGGACTACTCGGGCGCGGTCGAGCTGCTCCAGGACGCCATGTACGCCGGCGCCCTGTGGACCAACCCGGCGCTGCCGAGGCTGCACGCCTGGCTGCCGAAGGACGCGGTCGGCGACGGCACCCGGATGCGCTTCACCCGCAACCCCTACTACTGGAAGGTCGACCCGGAGGGGAACCAGCTGCCCTATCTGGACGGCATCGACTTCTCCATCGTGCAGGACGCGGAGGTGCTGCTGCTCAACGTCCTCCAGGGCGAGATCGACATGTTGGACCGGCACGTCACCACCACCCGCAACAAGCCGGTGCTGGCCGCCGAGCGGGAGGCCGGCGGCTACCGCTTCTTCGACCTGGTGCCCGACAAGTTGAACACCCTGACCATCATGTTCAACCTGACGTGCCAGGACGAGGCGCGGCGGGAGGTCTTCAACAGCCGTGACTTCCGCGTCGGGCTCTCGCACGCGATCAACCGGCAGGAGCTGATCAACACCCTGCACGCCCGACAGGGCGAGCCCTGGCAGGTCGCGCCGGCCAGGGAGTCGGAGCTGTTCGACGAGGAGATGGCCAAGCAGTACACCGAGTACGACCTCGACCTGGCCAACGAGTTCCTGGACCGCACCGGCTGGACGGAGCGGAACGACGACGGGATACGCCTGGGCCCGGACGGTGAGCCGATCTCCTTCCGGGTCCTGGTGGGCACGGGCGCCGGCAAGCCGGAGCTGGCCGACGCGCTGGAGCTGATCCGCCCCGACTGGCGCGCGGTGGGCGTCGACATGCGGGTGCAGAACGAGGACGAGACGCTGCGCGTCCAGCTGATCCAGGCCAACGAGCACCACGCGCTGGTCTGGGACGGCGACGGCGGCCTGGACACCGTCAACACCCCGAACTTCTTCATGCCGGAGTGGGGCGACAACTCGGCGTT
The DNA here is from genome assembly GCF_006334905.2 of Streptomyces sp. 3MP-14. Taxonomy (NCBI): domain Bacteria; kingdom Bacillati; phylum Actinomycetota; class Actinomycetes; order Kitasatosporales; family Streptomycetaceae; genus Streptomyces; species Streptomyces sp. 3MP-14. The sequence goes on from NZ_VDLZ02000008.1 coordinate 236,701, forward strand.
CTGCCCCGACTGGTACACCTGGCTGGCCACCGGCGGCGCCGAGGGGCTGGAACCGCCCGAGGCGGCCAGGGAGCAGTACCGGATCTACCACGAGGAGATCGCCGCCGAGCCGGACCGCGACCGGCGGACCGAGCTGATGCGGGAGATCCTCGCCATCGCCAAGCGGGAGTTCTGGACGATCGGCGTCTCCACCGCGCTGCCCGGCTACGGCATCGTCGGCGAGAACTTCCGCAACATGGTCCAGGAGACCTTCTTCGCCGGGAAGTTCCCCTACCCCGGGGTGACCGGTCCCGAGCAGTACTACCTAGAGTCCTGAGCGCGGACGGAACGGGACGGTCCGCAGGTGCTGAGCTATGTGGCACGCCGGTGTCTCTACATGATCCCGACCCTCTTCGGGATATCGGTGGTGGCCTTCGCCATCATCCAACTTCCCCCGGGCGACTTCCTGACCACGCTGGTGGCCCGGATGGAGAACCAGGGCGAGCGGATGGACGCGGCCCAGCTGGGCGCCCTCCGCGAGCGCTACGGCCTGGGCGACCCGATCGTCGAGCAGTACCTGAGGTGGATGGGGAACATCCTCCTGCACGGCGACTTCGGCCAGTCCTTCGAGTACAGCAAGACGGTCTCCTCCCTGGTGCAGGACCGGCTGCCGATGACGGTCCTGCTGGCCGTGACCACCCTGCTGCTGGGCTGGGTCATCGCGTTCCCGGTCGGCCTGTACTCGGCGGTCCGCCAGTACTCGCCCGGGGACTACCTGGCCACCACGGTCGGCTTCCTCGGCCTGGCGATCCCCAACTTCATGATCGCGCTGATCCTGATGTACCTGGGCTACAGCGTCTTCGGGATGAGCGTCGGCGGGCTGTTCTCGCCCGAGTTCGAGGACGCCGCCTGGAACCTCGGCAAGTTGCTGGACCTGCTCGCCCATCTGTGGGTGCCGGTCCTCGTCCTCGGCACCGCCGGCACCGCCGGGCTGATCCGCATCCTGCGCGCCAACCTGCTGGACGAGCTGCGCAAGCCCTATGTGGTGGCCGCCCGCGCCCGGGGCATGGGCGAGCGCCGGCTGGTCTGGCGCTATCCGCTGCGGGTGGCGCTCAACCCCTTCGTCTCCACGGTGGGTTGGGTGCTCCCGGGACTGGTCTCCGGCGAGGTCATCGTCTCCCAGGTGCTCTCGCTGCCCACCACCGGGCCGCTGCTGCTGGGCGCGCTGCGCAGCCAGGACATGTACCTGGCCAGCTCGATCATCCTCATCGTCAGCGTGCTGACCGTCGTCGGCACGCTGCTCTCCGACATCCTGCTCGCCTGGCTCGACCCCCGGGTCCGGCTCGGACAGCGGTAGGGGGCCCGCCATGCCTGCCGAACTCCCCGACCCCACCATCGACCTGTCGACCTCCCGGCCGGCGGAGGGGCCCGCGCCCTCGCCCGAACCGGCACCCTCGCCCGAACCGCCCGCCGAGCGGCGGTACACCGCCTCCCAGTGGCGGCTGGTCTGGTGGCGCTTCCGAAGCCACAAGCTGGCCATGGCCGGCGCCGCCGTGGTCCTCCTCCTCTACCTGGTGGCGCTCTTCGCCGACTTCCTCGCGCCCTACGGCACCGAGCGCTTCGACGGCGACCACACCTACGCGCCCCCGCAGACCCTCCAACTCGACGGGGACGGCCTCCACGTCCACGGCTACACCGCCACCGTCGACGCCGACACCTACGAGCAGACCTACACCGAGGACCCCGAACAGCGGGTCTCCGTCGGGTTCTTCGTCAGGGGCGAGGAGTACCGCCTGCTCGGCCTCATCCCCTTCGACCGCCACCTGATCGGCCCCACCGACCCGGACGCCACCGTCTACCTGCTGGGCGGCGACCGCACCGGGCACGACCTGCTCTCCCTGCTGATCCACGGCACCCGGGTCTCCATGACCATCGGGCTGGTCGGCGTCGCCCTGGCCTTCGCCCTCGGCGTGGTCGTCGGCGGGATCTCCGGCTATGTCGGCGGCACGACGGACACCCTGCTCCAGCGGCTCGTCGAGTTCTTCATGTCCATCCCGACCCTGCCGCTCTGGCTGGGCCTGGCCGCCGCCCTGCCCTATGAATGGGGGCCGATCCAGCGGTACTTCGCGATCACCGTCATCCTCGCCATCATCGGCTGGACCGACCTGGCCCGGGTGGTGCGGGGACGCTTCCTCTCCCTGCGCGGCGAGGACTTCGTCACCTCGGCCCGGCTGGACGGCTGCCGGCCACCCCGGGTGATCTTCCGGCACATGCTGCCCTCGTTCTCCAGCCACCTCATCGCCTCGCTGTCGCTGTCCATCCCCGGGATGATCCTGGCCGAGACCTCGCTGAGCTTCCTCGGCCTCGGCCTCCAGTCGCCCGTCGTCAGCTGGGGCGTCCTCCTCCAGGACGCGCAGAACGTCCGCGTCCTCACCAGCGCCCCCTGGCTGCTGGTTCCCGGCCTCGCGGTCGTCGTCGCCGTCCTCGCCCTGAACTTCGCGGGCGACGGGCTGCGGGACGCCGCCGACCCCTACCGGAAGTGAGCCACAGGTGACGACCCCGACCACCCCGGCGCGGACCGACCGGGTCCCGCACGCGCAGACGCCGTTGCTCCGGATCGACGGCCTGAAGACCCACTTCCACACCCGCGAGGGCACCGTGCGCGCCGTCGACGGCGTCAGCTTCGCCGTGCCGCGCCGCCGGATCGTCTGCGTGGTCGGCGAGTCCGGCTGCGGCAAGAGCATGACCGCGCGCTCCGTGCTCGGCCTGGTCGACGAGCCGGGCGAGGTCGTCGCCGGCACCGTCAGCTGGCACCCGGAGAGCCGCGAACTTCCCGTCGACCTCGCCGCGTTGGACCCACGCGGCGCCGAACTGCGCGCCGTGCGGGGCGGCGAGATCGCGATGGTCTTCCAGGAGCCGATGGCCGCGCTCTCCCCGATGTACACCATCGGCGACCAGCTGGTCGAGGCCATCCAGCTGCACCTGCCGCTGAGCCGGGCCGAGGCCGGGGAGCGCGCCGTCTCGCTGCTGCGCCGGGTCGGCATCCCGCGCCCCGAACAGCGCGTGGACGCCTACTCGTTCCAACTCTCCGGCGGAATGTGCCAACGCGCCATGATCGCCATCGCGCTGGCCTGCGACCCCGCGCTGCTGATCGCCGACGAGCCGACCACCGCGCTGGACGTCACCACCCAGGCGCGGATCGTCGACCTGCTGCGCGAACTCCAGGCGGAGACCGGGATGTCGGTGCTGTTCATCACCCACGACCTGGGCGTCGTCGCCGAGATCGCCGACGAGGTGGTGGTGATGTACCTGGGCCGCGTCGTCGAACAGGGGCCGGTGGACGCGATCTTCCACGACCCGCAACACCCGTACACCCGGGCCCTGTTGGGCTCGGTGCCGCGCATGGGCGCCGGCAACCGGCAGCGGCTGGCCACCATCCCCGGCAACGTCCCGCACCCCTCGGAGCGGCCCGCCGGCTGCCCGTTCCACCCGCGCTGCGCGCACGCGGTCGCGGGGGTCTGCGACCGGGAGGAGCCGCCGGAGACCAGCACCGCGCCGGGCCGCCGGGTGCGCTGTGTGCTGCACACCCCGCCGACCGAAGGAGCCCCGGCATGAGCGCGTCCCCCCTGGACGAACGGCGGGCCGACGGCGGCGCGCCGCTGTTGGACATCAGGGGCGTGGCCGTCCACTTCCCCGTCAGACGTGGGCTGTTGGGCCGGACGGTCGGCCGGGTGCGGGCCGTCGACGGCGTCGACCTGGCGGTCCGTTCGGGCGAGACCCTCGGCCTGGTGGGGGAGTCCGGCTGCGGCAAGACCACCCTGGGGCGCGCCGTCGCCCGGGTGCTCGCGCCCACCGCCGGCGCCGTCCACTACCGGCGGGCCGACGGCGCGACGGTGGACGTCGCCACCCTCTCGGGGCGCGCGCTGCGCGGCTTCCAGCGCGAGGTGCGGGTCGTCTTCCAGGACCCGTTCTCCTCGCTCAACCCGAGGATGACGCTGCTCCAGATCATCGGCGACCCGCTGCGCTCGCACGGCATCGCCACCGGCTCCGAACTGGAGGACCGCGTCGCCGAGATGCTCACCCGGGTCGGCCTCTCGCCGCGCTACCTGCACCGCTACCCGCACGCCTTCTCCGGCGGCGAGCGGCAGCGCGTCAACATCGCCCGCGCGCTGGTCGTCCGCCCCCGGCTGGTCGTCGCCGACGAGCCGGTCTCCGCGCTGGACGTCTCCGTCCGCGCCCAGATCCTCAACCTGCTGCGCGACCTCCAGGAGGAGTTCGGCCTCACCTATCTGTTCGTCTCCCACGACCTGTCGGTGGTGGAGAGCGTCTGCGACCGGGTCGCCGTGATGTACCTGGGGAAGATCGCCGAGGTCGCCGACACCGCCGAGCTGTACGCCCGACCCCGCCACCCCTACACCGAGGCCCTGCTGTCCGCCGTGCCGCGCCCCGACCCCCGGCTGCGCGACACCGGCCGCCGGGTCCGGCTCGCCGACGACCTGCCCGACCCGGCCCACCCGCCGCGCGGCTGCTCGTTCCACACCCGTTGCCCGCACGCGCTGCCCGGCGTCTGCGACGTCGCGGGCCGCCCGCCGCTGCTCGGCCCGCCGGCCCGCGAGGAGGACGGGCGGCGGTCCGTCGCCTGCCACCGCGCGAGCGAACTCGACCTCGCCGGACTGGATCTGACCGAACACCCCTGATCCGGCGCCCGTTCCCGACCGGAAGGAGGCCCCACGCGCGACCGCGCACGCGGTGGCGCACCACCCGGCACCACCCCCCACGACTGAGCACGTTCCGTTCAGTGCAAGGAGAGCCGCGTGATTCCGACGACCCCACAGCCGTCCCGACCGGACCGACCGGACCGACCGGACCGACCGAGCCGACGCCCCCGACTGCCCCGACTGCCCCGGTTCCTCCGACTCCTGACCGCCCTCCTCCTCCCGTTCGCCCTCCTCACCCTGCCCTCGTCGGCCGCCGGCGCCGAGGAGGGCCCGTCCGCCCAGGCCGTTCCGTGGCTGTCCGTGGACGGCAACCAGATCACCGACGAGGCCGGCCGCCCGGTGACCCTGCGCGGGCTCTCGGTGCTGGCGCCCCGGCACAACAGCGAGTGCGCCGAGTGCGACCCCCGGCCCATCGCCGACATGATCGACCTGTCCGTCAACGCGGAACAGGGCTGGCACAACAAGGTCCTCAGGCTGCCCGTCACCGAGTGGGCGCCCAACGACTCCCTCTCCCTTGAGGAGAACTTCGCGCAGAACATCGACCCCTATGTGCAACAGGCGGTCGAACTCGGCATCTACGTGATCGTCGACTTCCACCGGGTGCAGAACTACGGCGACGACGTGGCGGGGGGCACCCCGCAGTCCGTCGTCCGGGAGTTCTGGGAGTACGTCGCGCCCCGCTACGCCGACGTGCCCAACGTGATCTTCGAGGTCTACAACGAGCCGCTGGCGCCGGCCGACTGGCCGACCTGGAAGAGCTACATCACCCCGGTGGTCGACGCGATCCGCGGCGTCGCCCCGAACAACCTGATCCTGATGGGCAGCCCCAACTGGTCCACCATGGTCAACGAGGCCGCGGCCGACCCCATCGCCGACGCCAACACCGCGTACGTCTACCACCTCTACCCCAACCAGGGCCCGAGCAGCGCCGCCAACCTCGACGCCAGGTTCGGGAACGCGGCCGAGACCATCCCCGTGGTGCTCACCGAGTTCGGCTGGAACCCGGTCGGCGACTTCAGCGACGCGGTCACCGCCGGCACCACCAAGTGCTGGGGCGTCGGGCTGCGCGACTACCTGGACGAACGGCCCTGGATCAGCTGGAACGCCTGGGTCTTCGACAACTACTGGAAGCCCCAGATGTTCGACCACGACTGGAACCTGCTGGGCGGCGAGCACCAGGGCCAGTTCGTCCAGAACTGGCTGAGCCAGCTCGCCGACCACAACCAGCCGGGCGTCGACAACCCGCCGGGCGCCGGGGACGACCTCGGCGTGCCGGAGTCGCACAGCGGGACGGTGGTGGAGAACGGCTCCGCCGGCTACGCCGACACCGGCGACTGGGTCACCGGCGACACCGCCCACGGCTTCCACGGCACCGACTACCGGCACGACGGCGGGCCCGAGGCGGCACCGGAGCGCAGCGCGACGTTCACCCCCGAACTGCCGGCGTCCGGACGGTACAACGTCTACCTGTGGTGGGCCCCTGACCCGAACCGCGCCCCCGCCGTGCCGGTGACCATCGGCCACGACGGCGGCACCGCCGAGCTGACCGTCGACCAGCGCGCGGGCGGCTGCGACTGGGGGCTGCTCGGGACGTACGACTTCACGGCGGGCGCCGACCAGGGCGTGCGGATCTCCGGCGCCAGCGCGGGGTACACCGTCGCCGACGCGGTGCTCTTCGAGCCGGTGGACGGCGCGGCGGCGGCCGGCCCGGCGGCCGGTGCCGCCGGCGGGAGGCGGTGACCGGCTGAGCCTCCCCGCCCGGGGTCCCCACCCGGGGCGGGCCCCGGCACGGCGACCCCGGCAGGGTCGTGCCGTGCCGGGGCCCTCTCCCCTCCGTTCGGCGTCAGCACTCCACGACGTTGACCGCGAGGCCGCCGCGCGCCGTCTCCTTGTACTTGACGGACATGTCGGCGCCGGTCTGCTTCATCGTGGCGATCGCCCGGTCCAGGGAGACATGGTGCTGCCCGTCGCCGCGCAGCGCCATCCGGGCCGCCGTGATGGCCTTGACGGCGGCCATGCCATTGCGCTCGATGCACGGAATCTGTACCAGGCCGCCCACCGGATCGCAGGTGAGGCCCAGATTGTGTTCGATGCCGATCTCCGCCGCGTTCTCCACCTGTTCCGGGGTGCCGCCCAACACCTCGGCCAGCCCGCCGGCGGCCATCGAGCAGGCCGAGCCGACCTCGCCCTGGCAGCCGACCTCGGCGCCCGAGATGGAGGCGTTCTCCTTGAAGAGCATCCCCACCGCGCTCGCCGCCAGCAGGAACCGCACCACGCCGTCGGCGTCGGCGCCCGGCACGAAGTCCAGGTAGTAGTGGAGCACGGCGGGGATGATCCCGGCCGCGCCGTTGGTGGGCGCGGTCACCACCCGGCCGCCGGCGGCGTTCTCCTCGTTGACCGCCATGGCGTAGAGCGTGACCCACTCCAACTCCTTGGCCGCGCCGCCCACTTCGGCGCGCAGCCGGCGGGCCGAGGCCGCCGCCCTGCGGCGCACCCGCAGCCCGCCGGGCAGGATGCCCTCCTCGCTGAGCCCACGTCGCACACAGGCACGCATCACGGCCCAGATGTCCAGCAGCCCGGACCGCACCTCCTCCTCGGTGCGCCAGGAGGTCTCGTTGCGCAGCATCAACGCCGAGACGGACAGCCCGGTGGCTCGGGTCAGCTCCAACAGCTCGGCGCCGGTGTGGAACGGGTGCGGCAGCCGCCGCTCGTCGGGCACGATCCGCGCCGGCCCCTCGACGCCCTCGGCCGAGGTGTCCACCACGAAGCCGCCACCCACCGAGTAGTAGGTCCGCTCCAGCAGCGCGCGGCCCGCCCCGTCGAAGGCCCGGAAGATCATCCCGTTGGCGTGGCCCGGCAGCGAACGCCGCCGGTAGAGCACCAGGTCGCTCTCCGGGTCGAACGGGATCTCGTGGCTCGGCCCTATCGCCGCGCCCAGCAGCCGCAGCCGCCGGGTGGCGCGCACCCGCGCCACGTCCTCGTCGGCGCGGGTGACGTCCACCGTGTCCGGTGCCTGGCCCTCCAGGCCCAGCATCACCGCCTTCGGCGAACCGTGACCGTGCCCCGTGGCGCCCAGCGAGCCGTACAGCTCGACCCGGACGGTGGCCGTCTCGGCCAACGCCCCGGCGTCCTTCAGGGCGTTGGCGAACAGCAGCGCCGCGCGCATCGGCCCCACGGTGTGCGAACTGGAGGGGCCGATGCCGACGCTGAACAGGTCGAAGGCCGAGAGCGCCACGGTCGGCTCACTGCTCCGTGAAGGCGGTGTACTCCTCGGCGGACAGCAGCTCGCCGGGCTCCGCGTCGGCGTCGACGCGCACCCGGAAGAGCCAACCGCCCTCGAAGGGCTCCGAGTTGACCAGCTCGGGATCGTCCACCACGGCCTGGTTGACGTCGGTGACCTCGCCGCTGACGGGGGCGTAGATGTCGCTGATGGCCTTGGTCGACTCCAGCTCGCCGCAGGGCGAGCCGGCCGTGACGGCCGTGCCCACCTCGGGCAGCTGGGCGTAGACCACGTCACCCAGGGCGGAGGCGGCGTGGGCGGTGATGCCCACGGTGGCCACGCCGTCGGCCGGCTCGGTGAGCCACTCGTGGTCGCGGGTGTAGCGGAGGTGCTGGGGGTTGCTCATGGTCGTCGATTCTCCTGGATCACGCGGAACATGGGGGGCGGACAGTCGGTGGCGGAACGGAAACGAACGCCGGAACGGGAACGGACGCCGGAACGGCGGGTGGCGGGTCGTGGCGGGTGACGGGGCGTGGCGGAGGCGGCGCGGGCGCCAGGCAGGTGAGTCCCGCCGGCGGCAGCGGGTCAGTCGGCCCGCCGGTAGAAGGGGAGCGCGACGACCTCGTGCGGCACGGCGGTGCCCCGGATGTCGACGGCGACGCCCCCGGTGCCGGGCGCGGCGTGCGCGGCGTCCACATAGGCCATGGCGATCGGCCGGCCCAGCGTGGGGGAGGGGGCGCCCGAGGTGACCTCGCCGACCGTCGAGCCGTCGGCGGCCAGCACCGGATACCCGGCGCGCGGCACCCGGCGCTCCTCGCACACCAGGCCCACCAGCACCCGTGGCGGGTCGCTCACGGCGCGCTCGGCGGCGCGTTCCAACGCCGCGCGCCCCACGAAGTCGCCCTCCTTGTCGAACTTCACCACCCGACCCAGCCCGGCGTCGAACGGCGTGGTCCGTTCGGTGAGTTCGTGCCCGTAGAGCGGCATCCCCGCCTCAAGGCGCAGCGTGTCGCGGCAGGCCAGGCCGCAGGGCACCAGCCCGTCGACCGCGCCCGCCTCGGTCAGCGCCGCCCACAGCGGCTCCGCGTCCTCCGGCGCGCAGAACAGCTCGAAGCCGTCCTCGCCGGTGTACCCGGTGCGGGCCACCAGCACCGGACGCCCGGCGACCTCGGCCCGCAGGCTCGCGTAGTAGCGCAGCCCCGCCAGCCCCGCCGGGTCGGTCAGCCGCCCCAACACCCCGGCCGCCGCAGGCCCCTGGACGGCGATCAGCGCGTAGGCGTCCCGGTCGTCCCTGACCTCGGCCTCGAACGCGGTGCCCCGCTCGCGCAGCGCGTCCAACACCCGCTCGGCGTTGGCCGCGTTGGCCACCACCAGGAACTCCTCGTCGGCCAGCCGGTAGACGATCAGGTCGTCCAGGATGCCGCCGCCCGCCTCGCAGATCATCGTGTAGCGGGCCCGGCCCGGCTTCACCGCCGACAGCCGCCCCACCAGCGCGTGGTCCAGCAGCGCCGCGGCGCCGGGCCCGGTCACCGCGATCTCGCCCATGTGCGACAGGTCGAAGAGGCCGACCGCGTTCCGCACCGCCTGGTGCTCGGCGCGTTCGCTGCCGTAGCGCAGCGGCATCGACCAGCCGGCGAAGTCGGTCATGGTGGCGCCGAGCGCGCGGTGCACCGCGTCCAGCGCGGTGACGCGGGGGGTGTCGGACATGAACTCGCTCCAGGGAGACGGCGGGCGGTGACGAACGCGCGGTCGCGCGTCGAGCCCTCCCCGTCTGTCATCGGCACCTGAGAGGTTCGCCGCGAGCCCCGCGCGGAAACGCTTCCCGGGCGGACGGCGCGGCTTGCACCGTGGGTGGGGCCGCGCCGATGCGCGGCCCGCTTTTCAGACTTGCCTTCCGCGCGCGGTGACGGGGCCTGAGAGATTCAAGGGAGGACTTGCTCCTTCGGCGCCCCGGATGACACCGGGGACTCTCCCGCGCGAGGTCGAACGGCCGGTATGCGGTTGTGGCCCGGCCATCATCGCACGGATGCCCCGTGGGGCGGGAGCCGATCACCGTGAGAAGGTTTCGCTCGGGCCGGCGGAAGCGGCCGGGTCCCCCGCGAGACACGGCGGGACCGGAACGAGCGAGGAAGGCGGGCGCGATGAGTGTGAGCAGGACGGGGCCGGGCTTCGGCGGAGGTTGGCCGGGCAACGAGTTGGAGGAGGCGCTGGCCGCCTCGGTCGGCGTGCCCGACGCCGCCCCCCGCCTGCTGAAGCTGCTCTCCCGCAGCGCCGTGTGGGTCCCGCTGCCCGAGGGCGGCGGGCCCGAGAGCCGCACCCTCGACCTGCCGACCATCGACCTGGCCGGCGGCGTCTACGTCCCCGTCTTCAGCTCGGCCGAGCAGCTGCACCTGGGCGGCGCCTCGCACCTGCCGTTCACCGTCGCGCCCGCCTGGGAGTTCGCCCGTGGCCTGCCGCCGCAGGTGGGCATAGCCGTGAACCCCGGCGGAACGGTCGGCATCCCGGTGCCGCCCGTCGCCGTCGCCGAGCTGTGCCGCGCCACCCCGGGCGAGCGCACGCCGGGCGTGCCCTCCGGCGCGCGGATGCGGCTCTTCCAGCCGGACTGGCAGGACGACCCGGTCGAGTTCCTGAACGCGGCGGCCGAGGAGCTGGGGACGCTCTGGTACGTGGTGACCGCGCGGCGCGGCCTGGCCAGCGCCGAGGGCGGCGAGCCGGCGCTCTTCGTCGGCGTCGAGCTGGACCAGGTCGACGACACCACCCGGGAGGCCGTCAACGCCGCGCTCGGCCGGGCGCTGGCCCGCCACACGGTCCGGTGGCCGGTTCAACTGGTCCTGTTGGACGCCGCCCAGGACCCGGTGGTGGACTGGCTGCGGGAGTGTGTGGCGCCGTTCTACTCGCGTGGCGCGTGAGCACGGGGCACCTTGTCAGCCGGGAGCCTGACTCGCAAGCTGCTGTGCGGGGCTGGTGCGCGTGCGGGTGCCTGCGGGTGCGTGCGGGTGGACCGAAGTGTGCCGGAGCGCCGAAGCGCGAGGAGGACGGGCCCAGGTGAGTGCGGGAGAGGCTGTCGAGGAGCTGCTCACCCGGGTGACGCCGGACCGGCTGGACACCTACGAGTCCCTGCTGGGCGCGCTCGCCGACAGCGAGGTGTGGATGCTGCTGTGGCAGGGCGACCCGGGCGACCCCGACGCCCACTACGGCGGCATGGAGGTCGCGGGCCACGGCTACGCGCCGTGCGTGACCTCCCGCGCCCAACTGGCCGCCAGTGGCTGGAACCGCGCCTACGAGGTGGTCCCTGGACGCGACATCGCCGCCGCCCTCTACCCCGAGCACTGGGGCCTGTGGCTCAATCCGCACGCCCCGGGCGGCGGCCTCGGCGTGCCCTGGCTCGACCTGCGGCGGATCGCCGGCGGGTTGGACCGGTTGCCGGCCGGGCCGCTGGAGATCAGCGAGCCCAGCGTCGGCGTGGACTCCTTCTACGCGCGCCTCGTCGCGCTCGCCCCGCGCACGCCCGCGCTGCGCGCCCTCTGGCGCGCCTGGGTGCGCCCGGCGCTGGGCGCCTCGTACCTGGCCATCGGCCTCGACGTGGACGGCCCGCAGGAGAACGGCGCCGACGCCGTGCGCGCCATGATGCGCGAGGCGATCGCCGAGGTCCCCGACGGGCTGACCGTGGGCACCGTGGCGATGGCGGACGGTTACGACCCGGTGGCCATGTGGCTGCGCGCCAACACCCGCCCCTTCTACGAGCGCGACGCCCCGGCCCTGGGCCGTTCCGCCTCCGACCCGCAGGGCTACGGCTACCCGCGCGCGTACTGACCACGGCGGGACCACGGCGGGACCTCGCGGGGGTCGGCGGTCGGGTCGGCGGTCGGGGCGGATAGGCCGGCGGCTGGTGGGTACCCGAGGGACACAGTTCTGCCACCGGCACGCGCGCCACCGGGCAGCGCGGCGCGCGGCCGCCGAGAGGAGAGACGCCGCATGAGCACCGTGAAGAGCACGCTCCCTGACAGCACCCTCAAGGTCGTGGGCGAGGCGCTACAGGGTGCGCTCGTCGACCTGGTCGACCTGTCCCTGGTCGCCAAGCAGACCCACTGGAACGTGATCGGCCCCCGCTTCCGCTCCGTCCACCTCCAGCTGGACGAGGTCGTCACCACCGCGCGCACCCACTCCGACACCGTCGCCGAACGCTCGGCCGCGCTGGGCGTCCCGCCCGACGGCCGGGCCGCCACCGTGGCGGCGACCACCGGCATCCACACGGTGGCCGACGGCTGGCAGCGCGACACCGACGCGGTGCGCACCCTGGTGGACGCGCTGGGCGCGGTGATTGTCCGGATGCGCGAACGCCTCGACGAGGTCGGCCCGGTCGACTCGGTCAGCGAGGACGTGCTGATCCAGATCACCAAGGATCTTGAGAAGCACCACTGGATGTTCCAGGCCGAGAACGCCAGCTGAGGCCGGCCCCCTCGTCGGACGGGCCCGCCGGCGGCGCCCCGCGCGCCCCGGCGGGCTCCGCCGTGTCGAGGGGCGCCGTCGGCCGTTGTCAGGGGCGGGCGATGCCGTCCAGGCGGTCGAACTGCTCGTCGCTCAGCGTCAGTTCGCCGGCCGCGACGTTCTCCTCCAGATGGGCCACCGAACCCGTGCCGGGGATGGGCAGCATCACCGGGGAGCGCCGCAGCAGCCAGGCGAGGGCGACCTGGGCCGCCGTCGCGCCCAACTCGGCCGCCACGGCCTGGACCTCGCCGGCGGCGACGGTCGCCGGGTGCACCGGGCGCCAGGGCAGGAAGCCGATGCCGGCGGCCTGGCAGGCGTCGACCACGTCCTCGTACTCCCGGTCCAGCACGCTGTAGCGGTTCTGCACGGTGGCGATCCCGGTGATCTCCCTGGCCTCGGCCAGCTGCGCCACCGTCACCTCGGAGAGCCCGAGGTGCGCGATCTCGCCCCGCTCCCTCGCCTCGGCGAGCGCCCCGACCTGGTCGGCCAGCGGCACCTTCGGGTCGACGCGGTGCAGCTGGAGCAGCTCGATCCGCTCCAGCCGCAGCCGCCGCAGCCCCTCCTCGACCTGGGCGCGCAGGAACTCCGGCCGCCCGTCGAGGTCGGCCTCCCGGCCCGGGCTCGGCGGGGCGACGCCGACCTTGGTGGCGATCAACAGGTCGTCCGGGTACGGGTGGAGCGCCTCGGCGAGCAGCGACTCGTTCTCGCCCCAGCCGTAGAGATGCGCGGTGTCGATCAGGTTCACCCCGAGCCGCACCGCGTGGCGGGCCACGGCGAGGCCGCGCTCCCGGTCGGGCCCGGGCGTCGTGGGCAGGTGCATGGCGCCGAAGCCGAGGCGCCGCACGGGGCGCCGCCCGCCGATGCGGAACGTGGTGGCGGGCGGGCTGGGCGAGCGGTCGTTCATTCTTCTCCCGGTGGCTGACGCACGGCGATTGCTCGCACGGGCGTGCGGTCAACCGTCATCCTGTCAGCCCGCCGTGCCGCCGCCGTGCCGCCGCCGTGCCGCCGCCGGCCCGGCCCGCGCGCGGACCGGGCCGGCCACCGGGCTCAGGCCAGGCGCAGCTCCGCCTGGACCGGGGCGTGGTCGGAGGGGTAACGGCCGCGCACCCGGTAGGTGTTGATGGCCACCCGCAGCACCTCGACGGGGCCGCCGGTCAGCACCCAGTCGATCCGGTCGCCGCCGCGCACCGGCTCGCCGTAGCCGGGGAAGGTGCCCCAGTCCGGCGTCACCTGACGGCCCGTCTGCCAGGTGTCGGTGAGGCCGCCCTCGGTGACCAGCAGCCGGTAGGACTCCGAGGAGCCGGCCGGGGTGTTGAAGTCACCGGTCAGCACCACGGGCAGGCTCGGGTCGAAGCCCTCGATCCGCTCGCGCACCAGCGCCGCCGAACGCTGCCTGGACGGCTCCGACTGGTGGTCGAAGTGCGTGTTGACATGTACGAACGCCCGCTCGGTGCGCCGGTCGAGGAACCGGACCCAGGTCACCATGCGGATCACCGAGTTGCCCCAGGAGGCGGAACCGATCACGTTCGGGGTGTCCGACAACCAGAAGTGGTCGAAGTCGAGCGGCTCCAGGCGGTTGGCGTCGTAGTAGATCCCCATGAACTCGCCCCGGCCGCCGCCCTCGCGGCCCAGGCCGATCCAGTCGTAGCCGGCCGGCAGGTCGCCGTCCAGCTGCTTGACCTGGTGGTACAGCGCCTCCTGCACGCCCAGCACGGTGGGCCGCTCCAACTCCAGGAAGCGGGCCAGCACCGGACGCCGGTCGGCCCACGAGTCGGGCGTCCCTGGCGCGGCGTTGGCGTCCATCCGGATGTTGAACGACACCACGTGCAGCCGGTCGCCCCGCGCCGGGCCGATCACCGCGCGCTCCCGGGTGCGCTCTCCTGCGGCCCCGCGCGCCGCCGAACGCGCCTGCGCGCCCGGCGCGTTGATCGCGGCGCCCGCCGTCACCAGACCACTCGCGCCCGCGACGCCCAACACCGTTCTCCGTGACACAGCCATAACAGTCCTCCTGTGGGGTGGTTCGAGCAAGGACTGTCGTCCCCGATCGTGTTGTGATCGCGGAGCGAAAACAACGGCGGCTCGAACAGCAGCCGAACTTCCCCGGGCGCACACCGGCGGCGCGCGCCGGAGTTGAAAGCGGTGGACAACGCGCACGCACCCTTTCACCAAAGAGCGTGCCGAACCGTCAGACGGGAATACGGTAAGGGAGAGTCGAGGAATTCCAGGGGGGTCCGGCATGGCAACTCCGCTCTCCGCCGACAAACTCGTGAAGGCCCTCAAGGACGAGGGCGTGAAAATCGTCGAACACAAGAGCTGGCGCACCCACAACCGCAACGGCGCCGGCGCCTGGGGCCCGGTGCACGGCGTGATGGTCCACCACACCGTCACCTCCGGCACCTCGGGCTCCGTCGACCTCTGCTACCAGGGCAGATCCGACCTGCCGGGGCCGCTGTGCCACGGCGTCATCGCCAAGGACGGCACGGTCTACCTGGTGGGCAACGGCCGCGCCAACCACGCCGGTTCGGGCGACGGGGACGTGCTCCAGGCGGTGATCGACGAACGCCAACTGCCGGCGGACAACCAGGCCGACACCGACGGCAACGCGCGGTTCTACGGATTCGAGTGCGTCAACCTCGGCGACAACAAGGACCCCTGGCCCGCCGCCCAGGTCGAGGCGATCGTCCGCGCCTCGGCGGCGATCTGCCGGGCCCACGGCTGGGGAAAGAAGGGCGACACCTCGGTCATCGGCCACCTGGAGTGGCAACCGGGAAAGGTCGACCCACGCGGGCCCGGCGTCTCCATGGGAGACATCCGCAAGCGGGTCAGCGAGCGACTGAAGCATCCCGCCGACTGGAGCCCCGGCGGCTCCAACCCGCCCCACGAGGAGGACGACGTGCCCAAGCGGACCCTGTACGGCACCACGGGCGACTTCACCCAGACCCTCAAGCCCGGCACCTGGACGACCGTCAGGTTCGACCGCCGGCACAACGGCAAGGAGTGGGAGACCAAGACGCCCGAGCCGTCCATCGCGTTCGGCGCCTGCTTCTACTCCACCACGGTCGCCGTCCGCGCCTCGGGACTCAGCCGGGGACAGGAACTCCAGATCCGGGTGGCGCACTACGCGGAGAAGAAGGAGGGCGGCTTCGAACGCACCGGCGGAATGCCCATCAACTCCCCGGTCCACGACGGCGGCGACGCGCACTTCACCTACGCGTGGAACGGCCACCTCGCCGGATCGCGCCGACTGCGCGTCGAGTTGGCGCACCACGGGAACGAGCCGATCACCATCGAGTACCTGCGGGCCGAGACGCTCTACTGGGAGACGTGACCGGTCCCTGACGGTCCCTGGTCGAGTGTCAGCGGTGGGTACTACCGTGGTCACCATGCGCTACGAAGCACGCCACAGCGAGACCCGTGGCTGGTATGTGGTCTCCGACGAGGGCCACCTGGCCCATGTGCCCGACCCCGACACCCAGGAGCTGCGCGCCGCGCTCTTCGAACGCGAGGCGGACGCGCGCCGCTGCGCACTGGAGCTGACGCGCCTGGGCACCCTCAACTAGGGCCTGGCCGGCCCGGCTTTCGGGGACGGCGGCCCGCCCCGACGGCGGGGGCGGTGGCCTGGCCGGCCGGGCTTTCGGGGACGGCGGCCGGGCCGCTGGCGGGGGCGGTGGCCTTGCCGGCCTGGTTTCTGGATGGGCGGGGATCTCGGCTCACGGCCTGTGGTGTGTACCTGCCTGGCGGCGCTTGGCCGGGTGGCCAGGGTGGCCGGGCTGTTGGGTATCGGCGGGCGGCGGGTCGCCCCGGGGGCGGTCGTAGTGGTCCCGGCCGGGCTGGCTTCCGGGGACGGTGGCCTGCCTCGACGGTGGTGGCCTTGCCGGCCGGGCCGGGGTCTTGTCGGCCGGTTGGGCTTTCTGGGGGCGGCGGGTCGCCCCGGGGGCGGTGGACTGGCCGGGCGGGGGTCTTGTCGGCCGGGTTTCCACGCCGGGGCGGATCTCGGCTCACGCCGGACGGGGCCCACGGGACCGGTTCACGGATCGGGCTTGCGGTGGGGCTCTCGGATCGGGCTCATGGATGGGGGGCCGTCGGCGGGGGCAGTTGGGGGAGTTTCACGGTCAGCACGGTGTCACCGGGCGGCCCCGAGGGCGGCGGGTTCGGGCCCGAAGCCCGACCGGTCTGCGGTGAAGGGGAGTTGGGGGAGCCCGGCCGAGGAGTGGCGCACGGTCGCGTGGGTGGCCTTGGGGCGTTCGACGGCGGAGCGCTCCTCGCCGACAGTCTCGCCCGCCGGGCGCGTTCCGGGGCCGGGTCCGTGGCGGCCACGAGAGCGGGGGCGTGCCCGCCCTGTGCTCTGCCCGCGCGCTGGAGGTCCGGCAGGGTGGGAGGGAACAGTCATGGCCCCGTTGGCTGTTGGCCGGTTCGGCCTGCCCTGCCGGCGCGGCGGCGCTCCGGCGGCCGTGGCCGCCGGCAGGGCTCTCCGCTTCCAGGCAGGGGCCAGGGCTCGCCCGTTCCACGGTGGCGTCCCGCGCGAGGCCGCCCAAGGCCCCGGTCACCCGCCGGAGCGACGCCGTCGTTCCGCCGTGCCCGCGAGGGCGCGGCGACGCGTTCGTCCGGCCCCGCGCAGCGGGCTGCTCCGGCCGCCCGGGCCCGGGGCACGGCCTCCCGATCCGGCCGGCTAGGCCTCCGTGACCATCGTCAGGTAGCGGTCCCAGTCCCAGTGCGGGCCGGGGCAGACGCGGATCACCTCGGGGACCTCGTTGTGGCCGACGATGTGCTCGCGGTCGACGGGGATCTCGTGCCGCGCGCAGATCCCCGCGACCAGCCGGGCCGAGGACTCGTAGAGCGCGTCCGTCAGATACTCCGGCCGGTCCGCCCAGCCCTCGTGCTCGATGCCGATGCTGCGCTCGTTGAAGCCCCGGTGCCCCGCGTGGTACGCGACGTCCAACTCCCGGGCCAGCTGCGCGACATGGCCGTCGGATGAGCGGATCACATAGTGGGTGGCCGCCCCGTGCGAGGGGTCCTGGAAGACGCGGAGCGTGATGGGGTAGGTCGCCTCCGGCATGTGGATCACCACCCGGTCGATGGTGTAGTCCCGGGGGCGGTTGGCCCTGCGGTAGTTGGCCGGGTCGGCGGGTATCCACTCCGCCCCGGGGTGATCCACCTCACCCTCGACCCGGGGGGCCTCGACCCCCGAGTACCGCCACCACCAGGAGCTGAGATGCTCCCGCCCGGCGTACCCGGCAACCCCCAGGACGCCCGCCGCCCCGCCCGCCAGCAGCGCCCTGCGCGGCAGGCCGGAGCGCCGCCCGGGCGACGACTCGGGCTCGCGGGCCGCGTGTTCACCCATGGTCTCCTCGTTCCCCTCCGGCGCCCCACCTGCCCACCGCCGGCGCCCTCCGGTTCGAAGAACGGCCGGTGCGCGCGGCGGGTTCCGCGCCACCCGGCGGCCGTCGTCTCACCAGGCGTCCGCCGTCGGGCCGCGCCCCGGCCGGCTCCTAGAATCGGCGTCACCATGCCCTACCTCGACCACGCCGCCACCACGCCCATGCTGCCCGAGGCGCGTGCGGTGATGACCGCCCAACTCGGCCGCACCGGCAACGCCTCCGCGCTGCACGCATCCGGCCGCCGGGCCCGGCGCACCGTGGAGGAGGGCCGGGAGGAGCTGGCCGCCGCGCTGGGCGCGCGCCCCAGCGAGGTCGTCTTCACCTCGGGTGGCACCGAGGCGGACAACCTTGCCGTCAAGGGCCTCTACTGGTCCCGGGTCGCCGCCGACCCGCGCCGCCGGCGGCTGCTGGCCAGCCCAGTCGAGCACCACGCGGTGCTCGACGTCGTGCACTGGCTCGCCGACCACCAGGGCGCGGTCGTGGACTGGCTTCCCGTGGACGCGCTGGGCCGGGTGCACCCCGAGGGGTTGCGCGCCGCCATCGAACGCGCCCCCGACGAGGTGGCCCTGGCCACCGTGATGTGGGCCAACAACGAGATCGGCACCGTCCAGCCGATCGCGGAACTGAGCGCGGTGGCCGCCGAGTTCGGCGTTCCGCTGCACGCCGACGCGGTGCAGGCCGTCGGCCAGCTGCCGGTCGACTTCGCCGCCTCGGGCCTGACCGCGCTCACCGTCTCCGGGCACAAGATCGGCGGCCCGCTCGGCGTCGGTGCGCTGCTGCTGTCCCGGGACGCCGCCCCCGTTCCCGTCCTGCACGGTGGCGGCCAGGAGCGGGACGTGCGGTCGGGGACGCTGGACGTGCCGGCGATCGCCGCGTTCGCCACCGCCGCGCGGCTGACCGTGGCCGGGCAGCCCGAGTTCGCCCGGCGGATCGGCGCCCTGCGCGACGAGCTGGTCGCCCGGGTCCGCGCGGCCGTTCCCGACGCGGTGCTCAGCGGCGACCCCGACCCGGCGGGCCGGCTGCCCGCCAACGCGCACTTCGCTTTCCCCGGCTGCGAGGGCGACTCCCTGCTGCTGCTCCTGGACGCCCAGGGCATCGAGTGCTCGACCGGCTCCGCCTGCACCGCCGGCATCGCGCAGCCCAGCCATGTGCTGCTGGCCGCCGGCGCCGACCCCGAACTGGCCAGGGGCACCCTGCGGTTCAGCCTCGGGCACACCTCGACGGCCGCCGACGTAGAGGCCCTGGCGACGGCGATCGGCCCGGCCGTCGAGCGGGCCAGGGCCGCCGGGCTCAGCTGAGCGAGGCGCCGGACGGCCGGGGCCGTACCCTGGACGGGCTATGAGTGACTTCCCCGGTGCCCCCGACGCCTTTCCCGGTGCCCCCACCGGCCCCCGCACGGGTCCCCGCCTGCGGGTGCTGGCCGCCATGTCCGGCGGCGTGGACTCGGCGGTCGCCGCCGCCCGCGCGGTCGAGGCCGGACACGAGGTGACCGGCGTCCACCTCGCCCTCTCCGCCAACCCGCAGTCCTTCCGCACCGGCGCGCGCGGCTGCTGCACGATCGAGGACTCCCGGGACGCGCGCCGGGCCGCCGACGTGATCGGCATCCCGTTCTACGTGTGGGACCTGGCGGAACGCTTCCGCGCCGAGGTCGTCGACGACTTCGTCGACGAGTACCGCGCCGGCCGCACCCCCAACCCCTGCCTGCGCTGCAACGAGAAGATCAAGTTCGCCGCGCTGCTGGACCGGGCGCTGGCGCTGGGCTTCGACGCGGTCTGCACCGGCCACTACGCCAGCGTGCGGGTCGCCGCCGACGGGCGGCGCGAGCTGCACCGGGCCAGCGACGCCGCGAAGGACCAGAGCTATGTGCTGGGCGTGCTCGACGACCGCCAACTGGCCCACGCGCTCTTCCCGTTGGGCGACACCGAGGCCACCAAGGACGAGGTCCGGGCCGAGGCCGAACGCCGGGGCCTGGCGGTGGCGCGCAAGCCCGACAGCCACGACATCTGCTTCATCGCCGACGGCGACACCCAGGGCTTCCTGGCCCGCCACCTCGGCTCGGCCGAGGGCGACATCCTCGACCAGGACGGCACCAGGATCGGCACCCACCAGGGCGCGCACGGCTTCACCATCGGCCAGCGGCGCGGGCTGCGCATCGGGCACCCGGCGCCCGACGGCAAGCCGCGCTATGTGCTGGACATCTCGCCGGTCGACAACACCGTCACGGTCGGGCCTGCCGAGGCGCTCGACATCGCCGAGCTGACCGCGATCCGCCCCCGCTGGTGCGGCGGCACCGCGCCCGAGGGCGCCGGCCGCTACACCGCCCAGCTCCGGGCGCACGGCGTGGAGACCCCGGTGACGGCCGAGGTGGTGGACGGCGAGCTGCGGGTCACGTTCGACGCCCCGGTGCGCGGCGTCGCCCCCGGCCAGGCGGTCGTCCTCTACGACGGCACCCGCGTCGTCGGCTCGGCGACCATCGCGCACACGACGAGCGCGACGAGTTTCGCCGGTCGCGCCGGAGCCTGACCGCAGGTCTCAAGGGCGGGTGGGTGGGAGAAACCCCACGACGGCGCCGCGGATGCCCAACGGCCGGACCCACCCACCGGTCCGGGCGCCACCCCACCCACGGGCAGGGCGCCACCCCACGCCGCCCCGCAGGGGACCCACCCCGCAGGCGCGGCCCGCCGCCGATCGGCCCCCAGGGCCGATCGGCTCACCGCAACCCAACGCGGTTGGCCAGCACCGGAACAACGCGCCTGGCCTCCTCGACGGCGGCCGGGTCCACGTCGGCCAGCAGCAGCCCCGGCTCCCCGGCCAGCCGCGCGGTCACCTCGCCCAGCGGCGAGACCACCATGCTGTGGCCGACGCCGGTCGGCGCCCTGGTCGCCGGCGGCTCGCCGACCGTCGCCGGGTCGGCCTGGTCGGCGGCCAGCACCCAGCAGGTCGAGTCCAGCGCCCGCGCGCGCACCAGCACCTCCCACTGGGCCACCTTCCCCGGCCCGGCGCCCCAGGAGGCGGGCAGCACCACCAGCCGCGCGCCCCGGTCGGCCAAGGCCCCGAACAGGTCGGGGAAGCGCACGTCGTAGCAGGTCGCGAAGCCGAGCGTCAGCCCGGGCGCGCCCTCGGGCTCGGCCGTCACCACGCGGTCGCCCGGCGCCACCGTCGCCGACTCGGCGAAGTCGAACGCGTCGAAGAGGTGGATCTTGTCGTAGTGGGTGTCCACGCCCCGGCCGGTGATCAGCAGGGTGTTCCGCACCCGGCCGTCCTCGTGCGGCGTGAACATGCCGGCGACCACCAGCGTTCCGGTCCGTTCCGCCACCTCGCGGACCCCGTTGGCCCACGGGCCGTCCAGCGGCTGGGCCAGCGGCGCCAGCGGCACCCCGAAGCGCGCCATCGTCGCCTCGGGAAAGACCACCAGTTCCGCGCCCCGGCCGGCGGCCCGCTCCGTCTGGTCGACGACCGCGCGCAGGTTCTCCTCGGGGGAGACTCCGGCGGCCAGCTGGCTGAGCGCGATGCGCATGGGGTGGGTCCTTCCCTCGACGGCCCTGGGGGACCATGGTGCTATGGCGACACATGTGATCACAGGGGCGGGCTCCGGCATCGGCGCCGCCCTGGCGCGGGAACTGCTGGCGCGCGGGGACGAGTTGTGGCTCTGGGCGCGGGACGCGGGGCGCGCGAAGGAGCTTCGGGAGCGTTTCGGGGGCGCGCACACGCTGGTGGGCGACCTCGCCGAGCCCGAGCGCCTCTCCTGGGCGCTGGGCCACCAGTCGCCGCCCGACCGGATCGACGGCCTGGTGCACTGCGCCGGCGTCGTGGAGTTGGCCGAGATCGGCGAGCTGACCCCGAAGGTGTGGCAGTCGGTGCTCGCCGCGAACCTGGTCGCCCCCGCCGAGCTGACCCGGCTGCTGCTGCCCCAGCTGCGGGTCGCCAAGGGCCGGGTGGTGTTCGTCAACTCGGGCGCCGGGCTGAACGCCAGTCCGCGCTGGGGCGCGTACGCCGCCAGCAAGCACGGGCTGCGCGCGCTGGCGGACGCGCTGCGCGGGGAGGAACGGGCGAACGGCGTCGGGGTGACCACCGTCTACCCGGGCCGCACCGCGACGCCCATGCAGCGGAAGGTGCACCAGCAGGAGGGCCGCGACTACGACCCGGAGCGCTGGATGTCGCCCGAGTCGGTGGCCGCGACCGTGCTGCTCGCGCTCGACCTGCCGCGCGACGCCGAGGTCACCGACCTCCAGGTCCGCCCGGTCGGTTGAGCGCCGCGCGCGGCCGCCCGGGCGGGGGAGAGGGAACGACCGACGTGACGTGCGTGACGGACGTGGGTTCCGTAACGGAGTTGATGGGTGTGACGGGTGTGACGAATGTGACGGAGTTGGCTGAGTGACCGAGAACACGCGGGCGTTTCCCTGGGGCGAGGCGGCGGCCACCGGGGTCGGGTCGATGCCGGGCGAGGACGCCAGGGAGGCGGCCAGGACGGTCGCCGGGGAGCTGGACTCGCTGCTGTTCCTGCCGGAGCTGCCGGCGCGCGGCCCGGGCGCCGACATGGTGGGCCGCACCACGGGGCTGCTCGCCGAGCTGTACGCCCGTCTCGAACCGAGCGGTTGGCGGATCGGGGACCGGCCGGGACGGGACACCCGGCGCGCCAGGGCCTGGCTGCGCGAGGACCTGGACGCGATCGAGGAGTTCACCCAGGGCTACGACGGCGTGCTGAAGGTCGCCGTGGTGGGCCCCTGGTCGCTGGCCGCCGCGCTGGAACGGCGCAACGGCGAGGCGATGCTGGGCGATCAGGGGGCCTGCCGGGACCTGGCCCAGTCGCTGGCCGAGGGGCTGCGCGAGCACCTGGCCGAACTGCGGCGGCGGGTGCCTGGCGCGACGGTGGTCACCCAGTTCGACGAGCCGTCGCTGCCGGCCGTGTTGCTGGGGCGGGTGCGCACCGCCAGCGGCTACCGCACCCACCGCGCCGTTGACCGGGCGGTGGTGGAGGAGACGCTGCGCGGCCTGGTCGAAGTCGCGGGCGAGGCACCGACGGTGGTGCACTGTTGCGCGCCGGGGGTTCCGTTCGCGCTGCTGCGCCGGGCGGGCGCGCGGGCGGTCTCCTGCGATCTGAGCCTGCTCACCGAACGTGACGACGAGGCGATCGGGGAGGCCGTGGAGGGCGGGGTCGCGCTGTTCGCCGGGGTGCTGCCTGGGGCGGGCGTCGCCCTCGGTGAATTGTCAGACCCGGCCGGTACTGTCACTCCCGTCAGGTCGCTTTGGCGCAGGCTGGGGCTGTCGCCCGGGCTCCTCGCGGAGTCCGTCGTGGTCACCCCGTCCTGCGGGCTCGCGGGCGCGTCACCGGCGTATGCGCGGGCCGCGTTGGCGCACTGCGTCCGGGCGGCGAGATCCCTCGCGGACAACCCTGAGTGACGGGAGAGCAGGACTGTGGCTGGCGAACGCCCCCTGGAAGACGAGTCGTCGGTGCCTTCCCAGGCCCGCGAGCGACATGCCCGCCTGGCCGAGCAGGTCGAGGAGCACCGCTTCCGTTACTACGTGAAGACCCCGATCATCAGCGACGCGCAGTTCGACGCGCTGCTGCGGGAGCTTCAGGCGCTGGAGGAGGAGCACCCGGCGCTGCGCACCCCGGACTCGCCGACCCAGCAGGTCGCGGGGACGTACGAGACGGAGTTCACCTCCGTCGAGCACCGGGAGCGGATGCTGTCGCTGGACAACGCGTTCGACGACGAGGAGCTGGCCGCCTGGGAGCAGCGGGTCGCCGACGAGCTGACCGGCATCCCCCACCACTTCCTGTGCGAGCTGAAGGTCGACGGCCTCGCGGTCAACCTCACGTACGAGCACGGCCGGTTGACCCGCGCGGCCACCCGGGGCGACGGCCGCACCGGGGAGGACATCACGCCCAACGTCCGCACCATCCGCGAGGTGCCCAACCGCCTGCTGGGGGAGCGGGTGCCGGCGCTGGTGGAGATCAGGGGCGAGGTCTTCTTCCCGATGGAGCGCTTCGAGGAGTTGAACGAGCGGCTGGTCGCCGCCGGGGAGAAGCCGTTCGCCAACCCGAGGAACGCGGCGGCCGGTTCGCTCCGCCAGAAGGACCCGAAGGTCACCGCGAGCCGCCCGCTCCAGATGGTGGTGCACGGCATCGGCGCCCGCGAGGGCTTCGACATCGCCCGGCTCTCCGAGGCGTACGAGCTGCTGGCCGGGTGGGGCCTGCCCACGGCCCGCGCCAGCAGGGTGGTCACCTCGCTGGCGGGCGTGCGGGAGTTCATCGCGTACTACGGCGAGCACCGGCACGCGGTGGAGCACGAGATCGACGGCGTGGTCGTCAAGCTGGACGAGATCCCGCTCCAGGGCCGCCTCGGCCACACCTCGCGCGCCCCGCGCTGGGCCATCGCCTGGAAGTACCCGCCGGAGGAGGTCAACACCAGGCTGGTCGACATCCGCGTCGGCGTGGGCCGCACCGGCCGGGTCACGCCCTATGCGGTGGTCGAGCCGGTCACGGTGGCCGGTTCCGAGGTGGAGTTCGCCACCCTGCACAACCAGCAGGTGGTCAAGGCCAAGGGCGTGCTCATCGGGGACACGGTGGCGCTGCGCAAGGCGGGCGACGTCATCCCGGAGATCCTCGGCCCGGTCGCCGACCTGCGGGACGGCAGCGAGCGGGAGTTCGTGATGCCGACCGAGTGCCCCGAGTGCGGCACCGCGCTGATGCCCATGAAGGAGGGGGACATCGACCTGCGCTGCCCCAACGCCCGTTCCTGCCCGGCGCAGTTGCGGGAGCGGATCTTCTATCTGGCGGGGCGGCGCTGCCTGGACATCGACCACTTCGGCTATGTCGCGGCCACCGCGCTCACCCAGCCGCTGGAGCCGGCCGAGCCGCCGCTGCGGGACGAGGGCCGCCTCTTCGAGCTGACGGTGGAGGAGCTGCTGCCGATCCGTTCCTACGTGCTGGACCAGGACACCGGGCTGCCCAAGACCGATCCGGAGACCGGCGAGCCCAAGGTGGTGACGTTCTTCGCCAACCAGCAGGGCGAGCCGAAGAAGAACGCGCTGGCCATGCTGGAGTCGATCCGCGCGGCGAAGGAGCGGCCGCTGGCCCGGATCATCGCCGGGCTCTCCATCCGGCATGTGGGGCCGGTCGCCGCCGAGGCGCTGGCCAGGGAGTTCCGCTCGCTGGACCGGATCGCCGAGGCGAGCGAGGAGGAGCTGGCGGCCACCGAGGGCGTGGGGCCGACGATCGCCGCCTCGCTCAAGGACTGGTTCGCGGTGGACTGGCACCGGGAGATCGTGGAGCGCTGGCGGGCCGCCGGGGTGCGGCTGGCCGAGTCGGGCGAACGGGACGAGGCGCCGCGCCCGTTGGCGGGCGTCACGGCCGTGGTGACGGGCACCCTCGCCGGCTGGACGCGGGACGGCGCGCAGGACGCGCTGCGCACCCAGGGCGCGAAGGTGACCGGATCTGTCTCCAAGAAGACGGATTTTGTGGTGGTTGGGGAAAGCCCCGGTTCGAAGTTCGACAAGGCCATGCAGCTGAAGGTGCCGGTGCTCGACGAGGCCGGCTTCGGGGTGCTGCTCGAAGAGGGGCCGGACGCGGCCCGCGCGGTCGCGGTGCGACCGGCCGAGCCGGAGGAGGCGGCCGAGGCGGCCGAGCCGGCCGAGGCGGGGGCGGCGGCGGAGTCGGAGGGGGCGACGTCGGAGGTGGCGGCCTCGGGCAGGGGCGCGAAGTCGGGGTCACCGGGGAAGGCGAGGAAGTCAGGGAAGGCGGCGAAGGCGCGGAAGGGCGGCGGCGATGACGGCGACGAGGACGGCGGTCAGGACGCCGCCTGACGGTGGCGCGCGGGCGGTGGCGCGCGATCGGGAGCCCGGAGCAAGCATGTACCACCCCGGCGCGCGGCATATACCAGGGGACTAGAACGCGCCGGGTCGCTTTCGGCAACCCGTCAAGTTCCCTGCCGCCGACGGCCGTTGGCCGCCTAGGGTGGGCAGGACCCGCCCGCCCGTCCCATCGGCGAGCGGGTCGAGCCGCCGTGAGAGGTTCCCGCCATGCTGTCCACCCCGAGGGTGAGAACGACCTCGCGGCGTGGCCTGCCCGCGCCGCGCCGCTGGGGCCGCGCCGCCGTGGTCGGCACCGCCGTGCTGATGACCGCCGGCGGCATCGCCTCGGCGCTGGGCGACGGCCGGGGACTCTTCCCCGGCGACCGCGTGGGCTGGGGGTTCGCCATCCTCGCCCTGCTGGTCGCGGCCCAACTGGCCCTCGCCGACCGGCGCCTCAACGGCGGCAGCAGCGCCGGCTGTGCCGTGGCGCTCTCCGCCCTGCTGGTGCACGGCTGGCTGCCGGCCGTGCTGGTCGTCGTCGCCATCGCCGGCCTGGTCGCCGCCGCCCGTCCCACCTGGGCGCGCGCCGCGCTGTGGCACGGCGCCGTCGGCGTCCACGGCATCGGGGCCGGCGCCCTGGTGCTCGCCTGCTTCGGCACCACGCCCAGCGTCGAACGCCCCTGGCAGCCCAGCGAGTGGGACCTGGCGACGCTGCCCCAACTGCTGCTGGCCGGCTTCGCCCACATCCTCGTCAGCCACGTCCTGTCCGGCCTGAACGGACAACGCCCGGGCGGCGCCTCGCTGTTCGGCGGCTTCTGCTGGTCGCGTCAGCTGGTCGTCGCGCTCGCCCTGCTGGGGATCGCCCCGCTGACCGCCGTCGTCGCCGAGACCGCGCCGGGGCTGCTGCCGCTCTTCGCGGTGCCGTTGATCGCCGTGGACTCCACGTTCCGGATGGCCACCGCACGCGCCGAGGACCAGCTGCTCGACCCGCTCACCGGGCTGCCCAACCGGCAGTGGCTGCTGACCCGCACGGCGGAGGTACTGGCCGAGGCGGCCGGCGAGCGGCGCCGGGTCGGCCTGATCCTGATCGACCTCGACAGCTTCCGATCGGTCAACGACACATTGGGCCATCTCACAGGCGACCGGCTGCTGTTGCTGATCGCCGACCGGGTGCGGGCCCGGCTCCCGGCCGGCGCCCAGGTCGCCCGCCTCGGCGGCGACGAGTTCGCCGTGCTGCTGCCGCACGCCGGCTCGGCCACCGCCGCCCAACGCACCGCCCGCCTGCTCATCGGCGCCCTCGACGCGCCGCTCGAACTCGACGGCCTCAGCCTGCTCATGGAGGCCAGCGCCGGCGTCGCCGTCTTCCCCGAACACGCGCCCGAGGCCGAGGGACTGCTGCGCCGCGCCGACGTCGCGATGTACCTGGCCAAGCGCGACCGCACCGGCGTCGAGGTCTACGAGGCCAGCAGGGACGGCAACACCCCCGACCGGCTCGCCCTGTTGGGCGACCTGCGCCGCGCCCTGGAGGCCGGCGAGGTGGAACTGCACTACCAGCCGAAGGTCCGCTTCGACGGCGCCGTCGCCGGCCTTGAGGCGCTGGTGCGCTGGCACCATCCGGAGCGCGGGCGGGTCGCCCCCGACGAGTTCATCGCCATCGCCGAGGCGTCGGGGCTGATGCCCCGGCTCACCGAGTACGTGCTGGAGACGGCCCTCGGCCAGGTCGGCCGCTGGCGCCGGGCCGGGCTCACCGTTCCGGTCGCCGTCAACGTCTCGCCGCGCGACGTCCTCTCACCCGGCTTCGCCGGCGCCGTCGCCGCCCGACTCGCCCGCCACCGCGTCCCGCCGGACGCGCTCCAACTGGAGATCACCGAACACGTCATGCTGGAGGACCCGCGCCACGCGTCCGACACCCTCGCCGCCCTGACCGGGCACGGCGTGCGGATGTCCCTGGACGACTTCGGCACCGGCTACTCCTCCCTGGTCCACCTCCGCCGGTTGCCGGTCAGCGAGTTGAAGATCGACCGCTCCTTCGTCGGCCGCCTGGTCGCCGACGCCGAGGACGCGGAGATCGTGCGCTGCACGATCGACCTGGCGCACTCGCTCGACCTGCTCGTCGTCGCGGAGGGCGTCGAGGACGACGAGACCTGGGAACGGCTGCGCGACCTGGGCTGCGACGCGGTCCAGGGCTGGCTGGTCTCGGCGGCCATGCCGGCCGCCGAGACGACGGCCTGGCTGCGCGCCAGGGAGTCCCGCTCCCCGGAGACGGCGGAGCCGCTCCCACGGTGAGTTCTTCCCGGAGCCGCCGGGCGGCTCCGCCGCCGGCGGCGGCGGTGTCCGCGGGTGCCACCGCGCGGCTGCGCCGCGCGAGCGGTAATGGTTGGGCCCGGTGGGGTGGATGGCTGCGCCGGCGGAGGGTGGTCATTGGGCCTGGTGGGGTGGGGCTAGTGACGGCCGAGTGGCTTGGTGGCTGCGCCGCTGGCGGGTGGGTGCGGCCGCTCGGTTGCGTTGCGTTGCGTTGCGTTGCTTTGCGCGGCGGGGCGGGGCGGGCTGTGATCCGCCGAGCCAGGAACGGTGTGGGCTGCGCCGCATGGGCGGTGGTTGTCGGCCCTGGCTGAGCGGACTCGGCGCTGACCGGGTGGCTGCGCCGAAATGCCGGGTGAGACGGCGGTCATTGGGGCCCGGCCGGCTGGGCTGGGTGTCTGTGCCGCTGGCGAGAGGGTGGGGCCGCTCGGTTGCGGGGCGGGGCGGGGCGGGATCGGTGCTGGTCGCGTGGCCGGGTGTCTGTGCCGGCGAGCGGCGGTCGTTGGGACCTGTGCGGCGGTCGTTGGGACCTGTGAGCCGGGATCGGTGCGGGCTGTGCCGCAATGCGGGGCGGGGCGGCGGTCTTAGGGGGTGGTCGCGCCGAGCGGTGTCGATGCGGGGCCTCCGGCTTGGCGAGGTCGTGCCCTGCCGGCGGGAGATGGGTGCCCGGCGCGGCAGTGGGCCGGGAGGGCCGGGGCTGCGCTGCACTGCGGGGCGGGGCGCATTAGGGCGCGACTGGGCGGGGTTGGTGTGGGATGCGTGGCTGCACCGCTGGGTTGGAGGGTGGGTCCCCGGAGTGGTCGCGGGACGCGGCGCCGCCGGCGGGAGTGGTACGGGGGTTGCCGTACGGGCGGGCGGCGGTCGTTGCGTCGGGACGGCTTGGCCGATGGGTGGTTGTACCGCCCGGAAGGGCGGGCGCGGCGCGAACTGGTTTCTGCCGTGGGGTCGTTCAGGGTGTCGAGGCCGGGGTCTCGCCGAACGGCTCGACCGCGCCCCAGCGAGCCGCCCCGGGCCGTCCGGCCCCATGGGAACGGCTCGTGCCGGACTGGCCCAAGGGACCGACGGGGCCGGTGCTCCGGAACCGTCTCGACGAGGCGTCCCCCGAGGCGGCCTCCAACCGGCGCCGCCGGACACAGGCCCGTTGCCCGGACCGTTCCACCGTCCACCGAACCGGCGTCCCCGGACCGTTCCACCGTCCACCACGGCCGCCCCACTGCCCGTTCGGACACCGCACCGTAACCAGCTCCAGCGGACCGTCCGACCCGTCGCCTCCCTCCGGCCGCAGCCCTAACCATCGCCCCCAAAAAAACAACGCCCCCCAAGCCCCCCCCGCCACCCAACCTCACCAGCGGCCGACCGGACGCCCGCCCCGCAGGGGCGGTCCCGAGGCACCCCGCCAGGGGAAAGCCGTGCGCGGGCAGTCAGTGCCGCGTCCTAGGATTGGGCGCACACGGGATCGCCGGTCCACCGCGTGGCCGCCGGGCCGCCTCGCGGCCCGCCCGGTGTCCGTCAGCGCGACGGACCCGTCGGCCCCGTCGCCTTCGAGAACCACCGTCGAGAACCACCTTCGAGAACCAGCCCGCGACGAGCAAGAGGATCGCCACATGCCCGGCATCACGCGCGAGGAGGTCGCCCACCTCGCCCGGCTGGCGCGTCTGGAGCTTTCGGCCGAGGAGCTAGACCACTTCGCCGGACAGCTCGACGACATCATCGGCGCGGTCGCCCGCGTCTCCGACGTCGCCGCCCAGGACGTTCCGCCGACCTCCCACCCGCTGCCGCTCACCAATGTGATGCGCCCCGACGAGGTGCGCCGGGGGCTCACCCCTGAGCAGGCCCTCTCCGGCGCGCCGGCGCAGGAGCAGCAGCGTTTCAAGGTGCCCCAGATCCTGGGGGAGGAGTGAGCGAGATGGCAGACCTGATCCGGCTCACCGCCGCCGAGTTGGCGGCCGAGATCGCGGCGGGCTCGGTCAGCTCCGTCGAGGTCACCGAGGCGCACCTCGCCCGCGTCGAGGCCGTGGACGAGAAGGTGCACGCCTTCCTCCACGTCGACCGCGAGGGTGCCCTCGCCCAGGCCAGGGCGGTCGACGAGCGGCGCGCCGCCGGCGAGCGGCTCGGCCCGCTGGCCGGCGTCCCGCTGGCGCTTAAGGACATCTTCACCACCGAGGGCGTGCCGACCACCGTCGGCTCGAAGATCCTGGAGGGTTGGATTCCGCCCTACGACGCGACGGTCACCCGCCGCCTCAAGGACGCCGGCGTCGTGATCCTCGGCAAGACCAACATGGACGAGTTCGCGATGGGCTCCTCCACGGAGAACAGCGCGTTCGGCCCGACGGGCAACCCGTGGGACCTCACCCGCATCCCCGGCGGCTCCGGCGGCGGTTCGGCCGCCTCGCTGGCGTCGTTCCAGGCGCCGCTGGCCATCGGCACCGACACCGGCGGCTCCATCCGCCAGCCGGCGGCCGTCACCGGCACCGTCGGCGTCAAGCCCACCTACGGCGGGGTCTCCCGTTACGGCATGGTGGCGTTCTCCTCCTCGCTCGACCAGGGCGGGCCCTGCGCCCGCACCGTGCTGGACGCGGCGCTGCTGCACCAGGTGATCGCCGGGCACGACCCGCTGGACTCGACGTCCATCGACGCGCCCGTGCCCGACGTGGTCGAGGCCGCGCGGAACGGCTCGGTGGCGGGCCTGCGGATCGGCGTGGTCAAGGAGTTCCGGGGCGAGGGGTACCAGGCCGGGGTGCTCCAGCGGTTCGACGAGTCGGTCGCGCTGCTGCGGGAGTTGGGCGCCGAGGTGGTCGAGGTGTCCTGTCCCTCGTTCGACCTGGCGCTGGCCGCCTACTACCTGATCGCGCCCTCGGAGTGCTCGTCGAACCTGGCCAGGTTCGACGCCATGCGCTACGGGCTGCGGATCGGCGACGACGGGACCCGTTCGGCCGAGGAGGTCACCTCGCTGACCCGGGAGGCCGGCTTCGGCCCCGAGGTGAAGCGCCGCGTGATGCTCGGCACCTACGCGCTCTCCTCCGGCTACTACGACGCCTACTACGGCAGCGCCCAGAAGGTCCGCACCCTGGTGGCCAGGGACTTCGAGCGGGCCTTCGCCGACGTGCACGTGCTGGTCTCGCCGACGACGCCGACCACCGCGTTCCCGATCGGCGAGCGCGCCGACGACCCGATGGCGATGTACCGGGCCGACCTGTGCACCATCCCGGTCAACCTCGCGGGGAACGCCGCCATGTCGCTGCCCTGCGGTCTCGCCCCCGAGGACGGCCTCCCGGTCGGCCTCCAGATCATCGCCCCCGCGATGGCCGACGACCGGCTGTACCGCGTCGGAGCGGCCGTCGAGGCCGCGTTCCAGGCACGCTGGGGGCACCCGATTATCGAGGAGGTACCGGCGCTGTGAGCAAGAAGCCGAAGTCCAAGGTGGGGACGTACCTGTCCATCGGCAGTTCGCTGTTCGGCGCGTTCGGCGTCGTCAGGCAGCTGCGCGAGGCCCGGGAGGAGCAGGACAGCCTGCGGCTGGTGGACGCCGTGGTCTCCGCCGCCGCCATCGCCACCGGCGTCGCCCTGCTCGCGCGCGAGCTGCGCCGCATGAACCAGGACGGCGGCGGCGTTCCCGGTGACTGACGCTGTGAGTGAGGCAGCGACCGACGCTGTGACCGACGTAGCGAGCGACACAGGGACTGGGCGCTCCCGACCATCCGAGAGGTACACCCCGTGACCGTCACCGAACTGGTGTCGTACGAGGACGCGTTGGCGTCCTACGACCCCGTCATGGGCCTGGAGGTCCATGTCGAGCTGGGCACCAAGACCAAGATGTTCTGCGGCTGCGCCACCACCCTCGGCGCCGACCCGAACGCGCAGACCTGCCCGACCTGCCTCGGCCTGCCCGGCGCGCTGCCGGTGGTCAACGCGATGGGCGTGGAGTCCGCCATCCGGATCGGCCTGGCGCTCAACTGCGAGATCGCCGAGTGGTGCCGCTTCGCCCGGAAGAACTACTTCTATCCGGACATGCCGAAGAACTTCCAGACCTCGCAGTACGACGAGCCCATCGCGTTCAACGGCTATCTGGACGTGCAGCTCGCCGACGGCGAGGTCTTCCGGGTCGGCATCGAGCGCGCCCACATGGAGGAGGACACCGGCAAGTCCACCCATGTCGGCGGCGCGACCGGCCGCATCCACGGCGCCTCGCACTCGCTGCTCGACTACAACCGGGCCGGTATCCCGCTGATCGAGATCGTCACCCGGCCGATCGAGGGCGCCGGTGCGCGCGCCCCCGAGGTGGCGCGCGCCTATGTCGCCGAGCTGCGCGAGCTGATCAGGGCGCTGGGCGTCTCCGAGGCCCGGATGGAGATGGGCCAGCTGCGCTGCGACGTCAACCTCTCGCTCCGCCCGCACGGCCGCGAGACGTTCGGCACCCGCAGCGAGACCAAGAACGTCAACTCCCTGCGCAGCGTGGAGCGCGCCGTCCGCTTCGAGGTGCAGCGGCACGCCGCCGTGTTGGACGCCGGCGGCACGATCGTGCAGGAGACCCGCCACTTCCACGAGGAGAACGGCACCACCACATCGGGCCGGGTCAAGGAGGAAGCGGAGGACTACCGCTACTTCCCCGAGCCGGATCTGGTGCCGGTCGTCCCGGCCCGGGAGTGGGTCGAGGAGCTGCGCGCCGGGCTGCCGGAGCTGCCGCTGGCGCGGCGGAACCGACTGCGCGAGCAGTGGGGCATCTCCGCGCACGAGATGCAGTCGGTGCTCAACGCGGGCGCGGTCGAGCTGATCGTGGCGACCGTCGAGGCGGGCGCCGAGCCGGCGGCGGCGCGCAAGTGGTGGATGGGCGAGCTGGCCCGCCGCGCCAACGAACAGGGCGTGGAACTGGCCGCGTTGCCCATCACGCCGGCGCAGGTGGCGCGGGTCACGGCCCTGGTCGCCGAGGGCGCGCTCAACGACAAGCTGGCCCGGCAGGCCATCGAGGGCGTGCTCGCCGGCGAGGGCGACCCCGACGCCGTGGTCGAGAAGCGCGGCCTGCGGATCGTCTCCGACGAGGGCGCGCTGGGCAAGGCGGTGGACGAGGCCATCGAGGCCAACGCCGCCGTCGCGGACAAGGTGCGGGCCGGCAAGGTGGCGGCCGCCGGCGCCCTGGTGGGCGCGGTGATGAAGGCCACCAGGGGCCAGGCCGACGCGGCCAGGGCGCGGCAGCTGATCCTGGAGCGGCTCGGCGTCGCCGAGTAGCGGCTCCTCGGACGGGCCGGCCCGTCTGCCTAAGGCCCCCCGGGGCTCGAACTAAGGCCCCCGACGTCATCCGACGTCGGGGGCCTCGGCGTGGGTAAGGCGAACGGGCGTGCGGGAGGGGGGCGGTTGCCCGATGTGGGCGGGGCACCTGAGCGCGGATCGTGGAGGTCAACGGGGTTTCCGGCGGCGGCCGGCGCACCCCGGTCCGCACCGGACCACGGCGGACCACACCGGACCACTCCGCACCACGATCCCGAGTCCTGAGACGCCCCGAGCCCCTGAGGAGCCCACCATGATGGAGTACGAACTGCACCGGCAGCGCGCGGCCGAGCTGGAGCGCGCGGCGCGGCGGCACCGTCAGGCGGCGCGCCTGCCCCGCCGGGCGGCGCGGTCGGACCGCCGTGCCTGGCGACTGTGGCGCCTGCGCGCCCGGCGCACGCCCCGGGGGACAACGCCCGGCTGGACCACCGCCTCGTGACCCAGGCGCCGGCCGCGCCTCCCGCGCCCCGGGCGCAACCGGCCGGGAACGGAGTGGAGTTGGCCGCTACCGGGGCGGAACCGGCCGGAAAGGCGTTGGCCCAAGGCAGAACGGATACCGCGCTGTCAGTACCCTGTGTCATCCTCGTCCCCGTGGAAACACGCAGCGTGAGCCCCGTGTTCGTGGGGCGGAAGAGCGAGTCGGAGACTCTGGCGTCGTTGCTGGAGGCGGCCGACGCCGGGACGCCGCAGGCGGCGGTCCTCGGCGGCGAGGCCGGCGTCGGCAAGACCCGGCTGCTGGAGGAGTTCCTCGCCCGGGCGGCCGGCGCCGGCGCGCTGACCGCCGTGGGCGCCGGCGTCGAACTCGGCGCCGACGGGCTGCCGTTCGCCCCCGTCGCCGCGTTGCTGCGGTCGCTGCACCGGCAGGTTGGCGACGAGCTGGTCGAGGCGGCCGGCGAGCGGCGCGCCGAGCTGGCCCGGCTGCTGCCCGAGCTGGGCGAGCCAAGCGGCGCGGCCCCCGTGGACGGGGACGCGCTGGACCGGGCCCGCCTCTTCGAGCTGCTCACCCGGCTGCTGGAGCGCCTGGCCCAACACCGCACGCTGGTCCTGGTCTTCGAGGACCTGCACTGGGCCGACCGCTCCACCAGGGAGCTGCTGGCCTACTACGTGCGCTCGGTGCGGGCGGCCCGGCTGCTGGTCCTGGTCAGCTACCGCACCGACGACCTGCACCGACGCCATCCGCTGCGCCCCTTCCTGGCCGAGCTCGACCGGCTGCGGACGGTGCACCGGATCGAGTTGGGCCGGCTCAGCGGCCAGGAGGTCGCCGCCCAGATGGCCGGCATCCTGGGCGGGCCCGCGGAGGCCGACCGGGCCAGGTCGGTCTTCCAACGCACGGAGGGGAACCCGTTCTTCGTCGAGGAGTTGACGGCCGGCGGGCCGCCGTACGGGGACCTGCCGGAGACGCTGCGGGACCTGCTGCTGGTGCGGGTCGAGGCGCTGGACGAGCCGGTGCAGGACGTGCTGCGGGCGGTCGCCGAGGGCGGCTCGTCCGTGGAGCACGAGCTGATCGCGCGGGTCGCCGGGCTGCCGGAGCAGGAGCTGCTGGCCGCCCTGCGGGTCGCGGTCGGGGCCCGGCTGCTGGTGGCCACGGAGGACGGGGACGGGTACCGCTTCCGGCACGCGCTCACCCGGGAGGCCGTCGCCGACGATCTGCTGCCGGGCGAGCGCGCCCGGCTCAACCGCCGCTACGCGCAGGCCCTGGAGGCCGAGCCGGAGCTGGTCCCGGCGGACGAGCTGCCCACCAGGCTGGCGAGTCACTGGTACCACGCGGGCGACCGGGCCAGGGCGCTGCCGGCGGTGCTGGCGGCGGCGGTGGCGGCCGGCCGCCGCTTCGCCAACGCGGAGCAACTGCGGCTGCTGGAACGGGCCATCGAGCTGTGGGACGCGGTGGGCGAGGAGGCGCGGGCCGGGCTGCGGCCGGCCCAGCCGATCTGGGGCTATCCGGCGTCCGGCGCCGGCGGGCCGGTGGGCTGGGCGGACCTGATGGCCGAGGCGGCGATAGCCGCCACGCTCGCCGGCGAGGAGGAGCGCGCCATGGCGCTCTGCCGCCGGGCACTGCGCGAGGTCGACCCGGCCGAACGGCCCCTGCACGCCGCCTGGTTCTGGGCACAGCGCGCCGGGATGGCCGGCCGGCTGATGGGCGGGGACGGCTGGGCCGAGCTGCGGCGGGCCCAGGAGCTGCTGCGCGGGCTGCCGCCGTCCGAGGTGCACGCGCGGGTGCTCGCCCTGGAGGCCGCGATGCGGTCCAAGCAGGGGCCCGACCCCGAGGTGCTTGAGGTCGCCGAGCGCGCGGTCGAGCTGGCCCGGCTGGTCGGGGCCACCGGCACCGAGCTGTACGCCCGCTACACCCTGGCCACCCTCCAGGCCGACGCGGGCGACAGCGCCGGCGGCGTGGAGCGGATGACGGCCGTCCTGGAGACGGTGCTGCGGCGCGGCGAGGTGGCCCTGCTGGGCCGCTGTCTGGTCAACCTGGGGGCGGTTCTGCTCGACTCGGGCCAGTTCGAGCGGGCACTGGAACAGATAGCCGAGAGCGTCGAGTTGGCCGATCGGTACGGGCTGGTGGAGACCATCAGCTGGCTGCGGGCCAACGAGGCGTTCGCCCTCACCATGCTGGGCCGTTGGCCGGAGGCGGAGGCCGCCCTCGAACTGGCCACCCGGCACGCCAGCAACGCCCACAACCGCCAGGTCAGCCGGGTGCTCACCGGCCTGCTCGCGGTGCTGCGCGGAGACCTGGCGCTGGCCGAGGCCCAGGCCGGGGCCGCGCTGGCCAGGGCCGAGGGGATGGCGACGCCCGACCTCTTCCACTGGGAGCTGTCCCGGCTCCGGGTGGACCTCGCGGTGGCACGCGGCCGCCCGCTGGAGGCGCGCGAGATCCTGCGCTCCTCGCTGCCGCTGGTCTCGTACTTCGGCTCATCGCTGCTGGCCTGGGGCCTGGCCTTCGCCGTCGCCACGGCCGAGGCCGAGGGCCGGGGCCTGCCCGGCTCCGCCGAGGGCCGGGCGGCGGCCATCGGCGAGATCCGCGCCCTGGCCCGCCGGCTCCCGCGCGACCTGCCGATCCGCGAGGCGTTCGGCGCCCTGGTCAACGTGCAGCTGGCCCGGGCCGAGGGACGCGACACCCCGGACCAGTGGGCGGAGGCGGTGGCCGCGCTGACCCCGTTCGAGCTGCCCTACCACCTGGCCGAGGCGCGCTACGGCTGGGGCGAGGCGCTGCTCGCCGGCGGCGATCCGGACGGCCGCCGGCAGGCCGCCGAACAGCTCGGCGCGGCCCGGGAGTTGGTCGAACGGCTGGGCGCCGCGCCGCTGGGGGAGCGGGTGGCGCGGCTGGCCCAGCGGGCCCGGCTCGACCTCACGGCGGAGCCCGAGGCGAGGCCCGAGCCCAAGGCGCAGCCCTTCGGGCTGACCCGGCGGGAGCGCGACGTGCTGGAGCTGGTCGCGGCCGGCCGCAGCAACCGTCAGATAGCCGAGGAGCTGTACATGTCGCCCAAGACGGCGAGCGTCCACGTCTCCCGCATCCTCGCCAAGTTGGAGGTGACCACCCGGGGGGAGGCCGCCGCCGTCGCCCACCGCCTCCGTCTGGTCCCGCTGGCCTAGGCAACCCGGATGCCTGGGCCGACCTGGGCGCGAACGCGGCCGGCCGGGGGGCGTCTGCGCCCCCGCCGCCCGGAAAGGTCGGGCACCGGGCCTAGGCGCCGGGCCTAGCCGCCCGGCCCCGGCGCGCGCCGCCCCGGTGGATAAGGCGGCCGGGCGGCGCCGCCTAAGGACCCCCCGGGCGGCGAAGGTGCGGAGATGGCCCGATGTGCCCCGCCCACCTGGGAGACGACTGTTGAGTCAACGCCGGAGCAGCGGGCTCCGACCGACGGCCGACGGCCGGAAACCAGGGAGTCCACCATGTTGCACGAGATCTACGCCGCCCAGCAGCGCCGCGAGGAACTGCTCGCCGAGGCCGAGCGGGAACGCCTCGCCCGGCGGGTTGCCGAGGCCAACCGGAACGTTCGGGCCGGGGGCCGGGGCGGCCTGCTCCGCCGCGTCCTCGCCAGGGCAGGCCACGGTGCGGCCGAGCCGCAGCCGAGTCCGGGCGCGCGGACCCGCCGGGCCCCGGCCCGGCACCGTCGGGCCCGCGCCTGAACTCCCGTGTCATTGTCAGACGCCTGTGCGATCCTTCGGGACATGCACACCAGAACCATCAGCCCGGTGTTCGTCGGACGGGCCGCTCCTCGCTCGGCCCTCAGGGAGGCGCTCCGACAGGCGGACGCCAGCGTTCCTCAGACGGTGCTGATCGGCGGCGAGGCCGGGGTGGGCAAGACGCGGCTGGTGGAGGAGTTCCTCGCCGAGGCATCGGGCGCCGGCGCGTTGACCGTCGTCGGCGCCTGCGTCGAGGTGGGCGCCGACGGGCTGCCGTTCGCTCCGGTCTCCGCCGTGCTCCGGGTGCTGCACCGGGAGCTGGGGGACGAGCTGGCCGAGGCCGCCGCCGGCTTCGGCGGGGAGCTGTCCCGGCTGCTGCCGGAGCTGGGCCCGCCCAGCGCGCCCGATCGCGCCGCCCGGGACCAGGAGGTGCGCGGCCGTCTCTTCGAGCTGACCGCCCGGCTGCTGGAGCGGCTGGCCGAGCGGCGCACGCTGGTCGTGGTGATCGAGGACCTGCACTGGTCGGACCGCTCCACCCGGGAGCTGCTCGGCTATGTCTTCCGCGTGGTCCAGTCCTGCCGGCTGCTGGTCGTGACGACATACCGCTCCGACGACATCCACCGCCGCCACCCGCTGCGCCCGTTCCTCGCCGAGCTGGACCGGCTGCGCACGGTGCGGCGGATCGAGCTGCCCCGCCTGACCAGGGACGAGGTCTGCGCGCAGCTCACCGGCATCCTCGGGCAGCCGCCCCACCAGGACCAGCTGGACCAGGTCTTCGGACGCTCCGACGGGAACGCCTTCTTCGTCGAGGAGCTGGCCAGCGTCGCGGAGAACGGCCGCGCCGGCGCGTTGAGCGACTCGGTGCGCGACCTGCTGCTGCTGCGCGTCGAGGCGCTGCCCGAGACGGCCCAGCGGGTGGTCAGGGTCGCCGCCGAGGGCGGGTCCCGGGTGGAGTTCGGGCTGCTGCGCGCCGTGGCCGGGCTCACCGAGGAGGAGCTGATCGACGCCCTGCGCGCCGCCGTCGAGGCGAGCGTGCTGCGCGCCGGGGACGACGACACCTACCGCTTCCGGCACGCGCTCACCCGGGAGGCGGTGGACGACGACCTGCTGCCCGGCGAGCGCTCCCGGCTCAGCCGCCGCTACGCGGAGGCCCTGGAGGGCGAGCCGGGGCTGGTCCCCAGCGACCAGCGGGCCACCCGGCTGGCGAGCTACTGGTACCACGCCCACGAGCCGTCCAAGGCGCTGCCCGCCGTGCTGGCCGCGGCGGCCGAGGCCCGGTGCCGCCACGCCTATGCCGAGCAGCTGCAACTCCTGGAGCGCGCCGCCGAGTTGTGGGACGGCGTCCCGGTGGAGGAACGCGGCCTGCTGCGGGTCGCCTCCGACGTGGAGTCCTACCCGCTCTGCGAGTGTCCCGACGAGATGCTGGGCTTCCTCGACCTGCTGGCCGAGATGACCCTGGCGGCCCGCTTCGCCGGGGAGCAGGAGCGTGGGGTCTCGGTGGCCAAGCGGGCGCTGCGCCTGCTGGAGGGCATGAGCCACCCGCTGCGGGCCGCCTGGTTCTGGACCCAGCTCTCCCGGCTGCTGCGGCAGTTGGGCCGGGGCGACGGCTGGCGGGAGCTGGGCCGGGCCCAGGAGCTGCTGGACGGCTTCCCGCCCTCGCCGGTGCACGCCCTGGTGCTGACCGAGGCGGCCGGCTGGTGCTCGGTCTTCGCGTCCGGGCCAGGTTCGCTGGCCACGGCCGAGCGCGCGGTGGAGCTGGCGCGCACCGTGGGCGAGGCGGACGTGCTGCTCAACGCGCGGATCAGCCTGGGCTCGCTGCTGATCGACGTGGGCGAGGGCGAGCGCGGCCTGGCCGAGATGCGGTACGTCGCCGAGCGCGTGGTCCCTGAGGAGCGGGTGGGCGTCTTCACCCGCAGCCATGTCAACCTTCAGTCCCTGCTGGAGGGGATGGGCCGTTCCGAGGAGTCGCTGCGGGTCGCGGACGAGGCCCTGACGCTGGCCCACCGCTACGGCCTGGCCGACACCCGGTCCTGGATCGCGGGGAACCGGGCGGACGCCCTCTTCTCCCTCGGCCGCTGGGCCGAGTCGGACGAGGCCTGCGAGGAGGCGCTGCGCTCGGCGCAGAGCCCCGTCGCCAAGGGGCTGGTCGCCCAGCGGCGCGCCCGGATGGCCGTGGTCCGGGGGCAGTGGGAGGAGGCGGAGCGCCAGTGCGCCCTTCACCAGAGCCTCCAGCAGTACGACGGGGCGGCCGCCCAGACGGCCCACCCGGCCGCCGAGCACCTGCTGACCGTCGCATCCGTCCAGGGGCGCATCCTGGACGCCAGGGAGATCTTCGCCGAGGTCGTGCGCGTCAACCAGCCGCCGGGCACCGGCAGTTACACCTGGCCGCTGCTCCACGAGGCGGCCCGCGCCGAGTCGCGGGCGGTGGGAGTGCCGGCGGCGGAGCCGGGACAGCCGGCGGCGATCGAGCTGATCCGCTCGTACGCGGCGACGCTGCCACGGGACTACCCGGTGTGGATCGGGTACGCGCGGCTGGTCGAGGCCGAGCTGCGCCGGGCGGAGGGCCGGGTCACCGCCGAGGACTGGGCCGGGGTGGCGGCGGCGTTCGACGGCCTGTGCCGCCCGTACGAGGAGGCCCGGGTGCGGCTGCGCTGGGCCGAGGCGCTGCTGGCCGAGGGCGAGCGGCAGCGCGCCGCCGCCGAGCTCACGCAGGCGCACCGGCTCGCCACGGAGCTGGGCGCTGCGCCGGTCACGGAGGAGGCCGAACGGCTCGCCGCGCGGGGCCGCCTCACGTTGGGCGGGGACCTGCCGGAGGCCGCGACGGGTCCCGACGCGTTGGGGCTGACGCCCCGGGAGCTGGACGTGCTGGCGCTGGTGGCGGCCGGCCGGAGCAACCGTCAGATCGCCGAGGAGCTGTTCATCTCGCCGAAGACGGCGAGCGTGCATGTCTCCAACATCCTGGCCAAGTTGGAGGTCACCAACCGGGGCGAGGCCGCCGCGCTGGCCCACCGACTGCGCCTGGTCGGCGGCGGCCAACGCGTGGCGGGCTGACCGGGGGCGCGGACGGCCCGGGGGACCGTCGCGCCCGGGGCCGGGGTGCCTGCCGGATTGCGGGCGCCGCGTTGACCTGTGGAACGCGGCGGCGGATCGACGCATCCGCCGTGAGGCGGCGCGGGCGCGTCGGGGCTTGGAGCCCGCCGGCCGCGCGTCGCTCGCTGGGTGCCCGATGACTCGCCCCCGTGCGGGGCTTGAGCCCCGCCGCCGGAGGCGGGGAGTCATGGGACGCGGCCGGGCCGTGGGCCCGGCAGCCCGCTGCCCCGGGTGCCGCCCGGGCGGCTCAACGTGCCGGTTCCGCGCGGAGCTTCGGGTCCGCCGTCCAGCGTGGGGCCATCGCCACGGCGTGCGGCGGGCCGCGCGCGGATACCGCGTGCCCCGCCGCCTGGTCGGTGCGACCGCCGGCGCGGCCGTGCCGGCCTCAGCGACGCGCCGGCGGGGCGCGGGCTCCCGGGCCGGTGCCGCCGGCAGGTGGCTCGCGTGCGTCAGGAGACGCGGAGGCGGAGCAGGCGGTCGTCGGTGGCGTCCGGGGAGCCCCGGCCGTCGGTCTCGTTGGTCAGGAGCAGCAACGCGTCGTCGCCGGCCGCCACCACGTTCCGCAGCCGCCCGTACTCCCCCTCCAGGAACGACTCCGGCTCGGCCACCGGCTCCGTTCCGTCCAGCGGCACCCGCCACAGCCGTTCCCCGCGCAGCGTCGCCAGCCACAGCGCGCCCCCGCTGTACGCCAACCCGCTCGGGGACGCCTCGGCCGGCGACCAGACCGCCACCGGGTCGACGAAGCCGTCGTCCGCGCCGCCCTCGCCCTCGTGTTCGGGCCAGCCGTAGTTGCCGCCGGGCTCGATCAGGTTCAGTTCGTCCCAGGTGTCGTCCCCGAACTCGGCCGCCCACAGCCGGTCCTCCGCGTCCCAGGCCAGGCCCTGCACGTTGCGATGACCGAGCGAGTAGACCAGTGAGTCGGGGTCGGGGTTGTCCGCCGGCGGGGCGCCGGTCGCGGGGTCGATCCGGAGGATCTTCCCGGCCAACGAGTCCGGGTCCTGGGCCAGTTGGGCGTCGGCGGTGTCCCCGGTGGTGGCGTAGAGCATCCCGTCGGGGCCGAACGCGAGGCCGCCGCCGTTGTGGATCACCTCCCCCTTGGGGATGTCGGCGAGCAGCGGGTCGCCGGCGGTGAGGCGGTCGCCCTCGGGGGCCGAGGGGTCCAGCTCCAGGGGGATGATCCGGTTGTCCGAGGCCGTGGTGGCGTAGGCGTAGAGCCGGCCGCTGGTGTCGAAGTCCGGCGCGAGGGCCAGCCCGAGCAGGCCGCCCTCGCCGTTGGCGCTCACCCCCGGCACCTCGCCGGCCTCGCTCACCGTGCCCGGCTCGCCGTCCGAGGCGTCGAGCAGCGACAGCGTGCCGCTGTCGCGCGAGCCCAACAGCACGCCCCCGTCGGGCAGTTGGGCGAGGCCCCAGGGGGCGGAGAGGTTCTCGGCCAGCGTCGCCTCCACCTCGACGTCCCCCTCGGCGGGCGCCGGCGACGCGCCCGGCGTGCGCTCCTCCGCCTCGCGCTCCGGCGCGGACTCCCCCTCGCTCGGCCCGGCCGACGAGCCCTCCGTGGGGTCGGGCGAGGGCTCCTCGTCCGAGGAACAGCCGGCCAGCAGCGGCGCGGCCAGGGCCAGGGCGAGCAACGCGCCGGCGACCGGTCGTGCGCTCATCGGGACCTCCGTCTCGGTGCGGGTGCGCGCCTTCCAGCACACCACACCGCGCGCCGGCGCGCAGCGCCCCAGCGCCCCCGAAGCCCCGCCCGCCCCATCCGCCTCCTCAGCCCCAGGACTCCCGGGGCGCCGGCAGCCGCGCGATCTCCGCCAGGTCCCGCTCGGTCAGCTCCAACGCCGACGCCGCCGCGTTCTCCCTGACCCAGCGCTCGCGCTTGGTCCCCGGCAGCGGCACCACATGCCGGCCCTGCGCCAGCAGCCAGGCGAGCGCCACCTGCGCCGGCGTCGCCCCCGGGTGCCGGGCCGCCACCCGTCGCAGCCCGACCACCAGCGGCTGGTTGGCCGCCATCATCTCGGCCGTGAAGCGCGGGTGCCGGGCGCGCGGGTCGTCCGGCTCGAAGCCGCCGCCGGGCACCAGGGTGCCCGTCAGATAGCCGCTGCCCAGCGGCATCGCGGCCAGCAGCCCCACCCCGCGCGCCTCGCACCACGGCAGCAACTCGGCCCGCGCGCCGGGCGACCACACCGAGAACTCCGCCTGCACCGTCGAGACCGGGAACACCTGCTGCACCCGGGAGAGCAGCTCCAACGTCGGCCCGTGCGTCCCGCCGGCGGCGGCGCGCCCGCGCCGCTGGTCCGGGGGCTCCAGGGCGCACCACCCCAGCGCGCGCACCTTGCCCGCGCGCACCAACTCGGCCATCGCGCCCCAGGTCTCCTCGACCGGCACCTCGGGATCGGGCCGGTGCAGCTGGTACAGGTCGATGACCTCCGTGCCGAGCCGCCGCAGCGAGGCGTCGCAGGCGCGCCGGACATACGCCGGGCTGCCGTTGGCCACCAGGTGCTGCTCGCCGACCAGGAGGCCGCACTTGGTGGCGACGGTGGCCTCGTCCCGGCGCTCCTTCAACACCCGTGCCAGCAGCCGCTCGTTGGTGAACGGCCCATACATGTCGGCGGTGTCCAGGAGCGAGCAGCCCTCGTCCAGGGCCGCGTGCAGCGCCCGCAGCGAGCCCTCGCCGTCCCGCTGGGAGGCCGAGTAGCCCCAGCTCATCGGCATACATCCGAGACCCACGGCGCCCACCGCCAGCGCCCCGGCGCCCAGCGTCCGATACCGCACCTGGCCTGTCCTCGCCCTTCCCCGCGCCGAGGCGGCGCCGCATCTCCACCGGCCCCGCGCCGGCCGTCCCCGTTGTCCCCTTCGGTCGCCCCCAACGTATCCCCTGCCACTGACACATCCCCACGGCCCCCGACGGTCCGCGCCCGGCGCCGAGCGGCCCGCGACCGGCCCCAGCGCCGTCGACAGCGAGGCCCGCCGCCCCGGACCCGCCCGTGATGTCCCGGTTAGCCTGACGCCATGAGTACTCCGGAAGTCTGGCTGCCCTACTCCGCCGACGAACTGGCCCCGCTGCCCGACTCCCTGCGCTATCTGCGGTGGCGCGGCGAGGACACCTATCCGGGCGACCCGGCGGCCTGCGCGTTCTACACCGTGCCGTACCTGAAGGGCCCCGAGGTCGCGGTCCGCCCGCTGGCCGAGATGACCTCGGTGCGGGTGGTGCAGACGTTGACCGCCGGGGTCGAGCACATGCTGCCGCAGGTGCCGAGGCTGCCGGCCGGCGCGATCCTGTGCAACGCGGGGGAGTTGCACAACACCAGCACGGCCGAACTCGCCCTCGCCCTCGCGCTGGCCGCGCTGCGCGGCGTCGACCGCGCGGCCCGCGACCAGGAGGCGGGCCGGTGGGCCCCGGCGATACACACCTCGCTGGCCGACCGGCGGGTGCTGATCCTCGGCTACGGCGGCATCGGCTCGGCCATCGAGGAACGGCTGCTGCCCTTCGAGGTGGCCGAGGTGATCCGGGTGGCCGGCCGGGCCAGGACCGCGCCGCGCGGCCCCGTGCACGCCTCATCGGAGCTGCCCGAGCTGCTGCCGCGCGCCGAAGTGGTCATGGTGGCAACGCCGTTGACCGACGCGACCCGGGGGCTGCTCGGCGCGCGGGAGCTGGCGCTGCTGCCGGACGGCGCGTTGGTGGTCAACGTGGCGCGCGGCCCGGTGATCGACACCGAAGCGCTGCTGGCCGAGGTCTCCGCCGGCCGGCTGCGCGCGGCCCTCGACGTGACCGACCCGGAGCCGCTGCCCGCCGACCACCCGCTGTGGCGGGCGCCCGGGGTGCTGATCACCCCTCATGTGGGCGGCCCCTCGACGGCCTTCGAGCCCCGTGCGAAGGCGTTGCTGCGCGCCCAGTTGACGCGGTTCGCCGCCGGCGAGGAACTTCGTCACACCGTGGCGACCAGCGGTTCAGAGCGTTAGCCTCGCCCCAAACCATCACTATGGGTGATGTATCTATATCGCTGAGTGACCATTCTGGTGTATCGTCCGCTTCGGGGTGAGCCCGGAACGAAAAGGGGGGCGATGGCGATGCACCACCCATGGACGCGGCGGCGATCGCGTCACGTCCCGGCGGGTCCGCCGCTCGGCGGCCCGCTCCCACAGCTCGCGCTCGCGGCGGTCTGCGCCTGCTACGCGGCGGGGGCCCTGGCGGGCTGGGGTTCGCCCCGGTTCGCCAGGGTCATGGGGGACTTCGGCCTGAGCGCGGCGGCCTTCGCGGCGGCCGCCTCCTGCCTGTGGTACGCGCGGCGCCGGGCCGAGGAGTTCCGCGCCGCCTGGACGATGTTCGGCCTCTCCTCCGTGATGATCGGCCTGGGGAACGCCACCTGGGGCTGGTACGAGGTGGTGCTCCGCCGCCCGGTCCCCGACGTGTCGCTCGCCGACATCGCCTTCCTGCTCTTCGCTCCGCTGGCCATCGTCGGCCTGCTGCTG
This sequence comes from Streptomyces sp. 3MP-14, assembly GCF_006334905.2. NCBI lineage: Bacteria > Bacillati > Actinomycetota > Actinomycetes > Kitasatosporales > Streptomycetaceae > Streptomyces > Streptomyces sp. 3MP-14. The sequence goes on from NZ_VDLZ02000008.1 coordinate 281,511, forward strand.
CTCGCCAAACGCCCGCTGACCAAGGCCGGTTGGGCCAGGCTCGGCCTCGACGTCTGGCTGATCGGCGGCTCCCTGATGACGCTCTCCTGGAGCGTCGCCCTGGCGCACACGGCCGAGCTGCGGACCGCCTCGGTCGGCCGCGCCGCCCTCGCGCTCGCCTACCCGCTGCTGGACATCGTGCTGATCAGCATGGTCGCCGTGCTGCACTTCCGGCGCAGCGCCCGGTACCGGCCGGCGATCAACTCGGCCATCGGCGCCCTGGCGTTGACGGTACTGTGCGACGCGCTCTTCACCAGCCCGCCGCTGCGCGAGCAGTACAGCTCCGGCCAACTGCTGGACGCCGGCTGGTTCGCCGGCTCGCTGCTGCTGGCCGCCGCGCCCTGGACGGCCGGCCGCGGGCCCGCCGTCCCCGAGCCGGCCGGCCCGCGCGAGGCGCGGCCGGTCCCCGGCCGGCCGCTGGCCGGCACGTTCTCCGCGCTGGCGCCTTATCTGGCCGCCGCGGTCTGCGTGTTGAGCATCCTGGTGACGATAATCTTCGGCCGCCGGGTCGACGCCACCGTGGTCTACACGGCCTGCGCCGTGGTGCTCGCCCTGCTGGTGCGCCAGGGCATCACCCTGCTGGAGAACATCTCGCTCACCCGCGAGCTGACCCAGAAGGAGAACTACTTCCGGTCCCTGGTCCAGGGCTCCAGCGACGTCATCATGATCGCCGCCCCGGACGGCAAGCTCCGCTACGTCAGCCCCGCCGCCACCGGCGTCTACGGGCAGGACCCCAGCCGCCTGATCGGCAGCGAGCTGTCCACCCTGATCCACCCCGAGGATCTCGGCCGGGTCCTGCACGAGCTGCGGCGCTTCCTCGCCGTGCCGCCCAGCTGCGAGCCGGCCACCCGGGTCGAGTGCCGCGTCCGGCACGGCGCCGGCCACTGGCTCAACGTCGAGTCCAGTGTCAACCGCCACGAGGGCGGCCTGATCTTCAACAGCCGCGACGTCACCGAACGCGTCCGGCTCCAGGCCCAGTTGCAGCACAGCGCCTCCCACGACGCGCTCACCGACCTGCCCAACCGGGCCCTGTTCACCGAGCGGGTCCGGCTCGCCCTCGGCGCCGGGCGCGGCGCCGACCCGGACGCGGCCGTGTTCTTCATCGACCTGGACGGCTTCAAGGCGGTCAACGACTCCGCCGGCCACCAGGTGGGCGACGAGCTGCTGGTCCAGGCGGCGCGGCGGCTGCGCGAGGCGGTCCGTTCCGACGACACCACCGCCAGGCTCGGCGGGGACGAGTTCGCCGCGCTCATCACCGGCGAGCCCGGCGGGGAGCCCCAGCCGCGCGAGTACCGCATCCTGGAGATCGCCGAGCGGGTGCGGGCCGCGCTCTCCCGCCCCTACACCGTGGACGGGCAGGAGCTGCGGGTCGCCGCCAGCATCGGCGTCGCGTTCGCCGAGCCGGACTCCACGCCGGCCAGCCTGATGCGCAACGCCGACCTCGCCATGTACCGCGCCAAACAGGCCGGCAAGGCCAGGGTCGAGCTGTACGCACCGCAGCTCCAGGCCGACGCCGTGCGCCGCAGCGAGCTGGGCGACCGGCTGCGCCGCGCCCTGCACGCCGGCGAGTTCACGCTGCTGCACCAGCCCGTCGTCCAGCTCTCCGACGGCCGGGTGGTGGCCGTGCACGCCCAGGCCCGCTGGCGTTCCTCGCACGGCCCGCTGACCACGCCGCTGGAGTATCTGCGCGGTGACCGCTGGGAGTTCGGCACCCCCGCCGACGCCTCCCCGCACACCGGCGCCGCGCACGCCGACGCCGCGCACGACTCCGCCACCGACCTCACCGGCTGGCTCGTCGAGCAGGCCATCGCCGCCGCAGCCCGCCGCCACCGCTCCGGCCACACCCACCCCGTCACCCTGCGGGTCCCCGGCGGCCGGCTGGCCGACGCCGCGCTCGCCGTCCGCGCCCTCCAGGCGCGCCTCGCCGAGCGGCAGCTCCCGCCCAGCGCACTGCTGATCGAGCTGCCCGAGGCCGACCCGGTGCTCGCCTCGGACGAGCTGCGGCACCGGCTGACCGACCTCAGCCGGCTGGGCGTCGGCGTCGCGCTCGGCGGCTTCGGCGGTCCCGGCACGGCCGCCGCCGCCCTGCACCGCCTCCCCGTCGACCTGGTGCGCCTGGACGGCGCCCTGGTCGCCGGCGTGGTGGAGTCCCCGGTCCTGGGCAAGATCGTCGCCGGCCTGCTGCGGATGGCCGAGGACCTGGGCATCGACTCGCTCGCCGACGGCGTCGACCGGCCCGAGCAGGCCGCCGCGCTCCGTGCCCTGGGCTGCCGAAGAGCGCAGGGCCTGGCCTTCAGCGCGCCCCTGGAGGCGCCGGCGCTGCGCCGGCTGCTGGAGCAGGGCCGGCTCCCGCTGCCCGGCCAGCAACAGCCCGTCGCCCCGGCCATTCCCCGAACTCGGAGGGCCACCTCCGGCCCCGGGGCCGCCGCGCTGGCGCCCCCCACGACCCTCCAGCCGCCCCGCTCACATAGTGAGACTACGGTCCCGCGCGCTTGACAGGCGACGGCCGAGGAGAGCAATGTCTGTGCCATGCACACCGGAATTCTCGTACTTTCGCGGCGCGTCGGCTGATCCCAGGCTCCACACCCTGCGGCTCGCACCGACGCGCTCCCCCTCGTATGCCTGACGGCACGAGGGGTTTTTTGTTGCACCGATGACCCCCGCCACGCGTTCCCCCGGGTTCGCACCCGGCTTCCCCCAGACCCTCCAGACGACCGCCCGCTTCCCACGCGGCGTCAGCACCCGCAATCCCCCCGAGAAGAGATCGTGATGACCGAGCAGGCCACCGGGGCACCCAAGCCGCAACCACGGGCCCCCCGAGGCGCAGCACCTCAGCCCACGTCCACTGTCGCGCACGTCACGGGCGCCCAGTCGCTCATCCGCTCCCTCGAGGCGGTGGGCGCCGACACGGTGTTCGGCATCCCCGGCGGCGCGATCCTCCCCGCCTACGACCCGCTGATGGACTCCACGACGGTGCGGCACATCCTGGTCCGGCACGAGCAGGGCGCCGGACACGCCGCCACCGGCTACGCCCAGGCCACCGGCAAGGTCGGCGTCTGCATGGCCACCTCGGGCCCCGGCGCCACCAACCTGGTCACCCCCATCGCCGACGCCCACATGGACTCCGTCCCGCTGGTCGCCATCACCGGCCAGGTCGCCTCCCAGACGATCGGCACCGACGCGTTCCAGGAAGCCGACATCTGCGGCATCACGCTGCCGGTCACCAAGCACAACTTCCTGGTCACCGACCCGGCCGACATCCCGCGCACCATCGCCGAGGCGTTCCACATCGCCGCCACCGGCCGCCCGGGCCCGGTCCTGGTCGACATCGCCAAGGACGCCCTCCAGCGAAAGACCACGTTCAGCTGGCCGCCCACCCCCGACCTGCCCGGCTACCGCCCGGTGAGCCGCCCGCACGCCAAGCAGATCCGCGAGGCCGCCCGGCTGATCGCCGAGTCCAGGCGCCCCGTGCTCTACGTCGGCGGCGGCGTGGTCAAGGCCGGCGCGGCCGCCGAGCTGCGCGCGCTCGCCGAGCGCACCGGCGTGCCCGTCACCACCACCCTGATGGCGCTGGGCGCGTTCCCCGACAGCCACCCGCAGCACCTGGGGATGCCCGGGATGCACGGCTCGGTCGCCGCCGTCACCGCGCTCCAGAAGGCCGACCTGATCGTCGCCCTGGGCGCCCGTTTCGACGACCGGGTCACCGGCCGGATCGACTCCTTCGCGCCGCACGCCAAGATCGTGCACGCCGACATCGACCCCGCCGAGATCGGCAAGAACCGGCTGGCCGACGTCCCCATCGTGGGCGACGTCAAGGAGGTCATGACCGACCTGCTGGCCGCCATCGAGCCCGACGAGACGGCGGGCCCCGACGCCAGGGAGCGCTACGCCGGCTGGTGGCGGCAGCTCGACAGCTGGCGCGAGACCTACCCGCTGGGCTACGACCTGCCCGAGGACGGCAGCCTCTCCCCGCAGCAGGTCATCGAGCGCATCGGCCAACTGGCCCCGGAGGGAACGATCTTCACCTCCGGCGTCGGCCAGCACCAGATGTGGGCCGCGCACTACCTCACCTTCGAGAAGCCGGGCACCTGGCTGAACTCCGGCGGCCTGGGCACCATGGGCTACGCCGTCCCCGCCGCGCTCGGCGCCAAGGCCGGCCGCCCCGACGCGCCGGTCTGGGCGATCGACGGCGACGGCTGCTTCCAGATGACCAACCAGGAGCTGGTCACCGCCGCGCTCAACCACATCCCCATCAAGGTCGCCATCATCAACAACGGCGCCCTGGGCATGGTCCGCCAGTGGCAGACCCTCTTCTACAACCAGCGCTACTCCAACACCGTGCTGCGCGAGGAGGGCGCCACCGGCACCTACAGCGGCTCCGCCGCCGGCACCGGCACCGCGACCAACACCGGCACCCGGGTGCCCGACTTCGTGAAGCTCTCCGAGGCGATGGGCTGCGTCGGCCTGCGCTGCGAGCGCCCCGACCAGCTGGACGCCGTGCTGGAGAAGGCCAACGCCATCAACGACCGCCCCGTGGTCGTGGACTTCATCGTCCACGAGGACGCCATGGTCTGGCCGATGGTCGCCGCCGGCACCTCCAACGACGAGGTCATGGCGGCCCGAGGCGTGCGTCCCGACTTCGGCGACGCCGCCGACTGACGGCCCCGCCTGCGCCCGTCCGCCTCCCACGCCATCGACAAGCCGTCGCCATCGACAAGGTAGAACCGCGATGTCCAAGCACACGCTCTCCGTTCTGGTCGAGAACAAGCCAGGCGTCCTCTCCCGGATCACCGCCCTGTTCTCCCGCCGGAACTTCAACATCGACTCCCTCGCCGTCGGGACCACCGAACACCCCGAGGTGTCCCGGATCACCATCGTGGTCAGCGTCGAGGACCTGCCGCTGGAGCAGGTGACCAAGCAGCTCAACAAGCTGGTCAACGTCCTCAAGATCGTGGAACTCGACCCCTCCGCCGCCGTCCACCGCGAGCTGGTGCTGGTGAAGGTGCGGGCCGACAACGACACCAGGACCCAGATCGTGGAGATCGTCCGCCTCTTCCGCGCCAAGACCGTGGACGTGGCGCCGGAGGCCGTCACCATCGAGGCCACCGGCAGCAGCGACAAGCTGGAGGCGATGCTGCGCATGTTGGAGCCGTTCGGCATCAAGGAACTGGTGCAGTCCGGCGCCATCGCCATCGGTCGTGGTTCCCGGTCCATCACGGACCGGTCGCTGCGCGCCCTGGAGCGCTCCGCCTGACCATCAGGGCGCGCGCCCCCGACCCCACCCGGCCGAACTTCCCGGCATCCGACGGCACAACCGCCCGTCGCCGGCCGGAAGAGGCCCATGTCATACGGTGGTCCCCCGTGGCGGGGACCACCAGCAACAACAAGGAGAAAACCGAAGTGGCCGAGCTGTTCTACGACGACGACGCCGACCTGTCCATCATCCAGGGCCGCAAGGTGGCGGTCCTCGGTTACGGCAGTCAGGGCCATGCCCACGCGCTGTCCCTGCGCGACTCGGGCGTCGATGTCCGGGTCGGCCTGCACGAGGGCTCGAAGTCCCGCGCCAAGGCCGAGGAGCAGGGCCTGCGCGTGGTGACCCCGGCCGAGGCCGCCGCCGAGGCCGACGTGGTGATGATCCTCGTCCCGGACCCGATCCAGGGGAAGGTCTACGAGGAGTCCGTGCGCGACAACCTGAAGGAGGGCGACGCGCTCTTCTTCGGCCACGGCTTCAACATCCGGTTCGGCTTCATCAAGCCCGCGGCCGGCGTCGACGTCTGCATGGTCGCGCCCAAGGGCCCGGGCCACCTGGTGCGCCGGCAGTACGAGGAGGGGCGCGGCGTGCCCTGTATCGCGGCGGTCGAGCAGGACGCCTCGGGCAACGCGTTCGCCCTGGCCCTCTCCTACGCCAAGGCGATCGGCGGCACCCGCGCGGGTGTGATCAAGACCACCTTCACCGAGGAGACCGAGACCGACCTCTTCGGCGAGCAGGCCGTGCTCTGCGGCGGCACCTCCGCCCTGGTCAAGGCCGGCTTCGAGACCCTGGTCGAGGCCGGCTACCAGCCGGAGATCGCGTACTTCGAGTGCCTCCACGAGCTGAAGCTGATCGTGGACCTCATGTACGAGGGCGGCCTGGAGAAGATGCGCTGGTCGATCTCCGAGACCGCCGAGTGGGGCGACTACGTCTCGGGGCCGCGCCTGATCAACGCCGACACCAAGGCCGAGATGAAGCGCATCCTCGGCGAGATCCAGGACGGCAGCTTCGCGAAGAACTGGATGGCCGAGTACAACGCCGGCCTGCCGCGCTACAACGAGTACAAGAAGGCGGACGGCGACCACCTGCTGGAGACCACGGGCCGTGAGCTGCGCAAGCTCATGAGCTGGGTGGACGAGGAGGCCTGACCTCCGGGCGGATCTCCGCCCCCGTCGCGGGAGTTCACGCGACCGAGCCGTGGGCCCGGCGGGCGACCGTCGGGCCCACGCGGCGCCGATACACTGCCAGACACAAGCGCGTCACAGGCTCACAGCGTCGTGCGTCTCCACGCGGCTGCCCCACTCCTCCACCCCGTCGACGGCCGTCGGGACGCGGCCTTCCGCAAAGGACCAGTGAGACCCAGTGAGCAAGCCCGTCGTACTCATCGCCGAAGAGCTTTCCCCCGCAACGGTTGACGCCTTGGGGCCGGACTTCGAGATCCGGCACTGCGACGGCGCGAACCGTGCCGAGCTGCTGAGCGCCATCGCCGAGGTGGACGCCATCCTCATCCGCTCCGCCACCAAGGTGGACGCGGAGGCCATCGCGGCGGCCAACCGGCTGCGGGTCGTGGCCAGGGCCGGCGTCGGCCTGGACAACGTGGACGTCGCCGCCGCCACCAAGGCCGGCGTCATGGTGGTCAACGCCCCCACCTCCAACATCGTCACCGCCGCCGAGCTGGCCTGCGGCCTGCTGATCGCCACCGCGCGGAACATCCCGCAGGCCAACGCCGCGCTGAAGAACGGCGAGTGGAAGCGCAGCAAGTACACCGGCGTCGAGCTGTCCGAGAAGACCCTGGGCGTCGTCGGGCTGGGCCGGATCGGCCTGCTGGTGGCGCAGCGGATGGCCGCCTTCGGCATGAAGATCGTCGCCTACGACCCCTATGTCCAGGCCGCCCGCGCGGCCCAGCTGGGCGTCAAACTCCTCAGCCTGGACGAGCTGTTGGAGACCTCCGACTTCATCACCGTGCACCTGCCCAAGACCCCGGAGACCCTGGGCCTGATCGGCGACGAGGCGCTGCACAAGGTCAAGCCGTCGGTGCGGATCGTCAACGCGGCGCGCGGCGGCATCGTCGACGAGACCGCGCTGCTCAGCGCCCTCAAGGAGGGCCGGGTCGCCGGCGCCGGCCTGGACGTCTACGCCTCCGAGCCCTGTACGGACTCCCCGCTCTTCGAGTTCGACCAGGTCGTCGGCACCCCGCACCTGGGCGCCTCCACCGGCGAGGCCCAGGAGAAGGCCGGCATCTCCGTCGCCCGTTCCGTGCGCCTGGCGCTCGCCGGCGAGCTGGTCCCGGACGCGGTCAACGTGCAGGGCGGCGTGATCGCCGAGGACGTGCGCCCAGGACTGCCGCTCGCCGAGAAGCTGGGCCGGATCTTCACCGCGCTCGCCGGCGAGGTCGCCCAGCGGCTCGACGTCGAGGTGCGCGGCGAGATCACCCAGCACGACGTGAAGGTGCTCGAACTCTCCGCGCTCAAGGGCGTGTTCGAGGACGTCGTCGCCGAGACCGTCTCCTATGTCAACGCGCCGCTCTTCGCGCAGGAGCGCGGCGTCGAGGTGCGGCTGACCACCAGCTCGGAGTCGCCCGACCACCGGAACCTGATCACCGTGCGCGGCACCCTCACCAACGGCGAGGTGATCTCGGTCTCCGGCACCCTGGCCGGCCCCAAGCACCAGCAGAAGATCGTCGGCATCGGCGAGCACACCGTGGACCTGGCGGTCGCCGACCACATGGCGTTCCTCCGCTACACCGACCGGCCCGGCATCGTCGGCACCCTCGGGCGCATCCTGGGCGAGGCCAGGATCAACATCGCCGGGATGCAGGTGGCCCGCGCCGAGGAGGGCGGCGAGGCGCTGATCGTCCTCACCGTGGACGGCACCATCCCGGCGCCCGTGCTCAGCGAGGTCGCCGAGGAGATCGGCGCCACCTCCGCCCGGGGCGTCGACCTCAACCCGTGAGGCCCTGCCCCTGACCGGAACCCCGACCGGAACGTGAAGCGGCGACGGGCCGCCACCGTGTCAACGGTGGCGGCCCGTTCGCCGTTCGGCGCCTATGCGTTGGGCACGATCACCGCGCGCCCGTTGATCTTCCCGGCGTGCAGCCGCTCGTAGGCCACCGGCGCCTCGTCGATGCCGTAGGTCTCCACCCGCACCTCGACGGCGCCGGCCCGCGCCAGCTCCAGCACCTCGGCCAGCTCGCTCCTGCTGCCCCAGTAGGGCGCGGCCACCGCGACGTCGAACGCCGTGGTGTTGATCCCCACCGGCAGCGCGCCCCCGCCCAGACCGACGATCGCCACATCCGCCTCCACGGCGGCGACCGAGCCCGCCAGGGCCGCCGTCGGCTGCGCCCCCACGTAGTCGAAGACGCCCTCGGCGCCCAGCCCGCCGGTCAGCTCCCGCACCCGCTCGGCGGCCCGCTCGTCGGAGAGCACCGTCTCATGGGCGCCGACCGAGCTGGCCAGCGCCAGCTTCTCCTCGGAGACGTCCAGGGCCACCACCCGCGCCGGGGTCAACGCCCGCAGCAGCTGGATCGCCACATGGCCCAGGCCGCCCGCGCCGATCACCACCGCCGTGCTGCCCGGCACCAGCTTGGGCAGGGCCCGGCGAATCGCGTGGTACGGCGTCAGGCCGGCATCGGTCAACGGCACCGTGGTCACCGGGTCGAGCCCCTTGAGCGGCAGCAGGAACCGGGCGTCGTCGATCAGCAGATACTCCGCCATCGCCCCCGGCGCGCCCAACCCCGGTGGGAAGATGCCGAGTTCGGCGGCGCGCAGGCAGTAGTTCTCCTTCCCCCGCGCGCACTTGACGCAGCGGCCACAGCCCTGCGGGCCGTAGACCGCGACGGAGTCGCCCTCCTCGACGCCCCGCACCCCGTCGCCGAGCGCCACCACCGTGCCGGCGCCCTCGTGCCCGAGGGTCAGCGGTAGCGGATAGGGGAAGCTCTCCGCCGACCAGCTCATCAGGGCGATGTCCGAGTGACACACCCCGGCGGCGGCCACCCTCAGCAGCACCTGCCCCGGGCCCGGCTCCGGGTCCGGCACGGTTACCACCTCGGGCGCTGCCCCGATCTCCCGGTACTGCACGGCCTTCATCTTCCTACCTCCTCGCGGTGGGCTCGGCTCAGCGGGCGGCGTAGGCCCCGTCGACCAGGTGGTAGCTGCCGTGCACGAACGAGGCCCGGTCCGAGAGCAGGAACGCGGTCAGCTCGGCGACCTCCTCGGACCTGCCCAGCCGCCCCGCAGGGTGCAGGGACACCAACTGTTCGAAGTCGATCGTCTCCGACCGGTGCAGCAGCGGAGTGTCGATGAATCCGGGACCGACCGCGTTCACCCGCACCCCGCGCTCGGCGTACTCCAGCGCCGCCGTCTTGGTCAGCCCGACCACGCCGTGCTTGGCCGCGACATAGCCGGCGGCCCCGGGGAAGCCGTTGGTGCCCAGGATCGAGGCCATGTTCACCACGGCGCCGCCGCCGGCGGACACGATCTCGGGCAGCTCGGCGCGCAGGCAGAGGAAGACGCCGGTGAGGTTGGTGTCCACCACCCGCCGCCACTCCTCCAGCGGGTGCTCGCCGACGGGCGCGGGCTCGCCGGAGATCCCGGCGTTGTTCACGGCGAGGTGCAGGGCGCCATAGGTGCTGGTGGCGAACGTCACGGCGGCCTCGACCGAGGCGGGGTCCGTCACGTCGAGCCGGACCGCGGTGGCCCGGGCGCCGCCGGCCGTGATCTCCTCGGCGGCGCCGGCGGCGCCGTCCTCGTTGAAGTCGGCGATCACCACGGAGGCCCCGCCGGCGGCCAGCCGGTTCGCCACGGCACGGCCGATCCCGGAGGCCCCGCCGGTCACCAGGGCCGTCCGGCCGCTGAACTCGGTGCGGTAGTCACTGACGCTCATGGGATCGTTCCTCACCTGGTCGAAGCCGGTCGCTCTCCCTTCCTCCACGCTAGGGTGTTTGGCCCGGTGCGACAGAAGATGCTCTGTTCTGTACCATTCGCGGCTCTTCGTCGGCCTTCCCGGCCGGGGCCTCGGCCTTCCCGGCCGGGGCGGGGGCGAACAGGCCGGTGCCCCCCGGGGGGGAAGTCGCGGGGGGCACCGGTCGTGCGGCGGTTCGAGCGGGTCGCGGCGGGCGGGGTCGGCCGCCTCGGGTCAGTTGCCCCCGGCCAGCTGGTAGGCCATGTCAGGGGAGAACGAACCGGCGGGGCCGGCGCAGCCGTCCAGCTCGCCCGGCAGCTTGATCCACAGATAGGCGTCGATCCGCTCGTTGCCCGTGTTGGCCGTCGGGTTCTCGCCGATCAGGCGGCCGGGCGGGTCGCACCACTCGGAGCCGTCGGGCCCGTTGCCGTTGCGGCTGGTGTCGATCACCGCCGTCAGCTCCGGGTCGCCCAGCTCGCTGAGCACCGCCTCGACGAAGGCGTTCTCCTCGCCGGTCACCCGGTAGTTGGAGACGTTGCTGTAGATGCCGTCCCCGCTCTCCAGGATGCCGGCCTCGCGCAGCGTCCCGGCGATGGTGGCCGGGGCGTGCCAGGCGGAGTGGCCGGCGTCGAAGTAGACCCTGGCCTCCGGGTTGGCGGCGTGGATGAGGTCAGCGGCCTCGGCCAGCGAGGCGAAGCGCTCGGCGCGCTCCGCGTCGTCCAGGCAGGTGGTCAACGCGAGCGAGTCGGGCTCCAGGATCACCAGCACCGGGTCGCTGCCGAGCCCGGCGGCGAAGTCCTCGGCCCAGTCCAGATACGCCGGGAAGTCCGGTGCGCCACCGGCGGAGGCGCCGCCGCAGTCGCGGTTGGGGATCATGTACGAGACGATCACCGGCACCTCGCCGGCCGCCGAGGCGGCGGAGGTCACGGCGGCGGCGTCCTCGGTCACGGTGCTGGGCTCGTAGTTGGAGAACCACACCGCCTGCGGCTGGCTGGCTATCCGCTCGGCGATCAACGGCGTCCTGGGGTCGTCGGGGTTCTCGGCGACCCAGTTGTGCACATTGGCCGGGTAGTTGTGGAACACGGTGTCGTCGGGCAGCGCGGCGGTCGCGGCGCCCTGGGCGCCGGAACTCAGCGTGAGCCCGGCGACCAGCCCGCCGACGGTCGCGGCGGCGGCCAGCAGCAACGGCGCCCGCCGACGCCGGCCTCGGGCGGGGGGTGTGGGGGACTGCGCCACTTCTGGGGTGCGCATGGATCGTTCCTCTCGGGACGATGGCGTGGGGTGGGAGCGCTCCCATTGGGTTTCGGGTAGAGCAGAACATAGCGGTTCGGGGCGGGTGCGTAAACCGTTCGCGCGCGGGGGGTTGGAACGGGAGCCCCGCCCCGGGCAGCGGCCCGGGACGCCCCTGGGGGGCGTCCCGGGGCGGCCGGGGGCGGGGGCGCGGTGGGGTGGGGGTGCGCGGCCGGGTGCGGGGGGTGTGTGAGCGGCGGTGGTGGGAGGGGGCGTTGTTTCGTCGCTTCGCGGGACGCTTCGCTGCTCACTCGCGGAAGGCTTGTTGGTGTTGGTGGCGCGCCGTGCCGGGTGGCCCGGTGCCCGGTGGGCCTCCTCCGGGGGCCGGAGTGTGGTGCCTGTCTCCGCGCCGCTGACGTCTCGTCGGCTTCGGGTGTCCGGCGTCCTCGTCGCTTGGTCCGCGGCCTGGGCGGATGCCGGATGTGCCGCAGGAGCTTCATCGTGATCGCGAGCGGGCTGGATCGTTCGGTTCGGTGGCCGAGGAGTATGACCGTCACCGCCCGACGTATCCCCGCGAACTGATGGACGAGCTGACCGACTTACGGCCGGCGCGGGTGCTGGATGTCGGCTGTGGCACCGGCAGGAACGTCGTGGCCCTGGCCGAGCGTGGCCTGTCCGTTCTCGGTGTCGAGCGGGACGAGCGGATGCGGGTGGCCGCCTTCGAGGCGTGAGTCGCGGCGGGTGCTTGGTTCCATGGGGGGACCGGGGGCGGTGGTGCGGGTGCGGGCTGGCTCGGGTGGCCCCTGGTCCGGAGGGCCGGGCGCCAGGTGAGGGGGCAGTGGTCGTCGGAGGCCGACGCCGTGTTGCCTGGAACGTTCCCGTTCCGATGCGGCGAACGGTCTCGCGCACGGCGCGACATCGCGACGGGAGACGATCGCCGCCGACATCGGAACGTGCGCTGGCGTCCCGTCAGGGAGTCGCCTCCGCTCGCCAGGGGCACCCCGAAGCCGGCCGGCTCGCCGGTCCGAGCGCGGAGGCGCCCCAGGCGCCTCTCGCGCCTCCCCGCTGCCGCGCGCCCTGGGCGGCAGCGCTCACCAGCCGGCCGTCTTCAGCGCCAGGTGGAGCAGCAGGCGGTCCTCGCCGTCGTTGAGGTCGAGCCCGGTGAGCTGTTCGATGCGGGAGATCCGGTAGTAGAGCGTCTGGCGGTGGATGCCGAGGGACTCGGCGGTTCTCGTCGCCTGGCCGGCGTGGTCGAGGAACGCCTCGGCGGTGTGGGCGAGTTCGCGGTGCTCGGGGCGGAGCAGCGGCAGCACCGCCGGGTCGGGTGGCAGGCGGGGCGGCAGCGCCGAGAGCAGCCGGTACGGGCCTATCTCCGCCCACGCGGCCAGCGGCCCGAACCGGTCCGAGGCGCCGGCCGCCCGCGCCGCGCCCAACGCCTCCGGCCAGGCGGCCGGCAGCTCGGCCACCGCGTGCCGGGGCGCGCTCACCCCGGCGTGCGCGCCCCGTTCCGCGCCGGCGCCCGCGCCCGCGCCGGCCCCCACCCCCGCGCCCAGCCGCCGGGCCACGGCCCGCGCCGCGGCCGGCCGGACCAGCGCCGCCAACGCCCAGGCGGCGCCGGCCCGCTGCCCCGGCAGCGCGGTCAGCGCCAGCGCGCCCGGCGGGCTCGCCGGCAGCTCGTGCGCCACCTCCCACGGGGCGATCGCCAGCAGCGCCAGCGGCCCCTCGGCCACCGGCCCCAGCTCCTCGGCCAGTTCGGCGCCGGCCGCCACGCCCTCCTCGCCGTGCCCGGCGAGCAGCGCGCGCAGCAGCTCCCCGAGCCGGGCGCCGACCCGCGCCTCCTCGGCCAGCAGCGCCCCCGCGCGGCGGGCGACGGCCATCGCCTCCGTCAGCCGTGGGTCGTCGAGCGCCAGCGCCCCGTCGTCCAACAGCCAGATGTAGCCGTGCACCACCCCGCCGTGGCGCACGGGCAGGCAGAGCCGCCCGGTGCGCACGCCGGCGGAAGGCTCCGGCGGAATACGCACCGGCGCGCGCGCCGTGGTGATGCCGAAGCCCTCGAACCACGTGCGCACCGCGGCCGTCGAGCCGCGCCGCAGGATGGAACGGGTGCGGACCGGGTCCAGCGCCCCCTCGTCCTCGCTGTCGTGGGCCCCGAAGGCGATCAGCCGGAAGTCGCGACCCTCCAGCGTGGCCGGGGCGTCGAGCAGCGCGCAGACCTCGTCGATCAGTTCCTGGAGTTCCCGATGGGCGGAGCGCATCCCCCGTTCGTCACCTCCCGTCTCGCGCCGGCGCGGTTCCTTCGCCACCATTCTCGTTGAGTGGTCCCGTTGAGTGGTCCCGTTGAGTGGTCCCGTTGAGTGGCCCGGCAGCGCCCACGGAAAGCGGCCCCCGACCCCCATACAGATGTCTGAACTCCGCCGGCCCGGCGCTCGACAGCTGTCGATAGGCGCCGGGCCGGCGCGGTCCTACCGTGGTCCCGACCGGCTGGTACCGCTTCGCCGAACCCGTTCGGCCGACCCCGGGAGGTGCTCGTGCTGGGACCCGTACTGCTCGCCGCCGCCGGCAGCGAACGCGTGCGGCGGCTGGTGTCGTCCACCCCGCTGACCCGCCCCGTCGTGGACCGCTTCATCGCGGGCGAGGAGCTGTCCGACGCCCTCGACGCCACCACCGTCCTGCTGGCCAGGGGCCTGACCGTCACCCTGGACCGGCTCGGCGAGTCCGTCACCGACCCCGCCCGGGCCAGCCGCAACCGCGACGGCTATCTGGCGCTCGTCGACGAGCTGGCCGCCGCCGGCCTCGCCGAACGGGCCGAGCTGTCGGTCAAGCTCTCCGCCTTCGGTCAGGCGCTTCCCGACGGGCACGACATCGCCCACCGCAACGTGGCCCGGGTGGTCGCAGCCGCCAGCGACGCCGGCACCGCCGTCACGCTGGACATGGAGGACCACCGCACCACGGACTCCACCCTCGCCATCCACCGCGAGCTGCGCGCCGCCCACCCGGAGACCGGCGCCGTCCTCCAGTCCTACCTCTTCCGCAGCGAGGACGACGCCCGCGCGCTCGCCGCCGCCGGCGCCCGGGTCCGGCTGGTCAAGGGCGCCTACCGGGAGCCGCCCGAGGTCGCCTTCCAGCGAAAAACCGAGGTGGACCTGGCGTATGTGCGCTGCCTGCGGACGCTGATGGCCGGCGCCGGCCACCCCATGGTGGCCACCCACGACCCCCGGCTGGTCGCCGTCGCCGAGGAGCTGGCCAAGCGGGCCGGGCGGCCGTCCGACGGCTACGAGTTCCAGATGCTGTTCGGCATCCGCGACGCCGAACAGCGCCGGCTCGCCGCCCAGGGCCACCGGGTCCGCGTCTATGTCCCCTACGGCACCGACTGGTACGGCTACTTCATGCGCCGGCTCGCCGAGCGACCGGCCAACCTCGCCTTCTTCGCCCGCTCCCTGGCCACCCGAGGCTGACCGCGCCGCCGAACCCGACCCCCCGACCGGAACCGACCACCGGACACGGACCACCGACCGGAACCGACCACCGACCACCGAACACCGAAGGAGAACGGCCATGGACGCAGTGACCCAGGTCCCCACGCCGGCCAACGAGCCGGTGCTCGGCTACGCCCCCGGCTCGCCCGAACGCGCCCGCCTGGAGCGCGCGTTGAAGGAGCTGAGCGAGAACCCGATCGACCTGCCCATGACCATCGGCGGCCGGCAGCGGATGGGTGGCGGGGAACGCTTCGACGTGGTCCAGCCGCACCGGCACGCCGCCCGGCTCGGCACCTACGGCAACGCCACCGAGCAGGACGCGAGGGACGCCGTCGACGCGGCGCTCGCCGCCGCCCCGGCGTGGCGCGCGCTCTCCTTCGACGACCGGGCGGCCGTCTTCCTGCGCGCGGCCGAGCTGCTCTCCGGCCCCTGGCGGGCCACCATCGCCGCCTCGACCATGCTCGGCCAGTCCAAGACCATCCAGCAGGCGGAGATCGACGCGCCCTGCGAGCTGATCGACTTCTGGCGGTTCAACGTCCACTTCGCGCGGCAGATCCTCGCCGAGCAGCCGCCGATCCAGCCCAAGGGCGTCTGGAACCGGATGGACTACCGGCCGCTGGAGGGCTTCGTCTACGCGGTCACCCCGTTCAACTTCACCGCCATCGCCGGCAACCTGCCGACCGCGCCCGCGCTGATGGGCAACGTGGTGGTCTGGAAGCCCTCGCCCACCCAGACCCACGCGGCCGTGCTGCTGATGCGGCTGCTGGAGGAGGCGGGGCTGCCGGCCGGGGTCATCAACCTGGTCACCGGCGACGGCCGCGCCGTCTCGGAGGTCGCCCTCCCGCACCGCGACCTGGCCGGCATCCACTTCACCGGCTCCACCGCCACCTTCCGCACGCTGTGGCGTGGCGTCGGCGAGCACCTGGACCGCTACCGCAACTACCCGCGCGTGGTGGGGGAGACCGGCGGCAAGGACTTCATCGTCGCCCACCCCAGCGCCGACCCGGCCGTGGTGCGCACGGCCATCGTGCGCGGTGCCTTCGAGTACCAGGGCCAGAAGTGCTCGGCCGCCTCCCGCGCCTATGTCCCCCGCTCGCTCTGGGAGGCCGGGCTGCGCGAGCAACTGGCCGCCGAGACCGAGGGGTTGGCCATGGGCGACCCCACCGACCTGGGGAACTTCATGGCGGCCGTGATCGACGAGCGCGCCTTCGCCAAGAGCAGGGACGCCATCGAACGGGCCAAGGCCGACCCGGCCTGCGAGATCATCGCGGGCGGCACCTACGACGACAGCGTGGGGTACTTCGTCCGGCCCACGGTGCTGACCTGTTCGGACCCGACCAACGAGGTGTTCACCACCGAGTACTTCGGGCCGATCATGGCCGTTCACGTCTATGAGGACGACGACTTCGACACCATGCTCGACCAGATGGAGTCGGTTGCCGACTACGCGCTGACCGGCGCGTTTCTCGCCCGGGACCGCGCGGCGGCGGCCGAGGCCAGCGAGCGGCTGCGCTTCGCCGCCGGCAACTTCTACCTCAACGACAAGCCGACCGGCTCCGTCGTCGGCCAGCAGCCCTTCGGCGGCGCCCGCGCCTCCGGCACCAACGACAAGGCGGGCTCCAAGTTCAACCTGCTGCGCTGGGTCTCCCCGCGCGTGATCAAGGAGACCCAGGTGCCGCCCACCGACTACCGGTATCCGCACATGGGGTGACCCCCTCCACCCTGGAGTCGGAGTCTCGGCCCCCCACCACGCACCACAGGACCCACCGGAACCATCGGCCCCACGGGCCCCGGTGGCAACGGTGGGGGGCCGTCCGCGTCTCAGATAGTAGGACGGTCAAGCATTTGGGCAGACAGCATGGCTCGGGCGGGCTATTTTGGGTGAGGTTCCGCTGTGGGCTCGGCGAACTTTGTTGATATCCCACAGTGCGCCCCGCGTTTCCTCCCGCCGGGTCGCCGTCGCCCCGGCTCGCTGTCCCCCCCCCAGTCACGCACCCTGGAGCTGACCGCCATGGACGCCACCGCAGTCACCGCTGCCCCCGCCGTCACCGCCGTCGCCCAACTCCCCGCCGAACGCGCCCCGGAGCACGCCCCGGCCGCCCGCCCCAGCGCGCTCAGCCAGGCCAGGGCCGAGGCCCGCGCGGCCAGGATCGCCGCCCGCCGGCACGCCGCGACCGCCCTCCAGTCCGCCCTCGACCGCCGGGACAACGGCGGCCTCGCCGAGTCCTGACGCCGGCCAGGTCGCGACACCTCCCAACGTCCGCATCGTGGACGGGTTTCCCTCGAAGGATGGGACGGGCTTAGGGTTCCCGGCATGGCTAGCGGTATCAATCTCGCGGTGATCCCCGGTGACGGCATCGGCCCGGAGGTGGTCGCGGAGGGGCTGAAGGTCCTCGCCGCCGTGCTGCCGTCCGAGGTGAAGCTGGAGACCGCCACCTACGACCTGGGCGCCAGCCGCTGGCACCGGACCGGTGAGACGCTCCCCGAGGCGGAGCTGGAGCGGCTGAAGGCGCACGACGCGATCCTGCTCGGCGCCATCGGGGACCCGACCGTTCCCTCCGGCGTGCTGGAGCGCGGGCTGCTGCTGAAGCTGCGCTTCGCGTTCGACCACTACGTCAACCTCCGCCCCAGCCGCCTCTTCCCCAACACCCCGACGCCGCTCGCCGGCCGCCCCGACATCGACTTCGTCGTCGTCCGCGAGGGCACCGAGGGCCCCTACGTCGGCAACGGCGGCTCGATGCGGACCGGCACGCCGGCCGAGGTGGCCACCGAGGTCAGCCTCAACACCGCCTTCGGCGTCGAGCGCGTGGTGCGGGACGCCTTCGAACGCGCCGCCGCCCGCCCGGCGAAGAAGCTCACCCTGGTCCACAAGAACAACGTCCTGGTCCACGCCGGCCACCTGTGGAAGAACACGGTGGACCGGGTCGCCCGGGAGTACCCCGACATCGTCGTCGACTACCTGCACGTGGACGCGGCCACGATCTTCTTCGTGACCCAGCCCGAGCGGTTCGACGTGATCGTCACGGACAACCTCTTCGGTGACATCCTCACCGACCTGGCCGCCGCCATCACCGGCGGCATCGGCCTCGCCGCCTCAGGGAACATCAACCCGACGGGCGCCTTCCCCTCCATGTTCGAGCCGGTCCACGGCTCGGCCCCGGACATCGCCGGCACCGGCAAGGCCGACCCCACCGCCACCGTCCTGTCGGTCGCCCTGCTCCTGCGTCACCTCGGCTACCAGGCCGAGGCCGCCCGGATCGAGGACGCCGTCACGGCCGACCTCGCCGAGCGCGACGCCGCCACGCCGCGCACCACCGAGACCATCGGCGACGCGCTGGCGGCACGAGTAGCCAACTAGCCGGCTCGGCAAGGCCCCTGGGCCGCCGGGCAGGGTGCCCGGCGGCCGGCCGACATGCGGCCGCCGCTGGGTGCCGCAGGTTCCGTACAGCCTCCCCAGGACCGCGTCCGGTTAACGGGTCGAGCGCCGTCGTGCCCCGACGGTGCCCGTTCCCTGCGGATGTGTCACCCTTGTGTGTCCCGATGCTCGGACTTCCTACTACCCGAGCCGGTTCGCGGTCCGCCTCGACACTCAGTGAAGGAACGCGCTCACCATGACGACGTCTCCCCTCCCCTTCGACCTCACCCCAACCGACCACCCGGTCTCCGACGCGGACCGCGAGGCGGCGCTGGCCAACCCCGGCTTCGGCCGGTACTTCACCGACCACATGGTCACCATCCGGTGGACCGAGGACCGGGGCTGGCACGACGCCCGACTAGAGCCCTACGGGCCGCTCTCCCTCGACCCGGCGACGATGGTCCTGCACTACTCCCAGGAGATCTTCGAGGGGCTCAAGGCCTACCGGCAGGCCGACGGCTCGGTCGCCGTCTTCCGCCCCGAGGCCAACGGCGAACGCTTCCAGCGCTCCGCCCGCCGGCTCGCGATGCCCGAGCTGCCGATCGAGACCTTCGTCGAGGCCATCGACGTCCTGGTCAGGCAGGACGAGGCATGGGTCCCGCCGAGCGGCGAACAGTCGCTCTACCTGCGGCCGTTCATGTTCGCCACCGAGATCGGCTTCGGCATCAACCGCCCGGCCAACGAGTACCTGTTCATGGTCCTCGCCTCCCCGGCCGGCGCCTACTTCCCGCGCGGCATCAAGCCCGTCTCCGTCTGGCTCTCCAAGGAGTACATCCGCGCCGCCCCCGGCGGCACCGGCGAGGCCAAGACCGGCGGCAACTACGCCGCCGCCTTCGTCGCCCAGGCCGAGGCCACCCGCCACGGCTGCGACCAGGTCGTCTGGCTGGACGCCGTGGAGCGCCGCTGGGTCGAGGAGATGGGCGGCATGAACCTCTACTTCGTCCGCGGCACCGGCCAGGACGCCGAGATCGTCACCCCCCAGCTCACCGGCACCCTGCTGCCCGGCATCACCCGCGACTCGCTGCTGCGGATCGCCAGCGACCTGGGGTACACGACCGGCGAGGTCAAGATCTCCACCGACGACTGGCGGCAGGGCAACGCCGACGGCACCATCAGCGAGGTCTTCGCCTGCGGCACCGCCGCCGTGATCACCCCCGTCGGCTCCGTCCGCTCCAGCGAGGGCGACTGGACCGTCGGCGACGGCCAGCCCGGGCCGATCACCCAGCGGCTGCGCGCCGAACTCCTCGGCCTCCAGACCGGCCAACGCCCCGACCCCTACGGCTGGATGCACCCCATCCGCTGACCTCGGCCCTCGCCGACCGGGAGACACCTTCCGCGTCCAGGACCCGCGCCCACCCCGGCGCGGGTCCGGATGGTGAGACGGGTTGGGCGGCCCGGGCCGCCCGTGGCAGACTGCCGGCGTGCTCTCGTTCGCCAGCATTATTGGTGACCAGCGCGCCGGTCGGCAGTGACCGCTGAACACCGCACAGAACACGCGGCAGCGGACCACTCGGTCCCAGACCCGCGCGCAGACCTCTCGCACCCGCGAGGGGTCTTTTCGTTTTCCGGCCCACCCCACGCCGGAACGACGAGCGCCGGGCGAGGGCGACCACGCCGCCCAAACGGAACACACGCAGCAGCGCGGAAAGCGCGGACCACAGGAGCCTCAAGGCCATGACGACGGATGCCACCTCGCCCCAGCCACCGAACGACGACTTCCACGTGTTTGACACCACGCTGCGTGACGGCGCGCAGCGTGAGGGCATCCACCTCACCGTCGCCGACAAGCTGACCATCGCCCGCCACCTCGACGACTTCGGCGTCGGCTTCATCGAGGGCGGCTGGCCCGGTGCCAACCCCAAGGACACCGAGTTCTTCCAACGCGCCGCCCGGGAGATCGAGTTCCGCCACGCCCAGCTGGTCGCCTTCGGCTCGACCCGCAGGGCCGGCGTCGACGTCGCCGAGGACCCGCAGGTCGCCGCGCTGCTGGACTCCGGCGCCCCGGTGGTGACCCTGGTCGCCAAGTCCCACGACCGGCATGTCGACCTGGCGCTGCGCACCACCCTCGACGAGAACCTCGCCATGGTCGCCGACACCGTGCGCCACCTGCGCGAGCAGGGCCGCCGGGTCTTCGTCGACTGCGAGCACTTCTTCGACGGCTACGCCGACAACCCCGACTACGCCCTGGCCGTGGTCCGCGCCGCCCGCGACGCCGGCGCCGACGTCGTGGTGCTCTGCGACACCAACGGCGGCTCCCTGCCGGCGCGCGTGGCCGACACCGTGCGCGCCGTGCGCGAGGCCACCGGCGCGCGGCTCGGCATCCACGCCCAGGACGACAGCGGCTGCGCCGTCGCCAACACCCTGGCCGCCGTGGACGCCGGCGCCACCCACGTCCAGGGCACCGCCAACGGCTACGGCGAACGGGTCGGCAACGCCAACCTCTTCCCCGTCGTCGCCGCCCTGGAGCTGAAGTACGACCGCCGGGTGCTGCCCCCCGGCGCGCTCACCGAGATGACCCGGATCTCGCACGCCATCGCCGAGGTCGTCAACCTGCCGCCGGCCACCCACCAGCCCTACGTCGGGGTCTCCGCGTTCGCCCACAAGGGCGGGCTGCACGCCTCGGCCATCAAGGTCGACCCCGACCTCTACCAGCACATCGACCCCGAACTGGTCGGCAACTCCATGCGGATGCTGGTCTCCGACATGGCCGGC
Organism: Streptomyces sp. 3MP-14; assembly: GCF_006334905.2. Classification (NCBI taxonomy): domain Bacteria; kingdom Bacillati; phylum Actinomycetota; class Actinomycetes; order Kitasatosporales; family Streptomycetaceae; genus Streptomyces; species Streptomyces sp. 3MP-14. The sequence continues at coordinate 302,533 of NZ_VDLZ02000008.1, forward strand.
CGCGCCTCCGTCGAACTCAAGGGCCGCGAGCTGGGCTTCGACCTGGAGGGCGACCGCGAGCTGGTCGGCCGGGTGGTCGCCCGGATCAAGGAGCAGGAGCGCAACGGCTTCACCTACGAGGCCGCCGACGCCTCGTTCGAGCTGCTGCTGCGCGACGAGGCCGCCGGCCGCCGCGACCGCTTCTTCGAGCTGGAGTCCTGGCGCACGATCACCGACCACCGCACCGACGGCGGGATGGTCAACGAGGCCACCGTCCGGCTGTGGGTCAAGGGCGAGCGGGTGCTGGCCACCGGCGAGGGCAACGGCCCGGTCCACGCGCTGGACCAGGCGCTGCGCACGGCCCTCGAACGCACCTTCCCGCAGCTGGCCCGCATCCAGCTGATCGACTACAAGGTCCGCATCCTGGAGGGCAGGTCGGGCACCCAGTCCACCACCCGGGTTCTGATCACCAGCGGCGACGGACAGGCCGAGTGGTCTACGGTAGGGGTCGCGGACAACGTGATCGCCGCCTCCTGGCAGGCCCTGGACGACGCCTACACCTACGGGCTGCTGCGCGCCGGGCTGCGCCCCGAGGGCTGAGCCACGCGTTTCGGTGGCGGCGGGCCCTGTGGGGTTCCTCTAACGCGCCTCGGGCGGCTTCTGTCCACTCCGGGCACCATGTGCGTGGTGACCTTCCGGTTCTGTGCGGCGCGGCCATGAATTCCGGGAGGAGACTGTGTGGACCCAACGAGAGCCCTCGGCACCGGAGTTTCGTAGGGTCTATACATGACCGATCACGCCGATACCGCAGCCCCCGAGGCGCCAGCCGCCACCGACACCCGGGGCCGGGTGGCCGAGCTGCTGGCGATCCGCGCCGAGGCGCTGCGCGGCCCGTCCGAGAAGGCGACCGAGGCGCAGCACGCCAAGGGCAAGCTCACCGCCCGCGAGCGCATCGGTCTGCTGCTGGACGAGGACTCCTTCCACGAGGTGGGCCAGCTCCGCCGGCACCGGGCCACCGGCTTCGGCCTGGAGGCCAAGCGCCCCTACACCGACGGCGTGGTCACCGGCTGGGGCACCGTGCACGGCCGCACGGTCTTCGTCTACGCCCACGACTTCCGCATCTTCGGCGGCGCCCTGGGGGAGGCGCACGCCGCCAAGATCCACAAGCTGATGGACATGGCGCTGGCCGCCGGCGCCCCCCTGGTCTCGCTCAACGACGGCGCCGGCGCCCGCATCCAGGAGGGCGTCTCGGCGCTCGCCGGCTACGGCGGGATCTTCCAGCGCAACACCCGCGCCTCCGGCGTCATCCCGCAGATCAGCGTGATGCTCGGCCCGTGCGCCGGCGGCGCCGCCTACTCGCCGGCGCTGACCGACTTCGTGTTCATGGTGCGGGAGACCGCGCAGATGTTCATCACCGGGCCCGACGTGGTGCAGGCGGTCACCGGCGAGGAGGTCACCCAGAACGGCCTGGGCGGCGCCGACGTGCACGCCGGCACCTCCGGCGTGGCGCACTTCGCCTACGACGACGAGGAGACCTGCCTGGAGGAGGTCCGCTTCCTCCTCTCCCTGCTCCCCGCGAACAACCGCGAGAACCCGCCGTCCGCCCCGACCAAGGACCCGGCCGACCGCCGTTGCGACTCCCTGGTCGACCTGGTGCCGCTGGACGGCAACCGCCCCTACGACATGCGGGCGGTGATCGAGGAGCTGGTCGACGACGGCGAGTTCCTGGAGGTCCACGAGCGCTGGGCCACCAACGTCATCTGCGCGCTGGCCCGGTTCGACGGCCAGGTGGTGGGCATCGTCGCCAACCAACCCCAGTCGCTGGCCGGGGTGTTGGACATCCACGCCTCGGAGAAGGCGGCCCGCTTCGTGCAGATGTGTGACGCCTTCAACATCCCCATCGTCACCCTGCTCGACGTCCCCGGCTTCCTGCCCGGCGTGGACCAGGAGCACGGCGGGATCATCCGGCACGGCGCCAAGCTGCTGTACGCGTACTGCAACGCGACGGTGCCGCGCATCTCGCTGGTGCTGCGGAAGGCGTACGGCGGCGCGTACATCGTGATGGACTCCCAGTCCATCGGCGCCGACCTGACGCTGGCCTGGCCGAGCAACGAGATCGCGGTGATGGGCGCCGAGGGCGCGGCCAACGTCATCTTCCGCCGGCAGATCGCCGCCGCCGAGGACCCGGAGGCGATGCGCGACCGGATGGTCAAGGAATACAAGGCGGAGTTGATGCATCCCTACTACGCTGCCGAGCGTGGCCTGGTGGACGATGTGATCGACCCGGCCGAGACCCGCACCGTGCTGATCCACGCGCTGGAGATGCTGCGCAGCAAGCACGCCGACCTGCCGGCCCGCAAGCACGGCAACCCGCCCCAGTGATCCGGCCGTTCCGCGTGCCGAGTGAGGAAGCCACCGATGACCTCTGAGACGAGCGACCCGCGCCTGGTGCGGGTGGAGAAGGGCGCGGCCAGCGACGAGGAGCTGGCCGCCGTCACCGCGCTGCTGCTGGCCAGGGCCGCCCAGCGCGAGACCCCGGCCGAGGCCGGCCGCCCGGGCCAGTCGACCGCCGGCTGGCGCCGCCTGGAGCGGGCCAGCGCCTACCGCGCCCCGCACAGCTGGCAGGGCTGACCAACCCAGCGCACGCACGGGCGCGCACGCCCCGCCGCGCCCCGAGGCGCCGGGCCGCCTGCCCGGGCGCCCGACCGCGCCCCGAGGCGCCCGGCCCCGTTCATGACGAAACCCCCGGCCCCGGTGAGGGGTTCGGGGGTTGTCGTCTGTGGGGGCCGGACGGCCCCTCTTCGCCGTCGTGGGCGCTCAGTCGGCGATGGCCGCGAACTCCCTGGCCACCGAGGGCTCCTGGTCGTTCTCCAGCACCGTCCGACGGGGGTTGGCGGTGCTGGCCGGCAGCTCGGGGGCGCCGGCCGGGGCCAGTTCGGCGGGGGCGAGTGCGCTGGCGTCGGTGAGGTGTGCCAGGGTGGTACGCCGAGGATTGGCGATGGAGTGGGTGATCAGCGTGGTCTTCACGGTGTGTCAGCCTTGTCAGTCCGGGAAGCTTTGTAAAGCCGAGGCTAAGCGCCGGATACCCGGCGGGGACGGGGTGATAGACACCCGTGAGGTGTGAGTTTCCTCACGAGACATGGGGTAAATGGGGTGATTCAGTGCATTCACCATCGCCGCCAATCCGGACATGCCGGGCGGGGCGGCGCGCGGCCCTCGACAGGTTCCGGGCCGCGTGAGAATCCGATGGTGATGTCGTGGCCGAAAGTCCGGATTTCTCCCGCAGGCTCTGCACGCCAGGTGATGGTTCGTCTTCACAGCGTCATAGATGTCACAGGAGTATCCCGGGCCCTTGTTGGAGATCGGCCACTGTGCTGGAATTCCACGAACCGCGCGGGTCAGCGGGTTTTGTGAGGGCGCACACCGGCGTCACTCACCAACCGATCCGATCACCTTCACCCGCCGGTGCCCAAACGACCGTTACGGGGCCTCGACTGCCCCGGGCTCGATACCGTCCGCCGCACCCGCGGCGAGACGCCTGGTCCAGAGGTTGCGACGCTAGTGCAGGGACGTTTCAAGAGGGAAGGCAGTGCCGCGGGGGACGCGGGGCAGAGCGACGCGACGGATCGCGGCTCTTCCGCCGGGCCTGCCCCCGGTGCCGAGCCGGCACGGCCGGCCGCCGGCGGCAAGGATCAGCCTTCCGGGAAGCGGTCGGTCGGCCAGGGCAAGGACACGCCCTCGGGCGCCTCGCCGGTGCGCCCGATCAGCGCCGGCTCCCGGCTGGCCCTGCGCAACTGGCGCATCAGCACGCGCCTGGTCTCGCTGATCGCGCTGCCCGTGGCCGCCGCCACCGTGATGGGCGCCCTCCGTATCGAGCAGTCGCTGGGCAACGTCGATCAGCTGGAGGACATGCAGCTGCTGACCGACATCACCCAGCAGGCGACCCTGCTGGCCGCCGCGCTCCAGGAGGAGCGCGACCGCTCGGCCGGCCCGCTGGTCAGCGGCGACAACCCGGACAGCGACGAGGTCATCAGCTCAAGGGAGCGCACGGACGAGGCGATCCTCGCCTTCTCCGACGCCCGCCTCCAGATCAACAGCTACGACGACTCGATGCGCGGCGTCGAGGCCACCATCCACGACATCGCCCGGCGGCTCAACGAGCTGAGCCAGGTGCGGAACGCGGCCTACGACGACCCGGACTACGCCTCCCAGACGGTCACCCAGTACAGCGAGGTCATCGAGGCGCTGCTGAGCCTGTCGCAGGACATGGCGCAGGCGACCAACAACAGCGACATGATCAGCAGCACCCGCGCGCTGGCCGCGTTCTCCTCCGCCAAGGAGCACGCCTCCATCCAGCGCGCCGTGATCACCGCGGGCCTGGCCCGCGCCGAGCTGCCCGGCGGTCAGGCGGAACTCTCCGAGGCGGACTGGCGGTTCGGCCGCACCCACCTGATCAGCGAAGAGGTCGCCATCGACAACTTCGCTCAGATCTACGGCGACAACGAGCAGGTCCGCACGCTGCTCTCGCCGCTTGAGGGCGGCATCGCCAACATCGCGGCCGCCAACGACTTCGCCCAGCGGGTCTTCTCGGCCGAGGAGGGCATCCGAACCGAGGAGCGCACCTACCGCAACTGGTACGACCAGGACCGCACCAAGATCGAAGCGATGGGCAACATCGAGCGGACCCTGCTCTTCGAGATGCAGGAACAGGCCCGCCAGCTGCGCGACGAGGCGCAGCGCGAGGCCCTGCTCAACGGCGCGATCGTGCTGCTGGTCCTCGGGATCTCGCTGGTCGGCGCGTTCGTGGTGGCCCGTTCCATGGTGCGCTCGCTGCGCCGCCTCCAGGACACCGCGACCGAGGTGGCCCGCACCCGGCTGCCCGAGGTCGTCAAGCAGATGTCCGAGGCCGAGCCGGGCGACGTCGACACCTCCGTCGAGTCGGTCGGCGTGCACACCAGGGACGAGATCGGCCGGGTGGCCCAGGCGTTCGACGACGTGCACCGGGAGGCCGTCCGCCTCGCCGGCGAGCAGGCCCTGCTGCGGGGCAACGTCAACGCGATGTTTACCAACCTCTCCCGCCGCAGCCAGGGCCTGATCCAGCGGCAGCTGTCGCTGATCTCCGAACTGGAGTCCCGCGAGGCCGACCCCGACCAGCTCTCCTCGCTCTTCAAGCTGGACCACCTCGCGACCCGAATGCGGCGCAACGGTGAGAACCTGCTGGTCCTCGCCGGCGAGGAGCCGGGCCGCCGGTGGACCCGCCCGGTGCCGCTGGTCGACGTGCTCCGCGCCGCCGCGTCCGAGGTGGAGCAGTACGAGCGCATCGAGTTGAGCGCCGTGCCCAAGACCGACGTCGCCGGCCGGGTCGTCAACGACCTCGTGCACCTGCTCGCCGAGCTGCTGGAGAACGCCACCTCGTTCTCCTCGCCGCAGACCAAGGTGAAGGTCACGGGTCACGCCCTGCCGGACGGCCGGGTGCTCGTCGAGATCCACGACACCGGCATCGGCCTGTCGCCCGAGGACCTGGCCGAGATCAACGACCGGCTGGCCAACCCGCCCACGGTGGACGTCTCCGTCTCCCGCCGGATGGGCCTGTTCGTGGTCGGCCGGCTGTCCCTGCGGCACGGCATCCGCATCCAGCTGCGGCCCTCCGACTCCGGCGGCACCACCGCCCTGGTCATGCTGCCGGCCGACGTGGCCCAGGGCGCGGGCCGCCCCCGGCCCGGCGGCCGGGCGGCCGGCACCGCATCGGCCACCCTGCAACGGGACACCCCGCCCGGGCGCCGTCCCTCGCTGGGCAAGCCCGAGGGCGGCCAGCAGGAGCCGGGCCTCGGCGGCCCGCCCCCGGCGCGCGGCGTTCCGGGTCGCCCCGAACGCCCGGCGCTGCCCTCGCGTTCGCACGCCGACGCCCGCCCGGGCCCGGGCGGGCCCGCGAGCCCCGGAGGCCCCGGGAACTTCGGCACCATGGACGCCCCCCGGCCGCAGGGCGCACCGCAGGAGCCGCAGCGCGCCGAGGCGGGCCCCGAGCGGCAGGGGCACGTTCCCCGGCAACAGCCGGCGCACGCCCAGCACTCCGCGCCCCCGGCGCAGCAGCCGGCGCCGCCCCAGCCTGGCCCGGCCGCCGGCCGCCCCAGCTGGGCCACCGGGGACGACACCGCGCGAATACCCGCCGTGGGCAACGACGTTGACGCCCCGCGCGGCCACGACGCCTCCTCCACCGGCGAGTACCCGCTCGCCGAGCCGCCCCGGCAGCACGCCGACGTCGAGCGCCCGCAGGCGCCGACCCCGCAGGCCCACGCCCGGCGCGCCGAGGCGCCCGCGCCCCGCCCCGACGGGCGCGGCCAGGCCGGCTTCCCCGGCGCCCCCGACGACGGTTCCGTCTTCGGCTCCCCGCCGCCCCGGCACGGTCAGCCGGGGCCGCAGGACACCGGCGAGTTCCCCACCGGCGGCTACCCGGCGGCGCACGCCCCGCGCCCCCCGGAGTACCCCACGGGCGAGTACCCGGCCCGGCAGGACCAGCGGCCGGGGCTGCCGGCCGACGACCAGCGCACCTCGTCGTGGCAGCGCCCGAGGGACGAACTGACCGCGCCGCTGCCCGCGCAGGAGCCGCTGCGACCCGCCGAACGGACCCCGATCTTCGAGGAGATGGAGTCCACCTGGTTCGGCACCCGGCGGGCCTATCCGCCGCCGGAGGCCGGCCCTCGGCCGGACGAGACCCAGACCCCCACCGCGCCCGCCGCTCCCCAGCGGGCGCACGACACGGCGCCCCCCACCGCCCGGCCCGACGGCCCGGCGAGTGCCGTTCCGCCCTCCGCCCAGCAGCCGGCGTCGAATGCCGGTCCCGGCGCCTGGCGCGCCTCGCCCAACGACGAACGGTGGCGCCAGGCCGAGCAGTTGCGTCAGCCGAGCGCGGGTGGCGTCACCACCTCGGGGCTGCCCAAGCGGGTGCCCCGCGCCAACCTGGTGGCGGGGGCCGCGCAGACGCAGGCGCAGCCCGCCGCCCAGGCGGGCCCGCAGGTCTCCCGCCGCCCGGACGACGTCCGGGGTCGGCTGACCAACCTCCGTCGGGGCATCCAACAGGGGCGCCAGGCCGGCTCTTCGGCCGGCCGCACAGACCGGGGCGTCGGCCCCACCTATCAGTAGGAGCGTTAGTGTGAGCCCGATGAGCCAGGCGGCGCAGAACCTCAACTGGTTGATCACCAGCTTTGTGGAGAACACCCCGGGGGTGTCGCACACGGTGGTGGTGTCCGCTGATGGTCTTCTTCTGGCGATGTCCGAGGGGTTTCCGCGGGATCGTGCGGATCAGTTGGCGGCGGTGGCTTCGGGGCTGACGTCGTTGACGGCTGGTGCGTCGCGGATCTTTGAGGGTGGTGCGGTGAACCAGACGGTGGTGGAGATGGAGCGGGGGTTCCTGTTCATCATGTCGATCTCGGATGGTTCGTCGTTGGCGGTGTTGGCGCATCCGGAGGCCGACATCGGTCTGGTGGGTTATGAGATGGCGTTGTTGGTGGATCGTGCCGGTACGGTCCTGACGCCCGATCTGCGTGCCGAGCTCCAGGGCAGCCTCCTCAACTGACTTATTCCTCCCCCCACATGAGCACCACCGTCCGCCTCGTCGAACCTCATGTTTCAGCTCGGAGGAGCCATGAACACCCCGCCGCCCTCGCAGGGCTCGTACGGTGCCTCGCACAACTACGGGTCCTATGACGACGAGGGCGACCAGCCGCTGGTGCGTCCGTACGCGATGACCGGCGGCCGGACGAAGCCGCGTTACCAGTTGGCGATCGAGGCGCTGGTGTCGACCACCGCCGATCCGATGCAGCTTCAGGGGCTGCTGCCGGAGCACCAGCGCATCTGCCATCTCTGCCTTGAGGTGAAGTCGGTCGCCGAGGTGTCGGCGCTGGTGGCCATTCCGCTGGGGGTGGCCCGGATTCTGGTGGCGGACCTGGCCGAGGCCGGGCTTGTCGCCATCCATCAGCCGGGCCACGAGGGAGAGCCCGGCGGTCAGCCAGACGTGACGCTGCTGGAAAGGGTGCTCAGTGGACTTCGGAAGCTCTGACGGATTCGGCCACCCGGTCCAGGGAACGCCCGCCGCCGGTCAGCCCGCCGCGCGGCCGGCGGCCCAGCAGGTGGCCACGACGTCCGCGAAGATCGTGATCGCGGGTGGGTTCGGCGTGGGTAAGACCACGTTTGTGGGGTCGGTGTCGGAGATCAATCCGCTGCGGACCGAGGCGGTGATGACGTCCGCGTCGGCGGGGATCGACG
>NZ_VDLZ02000009.1:0-300923 GCF_006334905.2 Streptomyces sp. 3MP-14
CGTTCCCCACGGCATCCAGCCGCGCAAGGAAACGCTCCCTCAACCCCGCAAGATCATCCCGTCCAACGGCCACGGTCCTCGCAACTCCCACAGATCGCGGGTGTTGCGAGGACCGTTAGAACCCAAGGGGGCGGCCGGGGCCTCGAACGGTCAGCGCTCGGTTCGACTCGTCAGTAGACGGGCTTCTCCGGCTCGATCTGGTTGACCCAGCCGATGACGCCGCCGCCGACGTGCACCGCGTCGGCGAAGCCGGCGTTCTTCAGCACGGCCAGCACCTCGGCCGAGCGGACGCCGGTCTTGCAGTGCAGCACGATCCGCCGGTCCTGCGGCAGGTCGCCGAGCGCGTCGCCCATCAGGAACTCGTTCTTGGGGACCAGCCGGGCGCCGGGGATCGAGACGATCTCGTACTCGTTGGGCTCCCGGACGTCGATGATGTCGATCTTCTCGTCGGCGTCGATCCACTCCTTGAGCTGCGCCGGCGTGATGGTGGAGTCCTTCGCGGCGGCCTGCGCCTCGTCGGAGACCACGCCGCAGAACGCCTCGTAGTCGATCAGCTCGGTGACGGTCGGGTTCTCGCCGCAGACCGCGCAGTTCGGGTCCTTGCGGACCTTGACTTGGCGGTAGTTCATCTCCAGGGCGTCGTAGATCATCAGCCGCCCGACCAGCGGGTCGCCGATGCCGGCCAGCAGCTTGATCGCCTCGTTGACCTGGATGGAGCCGATCGAGGCGCAGAGCACCCCGAGCACGCCGCCCTCGGCGCAGGACGGCACCATGCCGGGCGGCGGCGGCTCCGGGTAGAGGCAGCGGTAGCACGGCCCGTGCTCGGACCAGAAGACGGACGCCTGCCCGTCGAAGCGGTAGATCGAGCCCCAGACATACGGCTTGTTCAGCAGCACGCAGGCGTCGTTGACCAGGTAGCGGGTGGCGAAGTTGTCCGTGCCGTCCACGATCAGGTCGTACTCGGCGAAGATCTCCATCACGTTGGAGGAGTCCAGCCGCTCCTGGTGCAGGTTGACCTTCACATACGGGTTGATCCCCAGCACCGAGTCCCGCGCCGACTCGGCCTTGGAGCGGCCGATGTCCGACTGGCTGTGGATGATCTGCCGTTGCAGGTTCGACTCGTCGACCTCGTCGAACTCGACGATCCCCAGCGTGCCGACGCCGGCGGCGGCCAGGTACATCAACGCGGGGGAACCGAGACCGCCGGCGCCCACACAGAGCACCCGGGCGTTCTTCAGACGCTTCTGGCCCGCCATGCCGACGTCCGGGATGATCAGGTGGCGGGAGTACCTGCGGACCTCATCGACGGACAGCTCGGCGGCCGGCTCTACCAGCGGGGGCAGCGACACGGGGACTCCGTAGGGTGATAGGGACAGTCGTGCTGCCTTCAACACTGCCACGAACGGTCTCATTCCAAGACTCCGGTCCCAGCCCGCGAGACGGCTCGTCCCGCCCGGCCCGTTCCCTCGCACCGCCCGGCCCGTTCCCTCGCCTCGCGCGCCCGGCCCCGCGACCGAGGCCGGGCGCGGGCGGGCGGTCACATCCGGCAGGCGGCCTCCATCCAGATGTCGGCCAGCGACTCCTCGAAGCCGATCCTGGCCCGCCAGCCCAGCCGGTCCCGCGCGGTGCGCACGTCGGCCTGCTGCCAGGCGCCGCAGCCGTCCGGATACGGCGCGGCCTGCGGCGGCCCGCCGGGCAGCTCGCCGCCGGTCGCCTGCCGGGGCAGCGGCGGCGGGCCCTCCAGCTCCAGCAGGGTGCCGCCGAACCCGGAGATCCGCGCCAGCGCTGCGGCCGCCTCGCGCAGCCGAACGGCGTGCCCGGTGCCGATGTTGACCACGCCCTGCGCCGCCGAGAGCGTCGCCGCGTGCACCGCGCGGGCCACGTCCCGCACGTCGACGAAGTCGCGCTGCACGCCGAGCCCGCCCAACTTCAGCTCGCTGTCGCCGTGTTGCATGGCCCGGCGCAGCGAGTCCGCCAGCCGCCCCAGCGGGGAGCCGGCCGGGGTGCCGGGCCCGGTGGGCGAGAAGACCCGCAGCACGATCGCGTCCAGTCCTGAGCCCAGCACCAGCTCCGTCGCCGCCAGCTTGCTCACCCCGTAGGGGCCGCCGGGGCGGGCCACCGCGTCCTCGGCGATGGACGAGCCGTGCTGCGACGGCCCGTACTCGGCGGCGCAGCCGATCTGCACCAGCCGCGCCCGGCAGCCGCTGCGCCGCAGCGACTCGCAGAGCGTCGCGGTGGCCACGGTGTTGTGGCGGGCCAGCTCGCTGGCGGTGCCCCGGATGGCGCCGGCGCAGTTGATCACCACGCCCGGGTGCACCGCGTCCAGGAAGCGGGTCAACGCGCCCGGGCTGCCGGTGGACAGGTCGAAGCGCACGTCGGCGTCGTCGCCGCGCCCCAGCGCGGTCAGCTGCACGGCGGGGTCGGCCAGCAGCCGGTCGGCCACGAACCGGCCGAGGTATCCGTTGGCGCCCAGCAACAGCACTCTCATCGGCGAGACCTCCGGTGCTCCCGGTGACCGGCTCCGGTCGTGGCTGCGGTGGGGGGTGGTGCGGTCATCGCGTGTCGTGCTCCTCGCATGTGAACGGTGCGGCCACGGCCGGGGCGGTGGCCCGCGCTGGAGAGTTGGCTGAGGGATGGGCGCGGGACCGTGCCGGACGGGCGCCGGTCCCGTGGTCCCAACGGTCGTGCGGGGCATGGAGACTGACCGGGCGGGGCGGAACGGGGCGGTGCGCGCTGGCCCGGGGCAGCGCCACGGCCGCGCCCACCAGCAGCCAGCAGCCGCCGGCCGCGCAGGCCAGCAGCGGCACGGCCGCCACGCCGCGCGCCGCCACCAGCGCCGCCACCGGCTCGGCCAGCGCGCCGCAGCCCGGCAGCCAGCCGGCGCTCGCCAGCGCCAGCGCCGTCAGCTCGACGCCGCCGACCAGCGCCAGGCCGCCGGCCGCCAACGCCCGCTGGCCGTGCCTGACCAGCAGCGCGGCCAGGCCAAGCGGCCAGGCGAGCGCCGCCGTGGCGAGCGCGCCCTCGCCGCCCAGCGGCGCCCACGGCGGCCGCGCCAGCCACAGCAGCGCCGCCGGCGCGGCCAGGCCAAGCGTCAGCAGCAGGCAGGTCCGCAGCAGCAGCGCGCGGGCGGCGGCGGTGAACTCCCGCAGCCTGGGCGCCCTGAGCAGCGCCAGGGCCCGGCCGGTGAAGGCGTCCCCGCACCAGGCGATCGGCGCGACCGACAGCGCCAGCAGCAGCGCGGCGCCGGCCGGCGAGCCGGTGTCGGCCTGCGGGCCGACCAGCAGCTCGCCCAGCGCGGCGTCGCCGACCAGCGCGAAGCCGACGGGCGGCAGCGCCAGCAGCCCGGCGGCGCCGGGCGGCGAGCGCCTGGCCAACACCACGAGAACGGCCAGCAGCGTCAACACCGCGCAGGCGACGCCGAGCGCGGCCCGGCCGGTCGCCGCCTCCGGCGGCAGCCGGTGCGCCAGCCACAGCCCGCCGGCGCAGACCGCGCCGGGCAGCAGCGGCAGCGCCGGCCGGAGCCGGGACCCGCGGGTGGAACCGACGGCGCGCACGGGGTCAACGGGCGGCGCATCGGCGGGCGTTCGGGGCGCCCTGGCGTGCAGCTCCTCGGCGAGCGAGAACAGGTCGCGGTGCCGGCAGCGGGCCACGGTCGCCTCGTCGACCCCGCCGGCCTCAAGGCCGGCGGCGATCTCCAGCGGGTCGACCGCCCGCCGGCACAGCTCCCCGTGCTCGGCCAGCAGCGACCGCACCGGGTCGGCCGGGCGGCTCACGACCGCTCCTCCGCGCTCGCCAGCGCGTCCGGCCTTCGGCCGGCGGCCTGGCTCGGACGGGCGCCGGCCCGCCCGCGCGCCCGGCGCGGCAGCGGCCTGGCGGCCGCCGGGCCGGCCAGCTCGGCGTAGCAGGCGTCCACGGTGGCGATGCCGTGCTCGACGCTGAAGCGGGTCGTGGCCCTGGCGCGGGCGGCCGCGCCGAGCCTGGCCCTGCGGGCCGGGTCGCGCAGCAGCGCCAGGCAGGCGTCGGCCAGCGCGGCTGGGTCCCCCGGCTCCACCAACACCCCGGCCTCGCCCAGCACTTCGGCCGTCGAGCCGCCGCCGACCGCGACCACCGCCCGGCCGCAGCACATCGCCTCGACCAGCGCGGTGGGAAAGCCGTCCGATGCGTCGGCCAGCACCGCGAGCGTGCCGGCGGCCCAGCCGGCGGCGCGCGCGGCCGCGTCGGGCGCCGCCCGGTGCGCCACCGCGCCCGGCGGGCACCAGCGGACGCCGGGCACCGCGCCCGGCTCGGGCGGCGGCCCGCCGAGCACCAGCAGCCGGGCCGCCGGCTCGGCGGCGCGGACCCGCGCCATGGCCCGCAACCGCCCGTCGGCGTCGGCCCGTTCGTCCACCGGCCCTGCGGTGACCAGCAGCGGGTGGGGCGAGGGCGCGGTGCGTTCCGCCACCGCCGCCAGCTCGCCCGCCGGCACGCCCGGCCAGACCGGCCGCTGCCGCGCCGGGTCGGCGCCGCAGCGCCGCTGCCAGCGGCCGGCCCGCGCGTCGCCCGGGGTGATCAGCGCGGCGGCGGCGTAGACGGCGCGGGCCAGGCCGAGTTGGAACGCGGCGAGCAGCGCCCGCACCGGCGCCCTGGCCGCCGAGGGCGGCACCGCGTGGCCGACGGCGCCGGCCAGCGCCGCGAGGTGGTGCTCGCGCAGCCGCACCCGGAACTCGGTGACCAGCAGCGGCGTGCCGTGGAAGTGCCGGGCCAGCAGCCCGGGCAGCGCGGCCGGGCCGCCGCCGACGGCGTGGCAGACGTCGACGGTGCCGAGGCCCGGGTCGGCCGGCCGCTCGGCGTACCAGTCGAGGGAGAGCGGGCGCAGCGCGCGTTCCAGGCGCTCGGCCACGGTCAGCAGGTCGGCGACGCTCGCGCCGACGGCGGCGCGCGGCGCCCCGGGGCGGCGGCAGGCCGCCTCCAGCACCGCGATGGACGCGTCGGAGGCGAGCCAGCGGGCGAGCCCGCCGTGCCCTGCGGCGAGGTCGGCGAGCGCGTAGAGGCCCCTGGCGAAACGGTCCGCCACGCCGCCGGCGGCCCCCGCTTCGCCGCTGAGCCCGGCCGTTAACTCCTCGAACGCCTCGGCAAAGCCGCGCGCCGCTGGCCGCGAGGGGCGCCCGCCGGGCGGCGGCCCCCACAGCGGCGCCGTGCGCACCAGCCGGACCTGCGGGGGCAGCGGGCGGCGCGGGCCCCTGGCCTGCGCCCGGCCCCGGGAGAGCGCCCGCACCTCGAAGTCGTGCCAGGGCAACGCGCGCACCAGGCGCTCGCACCAGGCGACCAACTCGCCCTGGGCATACGGATAACCACCCTCGGTGAGCAGTGCGACGCGCACCGGTGCACCCCCTCACTCCGTCGTCGGGACGGGCCGTGTGGACTCAGCGAGGAGACGCTATGTCCGCGAGGGCAAGGCTCGCCGGACGGTTGTCCGCCACGCCACCGGAAGGGGTGAATAATCGTGACCTCGCCGCCGCCCGGTCGTTCGCCTGCGGCGGGCACGGCGCCGGCGGGTCAGCCGTTGTCCGGGTGCGGCCAGGGGTTGGCGCGGCAGGTGACGCCGTCGATGGTCAGGAACTTGGTCTGCTGCATCATCACGGGCGCCAGCGCGCCCTCGCCGGGGCAGACCGCGTGCCCGTAGCCGAGCCGGTGCCCCACCTCGTGGTTGACCAGCATCCTGCGGTAGTCGGCGATGTCGTCGCCGTAGGTCTCCGAACCCTGCGCGAACCGCCAGGCGTTGATCATCACCCGGTCGGTGCTGGAGGAGTTGCAGGAGACGTTGTCCTCCGTGGTGTCGAGGCCCGAGCGGGCGCACCAGTCGGCGGTGGTGCCGGGGCTGGCCAGGGTCACCACGAAGTCGTAGTCGCCGTCGGAGACCCGGGCGAAGCCGCGCTCCCCCGCGTTGCCCCAGCTGCGTTCGTCGCTGAGCGTGCGGTGCACCGCCTCGGCGAAGAACGCGGGGTCGATGCCGAGGCCCTCCTCCACGTCCACCCGGTAGCGCAGCACCATGGTGGCGTCCGGGTCGGCGGCCGGCTCGGTGCCGGGCACCGGCACCAGCTCGCCCGAGCCGGTGAGGTCGGGGTCCAGCGGGAAGGTGGTGGCCAGCAACTCGTCGTAGGAGGGCTCGGGTTCGGGCTCCGGCTCGGGCTCGGCCCCGTCCTCCGCCTCGTCGGAGGGCGCCGGCCTGGCGTCGCTGCCCTGGTCGGGGTCGAGGGCGAACCGTTCGCCCTCGTCCGCCGTCGTCGTCGCGTCGGCGTCGCGGTCGGGACGGGCCAGCTGCCCGGCGACCAGCACCACCAGGACGGTGACCAGCGCCAGCGCCGTCACCCCCACCAGCGAACGCCCCCAGCTCTCGCGCCCCTCCCTGCGCTGCCGCTCCCGGCGCTCCGCGCGACCGCCGCCGCCCTCCCCCGGCTCCGGCGCGCTCACCGACCCGGCCCGGCGACGGGCCGCGCGGGTGCTCGCCCCGGAAGGGCCCTCGGCGGAACGGGCGCCCCCGGCCGGCGTGCCCAGCGGCTCGGCGCGGTCGAAGGCGTCCAGATACTCCTGGCGGGGCCCGTGCGGGACCTGCTGCCCGCCCGGCGCGGGCCGGCCGCGTGGCCGGTCGGGCGCCACGGCGGGGGCGTCACGGCGTTCCATCCGGTGCCCTCAGCCCTCCCAGGCGGCGCCGGCGCGGAACTCGCGGAACGCGTCGGCCACCAGGTCCGGGTACTCCATCATCGCCACGTGCCCCGCGTCGGGCAGCACCACCAGGCGCGAGGCGCCGAACGCCCGGCAGGCCCGCCGCGCCACCCGGTAGGAGACCAGCCGGTCCCGCACGCCGTACACCAACAGCGTGGGCACCATGACCCGTTCGGCCTGCCGCCACAGCGACTGCTGGCCGCCGAGCGTGTAGGCGTTGACCAGGCCCCTGGCGGAACGGGTGAGCGAGTCCCAGAAGTACGGGAGCGACTGCCGACGTTCCAACTCGGCCTTCGCGGCCGAGAACTCCTCCGGGGTGATCCGGGATGGGTCTCCGTAGCACAGCGACAGCACATCACGCGCGCGCTGCTCCGGCGACGAGGCGCGCGTCAGCCGGCGCAACAGCCGGCTCATGCCGGGCCCGCCGAGCAGCGCGGTGGGCAGCGCCGTGCGCTGCGGCGGCAGCTCGGGCAGCGCCGGCGAGACCAGGGTGAGGCTGCGCACCAGGTCGGGCCGCAGCGCCGCGACCCGGGTGACCACAGCGCCGCCCAGCGAGTTGCCGAAGAGGTGGACGGGGCCGCGGCCGGACGCCTCCAGCTCGCGCAGCACGGCGCGGGCATGGCCGGGGATCGAGTAGTCGCCGCTGGCGGGCGGCGGGGAGGCGCCGAAGCCCGGCAGGTCGAGCGCCTCGCACTCGACGTCGCCGGCCAACAGCTCCATCAGGGACGACCAGTTGCGCGAGGAGCCGCCCAGGCCGTGCACGAAGAGCGCCGGTTCGAGGTCGTCGGCGGTGGCGGCGCGGCGGCGCACGGCGAGCGTCAGCCCGGGACGCGTCACCGTCCTGATGGTCTCCCCCTCGCGCACCCCGGGCCAGCCCTCGGCTGCGGCGAGAGCGGCCTCGACGCGTCGCTCTTCGGTGGATGGCATGGGGGCCATAGTACGAGCCCGCGAACCCCCTGACGCCCCCCGGTGTTGAGCGGTTGTTGAGCCGCCCGTTGAGCGGTCGGCGGGCCCTCGCCGGGCCGCCGGCCGGGCGCCGGAGGGGCGTCCGCCCGCCGTCCCGTTCGCCCCTCGGCCGCGCCGCGCCTAGGCTGGCGGTTCACCCGTCGGCCGTTCCGGAGGTGACAGACGATGACAGAGCCCACCGATCCGCGCGTCGAACCCGAGTCCCTGTCCGAGTTCCTGGAGGAGACGCAGGACGAGGACGCCTTCGCGGAGGAGCTGTCGGAGGAGACGCCCCGCGAGGACGCGGCCGAGCAGCGTCTCGAACTGCTGCGGCTGCGGGACTCCCCGCTGACCGAGCGCGGGGTCGAGATCGACCCGGCGGACGCCGCCGAACAGGCCCGTGTGGTGGACCCGGGGGACGAGGAGTACCGCTGAGCCGGGCTTGTCCACAGAGTGAAATCCTGCCCACACGATGCACGCTCAGCGACGACTCGACCGTACGATGACAGCACGGAGAACCACACGAACGGCGCCCAGCGCGCACCGAAAGCAGTCCGGGAGGCGGCGTGACAGCCACTGAGCAGACCGAGGCCCGGCCTCGCGGCACCCGCCTGCCGCGCCGGGCGCGGCGGAACCAGCTGCTGGGCGCGGCCCAGGAGGTCTTCGTCGCCCAGGGCTACCACGCGGCGGCCATGGACGACATCGCGGAGCGCGCCGGCGTGAGCAAGCCGGTGCTCTACCAGCACTTCCCCGGCAAGCTGGAGCTGTATCTGGCCCTGCTCGACCAGCACTGCGAGGCCCTGCTAGCCGCCGTGCGCCAGGCGCTCGCCTCGACCAGCGACAACAAGCTGCGGGTCGCCGCCACCATGGACGCCTACTTCGCGTTCGTCGAGCACGAGGGCGGCGCGTTCCGGCTGGTCTTCGAGTCGGACCTGACCAACGAGCCCACCGTGCGGGAGCGCGTGGACCAGGTCTCCTACGACTGCGCCGAGTTGGTCAGCGCCGTGATCGCCGAGGACACCGACCTGCCGCCCGAGCAGTCGATGCTGCTGGCGGTCAGCCTGTGCGGGATGGCGCAGGTCACCGCGCGGCACTGGCTGAGCACCGGGCAGAAGGTGCCGCGCGAGGTCGCGCACGGCCTGATCGCCTCGCTGGCCTGGCGCGGCATCGCCGGCTTCCCGATCCAGCACTGACCGTCCCGGGCCGGGCACCCAGGCCTGTTCGCTGAGGGCGTGGCCGATCGGCGACGGGCCCGATGCCGGCGCGGTTAACCTGTGCGTGCAGAGCGGCGCGGACCATCGCGCACGTGGATGACCAGCGGAGGGACAAGCCGTGGAGATCAAGATCGGCGTACAGCACACGCCGCGCGAGATCGTTCTTGACAGCGGACAGTCTGCCGAGGAGGTGGAGACCGCCATCGCGGACGCGCTCTCCGGCAACGGCAAGCTGCTCACCCTGGTCGACATTCAGGGCCGCAAGGTCGTCATTCCGGGTGACCGGCTGGCCTATGTGGAGATCGGCCGGCAGACCCCGCGACGGGTCGGCTTCACCCCCGCCTGACGGCCGAGGACAGCTCACGGCGGCGGCCGGACCTGAAGGGTCCCGGCCGCCGCCGCTGTCGTTTCTCCGGCCGCCTACCCTGGAGGAATGACGCAGCTCAACGCCGCGCGGCGGGTCGCGTCGCCGGCGCGGCCGGCGTCGTTGGCCGCGCGCTCGCCGCACACCCTGGACGGGCTGCTGCTGGCGGTGGCCGTCGCCGGGATCTCGCTCTCCGGGCCGCTGGTCGCGACGGTCGCCGCGCCCGCGCTGGCCGTCGCGTTCTGGCGGAACGCCCTCGCCGTCGTCTCGCTGCTGCCGGCCGTGCTGCTGCGCGCCCCGCTGCGCCGGGAGCTGGCCGGGCTGCACCGCCGCACGCTGCTGCTGTCGCTGGCCGCCGGCGCCGCGCTCGCCGCGCACTTCGGGCTCTGGCTGCCCAGCCTGGGCCTCACCTCCGTGGCCTCCTCGGTCGCGCTGGTCACGACCACGCCCGTGTGGACCACGGTGCTGCTGCGGCTGCTGGGCCGCCGGCCGCCCGCGCTGGTGTGGTGGGGCACGCTGCTGTCGTTCGCCGGGGTGCTGCTGCTGACCGGCGTCGACCTGGCGGTCTCGCCGCGCGCGCTGGCCGGGGACGCGCTGGCGCTGGGCGGCGGCCTGGCCGGCGCGGTCTATGTGCTGATCGGCGCCGAGGTCCGGCGCACCACCAGCACCACCGGCTACACGTTCCTCTGCTACGCCTCGGCCGCGCTGCTGCTGCTGCCCGCCGCGCTGCTGGGCGGCGCGGCGCTGGGCGGCTACGCCGGCGGGACCTGGCTGAAGCTGCTGCTGTTGACGCTGGTCTCCCAGCTGTTGGGCCACTCGCTGCTGAACCGGGTGGTGCGGGGCCTGGGCCCCTCGGTCACCTCGACCGCGATCCTGCTGGAGACGCCGGGCGCGGCACTGATCGCCGCCGTCTGGCTCGGCCAGCTGCCGCCGGCCGCCGCCTACCCGGCGCTGCTGGTGATCCTCGCCGGCCTGGCCCTGGTCATCCGCGCCGAACGTACCCCGACCCCGCCGCCCCCTTCGCCTGCCGTGGAGTGAACACCGCCATGCACGCTGCCCGTTCCGTTCCCGTGCTCGACCTGGTGGCCGAGCGGCTGACGGCGACCCTTGGCGAGCCCGACGCGCGGGCCGCCGTCACGTTCCTCGGCACCGAGCGGATCGAGGTGCTGCGCTTCCTCGCGCCCGAGGCGGGGCTGGTGCGCTACGCCACGCTCGGCATGGCGGCGGCGCCGATGGCGGACCCGACGGCGGCCCTGGCCGACCCCGAACGGGGGCCGCGCGCCGAGCTGTTGCTGACCCTGCGCGCCGGCGCGGCGCCGACGGACCAGGCGCTGCGGGCGCTGGCGACGTTCGCGGCCACGCCCCAGGTCGAGGGCGTGGTCGTGGCGCCCGGCGGCTCGCTGGAGCTGGGCGAGCCGCTGTGGCCCGGGGCGCCGTTCCGTTCGGTGCTGGTCGGCGAGGGCGGCGCACCGGTGCCCGACCTGGCGCTGCCCGAGCCGCTGTCGCCGGTGCGGTTCCTGCCGCTGCTGCCGATGACGCCGGCCGAGGCCGCCTGGAAGCGGGCGCGCGGCGCGGCGGTGCTCAGGGAACGGTGGGCGGCCCGAGGCACCGACCTCAACGACCCCACCCGTTCGGCGGTTTCCCTCGACGGGTGAACAAGCTTGACGCCGGCTCAAGGCGGCGCGACTGTAGGTGCCCATGAGGGGTGAACCGAGTTGCCCGAGGTGCGGCGGCCAGGTGCGGGCACCCGGTCTCTTCGCCGACTCCTGGCAGTGCTCGACGCATGGCGCGGTCCACCCGCTGCAACCCGTGGTGCCGCCGAGCGCCAGCGCGCTGACCGCCGTGGTCAACCGCACCCGGGTCCCGGTCTGGATGCCCTGGCCGCTGCCGGTCGGCTGGCTGTTCACCGGGGTGACCAGCGCGGGCGACGAGGCCAGCGGCGGGCGGGCCACGGTGCTGGCGTGCTCGGGTCCTGGACCGCTCGGCGGTCCCGGCGAAATGCTGTTCGTGGCCGAGGAGTTGGGCGTCGGCCTCGGCGCGCGGTACGCCGGCCTGACCGGGCCCGACCCGGGCCCGAGGCTGCGGGTCGACAGGACCCCCGAGGTGAAGGTCGTCGCCGCCGGGCGGCCGACGCCGCTCTGGCTGGTGGGCGGCGCGCCCGCCGACCGCGCGGTCTTCGCCGGCGAGGCGCTCGGCATCTGGCTCTGGGCGGTGGTCTGGCCCGAACGCTCCGGGCTGATGCTCTACGAGGAGCTGGTCCTGGCGGACCTCCGGGAGGCCGACTCCGAACTGGCCCTGGTGCCGTGCGGGGCGCTCTCCCCGCGCCTGCTGGAGTGAGCGGGGCGCTGGCGCCGCGCCTGCTGGAGTGAGCCGGCGCGCGGGTACGCTGGGCGGCGTGCGCATCGACCTGCACGCCCACTCCACCGCGTCCGACGGCACGGACTCCCCCGCCGAGCTGGTGCGGAACGCCGCCGACGCCGGGCTCGACGTCGTGGCGTTGACCGACCACGACACGGTCGCCGGCCACGCCGAGGCCGCCGCCGCGCTGCCCGCCGGGCTCACGCTGGTGCCGGGCGCCGAGCTGTCCTGCCGGCTGGACGGGATCAGCCTGCACATGCTCGGCTATCTCTTCGACTCCGACGAGCCCGAACTGGCCCGGGAACGCGAGCTGTTGCGCGACGACCGCGTACCGCGCGCGCAGGGCATCGTGCGCCGCCTCAACGAGCTGGGCGTGCCCGTCACCTGGGAACGCGTCCGCGAGCTGGCCGCCGGCTCGGTGGGCCGGCCGCACATCGCGGCCGCGATGGTGGAGGCGGGCGTGATCGACGACGTGTCCGCCGCGTTCACCGCCGAGTGGATCGGCGACGGCGGGCGGGCGCACGTCGGCAAGCACGAGCTGGACGCGTTCGAGGCGGTGCGGCTGATCCACCGGGCGGGCGGGGTCGCGGTGTTCGCGCACCCGCTGGCCGTCAAGCGGGGGCGGTGCGTGCCGGAGAGCGCGATCGTCCGGCTGGCCGAGGCGGGGCTCGACGGCGTGGAGGTCGACCACTACGACCACGACCCGGCAACCCGGGACCGGCTGCGTGGCCTGGCCGCCGACCTGGGGATGCTGACCACCGGCTCCAGCGACTACCACGGGACGCGCAAGCCGTGTCCGCTCGGGCTCAACACGACGACGCCGGACGCGTTCGCGGAGCTGGTGGGGCGGGCGACGGGGGCCGAGGTGCTGCGCGGCTGAGCGGGGCCTCGGCTGGGGCCGGCGGGGCGCCGGGGCCCTGCGGGCCCCGAGCGCGGGGGCCTTCGGGTGCGCCCCGGTGGGCGGCGGGCGTCGGCCCGACCGGTCGTGGGTGAACGACGGGACCCTACGGTGTGGTTGAGGCGATGGTCTTCCGGACGGTTGGGTTCCTCGCCGAACGAGATCGGGGGCAGCGGTCCAAGCCCTCCGATGGGCGGAGACGGCGGCGTTGTCGGGGGCCGACCGGCCGGTGGGTGCGCACGAGGCGCGCACCGGCTTCGCCGGCCTGCGCGTCGGGCTATCCCGCACGCTGTTGATACGTGCCGGGGAGTTCGGGATCTTGGGCAAGGACCGAGCCCACCGAGAACCGGACCTGCGGGAAACCGCCACCCCGCGCCCAACCCGCCGGAGGCAAAGCCCGGCCCGGCAACCCCCAAGCCCCCGCACCGCCCGACCGCGACCAACGAAGCACCACAGCAGCCAGCACCCCTACCGGGAGATCAAGCAGCGCCGGGAGTTCAAGCAGCGCCGCACACGAACCCCGCCGGAGGCCCAAGCGCCACCGAAGGCGGACCCACCGTCGCCAACCACCGCCGGAGAAAACCCCCCGAAAAGCCAAGCACCCGCGCCGGCAGGCGAACCCCGCAGGGGCCAAGCACCCCCGCCCAGGGCCGATTCACCGGCGCCGGCAGGCAAACCCGCCGCAGGCGGTCCCCGCCGGAGGCTCCAAGTACCGCCCAGGGGCAAGCCCCATCGCGGGCAAGTGCCCCCGCCGGCAGGCGAACCCCCGCCAGCAGGCCAACCACCGCCGCACACGAACTCCACCGGAGGCCCAAGCACCGCCGAAGGCGGACCCACCGTCGCCAACCACCGCCGGAGGCAAGCCCCCCGAAAGGCCAACCACCGCCCAAGGCAAGCCCCCACCAGCAGACAAACCCCCCGCCACACACCAACCCCGCCAAAGGCGAAGCACCACCGCAGGCAAGCACCCCGGCCGGAGCGCCAAGCGCCGCCCAGGGCCAAGCCCCCGCCGGCAGGCGGGCACCCACCACCGGCGGGACCATGTCCCCGAAAGCCGTGCGGCAGCGCTCAGCGCGGCGCGTTCCAGAACGCGACCAGCGCCTCCGCCGTCTCGGTCGGGCGTTCCGCGTTGGGGCTGTGGTCCGCGCCCTTGATCACCGTGCGGTGGGCGTTCAACCGTTCGGCCATCGCGTCGAGTTCGGGCACCGGCCAGGCCGCGTCGTGTTCGCCCGAGATGACGTGGACGGGCACCCCGGTCGCGGCGAGCGCGTCGACCCGGTCCGGTTCGTAGCACAACACCCGCCCGGTGGCGCGGAGTTGCTGCGGGGCGTTGGCGAGCCAGCGGCCGCGCAGGAAGTTCCACAGTTCGGTGGTCTCGGCCTTCGGCTGGAGCACCCACCACAGCCGGCGCTGCCCCAGCGTCGGCAGCCCGGCCACCAGCGCCCGCGCCCGCCAGCGTTGCCCGCGCGCGACGCGTCCCGGGCCGGAGGCCAGCAGGGTCAACGAGCGGAACGGCGTCCGCCCTTCGGCGGCGGCCCGCAGCACCGCGCCCCTGCCGATCAGCCCGCCCAGCGAGTGCCCCAACAGGTGCACGGGGCCGGCCCGGAGCGCTTCGGCCAACGCCAACACGTCCTCGGCCAGGGCCCCCAACGTGTACCCGCCGCGCGCCCGTTCGCCTGGCGTCTCGTGTTGGCCGCGCCCGTCCACCGCCACCGCGCGGTACCCGGCGGCGGCCAGCGGCTCCAGCAGCGCGATGAAGTCCTCCTTGCTGCCGGTGAACCCGGGCACCAGCAGCACGGTTCCGGCCGGCGGCCCGGCCGGCGCGCTGTCCAGCACCGCGAACTCGCCCCGTCGGGTGGCCAGCAGGTGGGCCCGCACCCCGGCGGGCGGCACCAGAAACGGCGGTCTGCTCATCCGGGCACACTATCCGCCGCCCTCCCGCGCCCGCGCGGGACGGGCCCGGGCGCGGCCGAGGAGATCCGACCGTCACCCACGGGTAACGCCGAGGGGCTGTCGCCCGTCGGCCAACCACGCCAGAATCTACGCGCGTTACGGATGTGAACGCGGATGTGAACGGACAAGTGAACCCGCACGCGAACGTGAACCGAGGAGCCAGCCCGATGTCCCCGATGTCCCTTGACCGCAGAACCTTCGTGGGCCGCACCGCCGCCACCGGGGCCGGGCTCGCCCTCGCCGGCGGGCTGGCCCCGGCGGCGACCGCCTCCGCCACGCCGCACGCCCCCGAGGGCGACACCGCCGGCGGCCGCCGCTTCGACCTCACCGTGCTGGGCACCACCGACCTGCACGGCCACGTGCACAACTGGGACTACTTCACCGACGCCGAGTACACCGACGCGGACGGCAACGACGTCGGGCTCGCCAAGATCTCCACCCTGGTCAAACGGCTGCGCGCCGAGCGCGGCCCGGAGCGCACGCTGCTGCTCGACGCCGGCGACACCATCCAGGGCACCCAACTCGCCTACTACTACGCCAGGATCGACCCGATCACCGGTGCGCGGGGCCCCGTTCACCCCATGGCGCTGGCCATGAACGCCATCGGCTACGACGCGGCGGCGCTCGGCAACCACGAGTTCAACTACGGCATTCCGCTGCTGCGCGCCTTCGAGCGGCAGTGCGACTTCCCGCTGCTGGCGGCCAACGCGCTGGACGCCGCCACCGAGCGGCCCGCGTTCCGCCCGTACTGGATGACGCGGGTCCGCGTGCCGCACGGGCCGGACGTGAAGGTGGCCGTGCTGGGCCTGACCAACCCGGGGATCGCGATCTGGGACCGGGCCCACGTCGAGGGCAGGATGGTCTTCCCCGGCCTGGTCGAGCAGGCCGAGCGCTGGGTGCCGAGGCTGCGGTCGATGGGCGCCGACGTGGTGATCGTCTCCGCGCACTCGGGCACCAGCGGCGAGTCCTCCTACGGCGAGCAGCTGCCGCACGTGGAGAACGCGGCCACGCTGGTCGCCGAGCGGGTGCCCGGCATCGACGCGATCCTGGTGGGCCACGCGCACGAGGAGATCGCCGAACGCCGGGTGGTCAACGAGGCGACCGGCCGCGAGGTGGTGCTGGCCGAGCCGCTGAAGTGGGGCCAGCGGCTGACGGTCTTCGACATCGCGCTCACCCGCCGGCGCGGGCACTGGCGGGTCGAGGAGGTGTCCTCGCGGGTGCTCAACAGCAACACGGTCCCCGAGGACCCGGAGATCACCGGGCTGTTGGCCGAGCAGCACGAGCGGGTCGTCGCCTATGTGAACCAGGTGATCGGCACCGCGACCGAGGCCATGAGCGCGGCCGAGTCGCCGTGGCGGGACACCCCGGTCATCGACTTCGTCAACCATGTGCAGGCCGAGACGGTGCGCGCGGCGCTGGCCGGCACGGAGTACGCGGAGCTGCCGGTGCTCTCGCAGGCCGCGTGCTTCTCGCGGACGGCGGCCATCCCGGCGGGCGAGGTCACCATCAGGGACGTGGCGGGCCTCTACGTCTTCGAGAACACCCTGGAGGCGCGGCTGGTCACGGGCGCCCAGCTGCGGGAGTACCTGGAGTTCTCGGCGCGGTACTTCGTCCGCACGGCGCCGGGGGAGCCCGTCGACCCGGCGGCGTTGACCAACGCGGACGGCATCCCCGACTACAACTACGACGTCGTCAGCGGGGTGACCTACGACATCGACATTGCGGCGCCCGCCGGCTCCCGGATCGCCGAACTGCGCCTGGGCGGGGAGCCGTTGGCCGACGACGCCGAGCTGGTGCTGGCGGTGAACAACTACCGGGCCTCGGGCGGCGGGAACTTCCCCGGCGTGCCGGAGGCCGAGCAGCTGTGGGCGGACTCGGAGGAGATCCGCAACACCCTCATCGCCTGGGTCCGGGCCAGCGGGGAGATCGACCCTTCGGTCTTCGCCTCCCCGGACTGGCGGTTGACCCGCGAGGGCGAGCCCGTCTTCTGAAGGTCCAGCGGCACGGGCGCGCCCTGACGGCGGCGGTGAACGTTACTCCCGGGGCTCCGCAGACGCCTGAGGGGTCTCGGGAGCCTGGGACGAGCCGGTGGCGGCGCTGCCGCCCCGGGTGCGGCGCCTGCGCCGGCGCGGGGTGCGCGGCGCGGCGCCCTCGCCGGCGTTCGCGCCCTCGGCCGGGGCCTTCGCGCCCTCGGCGGTGGCCTTCTCCGGCGCGGCCTGCGCCGTCTCCGGCGCCGCCTCCCCGGCGAGCGGCTCGCCGGCCCTGGTCCTGCGGCGCTGCCGCTTGGGCCGGGGGGCGCGCTTCGGCTCCTCGGCGGCGGGCTTCGCTGGCCCGCCGCGCCGCCCACCCCGCCGGGCCTGCGGCCCGCCGAGGTCCTCGACCTCCTCCGCGTCCAGGCCGGCCCTGGTGCGCTCGGCGCGCGGCAGGGTGCCCCTGGTGCCCTCGGGGATGCGCATCTCGGCGAAGAGGTGCGGCGAGGTCGAGTAGGTCTCCGGGGGGTCGGGGAACGCCAGCCCCAGCGCCTTGTTGATCAGCTGCCAGCGCGGGATGTCGTCCCAGTCCACCAGCGTGACGGCGATGCCCGCCGCGCCCGCCCGGCCGGTGCGGCCGATCCGGTGCAGATAGGTCTTCTCGTCCTCGGGCGTCTGGTAGTTGATCACGTGCGTGACGCCGTCCACGTCGATGCCACGGGCGGCCACGTCGGTGCAGACCAGCACGTCGACCTTGCCGTTGCGGAACGCGCGCAACGCCTGCTCGCGGGCGCCCTGGCCCAGGTCGCCGTGGACGGCGGCGGCGGCGAAGCCCCGGCGGGTCAGCTGCTCGGCCACGTCCGCTGCGGTGCGCTTGGTACGGCAGAAGACCATGACCAGGCCACGGCCCTCCGCCTGGAGGATGCGCGCCACCATCTCCGGCTTGTCCATCGAGTGGGCCCGGTAGACGTGCTGGGCGGTGTTCGCGACCGTGGCGCCCTCGTCGTCGGGGGCGGTGGCACGGATGTGCGTGGGCTGGTTCATGTAGCGCCGGGCCAGCCCGATGACCTGCCCGGGCATGGTGGCGGAGAAGAGCATGGTCTGCCGCTTGGCCGGCAGCCGCTCGATGATCTTCTCGACGTCCGGCAGGAAGCCGAGGTCGAGCATCTCGTCGGCCTCGTCCAGCACCAGGCAGCGGATCTCGGTCAGGCGCAGCTTCCGCTGGCCGGCCAGGTCCAGCAGCCGGCCCGGGGTGCCGACGACGACGTCGACGCCCTTGGTCAACGCCTCGACCTGCGGCTCGTAGGCGCGGCCGCCGTAGATGGACAGCACCCGGACGTTGCGCGCCTTGCCGGCGGTCAGCAGGTCGTTGGTCACCTGCTGGCACAGCTCACGGGTGGGGACGACGACCAGCGCCTGGGGCGCGTCGGTCAGCTGCTCCGGGGTGGCCCGGCCCGCCTCGACGTCGGCCGGGACGGTGACGGCCTCCAGCAGCGGCAGCCCGAAGCCGAGGGTCTTGCCCGTGCCGGTCTTCGCCTGCCCGATGACGTCGGCTCCGGCGAGCGCGACGGGGAGCGTCATCTCCTGGATGGGGAACGGGGTGGTGATGCCGACGGCCTCCAGGGCCTCGGCGGTCTCGGGCAGAATCCCGAGATCTCGGAATGTGGTGGTAGCGGACAGGGTGGTTGCCTCTTCTGTGTGACGCGGCACACGGCGGCGAGGCGGGTCTGTGGACCGCGCCGCCTCCTGGCGGCCCTTGCGGGGCCGGCCGGCCGGCGCGGGACCCGGTCGTCTCGCTCAAGCGCACGCACCGCGCGAGCGGGTCCCTCGGATCGCGGCCCGTGCGGGGAGCACGAACCGGGTGAGGGCTGGTCACGTTCGGAGCCGATCGGGGCTCCGACCGGACATCCGCAGGGCCCCTGGGGCGCCGGCTTTCCCGGGCCCAGGAGACTCCAGCTTGGGAATCAGGACCCGCCACACCCGGGCGAGTCTCCTTAGCACTGTACCCCGGAACGCCGCACAAGTGTCAGGGCGCGTTCCGGCTGCCAGGCCGGGGAGGCCGGTCGCGGCCGAGGGAGCGTGGGCGGCCTGCCCTGGGACTATCCTGCCTGTCCATGGAGACGCCGCAGAACCCAGCCGAGGAAGCCGCCGCCGAACCGACCGCCGAGGCGGCGCTCACCGGGGTCGCCGCGAGCGACTGGGCCGAGGCGTCGCGTGACCCGCGCTACCGCGCCGCCGTGGTGGACCTGCTGGGCGCGCTGGCCTACGGGGAGCTGGCGGCCTTCGAGCGGCTGGCCGAGGACGCCAAGCTGGCGCCCGGCATTCCCGACAAGGCGGCGCTGGCCCGGATGGCGTCGGCCGAGTTCCACCACTTCGAGCAACTCACCGAGCGGCTGCGGCAGATCGACGAGGACCCGACGGACGCGATGGCGCCGTTCGCGGCACCGCTCGACGAGTTCCACCGGCTGACCGCGCCGTCCGACTGGCTGGAGGGCCTGGTCAAGGCGTATGTGGGCGACGCCATCGCGGCCGACTTCTACCGCGAGGTGGCCTCCCGCCTCGACTCCGACACCCGGGGCCTGGTGCTGCGGGTGCTCGACGACACCGGGCACGCGACCTTCGCCGTGGAGAAGGTCCGCGCCGCGATCGAGGCCGAGCCCCGGGTCGGCGGCCGGCTCGCGCTGTGGGCCCGCCGCCTGATGGGCGAGGCGCTCTCCCAGGCCCAACGGGTCGTCGCCGACCGCGACGCGCTCTCCACGATGCTGGTCGGCGGCGTCGCCGACGGCTTCGACCTGGCCGAGATCGGCCGCATGTTCTCGCGCATCACGGAGGCCCACACGAAGCGGATGGCCGCGCTGGGCCTGTCGGCCTGAGCGCGGGGCGCTGGCCGCGCGGGGAGCGGAAAGCCGCCGCGCTGCGCGCGGCGGGCAGCTGCACCCCGGTACGGAGCCGGTGGCGCCATGCCAACGGTGAACGCCCGGGGCGTCGGTCATCCCTGAGCCGGCGGGTGAGGCCCGGGCTGGGCTCGGCGCTGCCGCATGGGCGACTGCGGCCGAAGGCCACCGCACCGGGCCCGCCAAGCGCGACAGCGGCCGGGCCCGAACAACGGGCCCGAGGCCGACAACGCGTGCGGCCGTGCCCGAGCCGGCAGCTGAGCCCACCGCGCGGGCGGGCTCGCGCAGCCGCGCGCAGGCGGTCCGGGGCGTGCTCGGCTGGGAGCCGGCCGCGTGAGGGGCGCCGGTGTCGTCGGGCCAACCGCAGCGGTCGCGGCCTCGGCCAGCCGAATTGGCCGGGCCAGGCCCGGCCAACCCGTTCACATGAGGCTGGGCCGAGCCGGTTCAGTCGCTCCGCCCGCTCCGCGACAGTCCGTTCCGCGACAACCAGGCCCTTGGGGCCCGCCACGGTGCAGGGTCGAAGGACCAATCCCGCACGCCCGGCCGGCAGGTTCCCTGAAGCCGCGCCCGCCCCCCGCGCCCGGCTGCCCGGGCCTCGGCCGGGCCACGTTCCCGCCGGCGGAGCCGGGCCGGCCCCACCTCCGGCGCCCCGGCCCGGGCAGGGCGCCGCGGCCTGGCAGCGCGCCCGGCCGCGCCGCTAGGCTCGCCGGCATGGCGAGTGCGACGGCGGTGGGGCGGGACGGGTTCGACCGGGCCCTGGTCGAGGAGGCGGCGCGGAAGTCCGCGCTGGTCTGGGTGCGTGGCCCCGAGGGGCCGCCCCGCGCGCTGTGGCACGTCTGGCACGAGGGCGCCGTCTGGCTGGTCGGCGGACCCGGCGAACAGCCCCTCGACGGGCTGGGGTTGACGCCCGGCGCGCGGGCCACCGTGAGCTGCCGCAGCAAGGACAAGGGCGGGCGCCTCGTTGTCTGGGCGGCCGAGGTCGCCGAGCCCGACCGCGAGGACCCGGCCTGGGGCCCGGCCGTCGCCGAGTTGGCCGGCAAGCGGCTGAACGCGCCCGACACCGCGCGCCTCGCCGAGCGGTGGGCCGCCGAGTGCCGGGTGCTGCGGCTGAGCCCGGTGGGCGAGCCGCTTCAGCGGCCCGGCGCCATGCCCGACGGG
Source organism: Streptomyces sp. 3MP-14 (assembly GCF_006334905.2). NCBI lineage: Bacteria > Bacillati > Actinomycetota > Actinomycetes > Kitasatosporales > Streptomycetaceae > Streptomyces > Streptomyces sp. 3MP-14. The sequence continues at coordinate 20,457 of NZ_VDLZ02000009.1, forward strand.
GACGGCGCGGCCGCCCCGCTGCCCACCCCGGCCAGCACCCGGGTGGCCACGCCCAGCGGGCTGCCCACCCGGCGCCGCCGAGGCCGCACGGGCCGCCGCCGCTGAACGGCCGACCGCACGCGCACCCGGCTCGTCACTCCGACTCGTCGGGCAGCATCGCGTCGCCGTAGTCGACGATCTCCTCATCGGGCGGCGCGTGCAGGCTGAAGTCCTGGTCCCAGTCGGTCAGTCGGAGGTCACCCGCGTCGCCGCCCCGGTGCAGCCGCAGCGGGTAGGGCGTGCCCTCCAGCGAGATGTCCATGGTGCCGCCGGCGCCCTCCGCCGCGTCGAGCTGGATGGTCGCCACCCCGTCGACCTCGCTCCGCTCGCCCGTGCTGCGCTCCCCCTCCAGCACCAGCAGCGCCTCCAGCAGCGCGTTCTTCTCGGTGAAGCCGCTCAGCTCCGCGTAGGCCGGGTCGTCGGGCGCGACCAGCACGTACTTGCCGTCGAGCTTCTGCGTGGGGTCACTCTCCAGCTCCTCGGGGATGCCCTCGGTCTCCCAGAACGCGGCGTCGGCCTTCACATACATCTGCTCACCGACCCGCAGCAGTTCGAAGGTGGTGCCCTCGGCCGAGACCTCGCCGACCCCGCCGTCGGGACCGATCCGCATGTCCAGCCGGTAGGAGCTGCCCTCCGCCACCACGGTGCCCGACAGCCGGACGGTGGCGGCTTCGGCGGCGGCGGTGCGGGCGCGTTCCTCCATGTCCTCGGGCGCCAGCTCCTCGACCCCGTTGGTCTCGACGGCCGGCTCGTCCGAGCCGCAGGCGACCGTGCCGAACCACAGCGTCAGACCGGAGACCACGACCGCCGCGCGCCGGCGCCAGCCGGTGTGCGGAGCGGGGACACGAGCTGTCACGGTGAGTGCCTCTCTCCCGGTGGGCCGCTGGCTGGCGGCAGCGTACCGGCAAGCCGACGAGGCCGGGAAAGGGGCAGTCCCGATGCGGAGCGCTCGCGCCGTACCATCGGGGTCATGGCTACCGACATTCCCCCAGCGACCGGCGCCACCGGCACCCTGCCCACCGAGGACGACGTGCGGGCCGCGCTGCGGCGGGTGAACGACCCGGAGATCCACCGCCCGATCACCGACCTCGGCATGGTCAAGTCGATCGCCGTCGAGGCGGACGGACGGGTCACCGTCGGGATCTATCTGACGATCCAGGGCTGTCCGATGCGGGAGAACATCACCTCGGACGTGCGGAACGCGGTCGGCGCCGTGCCCGGGGTGCGCGAGGTGGCCGTCGAGCTGGACGTGATGAGCGACGAGCAGCGCAAGGAGCTGGCCACCACGCTGCGCGGCGGCCAGGCCGAGCGCGAGGTGCCGTTCGCCCAGCCCGGCTCGTTGACCCGGGTCTACGCGGTCGCCTCCGGCAAGGGCGGCGTGGGGAAGTCCTCGGTCACGGTGAACCTGGCGGCGGCGATGGCGGCCGACGGGCTCAAGGTCGGCGTGGTGGACGCGGACATCTACGGCCACTCGGTGCCCAGGATGCTGGGGACCGACGCCAAGCCCACCCAGGTGGAGAACATGATCATGCCGCCCACCGCGCAGGGCGTGAAGGTGATCTCCATCGGGATGTTCACGCCGGGCAACGCGCCCGTGGTCTGGCGCGGCCCGATGCTGCACCGGGCGCTCCAGCAGTTCCTCGCCGACGTCTACTGGGGCGACCTGGACGTGCTGCTGCTCGACCTGCCGCCCGGCACCGGCGACATCGCCATCTCGGTGGCCCAGCTGGTGCCGGGCGCCGAGATCCTGGTGGTCACCACGCCGCAGCAGGCGGCGGCCGAGGTCGCGGAGCGGGCCGGCTCCATCGCGGTGCAGACCCACCAGAAGATCGTCGGCGTGGTGGAGAACATGGCGGGCCTGCCCTGCCCGCACTGCGGCGAGCTGGTGGACGTCTTCGGCACCGGCGGCGGCGAGCGGGTCGCCGAGGGGCTGACCAGGACGACGGGCGCCAAGGTGCCGGTGCTCGGCAGCATCCCGATCGACGTGCGGCTCCGCGAGGGCGGCGACGACGGGCGGCCGGTGGTGCTCTCCGATCCGGCCTCGCCCGCCGGGTCGGCGCTGCGGTCGATCGCCGCCTCACTGGGGTCCCGGCAGCGCGGGCTGGCCGGGATGTCCCTGGGGATCACCCCGCGCGGCAAGTTCTGACGGCCTCGCGGGGCGCTGCGGCGGCTGTTGGGGTGCGCGGCGCTCAGCCGCGCACCGAGTAGCTCTCGATGTCCTTGATGACGGCGAACCCGAGGCCGTAGGCGCTCATGCCGCGCCCGTAGGCCCCGATGTGGACCCCGTGGGGCGCCGCCCCGGCGAGGACCCAGCCGTACTCCGACTCCCGGTAGTGGAACGGGGTGGGCACCCCGTCCACCGGCAGCGAGAGCGCGCTCCAGCCGCTGCCGCCGAGGTCGTCCGCCAACTCCCAGGCGATGTTGGTCTGTTGCTCCAGCCAGTCCTGGCGCAGCGCCCGTTCCATCTGGGCGGGCCAGGTGCACGCCAGCAGCCCCGAGCCGGCCAGCCAGGCGGCGGAGGCCGGCGAGGTGGCCTCCAGCAGGCCGGTGCCGTCGGGGCTGCGCCGCACCGGCCGCTCGGCGACGGTGACCACCGTGGTGAACCGCTGGTCCTCGTGGCCGAGTTCGGCGCGGAGCGTGGGCTCCTGGCCGTGGCCGGTGGCGCCGTGCTCGACGGAGCCGTCCGCCCCGGTGCCCACCTGGGTCAGCCAGCGCGGGCCGGTGAACGCGTCGTCCAGCCCGTACCAGGGGAAGTCAGCCGCGAGATACCCCTCGATCACCGGCCGGGCGCCCGGGACGCCCCGGACCTCCCCCCTGCCGGGATCGTCGCCTGTCGCGTCGTGCGGCTCCGCTCGACTCGTCGTCTCCATGTGCCGACGCCTCCTCATTGCCCTCGTCCTGGGCACACCCCGGACATGAGGAGGATAGCCACCCGGCTCCGCCGTGTCGGGCGCCCCCGGGAACCAAAGGTCGGCATATGCCCCGAAGGGGCCGAATCCACTCAGGTGGCGTCGGCGTCGAACGGCGTCGCCTCGGCGGCCGATGTGGCCGGGGCGGAACGCTCGCCCGCCGGCGCCGAGGAGGCGGTCTCGCCGTCCTTCGCCAGCGTGACGGAGCCGGCGTCGCCGTCCTTGCCGAGCTTCACGGAGCCGGCGGCCGCCGGCTCCGTGAAGCCGGTGCGCTGCTTGGCGAGGCTGGTCCTGGCGGCGCCGCCCGGCTTGTTCCGCGCGGGCCTGTTCGTACTCGTCCGGCCGTTGACCGCGTCGGTGACCTCGGTCAGCTCCTTGCGCACGTCGAGGTCCTTGGCCAGCTCGCGCAGGCCGAGGTCCTCGTTGTCGAGCAGGTGCTTCCTGGCGAAGTTCTTCGGGTTGAGGTCCTCGAACTCGAAGTCCTTGAAGTCGGGTCCCAGCTCCGAGCGGATGTCCTGCTTGGCGTTGTCGGAGAACTCCCTGACCTTGCGGATGAACTGCGCCACCTCGCGGATCATCCTGGGGAGCTTCTCCGGCCCGAAGACCATGATGGCCAGGACGATCAGCGTGATGAACTCTAGGGACCCTATATCGAAGAACACCTGGCAGCTCCCTCACGCAAACGAGTAGACGGCCACGGTACCCCGGCCTCCCCGGGGGACGGGAGACCACCGAGGCCAGCAACGGGTAAAACGCGGGTGACGGGCCGGCTCGCCCGCCGCCCGGGCCGTCGGCGGGGTCATCCGGGCCGTCGGCGGGGTCATTCGGCCGCGGCCTCGCCGAGCACCACGTCGAGGGACAGCTCCCGGCCGTCCCGCTCGATCGTCAGCGCCAGCTCGTCGCCGGGCCGGTGGCTGCGGATTCTGATGATCAACTCGTCGGAGTCGGCGACCCGTTCGCCGTCGACGCCGGTGATCACGTCGCCGTCCCGCACCCCGGCCTCGTCCGCCGGGCCGCCGGGCACCACCGCCGGCTCGTCGGTGGAGCTGCCGACCCGGGCGCCGTCCCCGGTGAACCGGGTGTCCAGGCTGACCCCTATCACCGGGTGGGTGGCGCGGCCCGTATTGATCAGCTGCTCGGCGACGTCCTTGGCCTGGTTGATCGGGATCGCGAAGCCGAGCCCCACGCTGCCCGCCTCGGCGCCGCCGTTGTCCACGGAGCGGATCACGCTGTTGACGCCGATCACCCGGCCCTGGGCGTCGGCCAGCGGGCCGCCGGAGTTCCCCGGGTTGATCGGGGCGTCGGTCTGGAGCGCGTTCACATAGCTGATGTCGGAGCCGTCGGCCTGCTCGCCGCCGGCGGTGATCGGGCGCTCGGTGGCGCTGATGATGCCGGAGGTGACCGTGCCGGCCAGGCCGAACGGGGAGCCGATGGCGACCACCGGGTCCCCGACCCGCACCGCGTCGGAGTCGCCCAGCTCCAGCGGGGTCAGCCCGGCGACGCCGGAGACCCGCACCACGGCGAGGTCGTAGCCGGCGTGCTGGCCGACCACCTCGCCGCGCACCGTGTCGCCGGTACTGAACGTGACCTCGACGGCGCCCGCGCCCGGGCCGCTGACCACATGGGCGTTGGTGAGGATGTGGCCGCGCTCGTCGAGGACGAAGCCGGTGCCGGACTGGCCGCCGCCCGCGTGCAGCGTGACGACGCCGGGCAGCAGCGCGCTGGCGATGCCGGCGATGCTGCCGCTGGAGGCGGCCGAGGAGCCGGCGGAGGTCTGGGGCAGCCGCACCTCGCTGAACGCGCCCTCGCGCTCCAGCCACACGCCGACCATGCCGCCGATCACGCCGGCCAGCAGGGCGATCAGCGCCGCGCCGGCCACCAGCCTGGCGCCCCGGCGCGGGGCGGGCCGCGGCGCAGAGGGCGAGGGCAGGGGCGAGACCGGGGAGGGGGACGACGGGTAGGCCACCGCCGCCGGCGCCGGGGGCGAGGCGTGCGGCGTGGCCCAGGGGTTGTAGCGGTGCGGGGCGATCGCCGGCTCCGGCTCCGGCTGCGGTTGCGGCTGGGCCGGCGCCAGCGGGACGCCCGCGCCGCCGAGGCTGCCGCCGTCGGCCGGGGGCACGTGGGTGCCCGCCGGTGGCGTGGGGTCGGGGCGCTGCACCGGGGGCGCCGGGGCCCAGGGCCCCGGCTGGCCGTAGGGCGGCGTGCTGTACGGGTCCTCGCTGGCGGAGACGGGCTCCGCGGCCCCGGCCGGCCGAGGCGCCGACTCGGCCGCGCGAAACCCGGCGCCGCCCTCGGCCGGGTCCTCCGGGGAGGTCAGGCCGTCGGGGGCCGTGCTCCGCCGCTCGACGCCGTTGCCCTTGTCCATGGCAGCCGTCCCCATCGTGTCCGCGCCATCCTGCCTACGGGGTCGCATTCAATCAGAGGCGGCGGAACTCAGCGCGGACTCACGGCGCCCAGCGCGCTGGAGCTGGTGTGTTCGGGGCGGAGCGGGCCTATGACCGGCTCGGCCGTGGTCGCCGGCGGCGTCGCCCGGGGCACCGGCGAGGCGCCGTGCGCCGCCGGGAGGCTGCTGCCGAGCAAGGTGAACTGCCGGCCCGTCGGCGGCGTGGTCTCGCCCACGTCGGCGACCGGCAGCACCTGGGCCACGCCCTGCTGCCGCTGCACGTCCTCCTCCGCCCTGGCGCCCATCGGGCGGGGCGCCGAACCGGCCGAGGTGCCGCTGCCGGCGGCCACCGCGCTGGACGCGGCGGAGCTGCCGGTCGGGCTGGCGACGCCGGAGACGGCGCCCCCGATGGCGAAGGCCGCCAACGAGACCGCTCCGGCGGCGGCGAAGGCGATGCGATGGCCGCGAGGGAGCCGGGCAGCCACCGGCTCGTGTATGCGGAAGCCGGCGGAGCCGCCGGAGCCGCCCAGTGCGGGGGCGGCGGGGGCCAGCAGCGAGGAACGCCCCCGGCCGCCGGGCAGCAGGTCGAGGCGGAGACCACCGGAGCGTTTGGGAGGGGTGCCGGCGGCCGGCGGGCCGGCGTCTCCCGGCGGGGTGGGCCCGGGGCCCGGAGGTCGGGTGTCCAGGCCGCTGTCGGCCGGGACGTTCTGGAGGCGGGCGAGCAGGCCGGCGGAGAGCGCGGGCGGCGGGCTGGCGGCGAAGGCGCTCTTCAGGGCGCGCTGGGCCTCCACCTCCGCCTTGCAGTGGGCGCAGGTGGCCAGGTGGGCCAGCACGCGGTCCCTGCTGTCGTGCGACAGCTCGCCGTCCACCAGGGCGGCGAGGCTCTCTCCCAGATGCCGGTCGGCCGGGTCCGTTTCGGCGGTCGAGGTCACTCCATCGCGCCTTCCACTGATCCCGGGGCTCCGGGCGCCACGGCCAGGGCCGGCTCGGCGGACGGGAGCGACGCCTCGGGCTCGGCGGGCTGGGCCGCGCGGGAGCCGCGCTCCTCCGGCGAGCGGTGGCGCAGCGCCTTCCGCAGGTGCGAACGGCCCCGGTGGATGCGGCTGCGCACGGTGCCCAGCTTCACGCCAAGGGTGGTGGCGATCTCCTCGTAGCTCAGGCCCTCGATGTCGCAGAGGACCACGGCCGCGCGGAAGTCGGGGGCCAGGGTGTCCAGCGCCTGCTGGACGTCGGCGTCGAAGTGGGTGTCGTTGAAGTGCTGTTGCGGGGTGGGCTCGCGGCTGGGCAGCCGGTCGGCGGCGTCCTCCCCGAGGGCGTCGAATCTGATCCGCTGCTTGCGGCGGACCGAGTCGAGGAAGAGGTTGGTCGTGATCCGGTGCAGCCACCCCTCGAAGGTGCCGGGGGTGTAGGTCGACAGGGAACGGAAGACCCGCACGAAGACCTCCTGGGTGAGGTCCTCCGCGTCGTGCTGGTTGCCCGTGAGGCGGTACGCCAGACGGTAGACCCGCGCGCTGTGGGTGCTGACGATCTCCTCCCAGGTGGGAGGGGCCCAGCCCTGGCTGTCGGCGCCCGCGCTGAAGGTGGCCACGGCGTTGGTGGTGCCGTCGGCTGACTCGGTGGTGGCCTGCGCTCGGTCGCTGTCAGCGTTGTCTGTCACGGAATTCGGCCCGCCGAAGGACCGCCGGATGCGCGTGAGCACCCCCCGGCCGGTGGACGCGGCCGCACCTCCCCTGTCGGCTCTGGTGGTGTCCAGTGGAGCCCCTACCATAGCCACCTCGCCCGTTAGCTCCGGATAAGCATTTGTTGGCCGGCAATGCCTTCGACCCGTCGTCGAGTGGTCCCGACTCCACGCCTCGGCAGCACCGTCGTCTTACGACCAACGTCAGAGCCGGGCGTCCGGTTCCCGTCCGAAGTCGATACAGTCGAGGCGCGTGACAGACGGGGACAGGAGAGGGCCATTACCGGCAACCGGCTGACGAGCTGGGCGTTCGCCGAGGCGTATGGCGCACCGGACGCCGAGAGCGCCGAGGGGACGGCGCTGCGCTGGGCCCGCGAGCGGGCGCGCGAGGCCGGGGTGCGCGCCGTCTCCCCCGGCACCGGGGACGCGCTGCGGCTGCTGGCCGCCGTCTCGGGGGCGCGGGCCGTGGTGGAGATCGGCACCGGGACCGGGGTCTCCAGCATCCACCTGCTGACCGGGATGCGCCCGGAGGCGGTGTTGACCACGGTGGACACCGAGCCGGAGCGGCAGCAGTTCGCCCGGCAGGCGTTCCGGCTGGCGGGCTTCGCCGCCAACCGCACCCGGATCATCCCGGGCCACGCGCTGGACGTGCTGCCCCGGCTCACCGACGGCGGCTACGACCTGGTCTTCTGCGACGGCGACCGGCTGGAGTACCTGGAGTGCCTCGCAGAATCGTTGCGGCTGCTGCGTCCCGGCGGGATGGTCTGCTTCGCCGGGGTCTTCGCCGGCGGCCGGACGGTGGACTCGGCCGCCGCGCCCACCGAGGTGCGCCGGCTGCGGGAGCTGCTGCGCGCGGTGCGGGAGAGCCCGCAGCTGACGCCGGCGCTGCTGCCGGTGGGCGACGGGCTGCTCTGCGCCGCCCGGGTCTGAGCCCGCACCCGGACGAGGCCAGGGATCGGCCCCGAAAGCCGCGTGGCGCCGCCCCGGAAACATGTTCCGGGGCGGCGCCACAGGGTCAACGCGGAACGCGGCGGCGTCAGCCGGTCACCTTCTTCAGCTCCTCGTCGAGTGCGACCGCCTCGTCCGGGGTCAGCTCGACAACGAGTCGGCCACCGCCTTCGAGCGGAACGCGCATGATGATGCCCCGCCCCTCCTTGGTCACCTCAAGCGGACCATCGCCCGTCCGCGGCTTCATGGCCGCCATGCTCGTTCCCCTTCCTGAACCAGCTCGTCGCAGCCGATGACGCGAGCGCCCTCGGCGTCGAACACATTGCTTGCCTTCATTATCCCGCATGAATGGGTCCCGTGACCAACATTGGGCGGTCTCCCTTCGGCAACGCACACACGCAAAACCACTCAATTCGGGGATCGCCCGCGATACCACGGTTCTTCGGGGGCGTTCTCGGGGCCCTCAGGGACTCGGCAGGTTGGTCCGACTCCCCGGGTGCGCCGCCGCCTCGGTGGCCGGCCGTCAGGCGGGCGTCGGCCGGGAATCCGCCGGGCGCGAAGGGCGATTCGGCGGGCATTCCGATCGGGCGACCGGATTCGAAGCCGGCGGCCTCAGTCCCGGTCGCCCCCGCGCTGCGCGGCCTCGTTCCTCGCCTGTTCCAACAGGTGCCTCAGGTCGGCGATCCGGGCGTCCCGCTCGGCGAGTTCGGCGGCGACCCGGTCCAGCACGTCGTCCACCTCCGCCATCCGGTAGCCGCGCGGGGCGACCGGCAGCCGGACCCGGATCAGGTCGGCGGGCGCCAGCGGCCGGTCCAGCGGCAGCGGATCGGCCGGCCGGTCGGGCTGGACGTCGCGCAGCCCGCCCGTGGCCGGTGCGCCCGTGCCGTCCCCGCTGCTCAGCACCGCGAGCGTGACCGCGGCGATCACCACCACCATCGCGACCATCAAGAACCAGAACACGGCTGCTCTCCCCTGTGAGTCCTGCCCCGGAGTCTCGCACGGGGAATGACCGGGCGGGACAGGTAGGTTCGAAGGTCGGGCCGGGGGAGCCCGGGGAGGACCCGGGAGGCCCGGAACGAACCGCGAGAACAACCCGAGAGAGAGCTGAGCCGGATGTTGCGCCTGGGCACACGGGAGTTCGCCACCCACCAGCCGGTGATCATGGCGATCGTCAACCGGACCCCGGACTCGTTCTACGACCGGGGCGCCACCTTCGCCGAACGGGCCGCCCTGGAGCGGGTGGCGCGGGCCGTCGACGAGGGCGCGGACATCATCGACATCGGCGGGGTCAAGGCCGGCCCCGGCGCTGAGGTGGACGCGGCGGAGGAGATCCGCCGCACCGCCGGCTTCGTCGCCGAGGTACGCCGGCGCCACCCGGACGTGGTGATCAGCGTGGACACCTGGCGGCACGAGGTGGGCGAGGCGGCCTGCGCGGCCGGCGCCGACCTGCTCAACGACGCCTGGGGCGGCGTCGATCCGCGCCTGGCCGAGGTCGCCGCCCGGCACGGCGTCGGGCTGGTCTGCACCCACGCCGGCGGCGCCAGGCCGCGCACCCGCCCGCACCGGGTGCGCTACGACGACGTGATGGCCGACATCCTGCGGGTGACCGTGGGGCTGGCCGAGCGGGCGGTGGCGCTCGGCGTGCCGAGGGAGGGCGTGCTGATCGACCCGGGGCACGACTTCGGCAAGTCGACGCGGCACTCGCTGGAGGCGACGCGGCGGCTGGACGAGATGACGGCGACCGGCTGGCCGGTGCTGGTCTCGCTCTCCAACAAGGACTTCGTCGGCGAGACCCTGGACCGCCCGGTGAAGGAGCGGCTGCTGGGGACGTTGGCCACCACGGCGGTCTCCGCCTGGCTGGGCGCCCAGGTCTACCGGGTGCACGAGGTGGCCGAGACGCGGGAGGTGCTGGCGATGGTGGCCGCCATCGCCGGCCACCGCGAGCCGGCGGTGGCCAGGCGCGGCCTGGCCTGAACCGCCGGCGGCCGACGACGAGCGGGCCTTCGGGAACGGTGGTCCGTTCAGGGCTTGGTGACCAGCCGGATGGCCTCGTCCACGTCGTCGGTGATCTGGAACAGCTCCTCGTCGCGCGCCGACGCCTTGCCCTGCGCGATCACGGTGTTCCGCAGCCAGTCGGCCAGCCCGCCCCAGTAGGCGGAGCCAACCAGCACGATGGGGAAGCGCGTCACCTTCTGGGTCTGCACCAGGGTCAGCGCCTCGAACAGCTCGTCCATGGTGCCCAGGCCGCCGGGCAGCACCAGGAAGCCCTGGGCGTACTTGACGAACATGGTCTTGCGGACGAAGAAGTAGCGGAAGTTGATCCCGACGTCGACATAGGGGTTGAGGCCCTGCTCGAAGGGCAGCTCGATGCCCAGCCCTACGGAGACCCCGCCGGTCTCGCTGGCGCCCAGGTTGGCCGCCTCCATGGCGCCCGGGCCGCCGCCGGTGATCACGGCGAAGCCCGACTCGGCCAGGCCCTGCCCGATCCGCCGCGCCAGCTCGTACTCGACGCTGCCGGGGGCGGTGCGGGCCGAGCCGAAGACGCAGACGGCGGGCCCGAGTTCGGCCAGCGCGCCGAAGCCCTCGACGAACTCCGACTGGATGCGCAGCACCCGCCACGGGTCCTGGTGGACCCAGTCGGACGGGCCCCTGGAGTCCAACAGCCGCTGGTCGGCGGTGCCGGTGGTCACCTGCTGCCGGCGCCGGACGACCGGTCCGAGCCGCTGCTCGCGGGGCTGGCCGGCCTCCACCGGCCGCTCGGCGTACGGCTCATCGCCGGGGGCGTGTGCGCTCCCGCTCATCGCGCGCTCCTCACCTGTGCTCTGTGATGTGTGCTCTGGGATCTGTGATCGCTTCGCCGTGCTCCCGGCCGGGCGGCGCCCGCCGGGTCCCCCGGTCCCGCCGCCCCCTCGAAGGGGCGGCGGGGACGTTCAGCCGCCCAGCCAGGCGCGCAGCCGGGCCTCGCAGGCCAGCACGGCCTCGGTGGCGACCCGCTCGTCCTGCCGGTGGGCCAGACTCGGGTCGCCCGGGCCGTAGTTGACCGCCGGCACTCCAAGGGCGCTGAACCGGGAGACGTCCGTCCAGCCAAACTTGGGGTAAGGAACGCCGCCGACCGCGTCCAGGAACGCCCGCGCCGCCGGGTGCGAGAGGCCGGGCAGCGCGCCGGGCGAGTGGTCGTCGACCACGAACTCGGCGACGCCGCAGTCGGCGAAGACCTCGTGGACATGGGCCAGCGCCCGCTCCTCGTCCAGGTCGGGCGCGTAGCGGTAGTTGACGGTGACCGTGCAGGAGTCGGGGATCACGTTGCCGGCGACGCCGCCCTCGACGCGGACGGCGTTGAGGCCCTCGCGGTACTCCAGGCCGTCGATCTCGACCCGACGCGGCCGGTAGGCGGCGAGCCTGGCCAGCACCGGCGACGCGGCGTGGATCGCGTTGACCCCCATCCAGCTCCGCGCCGAGTGGGCGCGCTGGCCCGGCAGCCGCAGGTGGACGCGCAGGGTGCCCTGACAGCCGCCCTCCACCTGGCCGTTGGAGGGTTCGAGCAGCACCGCGAAGTCGGCGGCCAGCCAGTCGGGGTGGGCGGCGGCCAGCCGGCCGAGCCCGTTGCGGTCGGCCTCGACCTCCTCGTTGTCGTAGAAGACGAACGTCAGGTCGCGGTTGGGCCGGGGAACGGTGGCGGCGATCCGCAGCTGCACCGCGACGCCCGCCTTCATGTCGCAGCTGCCCAGGCCCCAGAGCACGCCCTCGTCGTCCAGCCGGGACGGCAGGTTGTCGGCGACCGGCACGGTGTCGAGGTGGCCGGCGAGCACCACCCGCTGGTCCAGGCCGAGTTGGGTGCGCGCGACCACGTTGTTGCCGAAGCGGTCGACCCGCAGCCAGGGCAGCGCGGCGAGCGCCTCGGCCACCGCGTCGGCCAGCGGCTCCTCGGTGCCGCTGACGGACGGGATGTCCACCAACCTGGCGGTCAGCGCCGCCGCGTCGAGGTCGAGGTCGAGTCGCGGTGCGGGGGCCGTGGTCTGCGTCGCCGGTCGTTCCATGGGGTCACGGTACCCGCGCCGGAAGGGCGGCCGGGCCCAGCGGTTACCCTCGTCGCGTGCCCGAACGGACGACCACCTCGCGACGTCGACGCCGCCTGGTGCGCGGTGCCTCCGCCACCCTGGTGCTGCTGGGCGTGGGCGTCTATGCCCTGGTGCACTACGAGTCGGGCAGCCGGAGCGAGCCGCACTGCGCGGTGCGCGGCGCCGACCCGGAGTCCGAGCCGCACCGGCTGAGCCCGGCGCAGGCCGCGAACGCGGCCGTCATCGCGGCCGTGGGCACCTCGCGCGGGCTGCCCGAACGGGCGGTGACGATAGCCATCGCGACCGCGATGCAGGAGTCCAGCCTGCGCAACCTGGACTACGGCGACCGCGACTCGCTGGGCCTCTTCCAGCAGCGGCCCTCGATGGGGTGGGGCAGCGAGGAGCAGGTCACCGACCCGGTGTACGCGGCGGGGGCGTTCTACGACAAGCTGGTCGAGATCCCGGCGTACGAGGAGCTGCCGCTGACCGAGGCGGCCCAGGAGGTGCAACGCAGCGCCTTCCCCGACGAGTACGCGAAGCACGAGGCCAACGCCACGCTGCTGTCGGGCGCGTTGACCGGCCGGGTGCCGGGGGCGCTGAGCTGTGTGACGGGCAACGACCCACGGGCGGGCGATCCGGCGGAGCTGGAACGGGAGTTGGCGGCGGATTTCGCGGGGCGGGCGACGGTCGAGGGCTCGGGCGCGGACTCGGGGATGTTGACGGTGACGCTGGCCGAGGCGGGCGGCGAGGCGACGTCGGACCCGGGCTGGGAGCTGGCGCACTGGCTGGTCGCGCGGGCCGGGCAGTTGGGGGTGTCGGAGGTCAGCTGGGACGGGGTGCGCTGGGAGTCGGAACGCTCGGACGACGGCTGGCGAGAGGACTCCGCCGGCACCGAGGACGCCGACGACGCCACCGACGATTCCGGGGAATCCGGTAATTCCGGGGGGAATTCGCGCGGGGCGGTCCGCCTTTCGCTGGTCACCAGCACTGAGTGACCGAATGAATACGGTCGAGCGTTAACGCGGTACCGAACGGCGCCGGCGCGGCCCAACTCCGTTCGTTCCCCGGGTTTTTGTACGCGCGGTTCGGCGTCGTTCGGTGCGGTGCCGCACGAGGGTTTTCCGAGGCGCTCCGGGATTTCCCACCGACCGGCTCCGGATAGCTGACGGACTATCAAACGACCGGCCGGCGGATTACCGATTCTTTACCCGCGCCGGCCGCAACCCCGCGCCGCCGGCGGTCGATAGGCACGGCGGACGCCACCCCCGCGTCCGTTCCCCCTCACGAGGAGAGAAGCTCATGTCACGTCCCGTACGGCGCACCCTGGTTCGGGCGGCGCTCTGTGGAGTGGCCGGCGCCGCCGGCCTGTTGGGCACCGCGACCGTCGCCCAGGCGGCGGGCCCGGCGGCCACCACGCCCGACGCCGGCGAGGCGGACGTGGTCGGCGAGACCGTCAACGGCCTGGGCCGGTCGGCCGTCGGCGTGGTCAACGAGGCCGGCGCCGACGTCGCCCCGAAGCTCCGCGAGGGGGCCCGGGTGGGCGGCACGCTGCTGACGGGCATGACCGCCCGCTGAGCGGAACCGTGGGCGCGCCTCCCCCGGAGGGCCTTCAGGAGAGGCGCGCCACCGCGCTGGCGACGCGTTCGTCGGTCGCGGTGAACGCGACCCGGACGAACCGCTCGCCCGCCGCGCCGTAGAACGCGCCGGGCGCCACCAGGATGCCGAGCTCGCTCAGCTCGGCGACCGTGTCCCAGCAGGGCTCGTTCCGGGTGGCCCACAGGTAGAGCGACGCCTCGCTGTGCTCGACGGTGAAGCCCCGCACGGTCAGCGCCGCACGCAGCGCCGCACGGCGCGCGGCATAGCGGGCGCGCTGCTCGGCCACGTGCTCGTCGTCGCCCAGGGCGACGGCCATCGCCGCCTGCACCGGGGCCGGCAGCATCATCCCGGCGTGCTTGCGCACGCCCAGCAGCTCGCCCAGCACCTCGCGGTCGCCGGCGAGGAACGCGGCCCGGTAGCCGGCGAGGTTGGAGCGCTTGGAGAGCGAGTGCACCGCGACCAGGCCCCGGTGGTCGTCGCCGCAGACCTCGGGGTGGAGCACCGAGACCGGCTCGGCCTCCCAGCCCAGTTCCAGATAGCACTCGTCGCTGACGACCAGCACGCCGTGCTCCCGCGCCCAGGCGACGACGGCGCGCAGCTCGGCGACGTCGAGGACCCGACCGGTCGGGTTGGACGGGGAGTTGAGCCAGAGCAGCCGCAGGCCCTCGGGGTCGAGTTCGGTGGGCGAGCCGGTGTAGGGCACCGGCTCGGCGCGGGCGATGAGGGCGCCGACCTCGTAGGTCGGGTAGGCCGGCTCGGGGTAGGCGACGCGGTCGCCGGGGCCGAGGCCCAGCTGGGAGGGCAGCGAGGCGACCAGTTCCTTGGAGCCGATCACGGGGAGGACGCCCCGGTGATCGAGGCCGACCGCGCCGGTGCGGCGGGCGCACCAGTCGACGATCGCGTCCCGCAGCGCGGGGGTGCCCCAGACCGTCGGGTAGCCGGGGCTGTTGGCGGCGTCGGCGAGGGCCCGTTGGACGAGGTCGGGCACCGGGTCGACGGGCGTGCCGACGGACAGGTCCACGATGCCGTCCGGGTGCGCCGAGGCGGTGGCCTTGTGGGGCTCAAGACGGTCCCAGGGGAAGACCGGTAGGCGGGCGGAGACGGCGGACGGCACGGGGTGGCACTCCTCGCTCGGGAGTCCTCGGCGGCACGGGGCACGCGGGGACTCACGTCGGAACCTGGGTCAGGGCCTCGGTGGGACCCCGGTGCGGACCTCGGGGGAACGTCGGTGCGGACCTCGGAGGGCACGGTCGTTCGTCGGGTCGAGGACCGGAAGAGCGGAACGGCCCCGGTCCCCCGAGGCCGTTCCCTCACTCGTCGTGGCTCTGCGGGGGCAGGGCGGCGATCAGCGGGTGGTCGCGCTCGATCAGGCCCAACTTGCTGGCCCCGCCGGGGGAACCAAGCTCCTCGAAGAACTCGACGTTGGCCTTGTAGTAGTCCTTCCACTCGTCCGGGGTGTCGTCCTCGTAGAAGATCGCCTCGACCGGGCAGACCGGCTCACAGGCACCGCAGTCCACGCACTCGTCGGGGTGGATGTAGAGAGCGCGCTGCCCCTCGTAGATGCAGTCGACGGGGCACTCCTCGATACATGCCTTGTCCTTGAGATCAACACAGGGCTCGGCGATCACGTAGGTCACGCTGTCAGTCCTCCTCGTCATGGCGGCCGGTCCGCCTGGCGCACGTGGGCGCGGCATCGCTGATGCTCGGACCCTAGTATCGCCGCTGTACAGCGTTGCGCACACCTGAGGGGGGTTTGCTAGGGGTATGCAATTTCGTGTGAAGGCCCGGCTCGAAGTCCGGATCACCGCCGCTGACGTGGGCAAACGGGTCTCGGTCCGGTCCCTGACCGGGGCCGGGGACGGGGCGACGACGTTCACCGACACCCTGGGAATTCTCAGCTCGTGGACGGACGGGGTGCTGTCGGTGACCCGGCGGACCGGGGAGACGGTGCGGCTGGCCGAGTCCGCGCTGGTCGCGGGGAAGGTGGTGCCGGCCGCCCCGGCGCGGCGGCGGGGCGTACCGGCGGCCTCGGTCGCGGAGTTGGCGGCCGTGGCGGCGCGGAGCTGGCCGGCGCCCGAGGCGGAACGGCTCGGCGGCTGGCTGCTGCGGGCCGGCGCCGGCTGGTCGCGGCGGGCCAACTCGGCGGTCAGGCTCGGCCCGGGCGGGCCGGAGCGCGAGCGGGTGGTGGCCTGGTACGCGGCGCGTGGGCTGCCGGCGAGGTTCCAGCTGACGACGGGCGCCGAGGGCGCGGACGAGCGGCTGGTGGCCGCGCTGGACGCGCTGGGCTGGGCCGCCGACGGGTTCACCGCCACGCGCGTCGGGGCGTTGGCGCCGCTGGCCGACCGGGAGCCCGACGGGCGGGTGGTGGTCGGCCGGGAGCTGACCGAGGGCTGGCTGGCGGCCAACCGGTCGGCGCTGCGCGATCCGGCCACCGCGCGGCGGGTGTTGACGGGCGGCCCGCTGGTGCTGTTCGGGGAGGTGCCGGCCGGTGCCGGCGAGCCGCCGGCCGCCGTGGGGCGGTGCGTGGTGGACGGCCGGTGGGCGGGCTTCAGCTCGATCGAGGTCGACCGGGCGCACCGGCGGCGCGGCCTGGCGACCGCGCTGATGGCGGAGTTGGCGCGGGCGGCGCTGGCGGAGGGCGCCTCGGCGGCCTGGCTCCAGGTGACGCGGGAGAACGCGGCGGCCGGCGCGCTCTACGACCGGCTGGGCTTCGCGGAGCACCACCACTACCACTACCGGACGGCGCCCGCCGGTTGAGGCGGGCGCCGTCCTGGCGGCGATTCGGTGCGCGGGGCTCGGGCGGGCTCAGCCCAGGGTGGCGCCCTCGACCTCGGCGATCCTGCGGTCGGGGCCCTCGTTGGCGACGGCCGGCTCGCGCAGCACCGGGATCAGCGCGGCGGCGGCGTGCTCGGGGGTCATCTCGACGAGGCCGCTGCCGGCGTCGATCATCACCCCGTCGAAGGTGCTGCCGTACAGCTCGGCCAGCCCGTCGGGGTCGATCACCGGCTGGAGGTTCCCCTGGTCGCTGGGCTCCATGCTGAGCACCCCGCTCAACGTCTGCTGGCTGATGGGGAGTTCGATGCCGGCGGCGGAGAGCCACACCCAGCCGGACATGGCCGGCTCGCCGAACTCCTCCAGCGCCTGCTGCACCTGCTCCTCGCCGACCAGCGGCTCCCGCGTGGTGACCGGGAGTTCGACCGGCTGGTTGGGGCCGCCGGCGGCCCGCTCCCGGAACGCGGCCTCGACCGAGTCGGCGGCCGCCGCCGGGTCGATGGCCGAACCGGCCTGCCCGGCCCGGCCGATGGCCTGGCCGTTCTCGAACACCACGGTGCCGTCGACGGGTCCGGTGCCGCCGGCGCCCGAGGTGAGGTCCTCCAGGGCGACGGTCAGCTTCTCCCGGTCCACGGAGAAGACGGCCTCGGCCTCCCGGCTCGAACCGAAGAGCGAGCCGATCACGGAGACCGGGCTGTAGTCGGTGCCGGAGGCGCCCCTGGCGGTGGCCTCGGTGTCGACGGCCAACCCGGCGACGGTGGGCTTGAGTTCGACCTCCTGCCCGTCGATCACCAGGATCAGCGGCTCGTTGTTGGCCGCGTCCAGGCGGGTGTCGAGGAGGCCGTGCGCGTCCTCGGTGGACATGCCGCCGATGTCGATGCCCAGCACCTCGGTGCCCTTGGGCACGTCCTCGGGGTTGAGGAAGAGGCCGGCGCCGTAGGCGACGACGCCGACGCCGACCAGCGCGATCACCAGCAGCTTGACCTTGGAGCGGCCGCGCGGCGCCGGCTTGGGCGCGGCGCTCCCGGCGGGCGGGGGCTCGTCGCCCGCCGGCGGGCGTGGCCCGGGCGGCGGAACGGTGGGGCCGGCGCCGGTGTCCTCGGGGGCGAGGGGGCGCGGCAGTTGGCCGGTCGCTGCCGGGTCGCCGTCGCGCACGCCGGGCGGCGGCGCGGGCGGGAAGGGGCCGCCCAGGTCCATGGTGGTGCCGGCCGGGTCCTCGTCGGGCGGCAGCCCGCCGGGGCGCGGCGCGGGGCCGCCGGGCCGGGGGGCCGGACCGCCTGGCCGGTCCTGGTGGGCGGCCGAGGCGGCGAGCGGGCCCTGCGGCGTCGGGGCCTGGGCCTGCGGCGGGATGCCGGGCGGGTGTTCGCCGCCCATCGGCGTCGGCGCGACCGGGGGAACGGTCATCGATCCCGAGCCCGGCCCCGTGGTGGGGCCGACCGGCCGGGGCGGCAGGGGCCCCTGCGGGGGGACGGCCGGGGTGCCGGCCGCCGGGGTCTCGTGGGGCGCGGGGAACCAGGCGGGCGCGCCCTGGCGTTCGCCGCCCAGCCCCGGCACGCCGCCGGCCGGGGTGTCGGACAGCTGGGGGTGGCCGCCGGGCGGGGTCTCGGGCCCGGCCGGCTCGTGCGGCGGCTCGCCCGGCACCGGCCCGTCGGGGTGTGCCTGCGGCACGGCGCCGGTCTGCGGCGGCTTCTTGGGCTCGAACCAGGAGCTGGTCTTCTTGCCGGAGTCCGCGCCGCCGCTCGCGCCGTCGGCCGGCCGGCCCGCGGTGCCCCGGCCGTCGGGCCTGGCGCCGGGCGCCGGCTTGTTCCGGGTGGGCAGCGGCGGCGGGGCGGCGGAGCGCGCGGCCTCCTCGTCCACGGTCTCCCGGACGACGATCGGTGGAATGGGCCGGGACCCGGGGATGTTGATCCGCGCGCGGGTCGTCATCGTGGTCTCGGTCTTCTTCTCCTCCGCCGGCGGAGGACCCGGACGGGCCGCTGCTTCCCCCTCGTTGCGCTGGGGGTCACCCCACCCCCGGGGGTTGGGCGAATTGTCAGTTTCACGACTCAAGGCTGGATCTCCCGGTTGGGCTTCACCGGCCGGCCCGGAACGCTGTCCGGGGGCGGCGGCTGGCCCCACGATACTGGGGTCCGCGAGCCGCCACGCCCTCAGCACAGGATCAGCACATCAGTGCCCCACCCCGACACCCGCTCTCAGCAGGGGCGTTACCGTGCGGTCCGCTGGTCCAGGGCGAACAGCGGGCGTTCGGTCGGCGCCAACGTGGCGCACACCACGGCCACCGTCATCCCGCCCAGGAGATAGACGTAACTCCCGGCGCCCGCCGCGTAGACGAAGTCGCCCTGTGGCCTGGTCACGGTGAGCGCCAGCACGGACAGCAGCCAGCCGCCGGCCGGCGCGGCGGCGCCGACCCGGGTGCGGGTGAGCAGCGCGCCGCCCCAGAAGAGGCCGGCGCAGCCGCCGAGCGCCAGCAGCACGCCCAGCGGGAACCAGCCGCCCTGGACCAGGGAGCCGGCGACCCCGGCGACGAAGCCCAGCACGCCGAGGCCGAGATGGCCGGCGATCCTCATCGCTCCTCCCCGGCGCCCGGCGCGGCCAGCCCGGCGAAGATCCCGGACACGTCGTCGGTCGAGCCGGGCGGGACCGGCTCGCCGAGGCCGAGCCGGAAGTACTCGGTGCGCCACAGGGGTTGGGCCAGCCCGTTGGAGAGCGCGAAGGTCTCGCCGGCGACCTCGATCTGGGTGACGTGGGCGCCCAACGCGGCCTGCTTGGCGGCATATGCCTCGGCGGTGCCGGTCACCGCGAGCGCCACCTCCGCGTCCGGCACCACCCCGGGCAGGTCACCGACCGTGACCACGTCGGGGAACCGGCCGGGCCCGTCCTGCCGGAGCCGGGTGAGGTGGCGCTCCACCTCGCTCAGCGGGAGGCAGTTCCACAGCACCCGGTCCACCCGGTGCCGGGCGGCGGCCAGTTCGACGGCGCGCATCGCGACCCGGTGCGCCTTGATGTGGTCGGGGTGGCCGTAGCCGCCGTCGGGGTCGTAGGTGATCACGACGCGGGGGCGGGTCTCGACGACGATCTCGGCGAGCAGCCCGGCGGCCTCGTCGAGGTCGGCGCGGCAGAAGGCGTCGGGGTGGTCGTTGCTGGGCAGGCCCAGCATTCCGGAGTCGCGGTAGCGTCCGGGGCCGCCGAGCAGCCGGTGGTCGGTGACGCCGAGCGCGGCCATCGCGGTGGCCAACTCGTCGGCGCGGTAGGGCCCCAGGGCGTCCTCGCGGTCGGCGGCGAGGTGGGTGAGCGAGTCGGGGATGACCTCGCCCTCCTCGCCCAGCGTGCAGGTGACCAGCGTGACCCTGGTGCCGGCGGCGGCGCAGGCGGCCATGGTCACGCCGTTGTTGATCGATTCGTCGTCGGGATGCGCGTGCACCAGCAGCACGCCGGACGGGCCGGAACTCATGGAGGCAGCCTACTGATCCCCGGCCCGGACGGGCTCTCGCAGCTCGGTCAGAAGCTCAGGGAGTTGATCATCTCGCCGAGGCTGCTGCTGAAGTTGTCGATCGTGGGGGCCATGTTGGAGCCGGCCAGATAGAAGCCGAGCAGCACGCAGACGATGGCGTGCAACACCTTCAGCCCTGCCTTCCTGACCAGCAGGATGACAATGACCAGCAGCAGCAGTGAAGCTGAGATGGTGAGGCCCACCCGGATCACCTCCATGGACTCGCGCCTGTTCAAGGGCACGGTGAGACGACCCACCCCACGTTGGACGCGCCTTCCCGCCATGCGTCACGGATCATAACGTTCCGTGGCCCCCGCACGGCGCGGTGCACAGGAGCAGATCAGGGGCGCACGCCCCCCGCTCACTCGACCAGAACGGTACCTGCCTCCGGAAAATGACAGGCGGTCAGGTGGCCCTCGGCGTTGCCCTCGACGCGGACCAGCGGGGGCTCCTCGGTGGCGCAGCGGTCCTGGGCCTTCCAGCAGCGGGTGCGGAACCGGCAGCCGGAGGGCGGGTTGCTCGGCGAGGGAACGTCCCCCTCAAGGCGGATGCGCTCGCGGCGCGGGGGTCGTTCCTTCGGGGATGCCTCGGCGGACGGCTTGGCGGACGGCTCGGCGGACGGCTTGGCGAGGGCGCCGTCGCCCTCCCCGGCGGGGGCGCGGCTGGCGGCCAGCTCGAGCTCGGCCTCGGGGACGGCGGAGAGCAGCGCGTGGGTGTAGGGGTGGCGGGGGCGCTCGTAGATGGCGGTGCGGTCGCCGACCTCGACGATCTTGCCGAGGTACATGACCGCGATCCGCTGGGAGAAGTGCCGCACCACGGCCAGGTCGTGGGCGATGAAGAGGAACGCGATGCCGCGCTCCCGCTGCACCCGGCGGAGCAGGTTGATGACCTGGGCCTGGATGGAGACGTCGAGCGCCGAGACGGGCTCGTCGGCGATGATCAGGCGCGGTTCGAGGGCCAGCGCGCGGGCGACGCCGATGCGCTGCCGCTGGCCGCCGGAGAACTCGTGTGGGAACCGGTTGTAGTGCTCCGGGTTGAGGCCGACGGTGTCCAGCAGCTCGCGCACCCTGGCCTCGCGCCCGCCGGGCGGGTCGACGTTGTTGATCTCCAGGGGGGAGCCGACGATGGTGCCCACGGTCTGCCGGGGGTTGAGCGAGGAGTAGGGGTCCTGGAAGATCATCTGGATCTCGGACCGCACGGGCGCCAGCTCGCGGCGGCTGGCGCGGGTGATGTCCCGGTCGCGGTAGGTGATGCGCCCGGCGGTCGGCTCCAGGAGGCGGGCCAGCAGCCGCCCGGTGGTGGACTTGCCGCAGCCGGACTCGCCGACCAGGCCGAAGCTCTCGCCCTCCCTGATGGTGAGGTCGAGCCCGTCCACCGCCTTCACCGCGCCTACGGTCCGCTTGATCGGGAAGCCGCCCTTGATCGGGAAGTGCTTGGTCAGGCCCTCGACGGTCATCAGGGCCCCCGGGGTCCGGCCCTCGGGTGCCGTCGGCTCCTCGGGGGCGGTCGGCCCGTCGTTCTCTGTGTTGGCGATGCTCATCGGGTTCCTTTACCTCACGTGCCGAACGGTGCTGCGTTGCTCTCGGGGTTGCCGCCGGGCGGGGTCGGCGCCCCGGCCCGGGCGGTCAGGCCAGCCGGGGCCTGATCCGCTCGCCGTAGAACGTCCGCCGCTGGTCGTCGGTGAGGTGGCAGGCGGCGCCGCGCCCCTCGGGCAGCGCGGGGCGTTCGCCGACGCACCGCCCCCGGCCCACCTCCTCGACGAACGTGCAGCGCGGCTCGAACGGGCAGCCGGGCGGCGGGGAGAGCAGGCTGGGCGGGGAGCCGGCGATGGGCACCAACTCCTTGTCCACATCGGCGGTCAGCCGGGGCATCGAGGTCAACAGCCCCCAGGTGTAAGGGTGTTGGGGCGCGGCCAGCACCTCGTGCACGGTGCCGCGCTCCACGGCGCGGCCCGCGTACATCACCAGCACGTCGTCGGCGACGCTGGCGATCACGCCGAGGTCGTGGGTGATCATGATGATGGCGGAGCCGAACTCGTCCTGGAGTTCCATCAGCAGGTCGAGGATCTGGGCCTGGACGGTGACGTCCAGCGCGGTGGTCGGCTCGTCCGCGATCAGCAGGTCCGGGTCGCAGACCAGGGCCATGGCGATCATCACCCGCTGCCGCATCCCGCCGGAGAACTGGTGCGGGTAGTCGTCCACCCGCTGGGCGGGCTGCGGGATGCCGACCTTGCCGAGCATCTCGATGGCGCGTTCCCTGGCCTCGCGGCGGGAGGCGCCCCGGTGCCTGCGGTAGGGCTCGGCTATCTGGCGGCCGACAGTGTAGTAGGGGGAGAGCGCGGTCAGCGGGTCCTGGAAGATCATCGCCGCGGTGTTGCCGCGCAGCCGCTCCAGGGCGCGCTCGGGGGCGGTCGTCAACTCCTGCCCCTCCAGGGTGATGTGGCCCGAGACGGTGGCCGTCTCCCGGCTGTGCAGGCCCAGGATGGTCTGGGTGGCGACGGACTTGCCCGAGCCCGACTCCCCGACGATGCCCAGGGTGCGGCCGCGCTCCACCGCGAAGGAGAGGCCGTCGACGGCCTTGACCACGCCGTCCTCGGTGGCGAAGTGCACCCGCAGATCGTCAACGGTCAGAAAGGGGCTGGTGGTGGTCATCTTCTGTCAGCGCTCCTAGGCCAGCCGCACACGCGGGTCGATCAGCGCGTAGCAGGCGTCAACGAGGATGTTGAACAGCACGATGATCAGCGCGGCGAAGAGCATCACGCCCATGAGCATGGGCAGGTTGGACTTGGTGACCGAGTCGACGGCGAGCCGGCCCAGGCCGGGCAGGTTGAAGGTGAACTCGGTGATCATCGCGCCGCCGAAGAGCGAGCCCAGGTCGATGCCGAAGATGGTGACGATCGGGATCAACGAGCCGCGCCAGGCGTACCGGAAGAAGACCGTGGACCGCGACATCCCCTTGGCTCTCGCGGTGCGCACATGGTCCTCGCGCAGCTGCTCGATCAGGGTGGCCCTGGCCATCCTGGTGTAGTTGGCGGTGAAGATGGTGGAGAGCACCAGCCAGGGCAGCAGCAGCCCGTTGAACCAGCCCAACGGGTCCTGGGTGAGCGGGACGTACTCGGGTTGGGTGAGGATCTGGGTGTTGTGCACCAGGAGCGCCAGGGCGAGCGGGCCCAGGAAGTAGATCTGCATCGAGCCCAGCACCAGCGAGGCGGAGCTGAGCGACTTGTCCAGCAGCGTGCCGCGCTTCCAGGCGGCCAGCATCCCCATGCTCAGCCCGACCACCAGGAAGACCACGGCGCCGCCGACGGCCAGCGAGAAGGTGGTGGGCAGCCGGTCCAGGATGGTCTCCAGCACCGGGCGGTTGTCGGTGAACGAGTACCCGAGGCACGGCGCCGGGCAGTGGCCCACGGGGTAGTCGCGGCCGAAGAAGATGCCGACCATGTACTCCCAGTACTGCACGGGCACCGGCTTGTCGATGCCCAGGTTCCGCTCCACGATGGCCAGTTGGTCGGGCGTGCAGGTCTTGCCGCAGGCCAGCAGGGCCGGGTTGCGCGGAATCGCGTAGAACAGGAAGAACGTGACGGCGCTGATGATCAGCAGGATGGCGACGGCGCCGAGCGATCGCCGCAGCAGGAATCGGAACATCGGATAGCAGCCTTCTGAAAGAGCGGACGGCCGGGCCCTCGACGCCGGGCGCCCGCCGCGATCGGCGGGCGCCCCTCGTCGGAAGCGACCGTCAGCCCTCGTCCTGGATGACGTAGATCCGATGCATGTCGACGCTGCCGATGTCGTCGTTGAACTCGGCGCCGCCGATCAACGAGCCATGCAGGATGTTCATCTTGTAGTAGTAGAGCGGGACCTGGGTGAGCACGTCCTCGACGATGTACTTGTTCAGCTCGAACCACTCGGTGGCCGCCTCGGCCGGGTCGGTGATCTGCCGGATGCGGTCGATCTCCGAGTTGATCCGCTCGTCGTTGACGTGGCTGTAGTTGTTGGCCCCGTCCTGGATCTGCCGCCCGTCGAACTGCGGCGGGATCACCGTGGCGCTGGAGAGCCAGTCGTGGCCCCAGTTGCTGCGGTAGAGGTCGTAGCCGTTGTCGACCACGCCGATGGTGTCGTAGTAGGTGGTCTGCGGCACGTCGCTGCGGTTGACGACGAATCCGGCCTCCTCCAGCGCGTCCTCGACGGTCACGGCGGCCCTGGCGTCCTCGGTCCCGGTGTGGTGCACGTAGTTCAGCTCGTAGCCGACCGCGTCGGCCTCCTCCAGCAGCTCCCGCGCCCGCTCCGGGTCGCCCTGCGGGTTGGCCAGCTTGCCGTAGGGGTCGTAGCCCTCCTCGTAGCCCGGCAGCAGCGGGCTGATGAGGCCGCCGGCGTACTCGCCGCCGAACGCACCGCCGTAGGCGTTGAGCACGCCGTTGAGCGGGAGCGCGTAGGCGATGGCCTGACGCACCCTGAGGTCGGTGACCCGTTCGGCGTTGATCGCCAGGGTGGCGACATAGGGCTGGTAGCCCTGGACGAGGCGCTCCTGGTAGTCCGGGTTGGAGGCCACCTCGGGCGCGTTGCCCGGGTCCACGCCGTTGTTGAACGTGATGGCGTAGCGGTCGTCCCCGTTGTCGGCCATCAGCCGCTGGGTGGAGTCGTCGGTGGTGTGCCCGAAGGTGATCTCGAACCGGTCCGGGTAGGCGTTGCGCGCCGGGTCGGTGGCCGGGTCCCAGTGCTCGTTGCGGACCAGCGTCATCGAGCGGTCCGGGCGGAAGCTCTCGATCACGTAGGGGCCGGTGGCCAGGGGCTCCTGGTCGTACGCCTCCCGGGTGTCGCCCTCCTCGGAGACCATCGCGTAGCCGACCATCGCCAGCGCGTAGGGCAGGTCGGTCTGCGGCTCCTCGAAGTGGAAGACCACGGTCCTGTCGTCCGGGGTCTCCAGGATCGAGTCCGGCAGGTGGTCGCCTTCGTAGGGGCCGTCGGGCAGCAGCTCGCGGTAGTCGGCGCCGCCGGTGTTGGCCAGCCACTGCTGGACGAACGTCGGGCCGTTGGTGATGAACGGCGCGAAGGTGCGCTCGATGGTGTGCCGGACGTCCGCCGAGGTGATCGGGGTGCCGTCGCTGAAGTAGATGTCGTCCTTGAGGGTGTAGGTCCAGCTGCGGCCGTCCTCGGAGACGGTGCCGGAGTCGGTCGCCAGGTCGCCGACGATCGAGTAGTTGCCCTCGTTGTCCATCCGCACGGCGGTCAGGCCGCGGTGCATCAGCTTGGCTATGTTCGACTCGGCCGAGACATAGACCTGGCCGGGGTCCAGGTGCGCGGGCGAGACCTCCTGGAGCACGCGGACGGTGCCGCCGGGGGTGGCGCCGGGGACCTCCTCGGCCGGCCCGGTGGACGCCTCGGCGTCGGCGAAGGATATGGCCTCCAGGGTCTCCGCCTCGGTCCCTCCCCCGCCGGAGCCGTTCTCCTCGCCGCCTCCTCCGCCGCCGCTGCTACACGCGCTCAGCAGCAGCGCGCCGGTGAGCGCGACGGCCGCGCCCGCCAGGCGCGCCCTTCGCGTTGTCCTCTTGCTCATGGTTGTAGGCACCTGCCCGTTCGTTGTGTCAGCGGTTGGTCTTCGGGTCGAACGCGTCGCGCACCGAGTCCCCGAGCAGGTTGAAGGCGACCACGAAGATCACCAACGCCACGCCGGGGAAGAACATGTAGGTCAGGTCGGCGCGGTAGACATCGGCGCCGATCGCGAACATCCGGCCCCAGTCGGGGGTCGGTTCCACCAGGCCGACGCCCAGGAAGGACAGCGCGGCGGCCGTGGTCACGAAGTTGGGCAACATGTAGGTGGCCTGCACCAGGATCGGCGAGACCACGTTGGGCAGCAGCTCCTTGCGGATGATCCGCCAGGGCGAGGCGCCGCTCACCTTGGCCGCCTCCACGAACTCCCGTTCGCGCAGGGCCAGGGTCGCGCCGCGCAGGATGCGGCCCAGGGTCATCCAGCCGAGCATCCAGAGCACCACCACCACGGAGACCACCCGGACCGTGGTCGGGGTCTCCTGCCGTGGGTCGACGAAGAGGGTGGCCACGATGGGCAGGAACGCCACGAGGAACAGCTGGTTGGGGAAGGCCATCAGCAGGTCGATGAACCGGCTGATCAGGAAGTCCGCCTTGCCGCCGAGGTAGCCGGCGGTGATGCCCAGCAGGATCGCGGTCAGGGTGGCCAGCACGGTCACGGCCAGCGCGATGAGCAGCGAGGTGCGGATGCCGTAGACGAGTTGGGTGAGCACGTCGCGGCCCATGAACGGTTCGAGGCCGAACCAGAACTCGCCGTCGATCCCGCCGTTGGGCTTGACCGGGTAGCCGAACTCGTTGAGCAGCCCCGGCTCGTTCAGGCCGTAGCTGGTGTACGGGTCCTTTCCGTACAGCCAGGAGATGACCGGCGCGAGCAGTCCCACCGCGAAGAAGAACAGCACGACAAACGCGGATATCACGCCCACCCGGTCACGGCGGAAACGACGCCACATCAGCTGCCCGGGGGAACGGCCCACCAGTTCGGCGGCGACCTGGGTATCGCTGGACATCGGATGGCCCCCCGGTGGCGCTGTCGCGTTCGATGCGTGTAGATCGCGACTTTCGCAAGGCGGGGAGTTTCCCGTCAAGGCTTAACAGAGGTACACACCTTTGAAAGGCGATTAGTAAGCGAAGATTTGGTGAACTGACACCGCTTCGCGCTTGACCCGATCACGGGCGATCAGAAATGTACCGACAAGGGGGGAAGCGCGGGGGATGGACCCTGTTAACAAGGCGGCAACGCCCTCGACCCTACACGGATATCCGGGCACCCCAGACTGAGGCGGTACGGCCGTGCGGGTGCCGTAGAACCGGGGCGGAGCGGCCATGGGACCGCACCGCCCCGGTACCCCGACTCGGCGGCCACGGACGGCGGTTGGGCCCCGCTAGTCGGCCGTGACCTCGGGTTTCTCGCCCGCGAAGTGACAGGCGGACGGGTGCGCGACCGGCGGCCCGGCGTCCTTCAGATGACCCGGCACGGTCAGCGGGGGATCGACCTCGGCGCACAGCGGCTGCGCCTTCCAACAGCGGGTCCGAAAATGGCATCCGGAGGGCGGATTGGCCGGTGATGGCACATCTCCGGCCAGAATGATGCGTTCCCGACGCCCACTGGCCACCGGGTCCGGCACCGGAACGGCCGACAGCAGCGCCTGGGTGTAGGGGTGGGTCGGATACTGGTAGATCTCCTGATCGCTCCCGATCTCCACAATCCGCCCCAGATACATCACGCCGACCCGGTCGGAAATATGGCGGACAATCGAGAGATCGTGCGCGATAAACATATACGACAGCCCGAACTCCGCCTGGAGTCGTTCCATCAGGTTGATGACCTGGGCCTGCACCGAGACGTCCAGCGCCGAGACGGGCTCGTCGGCCACGATGATCTCGGGGTTGAGGGCCAGACCTCTGGCGATGCCGATGCGTTGGCGCTGGCCGCCGGAGAACTGGTGCGGATAGCGGTTGATGTACTCGGGGTTGAGCCCGACCACGTCCAGCAGTTCGCGGACCTTCTTCCGCCGGTCGCCCTTCGGCGCCACCTCCGGGTGGATCAGATACGGCTCCCCGATGATGTCGCCCACCGTCATCCTCGGGTTGAGCGAGGTGTACGGGTCCTGGAACACCATCTGGATGTTCCGCCGCACCGCCTTCAACGCCCGCCCCGACAGCCGCGAGATGTCCTCACCCTTGTACCGGATCGTGCCCGAGGTGGGCCGTTCCAGGTTCATCAGCAGCTTGGCCACCGTCGACTTGCCACAGCCCGACTCCCCCACGATGCCCAGCGTCTCGCCTGGATAGAGGCGCAGCGAGACCCCGTCCACGGCCTTCACGGCGCCGATCTGCCGCCGGAAGATGATGCCCTGGGTCAACGGGAAGTGCTTGACCAGGTCGACCACTTCGAGGATCGGCTCACCCCGCTGGTCACTCACCCATCGTCTCCTTCCAGAAGTGACAGGCGCTGGCCCGCCCGGGGCCGACCTCGTACAGCGGCGGCCTGGGGTCCTCGCGGCACACGTCCCTGGCCAGCGGGCAGCGCGGATGGTAGGGGCAACCGGCCGGAATCCGCGCCAGGTTGGGCGGCAGGCCCCGGATCGCGCGCAGCTCGCCGCCCTTGTGGTCCAGGCGCGGGATCGACTCCAACAGGCCCTTGGTGTACGGGTGCGCGGGCCGCTTGTACAGCTCGTGCACCGGCGCCGTCTCGACGATCCGGCCCGCGTACATCACCGCGATCTGGTCCGCGACCCCGGCGACCACGCCCAGGTCGTGGGTGATCAGGATCAGTCCCATCCGATACTCGCGCTGCAACTCGTCGAGCAGGTCCATCACCTGGGCCTGAACGGTCACGTCCAGCGCCGTCGTCGGCTCGTCCGCGATGATCAACTCCGGCTCCAGGGCGAGCGCCATCGCGATCATGATCCGCTGCCGCATCCCGCCCGAGAACTGGTGCGGGTAGTCGTTGACCCGCTCCTTCGCCGCCGGGATGCGCACCCGCTCCATCAGGTCGATCGCCTTCGCCTTCGCCTCCGCCCGGCTCGCGCCCCGGTGCACCCGGAACATCTCGCCCAGCTGGAAGCCCACGGTCAGCACCGGGTTCAGCGCCGAGAGCGCGTCCTGGAAGATCATCGCGATCTTGTCGCCCCGCACCCGGCGGCGCTCCTCGGCCCGCATGGTCAGCAGGTCCCGCCCCTGGAAGCGGACCTCGCCGCCGGCGATCCGCCCGGGCGGGGAGTCGATGATGCCCATCACGGCCTGCGCGGTCACCGACTTGCCCGAGCCCGACTCGCCCAGCACCGCGAGCGTCTCGCCGGCCTCCACCGTGTAGCTGACCCCGTTGACCGCCTGGACCAGCCCGTCCCGGGTCTGGAACTCCACGCGCAGATCGCGCACTTCGAGCAGCATCGCGTCTCCTTCCCTTCGCCCCTCAGCGCAACCTGGGATCGAGGGCATCGCGGACCGCGTCGCCCAGCATGATGAAGGCCAGCACGGTGATGCTCAGCGCGGCGGCCGGATAGAGCAGGATGTGCGGCGCGTTGCGGAACTGCATCCCGTCCGAGGCCGCCGAGATGTCCACGCCCCAGGAGACGGTGGGCGGCCGCAGCCCCACGCCCAGATAGCTGAGCGTCGCCTCCAGCGCGATGAAGGTGCCCAGCACGATGGTGGCCATCACGATCACCGGGGCGATCGCGTTGGGCATGATGTGCCGCAGCAGCAGCCGGGTGTTGCTCGCGCCCAGCGCCCGGGCGGCCTGCACATAGTCGTTCTGCTTGGCGGTGATCACCGCGCCGCGCGCGATCCTGGCGATCGGCGGCCAGCCGAGCGCCGCGATCACCAGCACCACGGGCCAGATGCCGCGCAGCGTGATCATGCTCAGGAAGACGATGGCGCCCAACACCATCGGGATACCGAAGAAGACGTCGGTGGCCCGGGAGAGCAGGGTGTCCCAGAACCCGCCGAAGAACCCGGCGAGGCTGCCGACCAGCGCGCCCAGCAGCGCCACGCCCAGCGTCGCGCAGACGCCGACCGCGATCGAGGCGCGGGCCCCGTAGACGGTGCGGGTGTAGACGTCGCAGCCCTGGGTGTCGAAGCCGAACCAGTGCCCGGCGCTGGGCCCTTCGAGGGAACGGCCCAGCTCGCAGTGGACCGGGCTGCGCGAGGCGATCAGCGACGGCCACAGCGAGATCAGCACCAGAAAGAGGATGAGCAGCGCCGACAGCACGAAGATCGGGTTGCGACGCAGATCGTGCCAGGCGTCCGACCACAGGCTGCGCGGCGCGCCCTCCGCCTCGGTGGCGGCGGCCGTGGCGGTGCCCACGGTGAGGGCCTTGGCGCTCGCTTCCTCCTGTGCCCCCAGGGGCTCCGAGTTGCGGTCAGGCATAGCGAATCCTCGGGTCGAGCACGGCGTAGAGCAGGTCAACCAGCAGGTTGGCGAGGAGGAAGATCAGCACGAGCACCACCACGAAGCCGACCACCGTGGGCGAGTTCTGCCGCAGGATGCCCTGGAAGAGCTGGTAGCCCACGCCCTGGATGTTGAAGATCCGCTCGGTCACGATGGCGCCGGCCATCAGGTTGCCGATGTCGGCGCCGAGGTAGGTGACCACCGGGATCAGCGAGTTGCGCAGCAGGTGCCGCACGGTCACCCGCCGCCGGGGCAGGCCCTTGGCGACGGCGGTGCGGACGTAGTCGGCGCGGACGTTCTCGGCCACGGAGGTCCGCGTCAGCCGCGTGACGTAGGCGAGCGAGACCAGCGAGAGGATCAGCCCGGGCACGATCAGCTCGCGGAACCGCCCCTCGGGACTGACGGCCGGGTCGATCCAGCCGAACTCGACGCCCAGGAAGTACTGGAGCGTGGTGCCCAGGACGAACGTCGGGATGGCGATCACCACCAGGGTCAGCACCAGCACCGAGGTGTCCAGCGAACGGCCGCGCCGCAGCCCGGTGATGACGCCGAGGGTGATGCCCAGCAGGATCTCGAAGACGATCGCCACCAGCATCAGCCGGGCGCTGATCGGGAAGGCCCGCCCCATCAGGTCGGTCACCGGCTCCCCGTTGAACGCGGTCCCGAAGTCGCCGGTGAAGATCTTGCCCATGTAGAGCAGGTACTGCTGCCACACCGGCTTGTCGAGGTTGAACTCGGCGCGCAGCGCCGCCGCCGTCGCCGGGTCGGGCCCCCGGTCGCCGAAGAGCGCGGTGACCGGGTCGCCCAGGGCGTAGACCATCAGGAAGATCAGGAAGGTGGCGCCGACGAAGACCGGGATCATCTGGAGCAGGCGCCGGATGACGTAGCGTCCCATGGGTCCTCCGGGGGGAGCGGCGCGGGCGGAGGTCGGCCGGGGTCAGGAGACGGTGATGTCGGTGAAGACCGGGACGGAGAACGGGTTGAGCTTCACGTCGTTCAACCGCTCGGAGAAGCCGGCGGTGCCGTTCTGGTACCAGAGCGGGATCGCCGGCATGTCGTCGACGAGCACCTGCTCGGCCTCCTTGAAGAGCCGCACGGAGTCCTCCTCGTTGTCGGCGGAGTTGGCCTGGTCGACGAGGTCGTCGAACTCCTCGCTGCTGTAGTCGCCGTCGTTGGAGGAGGCGTCGGTGTAGTAGAGCGGCTGGAGGAAGTTCTGGATCAGCGGGTAGTCCATCTGCCAGCCGGTCCGGAACATGCCGGACATCTCGCGGTTGGTGATCTGGTTGCGGAAGTCGGCGAAGGTCGGCACCGGGTTGACGGTGCAGGCGTTCTCGTCCTCCAGCGCGTTGTTGACGCTGTTGCAGACGGCGTCGAGCCACTGGCGGTGGGAGCCGGTGTCCACGTTGGAGGAGAGGGTGACCCGGCCGCCGGGCAGCCCGCCGGCCTCCTCGATCAACTCCCGTGCGCGGTCCGGGTCGTAGGTGCAGACCTCCCCGCAGAGCCCCTCCTGGAAGCCGCCGGCCTCGCCCAGCACCGGCGAGGTGAAGTCGCTGGCCGGGGTGCGGGTGCCGGAGAAGATCCGGTCGGTGATCTCCTCCCGGTTGATCGCCATCGACAGGCCCTGACGGAGTCTGATCCCGTCCTCGCCGGACCAGGCGTCGTCGTAGAGCGGGAAGGTGACGGTCTGGATGATGCCGGCCGGCTCGTTGAGGTAGCGGTCGCCGAGGTCGGCCTCGGCGTTCTTCAGCTGGGAGGCGGGCACGTCGTCGATCAGGTCGAGGTTGCCGGCCTGGAGGTCGGTGTAGGCGGTGTTGTTGTCGGTGTAGACGCGCAGGTCGACGCCGTCGTTCTTGGCCGCGTCGGGTCCGGAGTAGTCCTCGTAGCGCACCAGCCGCATGGACTGGCTGCGGCGGTAGGTGTCGATCTGGTACGGGCCGTTGCCGACGGGCTTCTCCAGCCAGGCGTCGTGGTCGTCGAAGAACGCCTGGGGCAGCGGCGCGTAGGCGGCGTAGCCGAGGGTCTCGGGCCAGAGCGCGAACGGCTCGGTCAGCCGGACGGTGAAGGTGTACGTGTCGGTGACCTCAAGGCCGCTGAGGGTGTCGGCGGTGGCCTGCGCGTTCTCCTCCTCCGGGTGCACCTCGTCGTAGCCCTCGATGAACTGGAAGAAGTAGCTGGCGATCTGGGCGTTGTCCAGGTGCGCGCCGTAGTTCCAGGCATCGACGTAGGAGTCGGCGGTGACCTCGGTGCCGTCCTGGAAGGTCCAGCCCTCCTTGATCTTCACCGTGAAGTTCTGCTGGTCGTCGGTCTCGATCGACTCGGCCATCATGTCCTCGGCCTGGCCGGTCTCCGGGTTGTAGCGCTTCAGGCCCCGGAAGATCATGTCGAGCACCTTGCCGCCCTGCACCTCGTTGGTGTTGGCCGGCTCCAGCGGGTGCTGCGGGTCGCCCCAGGAGGCCCGGATCATCCCGGAGCCCCCACCGCCGTCGCCTCCCGAGTCGCCCCCGCCGCAGCCCGAGGCGAGCAGCGCCATGGCGGTGATCCCGACCAGGGTCGAGCACAGACGGGTGCCGGCGGGCATGGGCGCCTCCTGAAAAGCGGGAGCGGAACGAGCGGGGCTGGCGCCAGAGGAGGGGACCACTGGCGGTGAAAGGAGCTACCCGACCCTTGTATCCCTATTTACTGGAAATCGGACGCTTGTCGCCCCGGGGTGTTGCCCGAAAACCCCCAGATGGCCCCCGTTCCGGCCCCGGCGGCCCGGCGGCAACTTCGGCCGAAGAGGGCCATACGCCGCGCCGAACGCCTGCGTTATGGTTTTGTTATGCCTCGCAGGTCCCTCCTCCCGCAGGTCCTCCTCCTCACCGCCCTGACACTGCTGAGCTGCACCGCGACCGACCAGGCCGCCGACGACCCGGCCGCCTCCCCACCGCCGAGCGCCACCCCGGCGCCCGCGCCGTCGGCCGACCCCCCGCCGATCCCCTCCGAACCGCAACTCTCCGGCCAGGTCGTCCAGTTGAGCTTCGCCGGCCCCGAGCACGCGGCCGCGCTGCTCGTCGAGTGTCGGCACGGCGCCACCCGCCAGCAGGGCAACTGCGCCTACCGGGTGGCCGTGCTGGACGGCGATCGCTGGCAGACCCGCGACACCCCGCTGCCCACCACCACCGCAGCCAACAGCCTGTTCACGGTGGAGGCCGTGGGCGAACGCGGGGTGCGGGTCTCCACCGGCGAGGAGGACTGGGTCTCCACCGACGGCGGCCTCCGCTGGACCGACAGCGCCGAGAGCGCCGGCCCCGAGGGGGAGGCGGCCGAGGTCATCCCCGAGGGCGCCGTGCCCAGGCCGGCCGGCCAGGACGCCGACGAGCGGGGCCTTGAGGTGGTCTCCCCGCAGGACGCCGGGCCGCGCCGGCTGGCCGCGCAGCCGGAGCTGACCGAACTGGGCCGCCCCGGCCGGCTGCCCGAGGGCGGCTGGTGGGTGGCGGGGCTCGACCCCGAGACCGGCAGACCCGATGTGGCGGTCACCCTGGACGCCGGCCGTGAGTGGCGGCGGCTGCGGCTGCTGGACCAGGCCGCGCCGGCCGACCGGGACGCGGTCAACTCGCTGGTCCTCGCGGCCGGCCCCGCTGACTGGTATGTGCTGGCCAGCGGCAACGCCGCGCTGGAGCCCGGGAGTTCGGCGCTGGCCACCACGCTGCTCGCCGTCTACCGCAGCGCCGACGAGGGCGCGCGCTGGGAGCGCGTCTGGTCACCGTCCTCGGGGCCAGGGCCGCACTCGCTGGTGGGCACGCCGATCGCGGCCGCCGACGGCAGCCTCACCGTCTACTCCTTCGACGCGATCTACACCAGCGCCGACCGGGGCGAGACCTTCGAGGTGACCCGCCCGGGCGCACCGCCGGAGCTGCCCGAGCTGACCCCGGCCGGCTATCTGCTGACCGACCTGAGCCAGCCGGGCCACTACCGGATCTCGGCCGACGGCTTCACCTGGCGCACCATCGTGCTGGGCCGCCCCTACGAGACGGACCCGACATAGGTCCGGGGCAGCCCGGCGCGCCCGTCACACGTGGACGACGTCCCGCTCCTCGGCGAAGTGGCAGGCCGAGGGGTGCGCCACCCCGGTCTCCGCCTTGGCGAACCGCTCGGGCACCGCCAGCAGCGGCACCTCCTGGGCGCACCGGTCCTGCGCCTTCCAGCAGCGGGTGCGGAAGCGGCAGCCCGACGGCGGGTTGGCCGGCGAGGGCACGTCGCCGGAGAGGATGATCCGCTCCCGGCTCTCCCGCACCTCGGGGTCGGGCTGCGGCACGGCCGACAGCAGCGCCTGGGTGTACGGGTGGGTCGGGTGGTCGTAGATCTGGCTGTCGGTGCCGACCTCGGCCAGCTTGCCCAGGTACATCACGCCGACCCGGTCGGAGATATGACGCACGATCGACAGGT
Source organism: Streptomyces sp. 3MP-14 (assembly GCF_006334905.2). NCBI lineage: Bacteria > Bacillati > Actinomycetota > Actinomycetes > Kitasatosporales > Streptomycetaceae > Streptomyces > Streptomyces sp. 3MP-14. The sequence continues at coordinate 54,688 of NZ_VDLZ02000009.1, forward strand.
CGTGGGCGATGAACACATAGGAGAGGTCGAACTCGTTCTGCAACCGCTCCATCAGGTTGATGACCTGGGCCTGCACCGAAACGTCCAGCGCCGAGACCGGCTCGTCGCAGATGATGATCTCGGGGTTGAGCGCCAAGCCCCGCGCGATGCCGATGCGTTGGCGCTGGCCGCCGGAGAACTGGTGCGGATAGCGGTTGATGTACTCGGGGTTGAGCCCGACCACGTCCAGCAGCTCCTGGACCTTCTTCCGCCGGTCACCCTTCGGCGCCACCTCCGGGTGGATCTCGAACGGCTCCCCGATGATGTCGCCCACCGTCATCCTCGGGTTGAGCGAGGTGTACGGGTCCTGGAACACCATCTGGATGTTCCGCCGCACCGCCTTCAACGCCCGCCCCGACAGCCGCGAGATGTCCTCACCCTTGTACCGGATCGTGCCCGAGGTGGGCCGTTCCAGGTTCATCAGCAGCTTGGCCACCGTCGACTTGCCACAGCCCGACTCCCCCACGATGCCCAGCGTCTCGCCCTGGTACAGCTCGAACGAGACGTCGTCCACGGCCTTGACCGCGCCGATCTGCCGCTTGAAGAGGATGCCCTGGGTCAGCGGGAAGTGCTTGACCAGGTGGGACACCTCCAGAATGGGCTCCCGGTCAGCCATGGATCGTCTCCTTCCAGAAGTGGCAGGCGCTGCTCCGGCCGCCGATCGGGCCGCCGTCGTTCTCCAGCACCTCGGCCAGCGGCGGGATGTCGGTGCGGCACACGTCCTGCGCCATCGGGCAGCGGGGGTTGAACGCGCAGCCCTTCGGGATGGCGGTGAGGCTGGGCGGCATCCCCTGGATCGCGTAGAGGTCCTTGCCCTTGTGGTCCAGGCGCGGGATCGACTCCAACAGGCCCTTGGTGTACGGGTGCGCGGGCCGCTTGTACAGCTCGTGCACCGGCGCGTTCTCCACGATCCGGCCCGCGTACATCACCGCGATCTTGTCGGCGACGTCCGCGACCACGCCCAGGTCGTGGGTGATCAGGATCAGTCCCATCTGGAAGTCCCGCTGCAACTCGGCGAGCAGGTCCATCACCTGGGCCTGAACGGTCACGTCCAGCGCCGTCGTCGGCTCGTCCGCGATGATCACGTCCGGCTCCAGGGCGAGCGCCATCGCGATCATGATCCGCTGCCGCATACCGCCGGAGAACTGGTGCGGATAGTCGTTGACCCGCTCCTTCGCCGCCGGGATGCGCACCCGGTCCATCAGGTCGATCGCCCTGGCCTTCGCCTCCTTGCGGCTGAGCCCCCGGTGCACCCGGAACATCTCACCCAGCTGGAAGCCGACGCTCAGCACCGGGTTCAACGCCGAGAGCGCGTCCTGGAAGATCATCGCGATCTTGTCGCCCCTGATCCGCTGCCGCTGGTCCTCGGACATCTTGAGCATGTCCTCGCCACGGAACAGGATCTCGCCGCCGGTGATCCGGCCGGGGGGCATGTCCAGGATGCCCATGATGGTCTGCGCGGTCACCGACTTGCCGGAGCCGGACTCGCCCAGCACCGCCAGGGTCTCGCCGGCGTCCACGGTGTAGCTGACGCCGTTGACCGCCTTGGCCGCGCCGTCCCTGGTGCGGAACTCCACGTGCAGGTCCCGGACTTCGAGCAGCGGAACGCCGGGGACCTCCGCCTTGGTCATCTCTATCGACACGCGCGTATCTCCAACTCAGCGCAGCTTGGGGTCCAGGGCGTCACGCACGGCGTCACCCAGCATCAGGAAGGACAGGATGGTGATGCTCAACAGGATCGACGGGTAGAGCAGGATGTGCGGCGCCACCCGGATCCGGTCCTGCGCCCGGTTGATGTCACCGCCCCAGGAGATCGCCGGGTCCGAGAGCCCGATGCCCAGGAAGGACAGCACCGCCTCGGCCGTGATGTAGCCGCCGAGCGCGATCATCGCCACCACGATCACCGGCGCCGCCGCGTTGGGCAGCACGTGACGCAGCAGGATGCGCCAGGTGCCGGCGCCCAACGAGCGGGCCGCGACCACGTAGTCCGACTGCTTGATGGAGATCACCGAACCCCGCATCACCCTGGCGATGGTGGTCCAGCCGAGGAAGGCCAGTGCCAAGGTCACCGTCCAGGTGGTCCGGGTCTCGAAGGACACCAGCACCACCATGGCGCCCAGCAGGAAGGGGATGCCCATGAAGGTGTCGGTGATCCGGGAGAGCACCGCGTCCACCCAGCCGCCGAAGTAGCCGGCGATCATGCCGACCAGGCCGCCGAAGAGCAGCACCAGCACGGTCACCGAGATGCCGATGATGATCGAGGCCCGGGTGCCGTAGACCATCCGGGCCCAGATGCTCTGGCCCTGCTGGTTGTAGCCCAGCCACTCGGGCTGGAAGAAGTGCGTGAGCTGCGGCTTCTGGAGGAACCTGTTGCTCAGGTCGGCGCTGCGCGGGCCCACGCTGGTGAACAGGCCCGGCCAGGCCGCCATCACCAGCAGCACCAGGATCACGAACGCCGGTATCAGGAACGACGGCTTGCGCACCAGGTCGTGCCACGCGTCCGACCAGAGGCTGCGCGGCTTGCCGGGGACCGGCCCGGACTCGGCCATCGGCGCCGGCTGTCCGTCCTCGGTGACCGCCACGTCGGTCACCGGGGCCTCTGCCGCCTGAACCGCCTTGCTGAGGTTGGTCGCTTCGGTCTCAGGCATAGCGAATCCTTGGGTCGAGAACCGCGTACAACAGGTCGACGATGAGCGTGACCAGGAGGTAGATCAGGATGATGAAGGAGACGATCCCGACCACGGTCGCGCCCTCACGTGCGTTCAGCGCGTTGTAGACGGCCTGACCGATGCCGTGGATGTTGAAGATGCCCTCGGTGACGATGGCGCCAGCGAAGAGGTTGCCGAGGTCCACGCCGAGGAAGGTCACCACCGGGATCAGCGAGTTGCGCAGCAGGTGCACCCGCACCGCCCGGGTCGGTGAGAGGCCCTTGGCGCGCGCGGTCCGCATGTAGTCGGCGCGCTTGTTCTCCGCGATGGAGGTCCGCGTCAGCCGCGCCACATAGGCGAGCGACAGCGAGGCCAACACCACGGCGGGAAGCAGCAGTTGGCCCCACGCCTCGGAGTCCTGCACGTTGGGCTTGACCCAGCCCCACTGGACGCCGAAGTAGGTCTGGTAGAGGTAGCCGATCACGAAGACCGGCACCGAGGTGAGCAGCAGGGTGAGGAAGAGCACCACCCGGTCGGTCTTGCCGCCGGCGCGCAGGCCGGCGAGGAGGCCCATGGCGACGCCCAGGCAGACGGTGATCAGGAACGCCAGCACCGTGAGTCTGACGGTCGCGGGCAGCGCGTCCGCGATCACGTCGATGACCTCGCGCCTGCTGGCGATCTGGGTGCCGAAGTCGCCCTGGACCAGCCCGGTGAGGTAGTCCCAGTACTGCTTGAGGATCGGCTGGTCCAGCCCGAGATCCTCCTTCATCGCGGCCATCTGGGCCTCGTCCGGGGCGCGTTCACCCCACAGGGCCCGGATCGGGTCACCGGGCAGCGCGTACATCATCATGAAGATGATGAACGTGGCCCCGATGAACACCGGAATCATCTGGAGCAGTCGCCGCACGACATAGCGCCCCATGGGTCCTCCATCCAAGTCGGCGGGACCGACGGGCCGCTCCGGAGTGGAGTGGCCCGCCGGCCCCCTTGCGCTGCTGGTGCCGTGCGGCTCTTACTTGACCGTGACTTCGGTCAGGACGGGCTGACCCGCCGCGTCGAAGCGGACGTTCTCCACGTTGTTGGAGTAGCCGCCGTTGACGTTCTGGAACCAGAGCGGGATGGCCGGCATGGTCTCCCAGAGGACCTGCTCGGCCTCCTGGTAGGCGGCGACGGTCTCCTCCAGGGTGGCCGCCTGGTCGCCCTGCTCGAACAGCTCGTCCACGTCCGGGTTGTTGAAGCGGCCGTAGTTGGTCGAGGCCCGGGAGTGGTACAGCTCGGACATGAAGTTGGCGTTCAGCGGGTAGTCGGCGAGCCAGCCACCGCGGTAGAAGGCCTCGACCTCGTTGGCGTCACGCGCCTCCAGGTCGGTGTCGAAGTCCGGCTTGATGTCGGCCCGGCACTCGATGTCCAGGGTCTCGATCAGGCTGTTGCAGACCGCGTCGACCCACTCCTGGTGGCCACCGTCGGCGTTGAACTGGATGACGACCTCGTTGTTGGGAACGCCGCCGCCCTCCTCGACCAGCTGCTGCGCGCGCTCCGGGTCGAAGTCGGTGAGCCCGTTCGAGGCGCCCTCCTGGTAGCCCAGCACGCCCGGCGGGACGAAGCTGTCGGCGGGCGTCTTCGCGCCGTTGAGGACCGTGTTGATGATGGTCTCGCGGTCGATCGCCAGCGACAGGCCCTGGAGCACCTTCGGGTCGACGCCCTCCCAGTCGCCGTAGTGCACCGGCACGATGGACTGGGTGCCGTTGTACGGCTGGTTGATGGCGCGGTCGCCGAGGTCGGTCTCGTAGACCGGCAGGTCCTTCGGGTCGACCTGGCGGATGATGTCCAGGTTGTCCGAGAGCAGGTCCTGGTAGGCCGCGTCGAGGGTGGTGTAGGCGACGATGTCGATGCCGCCGTTGACCGGCTTGTTCTCGCCCGCGTAGTCCTCGAAGGTACGGAGCTTGATGATCTCGTTGTGGGTCCAGTCCTCGAACGCGTAGGGACCCTGGCCGACCGGGGCCTCGCCGAAGCCCTCGGGGTCCTCGTAGAAGCTGTCGGGCAGCGGGGTGAACGGCGTGTACCCGAGCTTGTAGTTGTAGTACGAGACCGGGTGCGAGAGCTGGATCTCGAAGGTCGTCTCGTCCACGACGGTCAGGCCGGACATCTCCTCGGCGGTGGGCTCCTCGCCCTCCTCCGGGTGCACGTCCTCGTAGCCGGCGATGTCGGCGAACCAGAAGCTGGTCGACTGGTTGTTGTCGATGTGGGCGGCCCAGTTCCAGGCGCGCACATAGTGCTCGGCGGTGACGTCGGTGCCGTCGTGGAAGGTCCAGCCCTCCTTCAGCTTCACGGTCCAGACGGTGGAGTCCTCGTTGGGCTCGACCGACTCGGCGGCGACCATGAAGATCTCGCCCTCGTCGTCGAAGTCGAGGAGCTTCGAGAACACGTTGTCCATCACCAGGGAGCCGAACTGCTCCGTGGTGTCCGAGGGGATCAACGGGTTCTGCGGCTCACCACCGTCGACCCGGACTATGCCTGCCGAGTCCCCGCCGGAGGCGCCGTCGCCGCCCGAGTCATCGCCGTCACTGCCACCACAGGCGGTCGCGGCGAAGGCCACGACTATCGCACTGGCGACCCATTTGGCGCTACGCGCACCACGCATGGGCTTTGCCTCCTTGGGAGTCCACTGTCACTGCAAGAGAGAACCCCGGAGCGCGGACATAGGTCTACCCGCGTCACACGCGTCCGGATCGCAATGCCCACAACTATTGGGCATAAAACCCGCGCTAACCACCGCTTCGCTATTTCATTTTGATGAAGATGAGGCGGAGCAACCCCCCAAAACCGGACAAACGACTGCGGTGACCTCTCCGTTATCCGGACTGATGTGACGCACATCGCGCCTCTTGCTCCGGATAACGGACGAGACGCCGCATAGCCACCCGAAAACGGGCTTGACATGTGCGACGCAAAGTCGGCGTTCGCGACAAACGTCCCGCCTCACCCGCGCCCGAGGTGGGTCACTGCCGCTTGGCGCGCGCCGTGGCCCTGGCCCGCTCCCGCTGGTCCAGCACCACCTTGCGGATGCGGACCTCCGTCGGCGTCACCTCGACGCACTCGTCCTCCCGGCAGAACTCCAGGGACTGCTCCAGCGACAGCTGACGCGGCGGCACCAGGTTCTCCGTGGTGTCCGCTGCGGCGGCCCGCATATTGGTGAGCTTCTTCTCCTTGGTGATGTTGACGTCCATGTCGTCCGAACGGGAATTCTCCCCGACGATCATCCCCTCGTACACCTCTGTGCCAGGACCGACGAAGATCACGCCGCGTTCCTGGAGATTCAACATCGCGTAGGGGGTGGCCACTCCGGCCCGGTCGGCCACCAACGAGCCGCTCTTGCGGGTCCGCAGCTCGCCGGCCCACGGCTCGTGCCGCTCGAAGATGCTGTGCGCGATGCCGGTGCCCCGGGTCTCGGTGAGGAACTCCGTCCGGAACCCGATCAGCCCGCGCGACGGCACCAGGAACTCCATCCGCACCCAGCCGGAGCCGTGGTTGGTCATGGTCTCCATGCGGCCCTTGCGGGAGGCCATCAGCTGGGTGATCGCGCCCAGGTGCTCCTCCGGCGCGTCGATGGTCATCCGCTCGACGGGCTCGTGCACCTTGCCCTCGATCTCCCGGGTCACCACCTCCGGCTTGCCGACGGTGAGTTCGAAGCCCTCCCGCCGCATCGTCTCCACCAGGATGGCCAGCGCCAACTCGCCCCGCCCCTGCACCTCCCAGGCGTCCGGGCGCTCGGTCGGCAGCACCCGCAGCGAGACGTTGCCCACCAGCTCCCGGTCGAGCCGGTCCTTCACCAGCCGGGCGGTGACCTTGTGGCCCTTGCCGCCCCGGCCAACCAGCGGCGAGGTGTTGGTGCCGATGGTCATGGAGATCGCCGGCTCGTCCACGGTGATCAACGGCAGCGCCTCCGGGCGCTCCGGGTCGGCCAGCGTCTCGCCGATCATGATGTCGGGGATGCCGGCCACCGCGCAGATGTCGCCCGGGCCCGCGACCTCGGCCGGCTTGCGGGTCAGCGCCTCGGTCATCAGCAGCTCGGTGATCCGCACCTGCGCCGAACTGCCGTCCCGCTTCAGCCAGGCGACCGTCTGCCCCTTGCGCAGGGTGCCCTGCTTGACGCGGCAGAGCGCGATCCGGCCGAGGAAGTTGTCGGCGTCGAGGTTGGTGACATGCGCCTGGAGCGGCGCGTCCTCCTCGAAGACCGGGGCCGGCACGGTCTGGAGCAGCGTCGTGAAGAACGGCTCCAGGCTGTCGCTGTCGGCGGGCACGGTGCCGTCGGCCGGCTGGGTCAACGAGGCGACGCCGTCCCTGGCGCAGGCGTAGACGATCGGGAACTCGATCTGCTCCTCGTCGGCGTCCAGGTCGAGGAAGAGGTCATAGGTCTCGTTCAGCACCTCGGAGATGCGGGCGTCCGAACGGTCGGTCTTGTTGACGCAGAGCACCACCGGCAGCCGCGCCTGGAGCGCCTTGCGCAGCACGAACCGGGTCTGCGGCAGCGGCCCCTCTGAGGCGTCGACCAGCAGCACCACGCCGTCCACCATGGACAGCCCGCGCTCCACCTCGCCGCCGAAGTCGGCGTGGCCGGGGGTGTCGATGATGTTGATCACCACCGGGTCGCCACCGCCCTTGGGGTGGTAACGGACGGCGGTGTTCTTGGCGAGGATGGTGATGCCCTTCTCCCGCTCCAGGTCCCCGGTGTCCATCACCCGCTCGTCCACGTGCTGGTGGGCCGCGAAGGCCCCCGCCTGCCGGAGCATGGCGTCGACCAGGGTGGTCTTGCCATGGTCGACATGGGCGACGATGGCGACATTGCGGATGTCGTGGCGCGTAGGCATGGCTGGGCAGTTCTCCCGGGTTGGTGGCTGGGCCGGCGCGGCAGACATGCGCCCCACCCGGGTTGTTCCGCTGGGCCCCCAGACCCGCGCCAGGCAGACCGTGGCACCGGCCTCGCTGCCATGGTACGGGGTGGGGCGGGAACGCTGCGCGGGTGCGCTGCGCGGGTGCGCTGCGCGGCGGGGGGCGAGGGGTGGGGCGCGCCGCGCTGCGCGCGGCGACGCCGGGGCGGGTGGCGCCGGTGCGCGGTGTGCGCGGCGACGCGCGGCGGAGGCGGCGCGTTCTGCGCAGGGGCGGCGGCGCGCGGCGGCGACGGGGGCAGCGGCGCGCGTCGGCGCGACCTGAGATGGGGTGAACCGCTGCGCGGTAGCGCGTTGTTCTCCAGCGCGACCCGCACAAGGGCGGCGGCGCGTTCTGTGCGGGGAGCGGAACGCTGCGCGGCTCCTTCCGGCACCTCCTGAGCGGAGGCGCCGGGCGCGGCGGCACGCGTCACCGCGTTCTGCGCGGGGGCGCTGAGGACGGCGGCGTACGTCGGCGCGTTCCACGCGGGGGCGGAACGCGACTGCGGCGGAACGCTGCGCGGCAGCGCGTTGTTCTCCAGCGCGACCTGCACAAGGGCGGCGGCGCGCGTCAGCGCGACCTGCACTGGGAGCGGAACGCTGCGCGGCAGCGAAGGGCACGGGCGCGAGGGTGCCGATGCCAGCGGCCCAGAACGCTGCGGGACAGCGGTCGGGCGGCCGCGCGTGTGGGGCACCGCGACCTGCGTGGGGCGGCCGGTGCCCCGCCGCGTCGCGGCGGGGCACCGGTGTCGGCTGCGGTGGGGTCAGCGGCGGAAGCCGATGTCCTGGAAGCGGGGAGTGGCCAGGCCGAAGGCGCCGACGCCGGCCAGGTCGTCGTGCACGGCGACCAGTTGGGGCCGCTGGAACAGCGGCAACGAGCCCGCCGCCGCCCAGATCCGGGCGTCCGCGTCGTCCAACAGCTCGTGGTACTCGCCCTCGTCCAGCGCGCCGGCGGCGCGGTCCAGCAGCTGGTCGATGTGGTCCGTGCCGACCCTGGCGTAGTTCTGCTCGATCAGCAGCTGGCCGCCGGGGATGGAGACGGGCTTGGTGAACAGCGGCCTGGTGTCCACGGCGGGGTAGGAGGTGGCCGGCCAGGAGTAGAGGGCGAGGTCGAAGTTCCCCGAGGCGATGTGCCGTTCGAAGTACTCGTCGGCGGGGACCTCGCTGATCTCGGTCCCGATGCCCACGGCGGCCAGCATGGCCGCGATCCGCTGGCCCACCTCCCGCAACGGCTCGGCGTCGGCGCCGTCCGGCATCACGAACCGGAGACTGAGCGGTTCGCCGTCCTTCGCCCGGACGGGAGCGCGGGTTGCCTCCCGCAGGGCGTCCGCCTCCCGCGCGGCATCCTCGGCCAACTGCCGCACACGGGCCTCACCGTCCTCGGCCTCCTCGGCACCCGGCCGAGCGGCGGCGTTGGCGGCGGAACGGGAGGTGTCGGCGACGGCCGTCGCAGAGCCGGCCGCGCTCGCGGCGAACGCCGCGCTGACCGTGCCGTCCGGGGCGGATGCCGTCGCCGAACCGTCCCTACCGGTGCCGGTGCCGGTGCCGAGGGCGGTGGCCACCGCGCCGGCCGCCGCGCCGACGGGAGTCACCCGCGTCTCCTCGGCCGCCGGCCGCCAGGCGACGGGGCTGCCCTCCGTGCCGGCGGAGGCCGAACTCCCGCCGCCGCTGGCGCCGTTGGCGCCGTCGGACGGCTCGGCGTCGGCGCCGTCGCCACCTTCGGACGCACCCACCGCGCCCTCGTTCTCCCTGCCGGAGGCATCCCCGGTTTCGCCGGAGGCGTCTTCGCCGGAGGCGGCCAGCGTGTTGGCGGCCTGGGTCAGGAGGCCCGCGCGTTGTTGGGCGGTGGGGAGCCGGAGGCTCAGCGGGCGGTGGGTGGGCAGCCCGTCGCGGGTCGCCTTGTCGTCGGCCGGGGCGGCGGACGCGTCCCCGTCCGCCGTCAGGCGCCAACCCACCGTATCCAGCAGCTCCGTTGACCGAGGCGCGCCCGGCTCCCCGGCCGCCTCGCTGGTGTCCTCGTACTCGTGCTGCCCCACCACCCGCAGGTGGCTGCCCAGCGGAGCCGTCGGCAGCCCCGCCGGACCGTGCACCTCGCTGGCGAGTTTCTCGCGGTCCAGGGCCCGGGCGACGGCCCACCGCACCTGTTCGTCCTCCAGCAGCTCGGAGCTGCCGTTGAGGGTGAGCTGGGTGTAGCTCGGGTGGTAGGCACGGTGCACGGTGAAGTTGCGAAGCTGTTCTCTCAGGGCCTCCTCGCGGGTGGCGAAGGTGCGTTCCCGCGTCTCGTCCGCCCTGACCACCGCCGCCGCATAGCGCTTGTCGGCCGCCTCGCTCTCGGGGGTCCGGTGGAGCCGGGCAACGGCCATCTCGTGGAGCGCGTCCAGGGCCGGCGAGGGGCCCGAGGGTCCCGAGGGCGGGGTCAGCTCGCCCTCCCCCAGCCCCTCGCCCTTCCCGTCGTCGGCCGCCGCACCGCCGTCGCCCGTCTCACCATCGTCGGCCGCCTCGCCGTCCGCCCGCTCCGTGTGGGCCGCGTCGATGCGGGCGGCCTCGGACGGGGAGACCTCGGCGATGTCGACGGAGCCGTCCCGCAGCGCGGCCCCGCGTTCCCCGCGTTCGACGGCCGTGAGGACCAGCTCGTCGAGGAGCGCGGGGTCGCCCCACCAGCGCTCGTTTCGCGCCAGGACGACGGACTGTTCCTCCTGGTCGATCGACTGAACCTGGAACGGGCCGGCGAACAGCGGGAGTTCGATGCGGGAGCCCTCGTTGAAGACGTCGGGGTCGCCGGTCACCTCGGCCGGGTAGAGCGGGCTGAAGAGCGCCCGCCACTCCGCCGTCGGGCGGGTGAAGGTGACCTCCACCTGGTGTTTCTCCGGGCCCTTCGCGATCTCCTCGATCCGGTCGTAGCCCTGGGCGCTGGCCGACCAGTAGGACCTGTCCTCGCCGCGCAGGGCCTTCCACTGGGAGACGAAGTCCGCGACGTCCAGCGGCCTGCCGTCGCTCCAGGTGGCCTCGGGGTTCAGTGTGTAGACCACCCGCTGGCGCGGCTCGGTGGCGGTGACCTCGGCCGAGCGGAGGTAGTCCGGGTTGAGCTGGGGGCGGCCCCGGCCGTCGAGGGTGTGGAGCATGGGCAGGGTCGCGGCGGCGATCCGCTCGGTGACCTCGTCGGTCTCGAAGTGGTAGGCGTTGAGGGTGGCCGGCAGCGCGTCGACGGCCCAGGTGGCGCGGCCGCCCTCGCGCAGCCCGGCGCGTTCGGCGGTGGCCAGGGACTGGGCGGCGTCGTCGAAGACGGACCGGTCGCCGTCCCCGTCGCCGCCGCAGCCCGCGAGCAGCGGGGTCAGCAGCAGGCCGACGGTGAGCGCGGCCGTCCATCGGGCCCGCGTCGGCCGTCGGGCGGGGCGCCTTGTGGCCGCCGGTTGCTCGCTTCTCGCTGGGACGCCTGCCATCGCTCGTTACCTCCGGCCCACCGGGCGCAGTCCGCTTAACCGTTCATCACACGTATCCATCACTGAACGGGAACGCCGACCGCGCGCTCGGCCGACACGGCGCCCCGCCCGGCCAGGACCACCCGCCCGGCCCAGGCGGCCCGTCGAGCCGGCCGATGACGACCCCTTCCCAAGCGGCTGTGACACGGTTCACACTCGTCTTCGGCGATCCACCACCAACGGAGGTGGCACGTGAGCCTGCCCGACGAGGAACTGCGAGCCGCGCAACGCTGTGTCGACCAGCTGACCGTCCATATCGGCCGCCTGGAGCGGGAGTTCGGGCCGGGTCTTGAGACCCGGCGGCTGCGCGCCGACGCCGAGCACCTGCGGGAGGGGCTGGCCCTGTTGGCCGCCTCCGGCGGCGACCGGCCGCCCGCCGCGCCCAGCGCCGACGAGCCGATCACGATCCCCGAGGCGCCCTACGACCAGCGCCTCTGGAAGGACGCCGACGACGAGGGCCTCGGCGCCCGGCACGGCCCACACCGGTCCTGAGTCCGCGCGTCCCCGGCTCCGCGCCGGTAGCGCGGCCCGGGACGCGCGCCGGGCGCGCACCCCCGGCCGCGCCCCCTCCCAGCACCGTCCAGTCCAGCCCGTACGACCCCGACGAGCATCGGGAGCAATCCGTGGCAACCGAAACCGCACCGAACGCCGCCCCGCCGAGCCGGGCCGCCATCGGCGCCCGACATCTGCGCACCGACCGCTGGTGGCTGGCGCCCACGGTGACCGTGCTGGCGCTGCTGACGTTCATCGCCTACGCGAGCTGGCGCGCCTTCTCGCAGGCCGACTACTACGCGGCGCCCTATGTCTCGCCCTTCTACTCGCCCTGCCTGGCCGAGGCGTGCGAGCCGATGCGCGGCGGGCCCAACGTCGCGCTGGTCGGCGACTGGTGGCCGTTCTCCCCCGCGCTGGTGATCCTGGTCTTCCCGCTCGGCTTCCGGCTCACCTGCTACTACTACCGGAAGGCCTACTACCGTTCGTTCTGGGCCTCGCCGCCGGCCTGCGCGGTCGCCGAGCCGCACCGCTCCTACTCGGGCGAGCGCCGGTTCCCGTTGATCCTCAACAACGCGCACCGCTACTTCTTCTACGCCTCCGCGCTGATCGCGGGCGTGCTCACCTACGACACGGTGCTCGGCTTCCGGAACGAGGAGTACGCCTGGGGGCACATGGGCGTCGGCACCCTGCTGTTCCTCGTCAACATCGTTCTGGTGTGGGCCTACACGCTCTCCTGTCACTCGTGCCGGCACGTGATGGGCGGCAGGCTGCGGAGCTTCTCCCGGCATCCGGTGCGCTACCGGCTGTGGACCTGGATCAGCCGGCTGACCGGCCACCACATGGCGCTGGCCTGGGCGTCGTTGGCGAGTCTGGGGCTCTGTGACCTCTATGTCTATCTCCTGGCCACGGATGTCTTCTCCGACCCTCAACTCTTCTGAGGCGGCGCGGAATCGACCTCCGTGTGACCAGGCATGTCCACCGATGAGCAAGGAGTGACCGCAGTGAGCACCGTGGCACGGCAGGCGTGGGACGTGGTGGTGGTCGGCGCCGGGGGTGCCGGGCTGCGGGCCGCGATCGAGGCCAGGGAACAGGGGCTGCGCACCGCGGTGGTCTGCAAGTCCCTCTTCGGCAAGGCGCACACCGTGATGGCCGAGGGCGGGATCGCGGCCAGCATGGGCAACGTCAACGAGAGCGACGACTGGCGGACGCACTTCAGGGACACCCTGCGCGGCGGCAAGTTCCTCAACCACTGGCGGATGGCGGAGCTGCACGCCCGCGAAGCACCCGACCGCGTCTGGGAGTTGGAGACCTGGGGCGCGCTCTTCGACCGCACCCGCGACGGCCGGATCTCGCAGCGGAACTTCGGCGGCCACGAGTACCCCCGGCTCGCCCACGTCGGCGACCGCACCGGGCTTGAGCTGATCCGCACGCTCCAGCAGCGGATCGTCGCGCTCCAGCAGGAGGACTTCCGGACGAGCGGCGACCACGAGGCGCGGCTGAAGGTCTTCCAGGAGTGCACGGTGACCCAGGTGCTCACCGAGGGCGGCGCCCCGGGCGGGCGGGTGGCCGGGGTGTTCGGCTACGAGCGGGAGTCGGGGGCGTTCTTCGTGCTGGACGCGCCGGCCGTGGTGCTGGCGACGGGCGGGATCGGCAAGTCGTTCAAGGTGACCTCCAACTCCTGGGAGTACACCGGGGACGGGCACGCGCTGGCGCTGCTGGCCGGGGCGCCGCTGGTGAACATGGAGTTCGTGCAGTTCCACCCGACGGGCATGGTCTGGCCGCCGTCGGTCAAGGGCATCCTGGTCACCGAGTCGGTGCGGGGCGACGGCGGCGTGCTGCGCGACAAGGCGGGCCGGCGGTTCATGTTCGACTACATCCCGGACGTGTTCCGCGCGCAGTACGCCAGGGACGAGGCCGAGGCGGACCGCTGGTACGAGGACCCGGAGCACAACCGCCGCCCGCCCGAACTGCTGCCGCGCGACGAGGTGGCCCGGGCGATCAACGCCGAGGTGAAGGCGGGGCGCGGCAGCCCGCACGGCGGGGTCTTCCTGGACGTGGCCAGCCGGCTGCCGGCGGCCGAGATCATCCGCCGACTGCCGTCCATGCACCACCAGTTCAAGCAGCTGGCCGACGTGGACATCACCCGGGAGCCGATGGAGGTCGGGCCGACCTGCCACTACGTGATGGGCGGCGTGGACGTGGACCCGGACACCACGGCGGCGACCGGCGTGCCGGGGCTCTTCGCCGCAGGCGAGGTGGCCGGCGGGATGCACGGCTCCAACCGGCTCGGCGGCAACTCGCTCTCCGACCTGCTGGTCTTCGGCCGCCGCGCAGGGCTGCACGCCGCGCTGCACGCCGGCGGGCTGGCGCCGGCGCGCCGCCCGCACGCGGACGACGCGCAGCTGGCGGCGGCGCGGGCCGAGGCGTTGGCACCGTTCGACGCGGCGGAGCCGGCCGAGGACGGCGGCCCGCCGGAGAACCCGTACACGATCCACACCGAACTCCAGCAGACGATGAACGACCTGGTCGGCATCATCCGGCGGGACGCCGAGATGGCCGAGGCGCTCCGGCGGCTGGCCGCGCTGCGGGCCCGCGCCGAACGGGTCGCCGTCGAGGGGCACCGGCAGTACAACCCGGGCTGGCACCTGGCGCTGGACCTGCGGAACATGCTGCTGGTCAGCGAGTGCGTCGCGCGGGCGGCCCGGGAGCGCACCGAGTCGCGCGGCGGGCACACCAGGGACGACCACCCGGCGATGGACCCGGCCTGGCGCCGGGTGAACCTGCTGTGCGAGCTGCCCGACCCGGCGGCCGGCGTCCGGCTGGGCCGCCGCGACCTGCCGCCCATCAGGGCCGATCTGCTCGACCTCTTCGAGCGCGACGAGCTGGCCAAGTACCTGACCGACGAGGAGCTGACGGAGCGGTGAGCGAACGAGCGAGCGACGAGACGGAAACGGAAGCCCAGGCCGCGCCCCGGCGGGCCAGGCTGCGGATCTGGCGTGGGGACGGGGCCACCGGCGGGCTGGCCGACTTCACGGTGGACGCCCACGAGGGCGAGGTGGTGCTCGACCTGATCCACCGGGTGCAGGCGACCCAGGCGCCCGACCTGGCGGTGCGCTGGAACTGCAAGGCGGGCAAGTGCGGCTCCTGCTCGGCCGAGGTGAACGGGCGGCCCCGGCTGCTGTGCATGACGCGGATGTCGCTCTTCGCGCCCGACGAGGTGCTGACGGTGACGCCGATGCGCACGTTCCCGGTGATCAGGGACCTGGTGACGGACGTGAGCTTCAACTACGCGAAGGCGCGGGAGATCCCGGCCTTCGTGCCGCCGCCCGACCTGGCGCCGGGCGAGTACCGGATGAGCCAGGAGGACGTGGCCCGTTCGCAGGAGTTCCGCAAGTGCATCGAGTGCTTCCTGTGCCAGGACGTCTGCCATGTGGTGCGCGATCACGAGGAGAACAAGGAGGCGTTCGCCGGGCCGCGCTTCCTGATGCGGGCGGCCGAGCTGGACATGCACCCGCTGGACGCGGCGGGCGAGCGGGGCCTCGACCGTGCGCGCGGCGCACAGGAGGAGCACGGTCTCGGCTTCTGCAACATCACCAAGTGCTGCACCGAGGTGTGCCCCGAGTCGATCAGGATCACGGACAACGCCCTGATCCCGCTCAAGGAGCGGGCGGCGGACCGCAAGTACGACCCGCTGGTCTGGCTCGGCTCCCGGATTCGCCGCCGGCGGCGCGGCGACTGACCAGCCGGCCGGGCGGGCCGGCCGGGCGCGCCCGGGCCCGTCGCGGGAGCACCCGAACCCGCTCACCGAAACGGCGCACGGGGGGAGCACGACGCGTGCGCCGGCGCATACCACCAACGCTGTGGCCTGAACCGTGTGCGCTGGGTAAGGCGCTGGCGTAAGGTCTGGCATATGCGGAGGTGGGGTGAGTGATGAACGGCAGCAATCTGCACCCGTGGCAGGTGATCCGTCAGGAGAAGAACGGCAGCCGCTACCGAATAGGTCGGTGCGCCACCAGGTCCGAGGCGCAACGGCTGGTCGAAAGGCTACGCGCCGGCGGCGCCGCCTCCTCGCCGCCCACCCACCTCGACGTCGACTACCTCGTCGAGCGGGTGGAGGCCGGAGGGCGCGGGCGCCGCTGACCCCGGGCACAATCGGGTATAAGGGACATTCAGCCCTGCTTCGCCGGACCCGACCGGTGAAGGCACCCGACGGGGGACGTGGAGCGTGCGCACAGAACCTTCCCACCCTGGCGGCCTGTCCGGCGAGCACCCGGGCGGCGGCGACCAGCGTTCGTTGCTGGACGTCCTCCGCCTCGGGTTCCTGATGCTGGACGACGCGGACCGGGTGGTGCTGTGGAGCCCGACGCTCACCGAGATCCTGGGGCGCCCCCAGGAGCGGACCGTCGGCACCCGGCTGGCCGAACTCGTGGCCACCGTGGGCGCCGGCGCCCCGCCCCTCACCTACCGTTCGGTGCTGGCCGACGGCGGCTGGCGCGGGGTGCTGCGGATGCGGCACGAGGACGGCACGCCGGTCCCGATGGAGTGCCGGGCGCGCCCGCTGCGGGACGCCGACGGAAACCCCCTCATTCTGGCCATTCTCGTCGAGGTCGGCGGAATGCTCCAGGTCGAGCAGAACCTGGCCGCCCTCGACGGGCTCTTCACCGCCTCGCCGCTCGGCATCGCCATCTTCGACACCGCGCTGCGCTATGTCCGGGTCAACGACGCGCTGCGCGACCTGCACGCCGTGGGCGACCGCGAGCTGGCCGGACAGACCGTGCTCGACGTGCTGCCCTCGCCCGCCGCCCAGGAGATCTACCGGCTCCAGCAGGAGGTCCTCGACACCGGCCGGCCGGTGATCGACCTGGTCACCTCGTCGCCGGACGGCGAGGGCGCCCAGTCCCTCTCGCTCGGCCGGCTGCTCGGCCGGGAAGGCCGCCCGCTCGGCGTCAGCTGCACCGTGATGGACATCAGCGAGCGACGCGAGGCGCTGGCCAAGATCGAACGCGCCCGCCAGCGGCTGGCCCTCCTCAACGACGTCGGCAACTCCCTGGGCGACCTGCTGGACATCCGCCGGATCTCGGAGACCCTCGCCCAGCAACTCGTGCCGCGCTTCGGCGACTTCTCCAGCGTCCAGCTGCTCGCGGGCCTCGCCTCCGGTGGCGACCCGGCCCCCGCCGAGACCCTCGGCGAGGCCGAGCTGGTCCAGCTGGGCGTCGCCGCCAAGCGGCACACCGAGGACGTCGACCGGCTGCTGCGCGTCGGCTCCTCCGACGCCTTCCCGCCCACCCCCGTCCTCGCCTCCGTCCTCGCCCGAGGCACCCCCCATCTCGCCGAGGAACAGAGCACGTTGATCGAGGGGCTGCCCGACGACTCGGCCATGGTCGAGTCCGTCGTCGGCCTGGACATCCGCTCCATGCTCACCCTCCCGCTGCGCGCCAGGGGAACGACGCTCGGCCTGCTGCTGATCAGCCGCGCCGGGCGCAGGACCCCGTTCGACCGGGAGGACCTGGCCCTCGCCACCGAGGTCGCGGCCCGCGCCGCCATCTCGCTCGACAACGCCCGCCTCTACGCCCGCGAGCGCGAGGGCGCGCTGATGCTGCAACGCAGCCTGCTCCCCCAGTGGCTCCCCGAACTGCCAGGCGTCACCGTCAGCCACCGCTATGTGCCCAGCGCCAGCGGCGCGGAGATCGGCGGCGACTGGTTCGACGTGATCCCGCTCGCCGGCGGCCGGATGGCGTTCGTGATCGGCGACGTCACCGGCCACGGACTGCGGGCCGCCGCCACCATGGGCCAGCTGCGCACGGCCGTCCGCACCCTGGCCACCCTCGACCTGGCGCCCTCGGAGCTGCTGCGCCGGATCAACGACCTCGGCGAGGACATCGCCCAACACCCCGACGACCCGATGATGGCCACCTGCGCCTACGCCGTCTACGACCCGGCGACCCGGATCTGCACCGTCGCCAAGGCGGGCCACCTGCCGCCGGTGCTGGTCACCAGGGAGGAGGGGAGCGACGGCTGGCGGGCGAGGCCGCTGGACCTGCCGTCGGGGATGCCGCTCGGGGTGAGCGGCACGTCCTTCGAGGAACGCCGCGTCGAACTCCCGGAGGACACCCTGCTGGTGCTCTACACCGACGGCCTCATCGAGACCAGGGACGAGGACCTGAGCGTCGGCCTCGATCGGCTGTGCACCCTGCTGGAGCGGATCGGCGGCTCCGACGTGCCGCTCGGCCTGGTCTGCGACCACCTGATCGGGGCGCTGCGCCCCAACGTCAAGGACCACGACTCCGACGACGTGGCCCTCCTGATCGCCCGGCTCGGCGGGCTGCCGGCCGACCGGCTCGCCTCCTGGACGTTCCCCGCCGAGCGCCGGGTGGTCCGCGAGGCCCGCGCCCTGGTCGTCGCCACGCTGCGCGGCTGGGGCCTCGAAGGACTCGCCGAGCAGGCCGAGTTGCTGGTCAGCGAGCTGGTCACCAACGCGATCCGGCACGCGCGCGGCCCCGTCGAGCTGCGGGTGGTGCGCGGCTCGACACTGCTGGTCGAGGTCACCGACCCGGTGCTCGACCCGCCGCGCGAGCGAACGGCCACCCCCGAGGACGAGGGTGGCCGTGGCCTGTCGATGGTCTCCCGGGAGGCCCGCCGCTGGGGCACCAGACGCGGGCCGGCCGGCAAGACCGTCTGGTTCGAACTGACCACCGGCCCCTGAACGTTCACCGCCGAGCCCGCGCCGCCGCGCTCAGGCGGCCAGCACCGCGTCGACGGCGGAGGAGCGCCGCACCACCCGCCGCGCCGTGCCGACGCAGGCGGCCAACGTCACCAGCAGCGCCGCCCCCGCCACCGCGCCGTGGATCGCCCAGACCACGCCGTCGTCGGGGAGCCAGGTGTCCGCCCTGGCCTGCCCGAAGGGCAGCAGCAGAAGCACCGAGGCCAGCAGCCCGGAGACGATCCCGGTGCCGGCGACCAGCAGCCCCTCGACGCCCACGGCGGCGAACACCTGCCGGGGGGTGGCCCCCGCCAGCCGCTGCTGGCCGAACTCGCGGCGGCGGAAGGCCGTCGCCGAGACCAGGGTGTTGACCAGCATGATGCAGCAGAAGGCCGCGATGATGCCGACCACCACATAGTTCATGGTCTCCATGGTCTGGCTGTCCTCCAGGATCGCCGCGCCCTCGGCACGGAGTTGGAGGTTCTCCACCCGCTGCAACGAGAGGGTGCCGGCCGACGCGCCCGTGAAGATCGTCACCGGCGCCACGGCGCGCGCCAACTCCCCGGTGCGCTGCCGCACGTTGCGCACCGCCAGCTCGCCGCTCACCCCGCACAGCAGCCGCAGCGGCCCGCCGAGCACCGCCGCGAGGCCCCGCAGCAGCACCGGCGACAGCAGCGCCAGCAGGACCGAGGCGGCCACCACGCCGGGCCCAGCCCCCGTGATCACGTCCACGCCCTCGCCGTCGAGCACGGTCAGGGTGACCGTGACCGAGGCGGCGGTCGCCACCAGCGCCAGCAGCGTCATCAGCCACCGGCCCCGGCCCATCAGCGGGCCGCCCCCGCCGGCGCCCGAGGCGTCCGCCAGGGCCTCGGCCGCGTGCGTCGCGGTCGCCCGGCGCGCGGTGATCAACGCCCCGACCAGCGCCGCGAGGAGCGCGTTGGCCATCCCCATGGACACCGCAACGGGCCCGAAGGCGTGCGACATGCCCGCCTCGATCTGGCCGGACTCCTCCAACGCGGCGAACAGCAGCCGCCCCAGCGCCATCGCCACCGGGATCGCCGCGACGGCCGCCACCAGCGCCAGCGCCAGGGTCTCCCCCACCACCAGCCGCCGCAGCTGGCCCGGCGTGGCGCCCACGCTCTTCAACAGAGCCATCTCGCGCGCCCGTTGGCGCACCGTCAGCGACATGGTGGAGACCACGGCGAACGTCACCAGCGCCAGCCCCCAGCCGCCGACCACGAACGCCATCACCTCCAGCGTCTCCACGCTGCTCTCCGGCGCGCCCGGCTGGGCCGCCGTGTCCAACAGCGAGCCGAACGCCATCACCATGGCGGCGCCGAAGAAGACCGCGAGGAAGCCCGCCAGGAAACCGCCCGGCCGCCTGGCCAGGGAACGCGTCGTCAGCTGGAACATCTCAGACCCCCGCCCCGCTCGCCGCCAGCGCGTCCGCTTCCTCGGCCGCGTCCCAGGCGCCGAGCCTGGTCATCCGCTCCGCCACCGCTTCGGCCGTCGGCTCCCGCAGGGTGCCGGCCAGCCGGCCGTCGGCGAGGAAGACCACCTGGTCCGCGTAGGAGGCGGCCACCGGGTCGTGGGTGACCATCACCACGGTCCGCCCGTACGCGCGCACCGCCTGGGCCAGCAGCCCCAGCACCTCGCGGGCGCTGCGGGTGTCCAGCGCGCCGGTCGGCTCGTCGGCGAAGATCACCTCCGGCTCGGTCACCAACGCCCGCGCGATGGCGACCCGTTGCTGCTGCCCGCCGGAGAGCTGCGCCGGCAGGTGCCGCAGCCGCTCGCCCAGGCCGAGCCGGGTGAGCACGTTGACGGCCCGGGCCCGGTTGACCTTCCGGCCGGCCAGCTTCAGCGGTAGCACCACGTTCTGGAGCACCGTCAGCGTGGGCAGCAGGTTGAACTGCTGGAAGACGAAGCCGATCCGCTGCCGGCGCAGCCGGGTCAGCTCGGCCTCGGAGCTGCCGGCCAGCTCGGCCCCGGCGACCGCGACCAGCCCACTGGTCGGCCGGTCCAGGCCGGCCGCGCACTGCAACAGCGTGCTCTTGCCCGAGCCCGAGGGCCCCATCACGGCGGTGAAGCTGCCCGACGGCAGCGAGAGCGACACCCCGTCCAGGGCCCTGACCGCCGTCTCGTCGGCCCCGCCCCGCCCGTAGACCCTGGTGACGGAGACCAGCCGCAACGCTTCCGGCGCCCCGGCCACCGCCTCCTGCGACACTCGGTACATGGCTTCCAGCCCTTCTCCGTTGGGTGACGGCGGACCTTTTCGCCGTCACCCACGACGCTAGGCAGCGCCGGGGCGGGAAACGATGGGCGCAGGCACCGGACCGGGGTGGCCCTGACGACGGGCGGGGGTGTCGCTGGCACCACCCCGGGGGCGCCGACCCCGCGGCGCTACCGGACCGGCAGGTGGTAGGCGACGCGAAACCGGTCCGCGGGCACCACCACGTCGGCCGTCTCCACCGGCAGGCAGCCCGCCCGGTAGGTGCGGCGGACCACCAGCACCGGATGGCCGGGCAGGCCGCCCAACACCCGGGCCTCGGCCGCCAACGCCGGTCTGGCCTCCACCTCCTCGGCGACGTTGTCCACGACCACGTCGATCGCCGCCATCCGCTCCACCACCCCGCGCCCGGCCAACGGCCCCTGCTCGGGCAGCATCACGGGGGTGCGGCCGGTGATCCGCAGCGGCTCCCAGGAGGTGGAGCACATCGCCGCCTCGGTCCCGATCCGGAAGACGTAGCGGGTGCACATCACGGGGTCGCCGGCCTCGATCCCCAGCCGCTCGGCGATGCCGGGCGCGGCCTCCCCCCGCTCGCTCTGCGCCTCCCAGGTGCCACGCACCCGTTCGTCGGCCTGCTCCTGCCGGAACGGGGAGCAGTCGTTCAACGTGCGATAGCCGCTGCGGGTGATGGTGCGCGGCACGGGCCGCTCCCGCACATAGGTGCCGGAGCCGGAACGTCCCTCGACCAGGCCCTCAGCCATCAGCACCTTGCGTGCCTCCAGGGCCACCGTGTCCGAGACCCCGTACGCGGCGCGGATGCTGGCCTGCGAGGGGAGCCGGGTGTGCGGCGGCAGGGTGCCGTCCGCGATCTGCTGTCGAAGGTCGTCCGCGACTCGGAGATACGCGGGCTGTTCACCGAATGCCACGAGCCCCTCCCACAGGTGCTTCCGATTTATGCTGACAAACAGCAACAGCTTGACAACAGAAAGTTGTCATCCGCAAGGGACGGCCAAGGTTTCACTCGAAGTGATGACCGGGGCCGCACAGCGCCCCTCGCGTCACCCCCGGCGCGCGCCCCCGCGTTCCTCCGCCCCCCGCCGGGGTGCCCCGCCCCAACTGACAGAATGTGCCGACGAGTAGACGGCCGAACCCCCGACCAACGGGGCCGGGAACGGCCGAACGGGGAGATCCGGAAGGGGACGCGGGAGATGAGCGCGTCAGGCGGAACGAAGGCGATCGTCGCGGCGCTGTGCGCCAACTTCGCCATCGCGGTCAGCAAGTTCACCGCTGCCGGGTTCAGCGGTTCGTCGTCGATGCTGGCCGAGGGCGTGCACTCCCTCGCCGACGCGGGCAACCAGGCCCTGCTGCTGGTCGGCGGCCAGCGCGCCAAGCGGGCGGCGGACGAGGAACACCCCTTCGGCTACGGCCGGGAGCGCTACATCTACGCGTTCATCGTCGCCATCGTGCTGTTCTCGGTGGGCGGCCTCTTCGCCGTCTACGAGGGCGTGGAGAAGATCCGGCACCCGCACGAGATCGAGCACTGGTACTGGCCGGTGGGCGTGCTGATCTTCGCGATCATCGCCGAGATCATCTCGTTCCGGACCGCGATCAAGGAGTCCAACGAGGTGCGCGGCGACCAGTCCTGGACGCAGTTCGTGCGCACCGCCAAGGCCCCCGAACTGCCGGTCGTGCTGCTGGAGGACCTCGGCGCCCTGGTCGGCCTGGTGCTGGCGCTGGGCGGCGTCGGCCTGGCCCTGGCCACCGGCGACGGCGTCTGGGACGGCGTGGGCACCCTGTGCATCGGCGTGCTGCTGGTGGTCATCGCGATCGTGCTCGCCATCGAGACCAAGTCCCTGCTGCTCGGCGAGGGCGCCGGCCGCGCCTCGCTGAGCCGCATCAGGGAGGCGGCGGTGGACGGCGAGAACGTCACCCGCGTCATCCACATGAAGACGCTGCACCTCGGCCCGGACGAGCTGCTGGTCGCCGCGAAGATCGCCGTCAACCACGAGGACGACGCGGCCTCCATCGCACGCGCGATCGACGAGGCGGAGACCCGCATCCGCGCGGCCGAGCCCCTGGCCCGGGTCATCTACCTGGAGCCGGACATCTACCGCGACGACGACGGCCGACCGACCGAGGCACCGACCGGCGGCTGAGCGCCCAACTCCCCCGCGCCAGGGAGGACGAAGACGGGTCGGCTCGGCGATGCCGCTGGCCGCGTGGCGAGGATCGAGAAGACCACGCATCAACGCCCGCCCCGGATACAGGCCGCACAGCACCCCAGACGCTGTAATAATTTCTGTACTAGACTTGCGGCCATGAAGTCACCCCGCCCCGGCGGCACGGAGAACATCTCCGTCTCGATGCCCTCGGAACTCCTTGGTGCTCTGCGCACACGTACCGGCAAGCGCGGCGTGTCCGCGTATGTGACGGCAGCGGTCCGGCACCAGCTCGCGATGGACGGCCTCGCCGAGATCGTGGCCGCCTACGAAGCCGAGCACGAGCCGCTGAGCGAGGCCGAAGTCCAGGCCGCACAGAGCGAACTGTTCGGTGACGCACCGGCGCCCTACGCGTCGAACGACAGCGCCGCATGAAGGAGCCCGCGGCCAGGTCCCTGCTACTCGACTCCCAGGCGCTGTCGCTGCTGCTGCGCGACGATCGCCAGATGATCACCCGGATCGAGGCCGCTCGACGCGTGGGGGTCCCCGTCCTCGTGTCGGCCCTGACGGTGGTGGAGGCCGTCTACGGGAAGACGGACGCCGCTCGGCTGCACTGGGTGCTCTCTCGGCTTCAGGTTCAGGACGTCACTCAGGCTGACAGCCTCACCGCGGTGCGACTGCTGAGCGACGCCGGCGGCCTACACGGCCACAAGTACGCCATCGACGCCCTCGTCGCCGCGACGGCGCTCCGCTCCCCGGCACCCGTCCTCGTACTGACCTCGGACCGCGACGACTGGTCGAAACTGTGCGGCGACCGCGTACAGATCAAGGACGTCTGACCCCTCGGCCTCGCTCAGGCTGAATCCACCTGCTGATCGACTGCTGCTTCGCAGAAGGCATCCGCGAGGGGGGCGACCATCCCAGCACGGGAAAGAACAAGGGGCCCGACCTCAAGAAGTCGAACCCCTTCCGACCCGCACGTTTGCCGGACCAGCGACGTGGTGGCACGTCACCCGCTACACGTTGAAGCGGAACTCCACCACGTCCCCGTCGCGCATCACGTAGTCCTTGCCCTCCATCCGCGCCTTGCCGCGCGCGCGGGCCTCCTGGACGGAGCCGGCGTCGACCAGGTCGTCGAAGGAGATGACCTCGGCCTTGATGAAGCCCTTCTGGAAGTCGGTGTGGATCACCCCGGCCGCCTCGGGGGCGGTGGCGCCGCGCTTGATGGTCCAGGCCCGGGCCTCCTTGGGGCCGGCCGTGAGATAGGTCTGGAGCCCCAGCGTCGCGAAGCCCGCGCGGGCCAGCGTGGCCAGGCCCGGCTCCTCCTGGCCCACGGTCTGGAGCAGTTCCAGCGCCTCCTCCTCGTCCAGCTCGGCCAGGTCGGACTCCAGCTTGGCGTTGAGGAAGATCGCCTCCGCCGGCGCCACCAGCGCGCGCTGCTCCGCCTGGAACGCCTCGTCGGTCAACTCGTCCTCGTCCACGTTGAAGACGAAGAGGAACGGCTTGACGGTCAGCAGGTGCAGCTCGCGCAGCGGCTCGGCGCGCTCGCTGCCCTGGGCGATGCCGGCGGAGAAGAGGGTGCGGCCCTCCTCCAGGATGGCCTTGGCCTCCTCGACCGCGCGGACGGTCGGCTGCTTGTCCTTCTTGACCCTGGCCTCCTTCTGGAGCCTGGGCAGGACCTTCTCGATGGTCTGGAGGTCGGCGAGGATCAGCTCGGTGTCGATGGTCTCGATGTCGCTCTTGGGCGAGACCCGGCCGTCCACGTGGACCACGTTCTCGTCCCTGAAGGCGCGGATGACCTGGCAGATGGCGTCCGACTCGCGGATGTTGTGCAGGAACTTGTTGCCGAGCCCCTCGCCCTCGCTGGCGCCGCGCACGATGCCGGCGATGTCGACGAAGTCCACCGTCGCCGGCAGCACCCGCTGGGAGGAGAACAGCTCGGCCAGCTTGTCCAGCCGGGGGTCGGGGACGCCGACGACGCCGATGTTGGGCTCGATGGTCGCGAACGGGTAGTTGGCCGCGAGCACGTCGTTCTTGGTCAGGGCGTTGAACAGCGTGGACTTGCCGACGTTGGGCAGGCCGACGATTCCGATCGTGAGCGACACGTGAGACTTCCCGGAACGAGTGGAGGGGATGGACGAACGAGTGAAGGGTGAACGCGACTCACCAGTCTAAGGGCGCGCCGGAGACCGGCCGCCGGGCGCGGTCATATCGACCGTTAAGCGTGTCCCTCCCGGCAGCGCCAGGGCAGCGGCTTACGTTGGAGCGGTGGAACACAGCACGCACACAACTCGGCACCCTCGGCAACATCCGGCCGTGGTGCGCCGGCGGGTACCCAGGCCCGCCGGCGCGACGCCGGCCTCGGCCAGGCCCAGGGCGGGCGGGGCGCGCCGCGCCCCGTTCCTGGACGCGCTTGCCCGACTGCCCCGGCCCCGGCTGACCGGCCTCGGCTGCGGGGTGCTGGCGAGCGCCTCGATGGTGGTCGCCGCCTGGTTCTGCGAGGTGATCGGCGGGGCACCCACGCTCTACGGGGTGCT
This sequence comes from Streptomyces sp. 3MP-14, assembly GCF_006334905.2. NCBI lineage: Bacteria > Bacillati > Actinomycetota > Actinomycetes > Kitasatosporales > Streptomycetaceae > Streptomyces > Streptomyces sp. 3MP-14. Next base: position 79,894 of record NZ_VDLZ02000009.1, read on the forward strand.
GTTCGTGCTGACCGCGCTGGTCGCGGCCGGCTGGGTGCGCCCCGCCGAGCTGGTCTGCGGCCCGATCGCGGCGCCCATCGCGTTCGCGCTGGGGCTGCTCACCACGAGCGGGCCGATGAACACCGTCACCGAGTTGGCGCTCCGCGCCCCCTGGCTCTTCGCCGGCACAGCGGTGGCCGTGTGGATCGCCGTGGTCCGCAAGGGACTTCAGGTGCTCCGCCGCCGGCTGCGCCGGAGCCGCTGAGCGCCGGTATCGGGCGCGCCGGCCTCAGGCCTCCAGCTTGGCGGCGGCCTCGGCACGCAGGTCCCGGCGCAGCTCCTTGGGCAGCGAGAACTGGATGTGCTCGCTGACCGGCTGCACGATCTCCACGTCCGTGAACCCGCGCTCGGCCAGCCACTCCAGGGCGCCGTCCACCAGCACCTCCGGCACCGAGGCGCCAGAGGAGAGCCCCACGGTGCGCACGCCGGCCAGCCAGGACTCGTCGATCTCCGAGGCGTTGTCCACCAGGTAGGAGGCGCCCGCCCCGGCGCCGAGGGCGACCTCGACCATGCGGGCCGAGTTGGAGGAGTTCTTCGAGCCCACCACCAGCACCAGGTCCGACTCGGCGGCGACCTGCTTGATCGCGGTCTGGCGGTTCTGGGTGGCGTAGCAGATGTCGTCGCTCGGCGGGCTGAGCAGGTTGGGGAAGCGCTCCTTGAGCGCCCCTACGGTCTCCATCGTCTCGTCGACCGACAGCGTGGTCTGGGAGAGCCAGACGACCTTCTCCGGGTCCCTGACCTCGACGTTCGCCACGTCGTCCGGGCCGTCGACCAGGGTGATGTGCTCGGGGGCCTCGCCGCTGGTGCCGATGACCTCCTCGTGGCCGTCGTGGCCGATCAGCAGGATGTCGTAGTCCTGGCTGGCGAAGCGCACCGCCTCCTTGTGCACCTTGGTGACCAGCGGGCAGGTGGCGTCGATGGTGGCGAGCCGGCCGCGTTCGGCCTCCCGGTGCACCTCGGGGGCTACGCCGTGGGCGGAGAAGATCACGATCTCGCCCTCGGGGACCTCGGCGGTCTCCTCGACGAAGATGGCGCCCTTCTTCTCCAGCGTGCGGACGACGTACTTGTTGTGCACGATCTCGTGGCGGACATAGATCGGCGGGCCGTACTGCTCCAGCGCCTGCTCCACGGCTATGACGGCGCGGTCCACGCCGGCGCAGTAGCCCCGGGGGGCGGCCAGCAGGACGCGACGGCGCTCGGTGTCTTCAGCCATGGGCCCATCGTAGAGGGCCGGGCGGGCGCGGCGGGGGTGCCGGGAGGCGGGGGAACGGGACTGTCAGTGGCCGGGGTTAGCGTGACCCCATGGCAGCGACGCAGACTTCGGCGGACGCCCCGATCCCGGTCGGGGAGGTGTCCCGGCTGATCGGGGGCTGGATCGACCGGCTGGGGGCGGTGTGGGTGGAGGGGCAGATCACCCAGCTCTCCCGCCGGCCGGGCTTCGGGGTGGTCTTCCTCACCCTGCGCGACCCGGCGCGGGACGTCTCCCTGAAGGTCACCTGCTTCCGGGCGGTCTTCGACCGGGTGGCCGACGTGATAGTCGAGGGCGCCCGCGTGGTGGTGCTGGGCAAGCCCGAGTGGTACGCCCCGCGCGGGGAGTTGTCGCTGCGGGCCTCGGAGATCCGCGCGGTGGGCGTCGGGGAGCTGCTGCTGCGCCTGGAGCGGCTGAAGCGCGCGCTCACCGAGGAGGGCCTCTTCGCCGCCGCGCGGAAGCGGCCGCTGCCGTTCCTGCCGGGCCGGATCGGGCTGGTCACGGGCCGGGCCTCGGCCGCCGAGCGGGACGTCCTGGAGAACGCCAGGCACCGCTGGCCGGCCGTCCGGTTCACGGTGCGGAACGTGGCGGTCCAGGGCGTGCAGGCGGTGGCCCAGGTGGTGGACGCCGTGCGGGAGTTGGACGCCGACGAGGCGGTCGAGGTGATCATCGTGGCGCGGGGCGGCGGCAGCGTGGAGGACCTGCTGCCGTTCTCCGACGAGCGGCTGGTGCGGGCGGTGGCCGACTGCCGCACCCCGGTGGTGTCGGCGATCGGGCACGAGCCGGACGCGCCGCTGCTCGACCTGGTGGCGGACGTGCGGGCCTCCACGCCGACGGACGCGGCCAAGCGCGTCGTGCCGGACGTGGGCGAGGAGGCGTCGCGGATCAGGGAGTTGCGGGACCGGGCGCGGCGGACGGTCGAGGCGCGGGTCGCCCGGGAGGAGAGCGGGCTGGCCGGCGTCAGGTCGCGGCCGGTGCTGGCGGAGCCGCACCGGATGGTGACGGAGCGCGCGGCAGAGCTGGCGGCGCTGGTCGAGCGCTCCCGGCGCACGCTGGGGCATCGGCTGGACGCGGCGCGCGCCGATCTGGAGCACACCAGGGCGCGGGTGGTGGCGCTCTCGCCGGCCGCGACGCTGCGCCGGGGCTATGCGGTGCTCCAGCGCGCGGACGGGGCCGCCGTGCGGGCGCCGGAAGAGGTGGCGCCGGGCGAGGAGCTGCGGGCGCGGGTCGCGGGGGGCGCGTTCGAGGTCACGGTGCGGGAGGGGTCGGCCGGTTCGACGGCCGCCGGGACGGGCATAGGGTGACGGCCATGACGGAACCGGACGCGACGGGCACGACGCTCGGCTACGAGCAGGCGCGGGACGAGTTGGTCGATGTGGTCCGGCGGCTGGAGGCCGGCGGGGTGACGTTGGAGGAGTCCCTGGCGCTGTGGGAGCGCGGGGAGGAGCTGGCGCGGATCTGCGGGCACTGGCTGGAGGGCGCGCGGGCCCGGCTGGACGCGGCCCTGGAGCGGGAGGCCGAGGAGGATGACGCGGCCGACGACGACGCCTCTCCGGGCTCGGACGGCTGAGGCGGGGCGCGGGCCGCGCGCCGAACGCCCTCGCGCGCGGCCGCCCCAGGAGCGCCCGGGCGCCTCAGGGCGAGCGTCCGCCTCAGGGCGAGCGGCGGTGGAGCGCGGCCGCGCCCGCCGCCAGCCAGGCCGCCGCGTGGCCGGCCAACACCCCGAGCCCCGGCCAGGGTTGGATCGGCAGCCGGTCCAGGTCCGTGGTGGCCTGCACGGCCAGCCCCGCCGTCATCGGGGCGAGCCGGGCCAGCCGTTCGCGCCAGAGCGGGTCGGCCACCAGGTCGACGAGGACGGGCGCGAGGAGCAGCAGCGCCAGCACCGCGCCGATCGCGGCGGCCGGCTCCCGGAACACGGCGGCCGCGCCCAGCCCCAAGGCGGCGACCAGCACGAGATAGAGGACGCTGCCGACGGCGGCGCGCAGCGTCGCCCCGTCCGCGAGGGAGAGCGCCGGATGGCCGGCCGCCTCGGTGAACCCGCCGCGCGGCAGCAGGAGTCGGGCCACCAGCACCGAGGCCAGCACGCCCACGGCGCCCGCCGCCGTCACCACCCCGGCCACCACGACCCCCTTGGCCAGCAGCACCCGGTGGCGGCGCGGGGTCGCGACGAAGGTCAGCCGCAGGGTGCCGCCGGTGTGCTCGGCGCCCAGCGCCAGCACGCCGAGCAGGGCGGCCGCGAACTGCCCGAGGCGCACCCCGGCCAGGCCCTGCCGGACGAGGTCCTCGCCGCACCCCTCGGGTCCGGCGCACTCCCCCGCCTCCAGCGGCAGCACCAGCGCGGCGCCCAGTGCCGGCGGGACCAACGCCAGCGCCAGCAGCAGCCAGGGCGTGGCGGGCAGCGTGCGGAGCTTGGTCCACTCGCCGCGCAACAGGCCGAGCGCCGGCGCCTTCACGCGTTCCTCCGCCGCAGCCGCCACGCGGCCAGCGCCCAGGCCAGCGCCGCGTAGCCGCAGAGCACCGCGAAGCCGCCCCATGGCGAGATCGCCGTGTCGTAACGGGTCACGGTCTGCTGGATCGCCAACCCGGCGGCCGGCGTGAGGCGTTCGAGCCAGAGCGCCGCCGAGAGCGGCAGCCCGGGGGCGACGATCTCGGGCACCAGGATCAGCAGCAGCACCACGGCGACCGCGACGGCCCCGTGCCGCAGCAGCGTGGCCACCGCGAGGCTCAGGACGGCGACCACCGCCAGCAGCGCCGCCGTTCCCAGCACCGCCCGCAGCACCGGGCCGTCGGTCAGCGGCGCGGGATCGGCCAGCAGCACGGAACCCAGCGCGGCGAGCGCGCCAGCGACGAGCACCGCGCCGCCGAGCACCAGGCTCTTCGCCAGCAGGACGCGGGTCCGCCGGGGGCTGGCGGCGAAGGTGGTGCGGACCATCCCGGTGCGGAGTTCGGAGGTGAGCGTGACCACGGCCAGCCCCACGACGACGGTGAGGCCGACCAACGCCGGGGACAGGGCCCGTTGCACGGTGTCGTCGCCGTAGCGCAGCGGGCCGATGTCGCCCTGGCCGGTGAGGGTGACCGTGCCGGCGGGCGCGCCGGCGGCCGGTGGCGCCACGTCGACCTCGGCGAAGGTCGCCTCGCCGACGGTCGCGGACTCCGAGATGCCCTCGCCGCCGAAGCTCCGTTCGACCTCCACCAGGCCGGGCGAGGCGACGAAGACGCCGATCGCGATCTCCTCGGGCAGGCCGGGCAGTTCGGCCGAGCCGACCCTGCGCCAGTCCGCCCCGTCGGGCGACGCGTAGCCGGTGACCGTGCCGCCCTCCCGGGTCAGCCGCAGCCAGCGGGGCGTGGACCCGGCGCCGCCGGCGGTCTCGGTGGCGTCGGCATAGTCGGTGTGGAAGCGCACGCCGTGCTCCGGGGTGAGCAGCACCGCCGCGTAGTCCGCGCCGTGCCGGGTGTGTTCCCTGACCATCAGCCCGGCCTTGGCCCAGGGGTGGCTGTCGGCCTGCGCGGTGACCCGCGCGGTGATCGATCCGTCGCCGGCGAGCGTGCCGTGGTCGAAGGCGCCGGCGTCCTCGACCAGCGCGCCGTACCGCTGGGGCGGCGCCGCGCCGGCGCCCTGCTCGCGCCCCCGCACCTGTTCGCTGCTCCCGGCCTGGCTGACCAGGGCGGTGGCCAGGGTCAGCAGGACGACGGCGAGCAGCGCGGCGCCCCAGCGCGGGACCGACCTGAGCTTGGTCCACTCGGCGCGCAGCAGCCGCCGGAAGCCGCCGCCGGCGGCGTCCCGGTATGCGGAGCGGTAGGGCACTGGCTCGTTCCCGGGGCGGGGTGCGGGCTCGTTCACGGGGCCACCTCGCCGGGGAACGGGAGGTCTGCCGGCTCGAACTCCACCGCCTCGCGGCTGATCTCCATATACGCCTCCTCCAACGAGGGCCGGTGCGGGCCGAGTTCGCGGTGCGGCACGGAGCGTTCGGCCAGCGCCCGCGCCACCCGCTCGGCGGGCAGCCCGGCGACGGTGAGGGAGTCGTCCCCGGTCACGGCGACGGTGGCGCCCAGCGCGGTCAGCGCGGCCAGGGCCTCCTCGCGCCGTTCGGTGCGCAGCTCCACCCGCCCACGGGCCACGCTCTCGATCAGCTCGGCCACGGTGGTGTCGGCGATGGCGCGGCCCCGGCTGAGGACCACGAGGTGGTCGGCGACGCCCTCCAGTTCGCGCATCAGATGGCTGGAGACGAGGACCGCGCGCCCCTCGGCGGCCAGGGAGTTCAGCAGCCCGCGCATCCAGCGGATGCCCTGCGGGTCGAGCCCGTTGACCGGCTCGTCGAAGATCAGCACGGGCGGGTCGCCGAGCAGCGCCACGGCTATGCCCAGGCGCTGCCGCATCCCCAGCGAATAGCCGCCGGTTGGCCGCCGGGCGACGTCGGTGAGGCCGACGGCCGTCAGTACCTCGGCGATCCGGCGCTCGGGCAGCCCCGCCGTGTGCGCCAGCCACCTGAGGTGGTCGGTCGCGGAACGGCCGGGGTGACAGGCGGCGGGGTCGAGCAGGGCGCCGATCTCGCAGAGCGGCACGGGGAGTTGGGCGTAGGGGCGGCCGCTGACCAACGCCTGGCCCGCGTCCGGCCGGTCGAGCCCCATGATCACCCGCATCGTGGTCGACTTGCCGGCGCCGTTGGGCCCGACGAAGCCGGTGACCCGGCCGGGCCGGACGGTGAAGGACAGGTCGTCCACTGCCGCCAAGGGGCCATAACGCTTGCGCAGGCCGCGCACCTCGATCGTCGCTTCCGTCATGGCTGGGAGCCTAGGAAGGCGAGGGGGCCGGGGGCGTCCCCGCGTGGAGCGGTTCCGTTGTCCCCCACGCGAGGGACGGCGGGGCGGGCGCGAGCGGCGAGAATGGCGGTCATGAAGCTGCGGGAGCACGCGTGGCCGGTCCTCGCGGGGGCGCTCTGCGCGGTCGGCGCCCTGGTCGAGGCCGTGCTGCGCGCGGAGTCGGGCCGGGGCACCGGGCTGGCCCCGGCGCTGCTGGTGGGGCTGGGCGCGACCGCCCCGCTGGCGCTCGGCGCGCGCCGCCCGGCCGGCGCGCTGGCCGGCGTCGCCTCGGGCACCCTGCTGACGGTGGCGCTGTACGGCGCCCCCGCCGTCTCGGGGCTGCTGGCGACGCTGGCGGCCGGTGCACTGGCGGTCGCCCGGCGGGCGCGGCGGGCGCGGGCGGCCGCCCTCGTGCGGGACGCCGACCGGCGGGCGAGTGAGCGGCGGCTGCGTGAGCTGCTGGCGCGGGACGAACGGGTGCGCATCGCACGGGAGTTGCACGATGTCGTCGCGCACCACATCTCGCTGATCTCCATCCAGGCCGAGACCGCCCGGCTGACCACCCCGGGGCTGCCCGAGGAGGCGGCGGGGCGGTTTCTGGCCATCGGCGACACGGCCCGCACCGCGCTCAGCGAGATGCGGCGGCTGCTGGGCGTGCTCCGCGAGGACGCGGAGGAACGGGACCCGGCGACCGACCGGCGGCCGCAGCCCGGTTTGGCGCAGCTGCTGGCGCTGGTCGACGAGACGCGGCGGTCGTCGGGGGCGCGGGTCAGGCTGCTGGTGAGTGGCCGGATCACGGCGCTGGCGCCGGGGATCGAGCTGGCGGCCTACCGCATCGTGCAGGAGGCGTTGACCAATGTGCGCCGCCACGCGCGGGGGGCCGCCGTCGATGTGGAGGTGCGCTACCGCCCCGAGGCGCTGTGGCTGCGGGTGCGCGACAGCGGCCTGGGAACGGGCGGCCCGGGTGCCGGGGAACGGGCCACCGAACAGGCCGCTGGACAGGCCGGATTCGGGCTTTCGGGGATGCGGGAACGGGCGGCGGCGGCCGGCGGCACGGTCCGCTCGGGGCCTTCCGCGCGCGGCGGCTTCCTGGTGGAGGCCAGCCTGCCGCTGGCGGCCGAGCGGTGAGCGGCGCCATCCGGCTGGTGGTCGCCGACGACCAGGAGGTGGTGCGGGTCGGCCTGGCCGCGCTGCTGGACTCCCAGCCCGACCTGGCGGTCCTCGACACCGCGCCGGACGGGGCTGCGGCCGTGCGGTGCTGCCGCCGGCTGCGGCCGGACGTGGTGCTGATGGACGTGCGGATGCCGGTCATGGACGGCATCGAGGCGACCCGGCTGCTGACGGCGGAGGGCACCTCGGACGGTGCTGCGGACGGCACGGGCGTCGGCGCCGCTGAGGCACCGCGCGTTCTGATGTTGACCACCTTTGACCTGGACGAGCATGTGTATGACGCCTTGAACGCCGGCGCGAGTGGGTTTCTGCTCAAGGACACGACCGCCGAGCGGCTGTTCGACGCGGTGCGGGTGGTCGCCGCCGGGGACGCCCTGCTGGCGCCCGGGGTGACCCGGCGGCTGATCGGCCGGTTCGCGCGGCTCCGACCGCCCGCCACCGGGAACGCCGGCCCGCTGGCCCGGCTCACCCCCCGGGAGGTCGAGGTGCTGCGGCTGGTCGCCGCCGGCCTGTCCAACCCGGAGATCGCGCGCCGCCTGGTGGTCGGCGAGGAGACCGTGAAGACCCATGTCAGCCGGCTGCTGCGGAAGTTGGAGCTGCGCAACCGCGCCCAGGCCGTGGTGCTCGCCTACGAGACGGGGCTGGTCGTGCCGGGCGCCGGCGAAGGCCCCCAGGGCGAGACGGGGCGGGGCACGGGCTGAGCGCGCCGCCGGACTCCGCCCGGGCACCGCCGGGCCGCGGCGCCGTGGCGCAGGCCACGCCCGGCGTTCGGAATGCGCTCCCCGGCCGACTGGTTGGCCCCTGGGAGGAGCCAGGGGCCCGTCAGGCGGCGCCCCGCCGGGTCAGCGTCGCCCCGCGACTCCCCCTTCCCACACCCCCACCCGGAAAGGCCGCCTCCCGATGTCCTTCGCGCTCGACTCCGCCGCCCTCGACCTGCTCTTCCGGGAGGCCCGCACCGCCCGGGTCTTCACCGACGAGCCGGTGTCGGACGAGACGGTCACCGCCGTCTACGACCTGGTCAAGATGGCACCGACGGCGTTCAACATCAGTCCACTGCGGATCACCGAGCTGCGCAGCCGGGAGGCGAGGGAGCGGCTGCTGCCGCTGGTCTCGAAGAGCAACCGGGTCACCATCTCGGGCGCGCCGCTGACCGTGATCCTCTCCTACGACCTGGACTTCCACGAGAAGCTGCCCACGCTGATGCCCGCCGTTCCCACGCTGAAGGACACGGTCTTCGCGGACGAGGAGGTGCGGGAGCGGCAGGGCCTGGTCAACGCGGCGCTCCAGATCGGCTACTTCGTGCTGGGCGTGCGCGGCGCCGGCCTCGCGGCGGGCCCGATGTCCGGCTTCGACGCGACCGCCGTGGACAAGGAGTTCTTCGGCGACGGCAGGCAGCGTTCGATGGTGCTGGTCAACATCGGCCACCCCGGCGAGAACGCCTACCGCCCCCGCGCGCCCCGGCTGCCCGCCGAGGACGCGGTCACGGTGCTCTGAGGCGCGGCGCGGTCCGCGTTCGCCCGCCTGCCCGCCCGGCGCTCACTGGTGGGGCTGCGCCGTCTCCCTGACCTCCAGGGACTCGGCCAGCCTGACCAGTTGTTCCAGCGGCGCGGTCCCCATCACCACCGTGGTCACCCCGGGCTCGGTCAGCACCAGGGCGTCGTACTTCGGGCCCTCCCAGCGCGCCCAGTCCCGGCCCGCGATCCGCTCGGTCGCGCCGGTGTCCTCGGCCTCCTGGGTGACGGAGGGCACGAACGCCTCCGGCTCCCCGTCCGCCTGGGCCAGCGCGACGTAGTCCTCGCGCGGGTCGAGGAAGCCCAGCCGCCAGGTCGCGCCGTGCTGCCCCTGCGGCTCGTACCGCACGGAGGTGGCGCGCCAGTCCTCGGGCAGGCCGACGGGCACCACCAGCGGGTAGGGCGCGGCCCGCGCCGCCGTGGCCGAGGCAACGTCGTACTCGACGGTGCGGACCGGATCGTCGGTCTCGCCGTTGGGCGTCAGGAAGAAGACGGCGAAGGTGGCCAGGCAGATCAGGGCCGTGGAGAGCACCATGTTCCGCAGGCTCTGGAGGCGCAGCCGCTTCAGCCGCCGCGCCCTGGCGTCGTCGTCCCGTTCACCGGCCTCGGGTGTCCCGGCCTCGGCCGTCGCCGCCTCGGGCTGCGCGGCCTCGGACGCGGCCTCGGGCGTCCCGGCCTCGGGCTCCGCCGGGGTCCTCGCCGTCTCCGTCACGCCGTCGTTCGCCATGTCGCTCGCGCCCTCCGCCGCCGGTGTTCTCGCCACGTCCTTCGCCACCCCGCCATCGTCCCCCACCGGGGCCGGGCGATCACAGCCGCCCCCTCGGTCGCTCATCAGATGGGCCCTCTGCTCATCTGATCCCGTTCGGGCTAGAGTCGGAGCACCCTCACTCCGGCACGGGCGCGTCCCGCGCGCCCGGAAAGGCGCGTTCCGATGACCGATCACCACCTCCCGCCCCCGCTCGACGTCGCCCCGCAGGCCCCCGACCGCAACCTGGCCCTGGAGCTGGTCCGGGTCACCGAGGCCGGCGCCATGGCCTCGGGCCGCTGGGTCGGCCGGGGCGACAAGAACGGCGCGGACGGCGCCGCCGTGCGGGCCATGCGCACCCTGATCTCCACCGTCTCGATGAACGGTGTGGTGGTCATCGGCGAGGGTGAGAAGGACCACGCGCCGATGCTCTACAACGGGGAACGGGTCGGCGACGGCACCGGCCCCGAGTGCGATGTCGCGGTCGACCCGGTGGACGGCACCACCCTCACGGCCAAGGGCATGGGCAACGCGGTCTCCGTGCTGGCGGTGGCCGAGCGCGGCGCGATGTTCGACCCCAGCGCGGTGTTCTACATGAACAAGCTGGCCACCGGGCCCGAGGCGGCGGAGTTCGTGGACATCGACGCGCCCCCCGAGGTGAACGTGCGCCGGGTCGCCAAGGCCAAGGGCGGCTCGCCGGCCGACGTGACCGTGGTGATCCTGGACCGGCCGCGCCACGGCGACCTGGTGCGCCGGGTGCGGGAGAGCGGGGCGCGGATCAAGTTCATCCAGGACGGGGACGTGGCCGGCGCCATCATGAGCGTCCGCGAGGGCACCGGGGTCGACCTGCTGCTGGGCGTCGGCGGCACCCCGGAGGGCATCATCGCGGCCTGCGCCATCAAGTGCCTGGGCGGCACCATCCAGGGCAAGCTCTGGCCCAGGGACGAGGACGAACGGCGGGCGGCGCTGGACGCGGGGCACGACCTGGACCGGGTGCTGCACACCGACGACCTGGTGCACGGCGAGAACGCGTTCTTCGTCGCCACCGGCGTCACGGACGGGGAACTCCTGCGCGGGGTGCGCTACCGCGCCGAGACCGCCACCACCCAGTCGCTGGTGGTGCGCTCCCGCTCGGGGACCATCCGGCAGATCGACTCCACCCACCGGCTGTCCAAGCTGCGCGCCTACAGCGCGGTCGACTTCGACAGCCCGGCCGGCGGCTGACCTTCGCGTGCGGAACGCGGCGCGAGCCCGGGGTGTCGGGAGGCGGGGTGGCATGGCGACGGGTCGCGGGGCGGGGTGGTGTGGCAGCGCGCTCGGGCTCGGGCGCTCACGGACGCGCCGGCGATGTGCGCCGGGGGGCGGAGAGTTACACCGGGGAGCGCGGGGTGCGCGCGGGGTGCGCGCGGGGTGCGCGTTCTCGCGCCGGCTCGTCCCCGGAGGTGCGTGGCCCGCTCCGCGCGCTGCTCTCGGTGGGGGCGGCGGCAAGGCCGGTGTGGTGCCGCCGCCCCGTTGACCGGGAGTCGACCGAGATGGGTGTGGGGGTTTCGCCGCGCCGCTCGGGGTGGGGGCCGCTCGACGCCGTGGGGGTGGGTGGGGTTCAGGCGATGCGGGTGATGTCCGCCTGCCGTCCGCCCGAGGTGGCCTCCCGGCGGCGGCGACGGCTCAGCACCACACGGCGCTCGGCGGCGGTCAGGCCGCCCCAGACGCCGTAGGGCTCGGGCTGGAGCAGGGCGTGCTCCCGGCACTCGATGAGCACGGGACAGCGGGCGCACACCGACTTGGCGGCCTGTTCGCGCGAGAGCCGAGCGGCGGTCGGCTCCTGCGACGGGGCGAAGAAGAGCCCCGCCTCATCGCGTCGGCAGGCGGCCTCCGAATGCCACGGGCCCGCCAGGTCTCTGTGACTGGGCTGGGCCGGGCCGGCTGGGGACCACGGGGACTCGTGTGGCGGTGACGGTTGCAGCACGGTCAACTCCTGACGACGGCTACGGGGGGTCGCTCCTGGCTGGACCCTCACCCGTCGTGGGAGCCCCACGGTTCATTCCCACCATGCTCGGCCATACGAGTGACGGTCCCCCGAGCCCTACCCGCTGTGCGCACGCTTATGCACAACGCGACCGCGCAGCCTGGCGAGTTGGGCCGCCATCGGGCCCCACCCGGCCAGCCGTTCGCCGCGCCTCACTCGGCGCTGAGGTCACGCAGCCGCTTGCCCTCCACCGCCTTCGCCTCCACGCCGCCCATGATCGCCACGCCCTGCACCGTGATCACCGGGGCGCGGGGGTCGGACGCCTCCATCTCGCGCACCTCGAAGCCGCCCATGATCCCGGAGCCGCCGCTGCGCAGCGTCACGTTCTCCGGCACCCGGATCTCCACGCCGCCGCAGATGGCCGTGGCGTTGATCGTCACATGCTGCTGCTCGAAGAGCGCCTCGGTGAAGTCCAGCTCGACACCGCCGAAGACCGCCACCGCGTTGACCTTGGCCCCGACCCGCCAGGTGCCCGTCCGGGTGGCCCCGCTGAAGACGGCCACCACGTTCTTCGCACCGGCCACCCGCAGCCCGCCGTGGCGGTGGCCGCCGACGGAGACTCCGGGGGCGGGCGCCGGCGCCACCGTGGAGCCGGGGGCCGGGGTGCCCTGCCCCGCCGGCAGGTCGCCGATCAACGGCTCCAACTCGCCGACGGTCTTGGAACGGTAGAGGGCGTCCAGGCGCTCGGCGTGCTCGTCCGGCTCCAGCCGCCCCTCGGCCAGGGCCTCCCGCAGGATGTCGGCTATCCGGTCCCGGTCGGCGTCCGAGGCGCGGACGGCCCCCGGGTCCCGGGCGGGGACGAGCGGCTCGGGCGAGCCGCCCCCGACGGCCGGGGCCGGCGTCGCGGGGTGGTCGGGCTTCTCCAGGGACACGGAGGGCGGCTTCTCGGTGTTCACCCCACCAGCCTACCGAGTCGCGATACATCGCGACCAGGGTCCGGCCGGGATCGCGCCAGCCGGCGCCCGTTCGCCGCCCACGGGGCGCCCCGGCGTCAGCCGCGCGCCGCCCGAACGCCCCCAACTCCCGGGAAAACCACTCGAAGTGGTTATTTCCGCGATGGCCTGGCGGGAGGAGAAGCACCGGGTATGTCACCGTTGGCTCGCTCCCCCATCCCCTCTCCCCCTCAACTCCCTCGACTCCCTCGACTCCCTCAACGATCAGGAGCAGCCACCTTGCTAACCATCGGTGACAAGTTCCCCACCTACGAACTGACCGGCGTCGTCGGCCCGTCCGAGGAGCTGCGGTTTTCGACCTTCACCAACAAGGACCGCGAGGGCAGCTGGTCCGTGGTGTTCTTCTGGCCGAAGGACTTCACCTTCGTCTGCCCCACCGAGATCGCCGCCTTCGGCCGGCTGAACGGCGAGTTCGCCGAGCGGGACGCCCAGGTGCTCGGGGTCTCCGGGGACTCCGAGTTCGTGCACCACGCCTGGCGCCGCAGCCACGAGGACCTGCGCGAGCTGCCGTTCCCGATGCTCTCCGACCCCAAGCACGAGCTGATGCGGGCGTGCGGGGTGCGCGGCGAGGACGGCTTCGCGCAGCGGGCCGTGTTCCTGGTGGACCCGGACAACGAGATCCAGTTCGTGATGGTCACCGCCGGCTCGGTGGGCCGGAACCCGCAGGAGGTGCTGCGGGTCCTCGACGCGCTCCAGACCGACGAGCTGTGCCCGTGCAACTGGAGCAAGGGCCAGCCCACGCTGGACGCCGAGCAGCTGCTGGCCGGGGTGTGAGCCGGTGGCCCTCGACGCGCTCAGGGCGGCCATCCCGCCGCACGCCAAGGATCTGAGCCTGGGCCTCGGCTCCCTCACCAGCCACGGCGAGCTGACCGAACAGCAGCTCTGGGGAACGCTGTTGGCGTGCGCCGAGGCCACCCGCTCGGCCCCGCTGCTGCGGGAGGTCGAGCCCGAGGCGCGCAAGCACCTGTCCGAGGACGCCTACCGGGCGGCGCGGACGGCGGCGGCGCTGATGGCGATGACCAACGTCTTCTACCGCACCCGCCATCTGCTCGGCGACCCGGAGTACGACGCGCTCCCGGCCGGACTGCGGATGAACGCGCTGCGCGACCCCGGCGTGGAACGGACGGACTTCGAGCTGTGGTCGCTGGCGGTCTCGGCCCTCGGCGGCTGCGGCCGGTGCGTCACCGCCCACGAGCAGACCCTGCGGAAGGCGGGGACCCGGCGGGAGGTCGTCCAGGAGGCGGTCCGGGTGGCGTCCGTGCTCAACGGCGTGGCCGGCGTCCTGGACGCGGAGGCGGCGCTGCACGGGCAGCCGGCCGTCTGAGAACGGACGGCGCGGGGCGGCCCCTCGGCCACCGAGGCCGGCGGGCCGCCTCGTTCCGGCAACGGGCCGGGCGCCGGGGCGACTTCGGCCGGCAGCCGGCCGGCAACCCGCCGTCGGCCATCCGTCGGGGGCCGTCGGGCAGCGGCCGGCAGCCGGCCGTCTCGGGCGGCGCCACCTCGAACCAGACGAGCTTGCCCGTGCTCAGCCGGGTCGCGCCCCAGTCCTGCGCCAGGCGCTGCACCAGATAGAGGCCGCGCCCGCCCTCGTCGGCCGGCCCGGCCTGGCGCAGCCTGGGCAGTTGGGGAACGTCGTCCCCGACCTCGCAGCGCAGCACGTCGGTGCGCAGCAGCCGCAGCGTCACCGGCCGTTCGGCATAGCGGACCGCGTTGGTCACCACCTCGCTGACCAGCAGCTCCACCGAGTCGACCAGCTCGTCCAGCTCCCAGCGGGCCAGGTTCTCCCGCACCATCCGCCGCGCCTCGCGCACCGACTCGGCCCGTGGGTCCAGCCAACGGAACGCCACGTCGTCCGGCGCGATGCCCTCGAACCGCGCCGCCAGCAGGGCGATGTCGTCGTCCCGGTCGCCGGGGCCGACGATGTCCAACACCTCGTCGCACAGCGGCTCCAGCGGGGCGGCGGCGTCCGGCCGGGTCAGCTGGGAGATGCTGGCCAGCTTCTCCCGCAGATGCTCCACGCCGGTCCACACGTCCCGGGTGCGGGACTCCACCAGGCCGTCCGTGTACAGCAGCAGCGTCGCGCCGGCCGGGGCGTCCACCTCCACCATCTCGAAGTCGACCCCGCCCACCCCGATCGGGGCGTTGGGCGGCAGGTTCACCAGCTCCGTCGAGCCGTCGACATGGAGCAGGACGGGCGGCGGATGGCCCGCGTTGGCCGCCGTGATCCGGTGCGCCACCGGGTCGTAGACCGCGTAGAGGCAGGTCGCCATCCGGTCCTGACCCAGCCGCTGCGCCTGTTCGTCGAGGTGGTGGAGCACGTCCAGCGGCGAGAGGTCCAGGCCGGCCAGGGTCTGCACGGTGGTCCGCAGCTGACCCATGATCGCCGCCGAGGTCGTCGAGTGCCCCATCACGTCGCCGACCACCAGCGCCACCCGGCTGCCGGGCAGCGGGATCGCGTCGTACCAGTCGCCACCCACCCGCGCGGACTGGGCCGCCGGCAGATAACGGCTGGCCAGCCGCACGCCGGTCGGCTGCGGCAGGTCGTCGGGCAGCATGGTGCGCTGCAACTCGTCCGCGATCGACGCCTCCCGGCCGTAGAGCACGGCCTTGTCGACGCCCAGCGCGGAGTGGGTCGCCAGCTGCTGCGCCACCTGGAGGTCCTCCGCCGCGAAGACCTCGCGGTCGGGGCGGCGCAGGAAGATCGCCGCGCCGATCACCCGGCGCCGGCCGCGCAGCGGGGTGAGGATCGCGCGGCGCCCCTCGGGCAACACGGCGGCGCCGGTCAGCTCCCGCATCGCGGCCTTCGGCACCTGGCTCTCGATGAAGACCGGCCGCACCCCGCGCAGCACCTCGGCCAACGGGCCGTTCCCCCGCACCTCGACCAGCGGCGTCGCCCCGGACAGCAGGGGCAGCTCGCCGCCGGGCTCGTCGGGGAGCGGGTCGCCGAGGGACTCCAGGGTCAGGGCCTCCGGAATGCGGTCGGTGCGCCGCAGCTTGAGCACCCACGGGTTGACCGGCTGCTCGTCGCCGACGGGCAACGGGTGTCGCAGATAGACCAGGATGGCGTCGGAGAACGTGGGCACCGAGGCCCGGCACAGGCCCAGCACGATCTCGTCCAGATCCATCCCGCGCGCGATGCGCCGGGTGGCCGAGCCCACGAACCGCAGCCGCTCCAGCTCCCGCATCCCACCGGTGGGGATCTCGTCGGTCGCGGGACGGACGAGGGGAGCTTCCGTGGTGTCCGGCTCGGATCGGGCGTGCGGCAGCGCTGGGCTCTCGGCGCGCGGTGCGTCCGCCGTGCGAGCCAGGGGCTGCGGAGGGGTCGGGTCCGTCACGAGGGGCTGTCCATCCAGGCGGGAACTAGCGTGCGGGGTGGGGGCGTTGGGTTGTGTGGCCGATGAGGGTTGATCCTACGTTTGACGACCCGGGACCTATCAAGAGGCTCTCGGGTGATCGGGCAGTCGATCAGGCAGCCGGTCGGGCTGGCTGGGGGCGGTGGCGGAGGGCATGGGGCGGCCCCAGTCCGTGGGCAGTCGTGGGCGACGCCAGCGGGGATCGGGCCGCCATGACGGCCAGTTCTCGGAGAAGGGCAGACTCCAGGAGCTGATGCGGCGTAGCGCCTCCTGACCTGCGGCGCGGACCCGCGCCACCTGGCCGGCGTCCAACAGCCCCGCCATTTCTGCCTGGGCGAATTCGTCCTCGTCCCGCCACTCCCAGCTGCGGTCAGCGTAGACCACGATATCGAGAAAGTGATCCTCGGAATCCACCCCGCCGGACCATCGGGTTCGGGGCTCTTCAAGATTGACGTACCAGTTCCTGAAGCGCCAGTCCCGATCCCAGAAAAGCCAGATCGACCATGGCTCTCCGGGGCGGGCGAGCTTCAGCAGCCCGTTGCCGAGCCAGCGGCAACGGGCCGTGGCGCGCGGCTTGGTGTAGCGGGTGGCCAGGGGTTCGAGATGCGGAGGGGTGCCGTCCGCCAGGACGGGGCGGACGCACTCGGTGCCGGGGGCCAGCCAAACGGCCAGCAGATCGGGAGTGTCCCTGACGACCGTAACGGGCCTACAGATATGGAAATGTCGGGCCCCATTGGCCCTGTATCGCCACAGAATGTGGTCGCCCGGACGCCAGGGATGCTCCCCGCCCGTTCCCTCGTTTCCCGTCTCCATTCACACATGGTATTCGGGTCGCGCCGCAGGGCGGGGGCATCCGGCTGACATCGCCTCAGGGGCGGGTCATGCGCAGCACGTCCAGCGCCTCGTCAAGCTGCTCCAACGTCAGTTCACCACGCTCGACATATCCGCCGTCGATGACGGTCTCCCGGATGGTCTTCCGCTCGGCGAGCGCGCGCTTGGCGATCTTGGCGGCCTCCTCGTACCCGATGTACCGGTTGAGGGGGGTGACCACGGAGGGCGAGGACTCGGCGTACTCCAGGGCGCGTTCGACGTTGGCGGTGATGCCGTCGACGGTGCGGTCGGCCAGCAGCCGGGAGGCGTTGGCCAGCAGCCGGATCGACTCCAGCAGGTTCTTGGCGATCACCGGGAGCATCACGTTCAGCTCGAAGTTGCCGGCGGCCCCGGCCGTGGTGACCGTGACGTCGTTGCCGATCACCTGGGCGGCGACCATCAGCACGGCCTCGGGGATCACCGGGTTGACCTTGCCCGGCATGATCGAGGAGCCGGGCTGGAGGTCGGGGAGGGCGATCTCGGCGAGGCCGGTGCGCGGTCCTGAGGACATCCAGCGCAGGTCGTTGCAGATCTTGGTCAGCGAGACCGCGACGGTGCGCAGCTGACCCGAGGTCTCCACCAGGCCGTCCCGGGCGCCCTGGGCCTCGAAGTGGTCCCTGGCCTCGGTCAACGGCAGGCCGGTGGCGCGGGCCACCTCGGCGATCACGGCGGCGGAGAAGCCGGGCGGGGTGTTGATGCCGGTGCCGACGGCGGTGCCGCCGAGGGGCAGCTCGGCCAGGCGGGGCAGGGAGGCGTTGAGGCGCTCCACGCCGTAGCGGATCTGGGCCGCGTAGCCGTCGAACTCCTGGCCCAGGGTGACGGGGGTGGCGTCCATCAGGTGGGTGCGGCCGGACTTCACCACCGTCGCGAACTCCCGCCCCTTGCGCTCCAGGGACTCGGCGAGGTGGGTGAGCGCGGGGATCAGCACCTCGATCACGGCGCCGGTGGCGGCGATGTGGATGGAGGAGGGGAAGACGTCGTTGGAGGACTGGCTGGCGTTGACGTGGTCGTTGGGGTGGACCGGCCGGCCGAGGCGCTCGCTGGCCAGGGTGGCGAGCACCTCGTTGGTGTTCATGTTGGACGAGGTACCCGAACCGGTCTGGAAGACGTCGATCGGGAAGTGCTCGTCCCAGCGGCCGTCGGCGACCTCGTCGGCCGCGGCGGCGATGGCCTCGGCCATGTCCTTCTCCACCACGCCCAGCTCGGCGTTGACCTTGGCGGCCGCCGCCTTGACGCGGGCCAACGCGGCGATGTGGGCGCGCTCCAGGCGCTGGCCGGAGATCGGGAAGTTCTCCACAGCGCGCTGGGTCTGGGCCCGCCACCTGGCGTCGGCCGGAACCCGCACCTCGCCCATCGAGTCGTGCTCGACGCGGTATTCGTTCGTACCAGTCATGGGGACGAATCTACCCGGCGGTCCCGGCGCGGTGACCGGCCGGTCGAGCCGGGCCCGGAGGGCGGAACGCCGGGCCCCGGCCCCCGGTCCGGCGCCCGGCCCGGAGCAGCGCGCTCACTCGGTGCGCAGTCCGTCGGGCCGCATCAGGCGCCACAGGAACGGGAGGCTGGCCAGGGTGACCAGGGCTATCACCCCGGCGCCCGCACCGGCCATCGGCAGGAACGCCAGCCAGCCGCCGAGCGGGAGGCTCACCGCCGATATCAGCATCGCCCCGAGCAGCACGCCCACCGCCGAGGCCAGGCCGAGGCCGAGCACGACGGGCACGGCCGTCTGCCACAGCACCGAGGCCCCGAGCGTGGTGCGCCGGGTGCCGAGGGCGACCAGGGTGGAGAGCAACTGGCGGCGCTCGCGCAGCTGTTCCAGGGTGGTCACCAACATGCTGCCGGCGATCAGCGCCAGCACCCCCATGGCCCCGATCGTCAGCCCGGTCTGGATGTTGGCGAACTGGTCGGAGACCTGGGTGGACGTCAGCTCCCTGACGGCCCCGCCGCCTGGGGCGAGGTCCCAGACCGCGTTCCGCACCAGCTCCAGGGTGTCCGGGTCGGTGAGGTCGGCGGAGAGGATCATCCGGGTGTCCCCGTGCGGGGGCGGCTCGCCGCCCAGGGCGGCCGGCGTGGTCAGCAGGCCGTGGACGGGCCACCCGGCCGGGTTGGGACGGGGGTCGGCCTCCGTGAGGGACGCGGGCACCGTCCAGGGAACGGGCCGCGCCGCCTCCTCGCCCTGCGGGGCCGGGCCCAGGTCGAGCACCGTCCCCGGCTCGGGCAGCGTCACGCCCCACTCCTCGGGAGCGGGCACCGCGTAGACCCCGCCCTCGGCGCAGTCGGTGATCTCGGCCAGCTCGACCAGCGTCCGGCAGTCGCTCACGATCAGCGGGATGGAAGCGGCGTCCGAGGCGGCGTCCCCGGAGAGCGGGACGGCCGGGACGTCCGCGTAGGAGAGGACCCGCTCGACCCCCGGGGTGCCGCGCAGCTCGTCCACGAGGGCGGCGCTGTCCTCGGCGTCCGTGGTCGGGACGAAGGCCTCGGCCTGGGCGCGGTCGAGATCCGCTCCGGTCCTGCTGGTCTGCTGCTCGCTCGCCCCGGCGAAGAGCATGGAGAGGGCGGTGGCTCCCGCCACGGCCACCATGATCCCGCTGATGGCCCGGACCGCCGGACCGTTGCTCAGCTGGAGCCTGCGGATCGCCAACTGCCAGGCGACCGGACCCCCTCGGAGCCGGGCGGTGGCGCGCTCGACCAGCCAGGGCAGCAGCGCCGTCGAGCCGCTCAGGAGCAGCACCACAGCCGTGACCGCCTGGGCGGAGGTCAGCCCGCCCTCCCCCGAGAAGTCGCCGAGCAGCGGCACCAGCAGCGCCACGCCCAGCAGCGCGGGCACCAGCCGCCACCCCAGCCGGCGCGGCCGGTCCTGGGACTTCCGCACGACGCCCAGCGGCTCGACGGCGACGGAGCGCAGGGCGAGCAGCGTCACCGCGACGGTCAGCAGGGGCACGGCCAGCAGCGCCAGCACGGTCAGCGGCGGGCTGGGCACGATGTCCGCGGCGAAGGCGCTGGTGCCCCGCACGGAGATCCCGGCGAGGAGCTGACGCACCAGCAGGAACAGCAGCCCGCCGAGGACGATCCCCAGCCCGGCGCCCACCAGGGACTCGCCGACCGCGATCCGGCGGGTGGCCGCGCGGTCGGCGCCGATGAGGCGCAGCGCCGCGAGCCTCCGGTCGCGGCGCTCGCCGCCGAAGCGCACCGCCGTGGTGACGAAGACGGGCACCGGCATCAGCAGCACCACGCAGATCACCAGCACCAGCAGGACCAGGGCCGGGGGCAGCCGCTCCTGCGAGGCGGGCATCCCGCCGAAGCCCTCGGCCCGGAAGACGTCGTCCCCGAGCGTGAGATCGTCAGCGCCGACATAGAAGTCGAGGTCCTGGGAGCCGACCAGCCCCTCGTCGCCGATGGTCCCGGCGCGGCGGTAGTCCAGACGGTCGGCGAGGAGCGCGCCGTCCGACGAGTCCAACAGCCGGGCGAGCGCCGGGGAGACGACCATCTCGCCGGGCGCGGGGAAGGCGTCGAGCCCGGGCGGCGGCTCGGCCACCGTCTCCCGGCCGGCGTCGGGCTGGATCAGGCGGCCGGAGATCCAGTCGCCCCGGTACTCGGTCTGGATCTCGGACAGCAGGAAGGTGTCGTCCGCCGGCTCGACCTCGGCGGGCGCCGCGTAGCGTGCGTCGGCCCGGTCGCTCCGGGCCTCGGTCACCGACGTCACGGAGGCGGCCAGCAGCAGGACGACGACGCCGAGGCCGACCCCGAGCGTGGACAGCGCGGTGCGCATCCAGGCGGCCGCGCCCCCGGAGACCGCCAGTCGGAACCCGAGCCGCAGGTCGCGCGCCCAGGCCCGCGCGGTGCCGCTCATACGGCGCCCGCCAGGTCCCGCGCCCGGCCGTCCCTGACCACGACCTCGCGGTCGGAGTAGGCGGCGACCCGCGTCTCGTGGGTGACCAGGACCACCGCCGTGCCCGACTCCCGGGCGGCGGCGACCAACAGGCCCATCACGCGCTCGCCGTTGAGCGAGTCCAGCGCGCCCGTCGGCTCGTCGGCGAAGACCACCCTGGGGTCGTTGACCAGGGCCCTGGCGACGGCGACCCGCTGGCCCTGGCCGCCCGAGACCTGGCCCGGCCGCTGGTCGGCGAGGTCCTCGACCTCCAGCCGGGCCAGCAGCTCCTCCGCCCTGGCCTCGGCCCTCCTGCGCGGCAAGCCCGCGAGCCGCAGGGGAAGCGCCACGTTCTCCAGGCAGGTCAACTCCGGGACCAGCTGGCCGAACTGGAAGACGAACCCGAACTCCTCCCGCCGCAGCGCGCTGCGCTCGGCGTCCGAGAGGGCGAACAGGTCCCGCCCGCGATAGGTGACCCGGCCTCCGTCCGGCGGGACGATGCCCGCCAGGCAGTGCAGCAGCGTGGACTTGCCCGAGCCGGACGGCCCCATGACCGCCACCACCTCCCCGGCGGCGATGCTGAAGTCCGCGCCGGCGAGGGCCCGGGTCGGCCCGTAGCTCTTGCGCAGGTCGCCGGCGGTCAACAGGGCGGCCCCGGAGACGGCGGTCATGCGCGCACCTCCGACGCGAGACGGTCGAGCCTGGCCGCCGTCAGCTCGAGCCAGCGCAGATCGGCCTCCAGATGGAACAGCGCGTGGTCACAGACCAGTTGGTCGGCCAGATCGCCGTCGATCTTGCGACGGGTCAGCTCCCGCATCAGGCGCAGATGCTCGGCGCGCTGGGTGTCGAGCAGGTCGTCCGCGCTGCGGTCCGTGAGGAGGGCCAGCACCACCTTGGTGTAGAGGACGCTCTGGAGATAGGGCTCCGGCTTCTCCGGCCGGGACAGCCACCGCTCGACGTCGGTAACCCCGGCGTGGGTGATCGCGTAGCGCTTGCGCTCCGGACCGCCGCCCGGCTCGACGCCGTCGACCTCGACCAGGCCGTTCTTCAACAGGCGGGACATCGTGGCGTAGACCTGCCCGTAGTGGAGCGGGCGGTCGTGGCCGAAGTGCACGTCGAACGTGCGCTTGAGGTCATAGCCGTGGCGTGGACCGGCCTCAAGAAGGCCCAGCAGCGTGTGACTTATCGACATGCCGGCGACTATACACGCGATGTATACCCCGGATGTATAGCCCTCGGGAGTGAGTCAGCAACCAAGAGATTGACGAGTGGACGCCCAGCTCACCTCGCCCACCCCCCGGCGAGTCACCCTCGCGGCACGGAAAGGTGGCGACCAGGCAACGCCGCGCGCGCGACCGGCGTCTGATCCCCTAGCGTGAGCACACAGCGAGTACAGCGCGGGCCAACGGGTCGGCGCCTCGGATGGGCCGGAGAGAAGTCGATGCCGCACAGCGTCACGGGCGAAGCCGCTCCGCTGGCCACCCCGGAGGCGCACGATGAGTGAACAGGCCACGCCCGGCGCCGAGTCGGAGCGGCCGTCACCGGTCGGCCCCGGCCCCTCGGGCCCCACGCTCTCCGGTTCCGGGCGCTCCGACCCCGCGCGAAGGCGTGGCACGGGCCCGGCCCCCACCCGCACCACCACCCCGCCCGAGACCACCACACCCGCGCCCGCCAGGGCCACACCCGCGCCCGGCAACGAGACGCCGGCCGACGCCACGCCCTCCGCCGACGACGACGCCGCCGCGCCCGCCAAAGCGCGCGGCGACCGCGACAACACCAGCACGGACACCGGCAACCCCCGCACCGACACCGCCGCGAACGAGAAGCACGAACGCCCCGCCGACCAGGCCCCGAGCGGCGCGGAGCGGACGGCCCCCGGCGCCGCCACCGCCCCCGTTCCCCAAGCGGAGCCCGAAACCAACCAGCCCGAAGATGGCCGAAAAGAGTCGGCTCCCGGGGCGCGCGGCGCGGCCGAGGCCACCGGCCGCTGGCTGCTGCGCCTCGCGCGCCGGCCGTACTGGGAGCGGCCCCGGTCCAGTTGGCTGGTGCGGCGCTGGCCTGACCTCACCGCGAGCCTGGTGGCCACGTTCTTCTTCTGGCTCTCGCTCACCCCGTCGCTGGTGCCCCGCCCCTGGTACTACCAGGGCGTGATCGGCGGCATCACGGCCGCCATCGGCTACGGCCTGGGCGCCCTGATCAGCTGGATCTACCGGCTGACCCTCAGGCGGCGGGTCCCGGGCGAACGGTTCAGGGCGCGCGCGTGGTTGACGTATCTGCTGCTGCTCCCGTGGGCCGTGGCGCTGATGCTGGGGCAGAGCGCGGACATGCAGCGCGAGTTGCGCCAGCTCCAGGGGATGCCGCCCACCCTGACCTGGCACTCGATGATGATCGCCCTGATGTCGCTGACGGTGCTGGCGCTGCTGCTGGTCGTCGCGCGCACCATCCGGCTCTTCACCGGGCTGCTCACCCGCCTGCTGAACCGTTTCGTTCCCTGGCCGGTGGCCGTCGCCCTCGGCCTGGCCATGAGCACGGTGATCGTGGTGATCGGCACCAGGGACGTCGTCTGGGACCGGGGCATCCTGGAGGTCGCCGACCGGATCGCCGCCGCCAAGGACCGGTCCACCGACCCCGGCGTGATGCGGCCCTACTCGCCGCTGGTCTCGGGCAGCCCCGACTCGCTGATCCACTGGGACGACCTGGGCAACAAGGGCCGGACCTTCGCCGGCACGACGCTCTCCAGCGACGAGATCTCGGAGTTCACCGGGGAGCCGGCGCTCGACCCGGCGCGGGTCTATGTCGGCCGGGCCGCCTACGACGACTACGCGGACGGCGCCGAGTTGGCGGTTCGTGAGCTGGAGCGGGTGGGCGCGTTCGACCGCGAGGTGCTGGCGATCACCGGGACCACCGGCACCGGCTGGGTCAACCCGACCACCGTGGAGGCGTTGGAGTTCATGAACGGTGGCGACACCACCGTGGTCACCATGCAGTACTCCTACCTGCCGAGTTGGGCCTCCTTCATGGTGGACAGGAACGAGGCGGGCATCGCCACCCGGGCGCTGGTGGACGCCGTGTACGCGCGGTGGGAGCAGGAGCCGGCCGAGGACCGGCCCACGCTGCTGGTGTTCGGCGAGAGCCTCGCCGTCTCGGCCATCGAGTCCGCGTTCGACGGCCTGGACGACCTGTTGGCGCGCACCGACGGCGCGCTGCTGATCGGGCCGCCCGACTTCAGCCCGATCCACAGCGAGTTGACCGAGCACCGCGATGCCGGCAGCCCGATCTGGCGGCCGGTCTACGACCAGGGGCGGCACGTGCGGTTCGCCCAGTTCCCCGACCTCGACCTGCCGCGACCGCACGGGGAGCCCTGGGAGTACCCCCGGGTGGTCTACCTCCAGAACGCGTCGGACCCGGTGGTCTGGTGGTCGCCCAACCTGCTCTTCGAACGGCCGGAGTGGCTGAACGAGCCGCTGGGGCCCGACGTCACCACGGCCATCGACTGGTTCCCGTTCGTCACCTTCTGGCAGACGACCGTGGACATGGCCGTCTCCTACGGCTCACCGGCGCCGCACGGCCACCGCTACGGCTCCAACCCGGTCGACGCCTGGGCCGCCATCGCCCCGCCCGATGGCTGGACCGCCACCGACAGCGAGCGGCTGGGCTGGCTGCTGGAGATCCGGCACCCGCCCAGGCACGGCTGGGCGGGCTGACCGCGCGGCCCGGTCGGCCGGTTGGCTAACGCCCGCCGGGCTCGTCGTCGCCGTCGCGCCGCTCGCCCGGAGCCGACTCCCTGGCGGCGCCGCCCCGCTCGGCCGGCAACGGTGGTTGCACCGGGGCGAGTTCCGCGACGGTGGCGCCGCTGCCGTCGAAGCCGGCGCGCCGGTCGGCCTCCTCCTGATAGGCGCGGAGATAGCCGACGACGGTGTTGACCACGGCGACCAGCGGGACCGCGACCACCGCGCCAGGGATGCCGGCGAGCATCGACCCGGCGGCGACGGCCAGCACCACGGCCAGCGGGTGCACCCGCACCATCCGCCCCAGGATGAACGGCTGGAGCACGTTCCCCTCGATCTGCTGGACCAGCAGCACGACGCCCAGCACCAGCAGCGCGTCGACCACGCCGTTGGTGACCAGCGCGACCAGAACGGCCAACGCGCCGGAGGCGATGGCGCCGACCAGGGGAACGAACGCGGAGAGGAAGACGATCACAGCCAGCGGAACGGCCATGGGCACATCGATGATGAACAGTCCGATGCCGATGCCGATCGCGTCGATCATCGCCACTATCACCGTGCCCCTGACATAGCCGGTCAGGGTGATCCAGGCCCGGGGCCCGGCGCCGGCGACGCTCTGCCGGGCGGCCCTGGGCACCAGCCGCAGGAACCAGTGCCAGACCCCGCCGCCGTCGTAGAGCAGGAACAGCACGACGAAGAGGGTCAGGCCGGCGCCCGTGAAGAACTGCACCGCGTAGTTGACGCCCTCGAGGCCGGCCGAGGTCAGCTCGTCACTGTGGCTTCTTATCCACTCGTTGATGTCCTCGACCCACTGGTCCAGGTTCTCCTCGGTGATGTCGAAGGGCAGCTCCAACACCCAGTCGCGCAGCTCCTCGACGCCCTCCTGCACCTGGTCGACGAGCCGGTCCGAGTTCTCCAGGACCTGCCAGACCACGAACCAGCCGATCAGCCCCATCACGCCGAAGCCGCCGAACGCGGTGACCGCCGTGGCGGCGCCGCCGCTGAAGCCCATCCGCTTCAGCCAGCCGACGAAGGGCTGGAGCAACGCGGTGATCAACAGCCCGGCGGCGAACGAGATCACCAACAGGCTGACCGCGCTGACCACCTGAATCAGCATCCAGATGACGGCGGCCAGCACCAGCGTCCGCCAGGCGGCCTCGGCCGCTACCCGCACCCCCCACGGGATCGCCGCCGCCGGCTCCGGGCGGCCGGGCGCCGGGGGCGGCCCGCCGCCGGCGCGGCCACCGCCGCCACCGCCGCCCTCCTCGGCGGGCGGCGGATAGAGCGGCGGGGTGCCGGCCAGCACGGCCCGGCGGGCCTTGGCCTCCAGCCGCTCGTCGGCCGGCTCCTCCGGGATCGGCTCCTCGGGGCGCCGCCGTTCCGACGGATAGCCGGCCGCAGCCGTGGCCCGCTCCTCCGCCTCGCGCTCCCTGCGCTCCTGTTCGCGTTCGGCGGCTGCGCGGAGCCCGGACATCCGCGTCACCGTGCGCGAGATCCCGGCCCTCAGCCGACCCAGACCTGACATGTCTCCTCCGCCCCCTGTTTTCACCGCAGTGCGCGGGACGACGTTACCGTGCGGCGGTGACGCCCGGGGGCGTGCGGGGGGAAGCGATGTCGCGGCGATGCGCGGACGCGACCGTGAACGAGGTCCCCACGCCGGCTGGCGTGGGGACCTCGTTCACGGTGTGCGCGTGCTGTGCGGTGCCGGAGACAGGCGCGGTGGCCGCGCGAAGCGCTCCGGTGCGCCGCTCAGTACCAGTTGTTGGCCTGCCAGAACTCCCAGGCGCCACAGGGGCTGCCGTAGCGGCTCTCCATGTAGTTGACGCCCCAACGGATCTGGGTGGCCGGGTTGGTCTGCCAGTCCGCGCCGGCCGAGGCCATCTTGGAGCCGGGCAGCGCCTGCATCAGGCCGTAGGCGCCCGAGGACGGGTTGGTGGCCGTGTGGTCCCAACCGCTCTCGTGGTCAACGATGTTGGAGAAGCACTGGAACTGGTCAGCACCCACGATCTGTCGCGCCATGGCCTGGATCTCGGCCTTGGTGTACGACGACTGCACGGGGATGTCGGCGGCGGCGCTGGCGGCCTGCGCCTCCTCGGCCGCGCGCTGGGCGGCGGCCTCCCGTTCCGCTTCCTCCTCGGCGGCGCGCTCGGCGGCCGCGCGGCGCTCCTGGGCGCTCTCGGCGGCGGCGACCCGGGCGGCCTCCTGGGCGGCGCGACGAACCTCAGCCTCGGCGGCTGTGGACTGCGACTCCGCCTGCTGGGTCAGCGACGCGGTGTGCAGCTGGGCGTTCGTGCCAGCGGGTATCTCAGCGAGCAGTGTCGCGTCCGCCGCAACGACCTCGATGTCCTCGGCAGGGGCCTGCTGGTCCCCCGAGGCGACACCGACGGCGGCGCCGACGCTGGTCACCGCGGTGGCGGATGCCACCGCGAATCCCCGGACCGAAATCCCGGTCACACGGTTTCCTTCCGACATCGCCCACGCGAAGGACCACGTGGGCGCAATCGTGCCCCTGACACGGGCCTCCCTTGGGCTAGTTGGTCGGGAGGCACTGGCCCGGTCGGGGTCCTGCTCGCCGGTGGCGAGGGACCCGCGTGGTGCTTCGGGCGGCATACGGCGCGCGACTGTTCAGTTGTGGAGAACGTAAAACACTATCCCTGCGGGGCCCTTGGGGGGCTCCGCTGCCGTATGCGGGGCCTGACAGACGCACACACTGCCGGAGTCGGCTACCGGGAAGCAATTCGGTCCTCTGTGGGAAAGCTCACACGCTCCTGGGCCTTGTCAGCGGGGAAATTCCCCCGAACGGCCCACCACCTGCGGCGAAGCATCACGAAGAGGTCACGGGAGCGGCGAAAGGCAACCGGTCGTCCGATAGGTCGCGGCGCTCCCGTATCGCCCGGAAAGGGCGGCGCACCCGCCGTGTTTCGACGGGTGCGCCGGAGTTCTCCCCAACTGGAGCCGTGCTGACCGTTATCGGGTGGTTGCCCGGCGGTCGGGGCGGGCGGCCGGGGCCCGGGTCACGCCCGGCCCTCCTCCAACATCTCCGTCACCAGCGCGGCGATCGGCGACCGTTCGGAGCGGGTCAGCGTCACATGGGCGAAGAGCGGGTGGCCCTTGAGCTTCTCCACGACGGCGACCACGCCGTCGTAGCGGCCCACCCGCAGGTTGTCGCGCTGGGCGACGTCGTGGGTGAGGACCACGCGGGAGTTCTGCCCGATGCGGGAGAGCACGGTCAACAGGACGTTGCGCTCCAGGGACTGGGCCTCGTCCACGATCACGAAGGCGTCGTGGAGGGAACGGCCCCTGATGTGGGTCAGCGGCAGGACCTCCAACATGCCGCGCCCGACGACCTCCTCGATGACCTCGCGGCTGGTCACCGCCGAGAGGGTGTCGAAGACGGCCTGGGCCCACGGGTTCATCTTCTCGGCCTCGGTGCCCGGCAGATAGCCCAGATCCTGGCCGCCGACCGCGTACAGCGGGCGGAACACCATCACCTTGCTGTGCTGCCGCCGCTCCAGCACCGCCTCCAGCCCTGCGCACAGCGCCAGCGCCGACTTACCGGTCCCGGCGCGCCCGCCCATCGACACGATGCCGACCTCGGGGTCGAGCAACAGGTCCAGCGCGATGCGCTGTTCCGCGCTGCGGCCGTGGATGCCGAACGCCTCGCGGTCGCCGCGCACCAGCCGCACCCGGCCGTCCGGCGTGACCCTGCCCAGCGCGCGCCCCTTCTCCGAGGAGATCACCAGGCCGGTGTGCACGGGGAGTTCGGCCGCCACCGGATCGGCCACGCTCTCCTGCGCGAACAGCTCGTCCACGGCCTCGCCGCCCAGGGTGATGTCGGCGAGCCCGGTCCAGCCGTCGGCGTCCGTGATGGCCAGCTCGGCCCGGTACTCCTCGGCCGCCAGGCCCACCGACGAGGCCTTGATGCGCAGCGGGAGGTCCTTGGAGACGACCGTGACATCGTGCCCCTCGGCCTGGAGGTTGCGCGCGACGGCCAGGATGCGGGAGTCGTTGTCCGCGAGACGGCCGCGCTCGTTCAACATCGCCGGCGGCAGGACGGTCGGGTCCGAGTGGTTCAGCTCGACCCGCAGGGTGCCCCCGAGGTCCCCGATGGGGAGCGGGGTGTCGAGCCGGCCGTACCGCACCCGGTAGTCGTCGAGGCGCCGCAGCACCTGACGGGCGAAGTAGCCGAGTTCCGGGTGGTGCCGCTTCGCCTCCAACTCGGAGATCACGACGACCGGCAGAACCACCTCGTGTTCATCGAACCGGGTGAGTGCCGCTGGATCGGCGAGCAGGACGCTGGTGTCGAGGACGTACATGCGCCGGTCGTGAGCGCGCTTCTTGCTGATGGCCACGGGTGGACGAACCCCCTCGGAAGAGGTGCGGGAATCGCGGCGCCCTGGGCGCCGGGGTTCTGACGGCCGGCCCTGGCCCGCACGCACGGGCCCGGTGCCGGGCCTGGTCCATGTCCGTGGTGCGCAAACGGGCCTCCCGGCGGACAGCGCCGATGCGCGGTCCGCGAGGAATATGCCCGCACACCACCCATCTCATGCGACGGCCCGCTCGGACGCGTGAGCGATTCACCGGCCGTTCGGCCGCATGGCGGCGCACCGTTCCCGGCACGCCGCCCTCCGTGACGAACGGCTCAGATGCCGTACCTACGGTGCCTGGCGGCATAGTCACGCAGCGCGCGCAGGAAGTCGACCTTCCGGAAGGCCGGCCAGTACGCCTCGCAGAAGTAGTACTCGGAGTGCGCGCTCTGCCAGAGCATGAACCCGGACAGCCGCTGCTCCCCGCTGGTCCTGATGACCAGGTCGGGGTCCGGCTGGCCCCGGGTGTAGAGGTGCTCGGAGATGTCCTCGACGGAGAGACCCTCGGCGACCTCGGCGAGCGACTGCCCCTCGGCGGCCCGCTTGGCCAGCAGCGAACGGACGGCGTCGGTGATCTCCTGCCGGCCACCGTAGCCGACGGCGACGTTGACCACTATCCCGTCGCGGTCGCCCGCCAGCTCCTCGGCCTCCCTGAGCACCTTCCTGGTGCGCTCGGGCAGCACCTCGACGGCGCCCACGTGGTGGACGCGCCAGCGGCCGTCCTCGGCGAGGTCGCGCACGGCGCCCTCGACGATGCCGAGCAGCTCCTCAAGCTCCCTGGTCTCCCGGTTGAGGTTGTCGGTGGAGAGCATCCACAGGGTGACGACCTCGACGTCGGTCTCGGCGCACCAGCCGAGCAGCTCCCTGATCTTCGCGGCGCCGGCCTCGTGGCCCTGTCGCGTGGTGTTGCCGGCGGCCTTGGCCCAGCGACGGTTGCCGTCGAGGATCACGCCGATGTGCTTGGGGCCACCGTCGGTGTCGAGTCGCCCTTCCACCCGCCGGGCATACAGCCTGACGGCCAGCCGCCTCAGGGTCTTGTGCAAGCTGTTCCACATCGGCTCTGATCCAGCCCCTCCGTAGGCTCGCGTGTGCCGGAACTCTACTGCCGAGCGGGCCGGGCCCCGCACCATCACGGGGGCATCCGGCCAGCGGGCGCCGCCGGCGACCGCCGTGGGAACAGGCCCGGGGCCCGCCCCGGGCGGCAGGGCCACCCGAACAGAAAGCGGGCCGGTCCGTGGGGGGGGGTTACGGACCGGCCCGAGGGGGGGTTTCCACCGTAACGCATCGAACGACGAGGTGGCCCGCGCCGGACGCGGATTTAACCGGCGAGTCCGCCGACGGCGAGCGCGCCGAGGGCGCCGAGCGCCATGAACGGGCCGAAGGGGACGGCCGTGCGGCGGTTGGCGCGGCCCATCACGACCAGGCAGAGGCCGTAGCCGGCCGCGAGCGCGAAGCCCACGAACGTGCCGAAGAACACATGGTCCCAGCCGTACCAGCCGAGGATCAGCCCTATGGAGGGCGCCAACTTCACGTCCCCGAAGCCCATGCCCCTGGGGTTGATCAGGAAGAGGACGAAGTAGACCGCCGTGAGCACCAGACCGCCCAGCAGGGCTCTCGGCCAGCTGCCGTCGGAGCCGGGCAGCAGGGCGCATATCCCGAGGCCGAGGACGAGGCCGGCGGCGAGCGGGAGGGTCAGGACGTCGGGCAGCCGCTGCACCGCGAGATCGACCGAGGCCAGCAACACCAGGGGCGGCGCGGCCAGCAGCCAGACCACCAGCTCGGGGCGCGCGCCGGCGACGGCGGCGGCCAGACCGCAGCAGCCGGCCGTGACCAGGGCGAGCCGGAACGGCGAGGCGCCGTACCGGGGGACGCCGTCGGCGAGGCATCCGGCGCACCGGCCCCAGCCGACCCAGCCGGCGGCGCGCGCCCGCAGCGGATGGCCGGCGGGGCAGGCGTCCCGCCACGCCCGCTCGGGCTCGACGGCGAGCCGGTACCCGGGCCGGACCAACAGCGAGCCGGCCAGCGCGCCCAGGCCGACGGCGGCCACGATCAACAGGGAGAACACGGGGCGAGCGTACGGCGTGACCGGGCCGGCAGGCAGGGACGCCTGTGGATGGGCGCTCCGAAGAACGAACAAGATGACAAGCGGCTGGGGATAACCGGGAACCGGCCGCCCGGCGACGGCCCGGGGGCGTGGACGTGGGCGTGAGGGGGAGAGCCAGGCGGGTCGGTCCGCCCAAAGGGGGGAAGGGGCGGACCGACCCGTCAAGTGGGGCAGACCGGAGCGGGGGGGTGGCTCACGGTCCGCCCGGCCAGCCGTCGCCGGGGTGGGAGTGACGACGCTGGCGTACGAGGTGTCAGCGACTGCCAACACGAGGGGAACCATACCGCACGGCCCTCGCCCCCGCGCCCCTGGGGAACGCCCTCGACGCGCGGCGGGGACACAAGGGGGACAGGAGGTGAAGCGTTTTCGCGGCACGGGGCACCGACGCGGGAAAGCGGCGCTCGGGAGCGGCTTGAGCGCGGCTCGCGGGAGGGTTCAGTGGAACGGTTCAGCGGCGGGTTCAGCGGAACGGTTCAGTGGGGCGCGCTGAGCCGGCGCAGCGCGCGGCCGTAGCGGCGGGCGACGAGGCGGCGGGCCAGCCGGCCCAGCGGTCCCGCCGCCCGCATGTACCAGGCCGCCGGGCGGCTGATCGCCGTGACGGTCAGCGTGACCGCGCCGTCGGGGGCGGCGCGCTCCAGCACGAAGGACTCCTCCCCGGACTCCGGGTGCCCCGGAAGCGTGCCGTACGCGAAGCCGGCCCGGTCCCGTTCGTCGACGCACCACACCACCCGGCACGAGGCGCCCAACCGCAGCCAGCGCGGACCGAGTTCGATCGAGGCCACCACGCCGGGCGCGGCGCGCGGCGTGGCGGCGGCCACCGGAAGCCACGCGGCCCGGTGCATCCGCCAGCCGAACAGGGCCTCCCGGGCCGCCGCCCACACCTCCGGCCCGTTCCCCAGCCGGGTGCGGGAGCGCAGCAGATGCCAGCCCTCGGGGAGGTCGGCCGGAAGGGGCTCGAGGGTCACACCCACCGCGCGGTAGCTGAAGGCGCGGTGGCCGAACGCGTCGCCGGGCGGTGGGGACGGTGGAGACGGCGGGTCGGACAGCGGACTCGTCACCCCTCGTTGTCAGTTGGGGACTGTCACCTCATACCATGCACGGTACCGTCATCGGTTTTCTGGGGGACCTTCATGGCAGCGCAGCACGAACCGTCGCAGTTCTCTCCGCTGGGCCCGTCCGATCCCCGCCAGGTCGCCGGATACCGGCTGGTGGCCCGGCTCGGCTCCGGTGGCATGGGGAGCGTCTACCTCTCGTTCACGCCGGGCGGCCAGCCGGTGGCGGTCAAGGTGGTGCGCGGCGAGTTCGCCGAGGACCAGGCGTTCCGGCGGCGGTTCGAGCACGAGGTGCGGGCCGCCCGACAGGTGCAGGGCGTCTACACCGTTCCCGTGCTGGACAGCAACACCGAGGGCGCTGCGCCCTGGCTGGCCACGGCGTTCGTGCCAGGGCTCTCGCTGCACGAGGTCATCAACCAGCACGGCCCGCTGCCCGCGCAGACCGTGCTGCTGCTGGTGGGCGGCGTCGCGGAGGCGCTCCAGTCGATCCACGCCGCCGGGATCGTGCACCGGGACCTCAAGCCGGGGAACGTGCTGCTGAGCGCCGACGGGCCCAAGGTGATCGACTTCGGGATCGCGCGGGCCGCCGACGTGACCGCCCTGACCGGCACGGACGTGCGGGTCGGCACGCCCGCGTTCATGGCGCCCGAGCAGATCACCGGGGCCTCGCTGACGCCGGCCGCCGACGTGTTCGCGCTGGGCATCGTCACCTACTACGCGGCCACCGGCGGCCATCCGTTCGGCGAGGGCGCGGCCCACGCGATGATGTACCGGATGGTGCAGGAGTCGCCCGAACTGGCCTCGGCGCCCGAGACGTTGCGCGGGTTGATCGGTGCCTGCCTGGCGAAGGACCCGGCGGCGCGGCCGACCCCGGCGCAGATCATCGAGGGGTGCCGGGCGCTGTCCCCGGGGCAGACGTTGCAGCGCGGGGAGAGCTGGCTGCCGCCTTCGGTGGCGGCGGCGGTCGCCGTGCGGCGCAACGCGTCGCTGCCGGCGCCGCCGGCCACGCCCCCGGCGGGGATGGGCGCCGGGCCGGCGCCGTCGACTCCCCCGCCGCCGGCGACGCCGCCCCCGGGCACGCCGCCTGGCACGCCGCCGTTGGTGACCAGCGCGCTGGGCGCGGACGGCGGGCCGCCGACCAGCGCGCAGCAGCAGTCGGCGGCGCGCACGAAGCGCACCGTCATCCTGTTGACCGCGACGGCCCTGGTCGCCGCCCTGGTCGGCGCGGGCCTGGCCATCAGGTTCGCGGGCACGGAGGCCGCCTCCACCAACCCCGAGGCCAGCCCGAGCGACGACGAGAACGCGGCGGACGACGCGACGAGCAACGAGGACAACGCCGGCAACGACTCCGGCGACGCCTCACAGGACCCCCCACCGGGCGAGAGCCCGGGGCAGGACGACGACGATGACGACCCGGGCTCGGGCGAAGACACGGACCCGGACTCGGAGTACACGTTGGCGGAATCGGATGTCGACATCGACATCGTCGCCCCCATCTTTCACCGGGACGTGCGCGTCAACTCAAGCGGCCGCTGTATCGGCGCCAACTACGTCGAGGTCGATCTCGACGGCATGAACGTGCAGGCCCGCGAGGGGTCTGTGGGGCTGGGTCCGGGCGAGAACGACGAGTTCCAGTACCTCTACTGCGACGAGCCGGGTCTGATCGACCAGGGCATCGAGTTCCATCCGCAGAGCTTCGTCGGGCTGGTCCAGGAACAGGACCTGACCGCCGAGGAGTGCTACGAGGCCGCCCACGAGCCGACCGCGCCGCACCTCATCGCCATCGACGACATCCTCGAGGACCGGACGCTCCGGGAGAACACAGGGCTGTGCGTGGAGACACCGGAGGACAACGTGGTGCTCCTGTGGATCAATCGGGTCACCGCGGACCCACAGAACCAGAACCTCCGTACCTATCTGACCACGATGACGTTGTGGAGCCCCAACAGCTGACCTGAGAGGCGGAACCAACGCGCGCGGGCGCGTTCCGAACCCACGGTCAACTCACGCCTCTTCGCCGTCAGTCGCTGGTGGGCCAGGAGATCTCGACCCGGCGGTTCTGCTGGCGGCCCTCCTCCGTCTCGTTGTCGTAGAGCGGGTAGTCCTCGCTGTAGCCACGGACGTTGAAGTCGATGGTGTCCGGGCTGCTGAGCAACTCCAGCAGCGCCAGGTGGGTGTTGCGGGCGCGGTTCTCGGAGAGGGTGACGCCACTCTCGTAGGAGCCGATGTCGTCCGTGAAGCCGAAGATGTTGACCGTGGAGGGCTGGTACTCCTCGATGGCCGCCGCGACCTCGGTCAGGGCCTCGCGCGACTCGTCGGTGATCTCGTCGCTGCCCCGGCCGAAGAGGACGTCGGTCTGGAGCGTGAACTTGTGCTGCCCGCTGGTGCGTTCCTCGCGCTGCTCGCCGCCACCGTTGGGCTCCTGCCCGTCGTCCTCCTCGGGGGGCGTGGTCGGCTCCTCGGTGGGGTCGGGTTCCTCGGACGCCTCGTCCTCGGGCTCGTCCGGCTGGGCCCCGCCCAGGTCCTCGACGATGAACTTCACGTCGAGAACGCGTGGTTCGGCGAGCGTGGCGCCGTCGGTCAGCATCAGGCCGGAGGCTTCCGGGTCGATCTCGGGGGGCGGCGGGGCCTCGTAGCCCGGCGGCTGCTCGACGGGCTCCTCGTCGTCGGCCGCCGCGATCGGGGCGCCGAGCGCCCACGCGGCGACGGCGGTCGTGGCGACCACGGCGACCCGGCCGGGGCGGCGGTACGCGTGCATCTCTCGGCCTCTCTGGAGTTCTCTGGATCAGATGGGTGGTGCTCGATCAGCGGATCTCGACGGTGGCGGGCGGCATCTGCCCGATCTGGAAGTCGACTTCGGTCGTCTCCGGGTCGGGCTCGGGGAACTGCGCGAACCAGGTAACGGTGTCCCCGGCGTCCAGCCGCAGCCCGAAGTTGGTGCACAGGCAACGCCCCTCGGTGTCCCGGAGGATGAGGTAACGCTTCCCCTCCTCCCGCGCGGTGAGGGTCGCCCCCGCCATGGAGAACGCGTTGCCGGCCAGCTCCCGCTCTCCCCCCGCCCAGGCGATGTCACTCCAGCTGTCGCCGCCGCCGTTCCGCAGCGTGCCCTCGACCGTCAGGAATCCGCCGGTCTCACGCTCCGCGCTGGTGATGGTCAGGGTGATGTCCTCTTCGCCCGTGACTTCGGCGAGAACCTCCGGCTCCTCACCACCGTCCTGGTCGTCCTCCTCGTCGCCGCCGGCGCCGTCGTCCTCTGACGGCTCGTCCTCCGGGGCCTCGCTCTCACCGCTGGGGGTCGCTGCCGGCTCACCGTCGTCGTCACCACCGCCACTGCAACTCGCCACGGCGATCACCAGAGCTGCGCCCAGCGCGACAACGATCAGGATGAGACGCGACTTGCTATCACGGAGGTCCATCGGGCGCTTGTCCTTTGTCTGATTGCTCGTCGACGGTCAGTCTTCCAAATAAACGCGGAAAATGTCCCGGGCGTCGGGCAGTTCGTCCTCGTCCCCGGGATCGAAGGACCAGTCTCGATTCTCGTCACAGCTGAGTTCGACACGATCCTCCTCCTCTTCGGTGAGAGAGCAGAGACCACGTACCACGGCGGTTGCCTCTGCCTCCCCGTACTCGTTCTCCGTGCCGGGAAGCATGGACTCGCCCACGGGTTCCGATGTCCGCACGCGCACCGTGTAACTCGTGTCCGACTCGTCCGGCACACAGCTGGTCACCACCGCACCGTTGCGCTCAGCGAAACGCGGGGCGGCGACGTCGCACGGTGCGTCGGTGCGGGTCCAGTCGCCGTCGAGGATGTCGCCGGGGTCCTCGTCCTCGTTCCCCAAGGCGTCGAGAAAGCCCTCGTAAAGGTGGTCGCGCGCTTCACGCGCGGCGGCGAGTGCGGACGCGTCCGCGGCCGACTGTCCTGAGGCGCGGGTCACCGCCGCCTGGGCGAACACGAAGAAGAGGAACGCGACAGTCAACAGGCCGGTGATCATCCAGATATAGAGCGGAAAGACCGCGCCCCGGGAATTCCCCCGGAGATCTACTCCAGGATGTCGCCCACCGCATCGGACACGGCATTTCCGACCTCGACGTGAATGTTCAACGACACCACCGCCACCACCACCGTCGCGATCAGGAGCAGCAGGCCCGCGTACTCCACGAAGCCAGCGCCTCGGTCGCCGGTGTGGGGGCGGAGTCGTGCGTTGATGGTGTGTCTGACATACGACAACAGCCTGCTCATGGCGTCCCTCTCCTCCGGCTGACGCCGGTTCAGCCGGGCCTGCGGCGGTGGCCGTGCCCCTCCGGCTACCACGGTAGCGCGGGGACGAGGGTGCGGAAGTCCGGAGCAGCGGGCAACGGCCGCCCCTGGGGCGTCCGTTGGCCGTGGGACACACTGTGCCCGACCCCCTCCCGCAGGCGAACCCGTACAGCTTCCGGCACTGACTGTGCCACATCCGGTGCCTGTCGGTCAGCAAGACCTCGGCCATCGCCCGCGGTTGGCCGGCGGGGCCGGCCGGTTCCGGGACGAGGGCGACCGGTGACGCACGCGCGCCGCACCGGGCAAGGAGGTCGTGCCCACCCCGGTCGCCGACCAAACCGCGTCGGCGGGTGCCGGGTTGGGCCGCCGGGAAACCCGGCCCGCGCGGGCGTCCGCGCGGGCCAGGGTGGTTCAGACGGCCCGTTGTTCAGACGGCCTGCTGCTCGCCGCCGCCACCGCCGCCGCCCTCGCCGCCGCCGCCCTCCTGGAGGCTGCGGGCCAGCTCGTCCTCGTAGTCACTGACGGTGGTGATCACGGTGTCGGTCATCTCGGCGAGGCCGGTGAGCTGTTCGCTGATGTCGCTGCGGCCGTCCTTCCAGCCGCTGACGAAGTCGTCCAGGGCGCTGACGATCCGGTCGTCGCCGAAGGAGTCGTTGTACTGGTCGAAGGTGTCGCCCGTCCTGTTCATGTACTCCTTGACGGAGCGCAACTGCGGCGCGAACTCCCGGAGTTCGGCGAGCGGAATCGCAAGCCTGTCTTCGCTGGACATGAGGTGCCCCTCCCCTCCCTAAACCAGAAACCAGAAACCTGAGCCTAGAACCTAGAAACCCGAGACCCGAGACCCGAGACCCGAGACCCGAGACCCGAGACCCGAGAACCAGAACGCCACGAACCGGAGAGCCGGGTCAGACGAAGCGGAACGTCGAGGTGATCGCGTCGAACACGTCGAAGAAGGAGTCGGCCAGGTCGAGCACCTGGCTGCTTCCCGAGACCAGCGCCACCGCCTGCTGGTCGCCGGGCACCGGGATGAACGTCTGCATCAGCACCGCGCGGACGGTTCTGCTGTCGTTGGGCACCTTGATGTCCTCGATGCCCTTGGTGCGCGCCGCGCGCCCCACGTCCTTGATCTCGACGACGGAGACCTCCCGCCACGCGTCGCCCGGCTTCTTCGCCTCCCGATTGCCGAGTTGGCCGACGATGGAGGCCGGGTCGGTGGGCAGGATCTCGCCGGACGAGGTCCGCGCCCCGATCATGGAGACGGTCACGGTGGCGGTGATGGGCGGCCCGTCGCCAAAGCTCTGCGCCATGCAGCCGCAGTAGACCGAGCCGTTGTCCCAGGCGTGCTTGGCCTGCTTGCGCAGGAAGCCGGCGATCAGCTCGCGGTGCTCGCCCATCTCCGGGTTGGCGCGGACGCGTTCGTCCACCATCCGCCGGATGCTGTTGTCCCGCGTCTCCGGCCTGAGGTCGAACTCCCACCAGGAGTCGGGCACATTGATTCGAAAGCCCTCACGTTCGACGGTGACGGCATCGACCCACTTGTCGGTCATGGCGTTCGCTCCCCTCCGGCCCCCGGGCCCATCCGCTCTCCACGCGCCAGCGGCTCCGCCCCGGCGACACCACCGGCGTCCCGCGCCGGCGACCCGCGCGCACACGGGCCCCCAGCAGCCTACCCGTGGCTATTCGCGCAACCCTTCCTCCAGCTGTCGGTCGAGGTCGGCATAGCCGTCGGCCGCGCCGTCCAGGAAGTCGGCCATGCCCTGCAACGCCTCCACCGCCTCACGCGCGCCGGTGTTGAACTCGTCGTAGGACTGGTCGAACGCGACGGAGGACGCGGAGGTCACATAGCCGTCCCGCACCAGGTCCTGGATGTACGTTCGGAGCGTCTGAAGCTTGGCCAGGATCTCGTCCTTGGCCTCCAACAGGTAGTCCGCCGCATCGTGCATGTCCTGGTATGTGACATCGATGTCGCCGTCAGCCATGAGTGCACCCCCTCCCTGACGAGCCTACGCGGTGACTCGTCCCGTTTCTTCTACGAGTTGGTAACAGCCGGCACACCGCCGCGCAACCGCCGCCGCCGCGCAACCGCCGCGCGGCCGGCGGCCGTTCAACGGCCGAGCACCTCGCCGAAGTCCGTGCCCGAGCCGAGGATCATCCCGGTCACAATGATGATCATGGTGGCGGGCACCATGAACACCAGGGTGGCCAACGTCGCCTTGGGTATCGCCTTGGCGGCCCGGCGGCGCGCGTTCTGGGCGTCGGTGCGCCGCATGTCGCGGGCGATCTGCACCAGGGTGTCGGCGATCGGCGCGCCCAGTTCCTCGCCCTGCTGGAGGGCGGTGACGAACTGGTTGACCGGCTCGGAGTCGTTGCGCCGGCGCAGCGCGTCGAACGCCTCGCGCCGCGAGACGCCCATGTCCATCTGGCGCAGGGTGATCTGTATCTCGTCCGCCCAGGGCCCCTGGTAACGGGCGGAGACCCGGTCCAGCGCCTGCCGGAAGCTGAGCCCGGCCGAGACCACGACCGCCAGCACGTCGAGGAAGTCGGGGAGCGTGCGGTCGATCACCTCGCGCCGCTCGCGCACGCCCTGCCAGATGGTGGCGTCGGCGGCGAACGCGCCGAACGCCAGCGCGAAGAGCGCGAAGAGCGGGAAGCCGGCGACGACGAAGAGGGTCGCCGTGCAGAGCCCGAAGACGCCGTAGACCGCGCGCCGCGCCGCGTACCGGTCGACGGTCAACCCGCCGGGGTGGCCGGCGAGGTCGATCCGCCGCCGCTTGCGGTCCACGGCCGCGCGGCCCATCAGCCGCAGGACCAGCGGCGCGAAGCGCATCCCCAGCCGGTCCACGGCGGAGCCGCTGACCGAGACGCGGGTGGAGCCGATCTCCAACGCCAGGGCCAGGTCGGCCGGCAGCGGGGTGCCGGAGCGCATCATCCGGATCGCGGCGACGATCCCGAAGACGGCCACGCCCATCAGCAGGCCGAGCAGCAGTGCCACCGTGCGTTCTCCCGTCCGTCCGTCCCGTCCACCGACAGGCGCTCACCCGCCCACGGGCCCTCACACATCGACGCGCCCGAAGCGCCGCACCACGACGAAGCCCACCACATAGAGCCCCAGCGCCACCAGCATCGCGATCTGCCCGCCCGGGCTGCCGGTGACCCGGCTCAGGGCGCCGGGCGACATGCTGTTGATCATCAGCAGCGCCCCCAGGCCCAGCAGCGGAATGGTAACGGCGGTGGCGTTGATCTCGGCGAGCATGGTGCGCACCTCGCGCCGGGTCTCCTTGCGTTCCTCCAGCGTGTTGGTGAGGTTGCGCAGCGAGGAGACGATGGTGCCGCCGGCCCGGTTGGCCAGGATCAACGTGGTGACCAGCACGGTGAGTTCGCGCGACGGCAGCCGCTCGTCCAGTTCGCCCAGGGCCTCCTCCAGGGAGCGGCCTACGGCCAACTGGTTGGCGACGGTGGTGAGTTCGGCGCCCGCCGGGTCGTCCATCTCCTCGGCGGCCATGGAGAGCGCGGTGCGCATCGCCAGCCCGGCGGCGGTGCCGTTGGCGATCAACCGGGCCAGCTCCGGTAGTTGGCTGATGAACCGGTCGGTGCGCTTGGCGCGCTGCCAGCTGAGGAAGACGTTGCCGCCCCAGAGCGCCACCAGCGCGAAGACCGGCCCGAAGAACGGCGCCAGCACCACGGAGGCGATCAGCCAGAGCGCGGCCATCCCGGCCAGGACATAGACGGCGTACTCGCCGACGCTCAGGTCGAGCCCGGTGGCCTGGAGCTTCAGCCGCAGCCGCCGCCCGAAGTCGGTGCCGCGCAGCCGGCGGTCCAGCCGGTCGAAGCGGCGCCGCCGCCCGCCGCCCGACGACCCGGCGCCGGCCGCCTCGGAGGCGGCGGAGCCGGCGCCGGCGAGCCGCGTCAGCAGCTCGCGCTGCCTGGCGCGGCCCGAGCCGTAGAGCCGCAGCCCGGCGACGCCGCAGGTCAGCGCGAGCAGCGTCAGCCCGAGGGCCAGCAACGACAGGTCGCTCATGGTCAGTTCGCCTCCCGGGTGGCCAGCCGGTCGTCGTCGAGCTGGACGCCGAACGCGGGCGGGACCGGCTGCCCCGCCAGGTGCAGCCGCTGGGCCAGGGCCCTCGGCAGCGGGTGGTGCAGGAAGTGGCCCGGCACCCGGCCGTCCTCGGTCATCGGCAGGGCGCGGAACTCGCTGACCGTCGCGATCCGGAAGGTCTCTCTGCCGTGCGAGGCCATGACGGCGACCTCGGCGACCCTGCGGGTGCCGTCCGGGTGCCGCACCAGCTGCACCAGCACGTCGACCGCGCTGTTGATCTGGTCGCGCAACGCCTCGAACGGGACCTGGAGTTCGGACATCGACGCCAGGGTCTGGAGGCGCAGCAGCGCGTCCTCCGCGCTGTTGGCGTGCACGGTGGCCAGCGAGCCGTCGTGCCCCGTTGACATGGCCTGGAGCATGTCGAGGGTCTCGCCGCCGCGCACCTCGCCGACGATGATCCGGTCGGGCCGCATCCGCAGCGAGTTGCGCACCAGGTCGCGGATGGTGACCTCGCCCTTGCCCTCGATATTGGGCGGGCGGGACTCCAGGCGGATCACATGGCTCTGCTGGAGCTGGAGTTCGGCGGCGTCCTCGACGGTGACGATCCGCTCGCCCTCGGGGATCAGGCCGCTGAGCGCGTTGAGCAGGGTGGTCTTTCCCGAGCCGGTGCCGCCGGAGACGATCACGTTGCACTTGGCCCGCACCAGCCCGGCGAGCAGCGCCGTCAGGTGTTCGTCGAGGGTGCCGAAGCCGATCAGCTCGGGCAGCGTGTACGCGCGGGGGAAGCGGCGGATGGTGAGGGTCGCGCCGGAGAGGGAGAGCGGCGGGATGATCACGTTGACCCGCTCGCCGGTGGGCAGCCGGGCGTCGACCATCGGGTTGGACTCGTCCACACGCCGGTTGACGGCGGAGACGATCCGCTCGATGGTCTGCATCAGCTGCTCCTCGGAGGCGAAGCCGAGCGGCAGGCGCTCGACCCGGCCCGAGCGTTCCACATAGATCTGGTCGGGCCCGTTGACCATGATCTCGGTGATGGAGGGGTCCTCCAGCAGCGGCTCCAGGATGCCGAGGCCCAGCGCCTCGTCCACCACGCGGCGGATCAGCAGGGCGCGTTGCTGGGTGGAGAGCACCGGGCCCTCGCGGCTGAGGATGTGGCCGAGCACGCGCTCCAGCCGGTCCCTGCGCTCGCTCAGGTCGAGCGAGGACATCTCGGCGAGGTCGATCTCCTCCAGCAGCTTGGCCCGGTAGACGGCGACCAGCCGGCCGTCGCTCAGGCCGCCGCCGGCGGGCTGGTCGGGGGCGTGCACGCGGGAACGCAGGCCCATCGAACGGTCCTTCACCTTCGGATCGCACCTCCATCGGGAGCCGGGTCGGAAACGGTCAACGGGCGGGACGGGAACGGTCAACGGGCGGTCGTCGGCGGCGGGCAACGGGCGGGCGGCGGTGGTCAGTCGCAGGGCATGGTCACCGTCCGGGAGGCGCGGCCCAGGCCGTCGAAGAACGGCAGGACCGTCGGGATCTCCACGCTGGCGGTGACGGTGGCCTCGTCGCCGCACGGGTCGAGTTCGAAGCTGGCGTTCTCCGCGAGCGCGCCGCTGAGCGCGGCCCGTCCGCTGGTGGCGTACTGGTCCTCGATCTCCTCCTGGGCCGCGGTGCGCGCGGCGGCCCTGGCGGCCGAACCGGCCTGGAGGGCGGAATACCCGACCAGGCCGAGCTGAAGCGCGGCCAGCGCCACGGTGACCAGCAGCGGCAGCCAGCCGGCGAACTCGACGGCGGTGACGCCCCGTTCCGACCCGCGCGCGGCGGCGCGGCGGGCGGCCCACCTGAAGCGACCGGCGGCACGCGGGCGGCGGCGCGGCGGCACGAGCCGTGGGCGGCGGCGCGGCGGCATGGGCTCAGCCCTCCTCGACGGCGCCGGCCGTGCCGGTGACCGTCATCGGCAGGTCGAAGGCGCCGGGGAAGAGCACCGGCACCTTCAACCCGACGCGGGCGGTGCGCACCTCGCCCTCCAGCGGGCAGTCCACGGTGATCTCCCAGGCGCTCGGCACATGCTCCTCGGCCGCGCTGGCGCAGGCGCCGCCCGGGTCGCCCCGGGCAGCGGCGGCGGCCCTGGCGGCCTCGTCGGCGGCGTTCCCCGCGAGGGAGAACGTGTAGCCGATGAGCACGCACTGCCAGATCACCGCCATCATCAGCAGCACCAGGGGAAACAGCCCCGCGAACTCCACCATGGCCGCGCCCCGGTCGCCGCGCGGCCGGCGCCGCCCGGCGGCGGGTCGCGCGGTCACGACCTTCTCCCCCGGCGGCGGCCCGAGGGCGCGGACGGGGGCGGCGCGAGCCCCAACTCGGCGGCGAGCGCCCACATCGCGCGCCGCACCTGCCCGCGCGGGTCGAGGTCCTGCACCCGGCCGGCGTCCAGCGCCTCCCGCAGCTCCTTGTAGGCGGCGGGGATCACGTTCCTGGCGACCTGGGTGCCGGTGATCCGGGCGACGAGCTGCGGCTGGATGTGGCTGGCGCGCGAGTGCCGGTTGATCACGGTCAACGTGTCCTGCGCCTTGCGGATGCGCAGCCGGTCCCACATCCGCACCATGCGGTTGACGGCCCGCACCGCGATCACGTCGGGGGTGGTCACCAGCACGGCGGCGTCGGCGAGTTCGACGGCGGTGGCGTTGGCCCCGTTCATCTGGGAGCCGCAGTCCACGACGACCACGTCGAACCGGGACCGCACGGCGGTCAGCAGCTGCCGGGCCGTGGCGTCGGTGACGTCCTCGCCGCGCTCGCCCTCGGCCGGGGCGATCAGCATGGACAGGCCGGTCTCGTGGGTGAACGTGGCCTCGGCCAGCACCTGCGGGGTGATGTCGGCGATGCCGGCGAGGTCGGCGACGGAACGGCGGAACTGCACGTCGAAGTAGGAGCCGACGTCGCCGCAGAGCAGGTCGAGGTCGATCAGCGCCACGCCCCGCTCGTAGCCGCCCGAGCGCTGGGCGGCCAGGGCGAGTTGGGTGGCGAGCAGGGTGCCGCCGACGCCGCCCTTGGCGCCGCAGACGGCGACGATCCGGCCGCCGGGGCCCTGTTGGACGGTCTCGCCGGCGCCCAGGTGGCGCCGCATCCCGACCGCCCACTGGGCGGCGGCGGCGACCCGGCCGGCCAACTCGTCGTAGGAGGCGGGCAGTCCGGCCAGGCCACGGGCGCCGGCGTCCATCGCCGCCGCGTAGAGCCCGGGCGTCGGCTCGCCGGAGACCAGCACCACGCCCACCGCCGGGAAGCGCAGCGCGACCTCGCGGATCACCTCCAGGGCGGGCAGCGGGCCCACCGCCTCGTGGATCACCACCACCTCGGGCAGCCCGGTGAGGGACTCGTGGACCAGCGCCGCCAGGGTGTCGAGCAGCGTGGTGGAGTCGGGCACGGGGCGCAGCGGCTCGCTGTCCGGCAGCTGGCTGAGCAGCGTTATCAGGGAGCGGGCGGTGTCCGAGTCGCCCACCACGGGCAGAATCCGGGTCGTCAACGGTGCCACCTGCTTCCTTAGGGGAACAGTTCGTCGAGACCGGCATGGGGGTTGCCGACGATGTCGCCCATGATGGTGTATGTGCGCTCCTCCGGGGGGATTTCGGTCTCCTCCCCGGGGGCGACGAGGGCCAGCCGCACCTGTTCGGCGAACGCCTCTGCGTAGGTGACGCGTTGGGCGTCCGCGTTGTCCAGCGCGAAGGTGATCGGCACGGCCTCCATGGTGGCGCGGTCCTCGTCGTCCACCTCGGTCAGCTCGCCGACCTCGATGACCTCGGCGTTGTTGACCATCAGGCGGACGATCTCGAACTCGTCCTCCTCGCCCCCGTCGCGCTCCCTGACCCGGAACGCCGCGTACATGTTGATGGTGGCGCCCGGGTAGATCTTGCCGGCGACGCCGGTGGAGGCGTCGATCATGACGGCGATCTCCTGCTGGCCGGGGTCGAGTTCGGGCCGGTCGGAGAGCATGTCGGCCTGGAGCAGGGAGCCTTCGCGGAGCGGTCCGGCCGCGACCTTGTCGTCCAGCTGGTCGAGGTCGGTTATCGCGGTGTCCGGGACGTACCGCTCCGGCATGGAGACCTCGGTG
Organism: Streptomyces sp. 3MP-14; assembly: GCF_006334905.2. Taxonomy (NCBI): domain Bacteria; kingdom Bacillati; phylum Actinomycetota; class Actinomycetes; order Kitasatosporales; family Streptomycetaceae; genus Streptomyces; species Streptomyces sp. 3MP-14. The sequence continues at coordinate 124,107 of NZ_VDLZ02000009.1, forward strand.
AGCTGGTCGGCCGTGACCTCCTGGTAGGGCTCGACGTCCTCGGCCAGCTCGTAGGCCGTGGTCTCGGGGCCGACCTTGGACTCCACGTCGTTGATGACCGCGACCACCCCGGCGAAGGCCCCGAGGGCGAGCACCAGGGACAGCACCAGCAGGAGCAGGCCGCGCCGCTGACGAGCGTTCATGTAGGGGGTCTACCTTCTCCGGGTCCGCCTGCTGCGGCGTCGTGGGATGCGGTGGGCGTGGGACGTGGCATGGGGAGCACCGCCGCTCATCCGGCCTGGACGGGCAGTCCTGGCCGGCCTGGTTGGCCGGACGGGCCTGGTTGGCCGGACGGGCCCGAGGGACCCGACGGGCCGGCGGGGGCCGCCGTGGGGCCCGAGGCCAGGGCGGCCCTGCGCTGGCTCGGCGGGATGGCCCGGGGCCGGCGCTCCATGGGCACCAGCGGCGAGGAGCAGAAGGCGCAGCGGTCGCCGATGAGGGTGAGGCCGCACCAGTGGCACGCCTCCTGCCGCATCGAGCTGACCATCTGGTAGAGCAGCGAGACGTCGGGCACGGCGGCGGCGAACTCGACCAGCTTGCCGGTGGCCCACCAGGCGGCCGACTCGCCCGGCAGCGGCACCGGGTGGAGCGCCTGGACCTGCCAACGCCTGGCCAGGGTGCCGGTGACCCACTCGCTGCCCAGGGAGCCGGTGGCGTAGGTGAGCGAGGTGGAGAACTGCGGCCCGGTGAGCGTGGCGCCGCCCTCGGGGCGGACCAACTGCGGCGTCGGGCCGGCCAGTACGGCGCAGGAGCGGCCCGAGGGGCGGGGCCCTTCCTGGGAGGCGGGCAGCGTGACGGGGACCTTGGCGAGCTTGCTGCCGGAGGCCAGCAGGGCGCCGGCGTAGATGTAGTGGGCGAGCAGCCGGGCGGAGGCGCCCAGGACGCCGGGGCTGAAGTCGCAGACGGACAGCTGGCGCAGCTGACGGATCAGCACGGCCGTGCCCAACGGGGGCAGGGCGCTGGGCAGCAGCGCCATCCGGTCGGTCTCCAGCATCGCCCGGACCGCGTGCAGCCGTTGCACGGTGGGCAACGGGGTGGTCGTCGGGTAGACCGCTATCAGATAGCCGTGCTGGTCGAGGGCGCGACCGATCTCGTCCAGGGCGGCCGGGAAGTCCTGTTGGTCCGGCGGCGTGAGGACATGGGCGCCCGGGGTGTGCTGGTCGGTCGGGGGCAGCACCAGGTCGGCGCTGGTGACCGCGATGGCGATCGACATCCCAACCCCCTTGTGCCGTGTGGCGTGTGTGCTGAGGACCCGTCTGCTGTCCTGCGTTCTCTGCCCGTTGGGCAGCCTATCGACTCCCACCGACGGCGGAACACCACCGACCGCGACCGACAGTTCACGAACGCTTCGGCGCGCTTCTCGTCCGGTCCTGTCCAGACCATTGACAGCCCCCGCTGGTCTGGACCAATCTGCTGCTCGACGGTGGCCACCGTTTCCCCCCGTGACACCTCTCGTTCCTGGCCGGCCCCAGGGCCCGTGCCAGGACCGGGAGTTCCCCCCACATCTGCTGACGGAGGCGAGCGTGGACAGCTTCACTTCGCACGAGAACCGGCACCAGTCCCCACCCGAGCAGGCCGAACGCGCCGAACCCGCCGCGCAGTCCGCGCGCGCCGCGCACCGCCGGCGCCGACGGCCGGCGCTCCGGCTCGGCGCGGCCGTCGGGGCCGGGGTGCTGCTGGCGGCCGGCCTGGTCGGCGCGGCCTCGGCGGTCGGCGCCGGCGCCGACACCTCCGAGTCCCCGGCGCCGGCGCCGACGGCCGTGCCCGCGCACACCCTGACCGGCTACTGGCACAACTTCGACAACGGCTCCACGATCCTCAAGCTCGGCGAGGTCTCGCCGCAGTACGACATCATCGCCGTCTCCTTCGCCTCCTCAACGGCCACGCCGGGACAGATCGACTTCGAGCTGGACCCGGTGCTCGGCTACGGCTCCGAGCAGGAGTTCAGGGACGACATCGCGGCCAAGCAGGCCGAGGGCGTCGCCGTGGTGCTGTCCGTCGGCGGCGCCGAGGACCAGGTGACGGTGAACGACGACGCCTCGGCGAACGCGTTCGCCGAGTCCGCGCTGGGCCTGATCGACGAGTTCGGGTTCGACGGGATCGACATCGACCTCGAACACGGCATCAACGCCACCTACATGTCGCAGGCCATGGAGGCCATCCACGCCGGCGTCGGCGACGACCTCGTGTACACGATGGCCCCGCAGACCCTCGACATGCAGAACACCACCAGCGAGTACTTCCAACTGGCCCTGAACACCAAGGACTTCCTCACGGCGGTCCACACGCAGTACTACAACAGCGGCTCGATGCTGGGCTGCGACGGCCAGGTGTACTCCGCCGGCACCGTGGACTTCCTCACCGCGCTGGCCTGTATCCAGCTGGAGGGCGGCCTCGACGCATCCCAGGTGGGCCTGGGCGTGCCGGCCACGCCGAACGCCGCCGGCTCCGGCTATGTGGACCCGCAGGTGGTCAACGACGCGCTCGACTGCCTGGCCCTGGGCACCAACTGCGGCTCCTTCGTGCCCGACCAGACCTACCCGGGGCTGCGCGGCGCGATGACCTGGTCCGTCAACTGGGACGCGCACGCCGGCAACGCCTGGTCCGACACCGTGGGACCGCACGTCGACGGCCTGCCGTAACCCGTGCGGCCCCCGGACCGCCACCCGGACCGCCGGCCCGAACGCCCGCCCGTCGGTGGGGCGTTCGGGCCGGCGCCGTTCGAACCCGGCCGAACCTGCCGAACCGGCCGAACCGGCCGAACCGGCCGAACCACCGGCGGCCGGCCGTCAGAAGAACGTGCGCAGCAGTTCGACGACGGCGCCCTCCGCGTCGACCACCGGGATCATGGGCCACTTGTCGAAGATGGTGCACGGGTGCGACATGCCCAGCGCCACCCACTCCCCCACCGCCGGCAGTTCGGCGTCGTCCGCGCCGCGCAGGAAGGCGTGCTGGTCGGCGAGCCGGGCCACGGTCAGCCCGGCGCCGGGCCGGGCCGCGCCGTCGGCCGCCCTGACCTCGACCACCTCGGGCAGGCCCAGGTCGTGGGCGATGTCCCGCTTGCCGGCGTTGAGCAGCGCGAGCCCCGGCTCGGGCCGCGAGACGACCTGCGCCCACAGCAGGAACGCCGGCCGCAGCGCGCCCTCGTCCGGCACCCGCACGAACGGGGTCACTTCCCGGTACCGCCCGTGGTCGTGGCTGACATAGGCGCCGGCCCGCAGCATCCGCAGCACCGGCCGGGACAGCGGCGGCAGCGCCGCGAAGGACTCGGCCAGCACGTCGAACCAGGCGCTGCCGCCCGCGCTGACCACGATCTCCGCGCTCTCGTCGAACCGACCCTCGGCGTCGAACCGGGCCGCCAGCGCGCCCAGTTGGTCCAGCCAGGCGCGCACCGAGGCGGCGTCCGCGCCCGGCAGCTCGCCCTCGTACCCGGCGACGCCGACCAGCCGCAGCGTGCCCGTCCGGGCGACGGCGTCCGCGACGGCGGCGGCCGCGTCCGCGTCCCGCACCCCGCTGCGGCCGCCGGGGGTGCCCAGCTCGACCACCACCTCCAGCGGCCTGACCGCCCCGGCCGCCCGCAGCGCGGCGTCCATCAGCGCGACGCCCGCCGTCGAGTCCACGTAGACCACGCAGCGGAACGCGGGGTCGGCGGCCAGCTCCCCGGCCAGCCAGCGCAGCGCCGCCGCGTCGACGACCTCGTTGGCCAGGAAGATCCGGCCGACCCCGAACTCCCTGGCCACCCGCGCCTGGTGCGGCACGGCGAGGGTGATCCCCCAGGCGCCGAGGGCGAGTTGCCGGTGGAAGAGGGCGGGCGCCATCGACGTCTTGCCGTGCGGAGCGAGGACCAGGCCGTGCCGGTCCGCGAACGCGGCGAGGGTGCGCAGGTTGTGCTCCAGCGCGTCGGCCGAGGCGGTCAGCAGCGGGGTGGTGAAGCCGCCGGTGCGGAAGTCCCGGCGCTGCGCGGCCAGTTCGCCGACGGTGAGCCCGGCGGCGTCCGGCGGCAGCCCCTTGAACCGGCTGTCCACGATCTCCTGCGCGAGCTGGTCGAGCGGACCGGCCATGCGGCGACTCCCGGGTCAGGGGGCGGGTCGCCCCGACCCTATGCGCGCCGCCGGCACGCTGCCACCCCGCCCGACCTGCCCCTGGGCCTCCGCCGGCGCCCGGAACGACGCGACGGCCGGCAGCGCCGCCACCGCCAGCGGCACCGCGTCGGCCACCGCCAGGTCCCTGGCCGCGTACGCCCCGTCCCCGGCCGCCGTGCTGACCCGCACCGTCGCCAGGCCGAGCCGCCGCTGGAGCGGGGACTGCCGGACGCACACCCCGCTGACCGCGCCGCGCCGCAGCGCCGAGGTGACCCGGGACAGCGCGCCGGCCCGGAAGACCAGCCACGGTCCCGTCACCGCGTGCCCCAGCGCGCGGTAGCCGGCGTAGGCCACGCCGAGCGCCAGCGGCCCGAGCACCAACAGCACGACCAGCCAGGCCCGTTCGCCCAACGGCGCCGCCGCAAGCCCGGCCGCGCCGGTGACCCACAGCGCCCAGGCCAGCCGCCGCCGCGCCGCCGACCTCGGATGCCGGACGAGCGGGGCGGCGAACGGGTCGTCGCCGAGCACCTCGGCGGCCACCCGCAGCGCCACCCGGCGCGGCCCGCGCGGCAGGATGGTCACGCCCTCGCTCCACCAGAAGACGCCGGTGGTGATGAGGCTGGTGTCGGTGGTGCCCAGCCAGCGCCACAGCAGCGGCTCGGAGAGCGAGACCCCGCGCGTACGGGACTCGTCGCGCGCCACCTCCCGGGTGCGGAACAGGCCACGGCTGGTGCGCAGCACGCTGCCGCCGTCCTCGCCCGGCTCCCGGGTGAGCCGGAAGTGCGCCTGCCCGGTGAGGAACTGGCCGCCCATGCCGACCGCGCCCAGCACCACCATCCCGGCAAAGCCGGCGGCCACCGACCCGGCCGTGCCCAGGCCCAGCGCGTCCCGCGCCGAGTCGAGCCAGCCGCCGGGGTCGCCCCCGAAGGCGCCGGCCGTGAAGTACGCGCCCCACAGCAGCCCGATGGCCGTCACCAGCCCCCAGATGCCGAACATGTTGTGCACCACCCAGCGCCAGTCGAACTCGGCCAGCGCGGGCGCCTCATCCGTGCGCTCCTCGGGCGCGCCGGTCAGCTCCCGCCGCAGCCGCTCGGCCGCCTCCCGGGAGAGCGCGTCCAGGGTGAGCGCCGACTCCAGGGCCGTCGTCGTCTGGCCGGCGCCGACGGTGACCCGGCGGACCCCGGCCAGCCGGTGGATCAGCCGGGCGTCCGCGTCCACGGTGCGGATCAGCTCCCGGGCGACCGCCCGGTGGCTGCGCACCAACAGGCCGGTGCGGCGCTCCAGATGGGTCTCGGTGACCCGGTACCTGGTGGTGAGCCAGCGCACCACGTCGCCCCCCGCGCCCCACAGCCCCCAGGCCGCCAGCCCCAGCAGCGGCCAGACGGTCATGGCGTCCCTGGCCTCGAAGAGGAACAGCGCCACGCCGCCCGGCAGCATCGACAACACCACGCGCAGCGCGTCCGCCCAGATCAGCCTCGGGTCCAGCCGCCGCCACGGCACCTCGGCCGCCGAAGGACCGGCCGAAGGACCGTCCGCCGGCGCCCGGGCCGTGACCCCGCGCGCCGGAACATCCCGCGCCGCCTCCGCCGCGCTCATGTCGCGTCCCCCGGCGTGCGCCGAGTGATCTCGGCGAGCCGGTCGGCGGCGGCCCGCGCCACCTCCGGGTCGAGCCCCCGGATCGCGATGGCCCCGCTGGAGGACGCCGTGGTGACCACGAGGGTGGCCAGCCCCAGCAGTTGCTCGACGGGGCCGCGCACCGTGTCCACCGTCTGGATGCGGGAGACGGGCGCGATCCGCCACTGCCGCACGATCCACCCCTCGGCGGCGAAGACCGCCTCGGGCGTGCTCTCCCAGCGGTGCACCCGGTAGCGCCACAGCGGCATCACCACGGTGTGCAGCGGAACGAGCACCGCCGCCGCCAGCAGCAGCGGCCCGGTCCACGGCCTGGCCGCCGACCAGAGCGCGTGCGTCGCCCCCAGTGCCGCGACGAGCGGCAGCGTCCAGGCGAGCGCCCGCGCCGCCCACAGCGCGACGGCGCGCCGCTCCACCCGGTGCAGCGGCGGACGGAGCGCCACCGCGTTCGGAGCGACGGGCGGTCCTTCACCCACCGATGGCGGGACGGTTGGATTCATCATGAGACACAGCGTCCCACACCAGAACGAGATGTTCCACCCCGGAACAGGCTCGCCCCATACTTCGCGCACTTACTATGGAGCGCATGGCAGCGACGGTCTCCTCCACCTCGGGAACCCTCGCCCGCACCCGCCGGGCGATCCTGGACGCGGCGATCGAGGTCCTCGCCGAGGACGGGTCCGCCTCGCTCGGCGATATCGCCCGGGCCGCCGAGGTCGGCCGCAGCACGCTGCACCGCTACTTCGCCGACCGCTCCGCGCTGATCAACGCCCTGCTGGACGACTGCGCCGAGGCGACCCAGCGCGCGGTGGACGAGGCCAGGCTGGACGACGGCCCGGTCGCCGACGCGTTCCGCCGGCTGGTGCGGGCGATGTTCGACCTCGGCTACCGGGTCAACTTCCTCTTCAACGAGGTCACGCTCTCCAACGCCGAGTGGGGCGAGGCCGGCTGGGAACGGGCCCATGTCCCGATGGTGGTGCTCTTCCAACGCGGCCAGCAGGAGGGCTACTTCGCCCCCGAGATCGAGCCCGAGTGGTTCGTCCGCTCCCTGTGGTACCTGATCTCCGCCGGCTGGGAGGCGATGGCCGAGGACGACCTGCCGCGCCATGTCGCGCTGGAGCGGGTCACCAGGACCCTGGAGGGCGGCATCCGCCAGCACCACGACTGACCGCTCCCACCCCCGAGCGGCCCCCTCGGGTGGGCGAAAACACAGGGCGCCCACCGTTACACGGCCGTAAGGTAACGAGCATGATGCAGGTGATCCAGTCAACCAAGCTCGCCAACGTCTGCTATGAGATCCGGGGCCCGGTTCTCGACGAGGCGCAGCGGCTGGAGGCGGCAGGTCACCGCATCCTCAAGCTCAACACCGGCAATCCCGCCGCCTTCGGCTTCGACTGCCCGCCGGAGATCCTGGAGGACGTCCTGCGGAACGTCGCCGAGGCGCACGGCTACGGCGACGCCAAGGGCCTGCTCTCCGCCCGCCGCGCGGTGATGCAGCACTACCAGACCAAGGGGATAGACCTCTCCGTCGAGGACGTCTACCTGGGCAACGGCGTCTCCGAGCTGATCCAGATGTCGATGCAGGCCCTACTGGACGACGGCGACGAGGTGCTGGTCCCGGCCCCGGACTACCCGCTGTGGACGGCCTCCGTCGCGCTGGCCGGCGGGACCGCCGTGCACTACCGCTGCGACGAGCAGTCCGACTGGATGCCGGACATCGCCGACATCGAGCGCAGGATCACCGACCGCACCCGCGCGTTGGTGATCATCAACCCGAACAACCCCACCGGCGCCGTCTACGACGAGGAGATGCTGCGCCAGCTCACCGACGTGGCCAGGCGCCACCGGCTGGTGGTCTGCTCCGACGAGATCTACGACCGCATCCTCTACGACGGCGCCACCCACACCTCGACCGCCCAGATCGCCCCCGACCTGCTGACGCTCACGTTCAACGGGCTGTCCAAGAACTACCGGGTGGCCGGCTTCCGCTGCGGCTGGCTCGCGGTCTGCGGCCCCAAGGACCACGCCACCAGCTATATCGAGGGCCTGACGATCCTGGCCAACATGCGGCTGTGCGCCAACATGCCGGCCCAACACGCCGTCGCCGCCGCGCTGTTCGGGCGCCAGTCGATCGAGCAGCTGGTCCTCCCCGGCGGCCGGATCAAGGAACAGCGGGACGTCGCCTACGAGCGGCTCACCAGCATCCCCGGCGTCACCTGCGTCAAGCCCAGGGGCGCGCTCTACGCGTTCCCCCGGCTCGACCCCAAGGTGTACAAGATCAAGGACGACCGGCAGATGGTGCTCGACCTGCTGCGCGCCGAGAAGATCATGATCGTGCACGGCACCGGGTTCAACTGGCCCGAGCCCGACCACTTCCGCGTCGTCACCCTGCCGCCCGCCGACGAGTTGGGCGATGCGATCGACCGGATCGGCAACTTCCTGGACGGCTACGCCCAGTTCTGACCGTTCGGCCCCGCTCGTCCGAGCGGGCCGAACGCCGCCCGTCCGAGCGGGGTGAACGGCGCCCGTCCGAGCGGGGTGAACGGCGCCCGCGCCGAGCGGCGCCGTCCACCCACGGCCGGATTCGCCTGGCTGCCCGGACGGGTCAGCCGGCCGTCCGGCCGTCGAGCCGGGCCACCAGGGCCCGGTGTTCCTCCCACAGCCCCTCGGGCGTGTGCGCGCCGTAGGTCGCCAGGTGCTCGGGGATCAGCTCCGCCTCGGCCCGCCACGCCTCGGCGTCCACCTCCAGCAGCAACGCCCGCTGCTCGGCGGTGAGTTCGAGCCCCTCGATGTCCAGCTCGCCCGGTCCGGGAAGCCGCCCGACGGGCGTCTCGACGCCCTCGGCCCGGCCGTCGAGCCGGTCCACGATCCACTTCAGCACCCGGATGTTCTCGCCGAAGCCCGGCCAGACGAAGCGGCCCTCGTCGTCCTTCCTGAACCAGTTGACATAGAAGATCCGGGGCAGCGCCGCCGGGTCCTTCGCCCGCTCGCCCATCGCCAGCCAGTGCGCGAAGTAGTCCCCCATGTGGTAGCCGCAGAACGGCAGCATCGCGAACGGGTCCCGGCGCAGCTCGCCCACCGTGCCCTCGGCGGCGGCCGTCTTCTCGGAGGCGACGTTGGCACCCAGGAAGACGCCGTGCCGCCAGGACAGCGACTCGGTGACCAGCGGCACCGTGCTGGCCCTGCGGCCGCCGAAGAGGATCGCGGAGATCGGCACCCCGGCCGGGTCCTGCCACTCGGGCGCGATGGTGGGGCACTGCGCGGCCGGCACCGTGAACCGCGCGTTGGGGTGCGCGGCCGGCCGGCCCGCGTCCGGCGTCCAGGGCTGGCCGCGCCAGTCGGTGAGCCGGGCCGGCGGCTCCTCGGTCATGCCCTCCCACCACACGTCGCCGTCCTCGGTGAGCGCGACATTGGTGAAGACGGCGTTCCCCCACAGCGTGCGCATCGCGTTGGCGTTGGTCTGCTCGCCCGTGCCGGGGGCCACCCCGAAGAAGCCGGCCTCCGGGTTGATCGCGCGCAGCCGTCCGTCCTCGTCGAACCGCATCCAGGCGATGTCGTCGCCGACGGTCTCCACCCGCCAGCCGGGCAGCGAGGGCCGCAGCATGGCGAGGTTGGTCTTGCCGCAGGCCGAGGGGAACGCCGCCGCGACATAGCGCGGCTCGCGGTCGTCCGGCGGGGTCAGCTTGAGGATCAGCATGTGCTCGGCGAGCCAGCCCTCGTCGCGCGCCATCACCGAGGCGATGCGCAGCGCGTAACACTTCTTGCCCAGCAGCGCGTTGCCGCCGTAGCCGGAGCCGAACGACCAGATCTCGCGGCTCTCGGGGAAGTGCGAGATGTACTTGGTCGTGTTGCACGGCCAGGGCACGTCCGCCTCGCCCTCGGCCAGCGGGGCGCCCACCGAGTGCACCGCCCGCACGAAGTCGCCGTCGTCGCCCAGCTCGTCCAGGACCGCCGAGCCCATCCTGGTCATGGTGCGCATCGCGGTCACCACATAAGCGGAGTCGGTGATCTCCACACCCAGCGCGGACAGCGGCGAGCCCAACGGGCCCATGCAGAACGGGACCACGTACATCGTCCGGCCGCGCATCGCGCCCCGGAAGAGGCCCGTCTCGCCGGCGAAGATCTCCCGCATCTCGGCCGGGTCCAGCCAGTGGTTGGTGGGCCCGGCGTCCTCGGCGCGCTCGGAGCAGATGAACGTGCGGTCCTCGACGCGGGCGACGTCGCTCGGGTCGGAGAGGGCGAGGTAGGAGTTGGGCCGGCGGGTGGGCTCCAGCCGACGGAAGGTGCCCCGTGCCACCAGCTCGTCGCAGAGGCGGTCGTACTCCTCCTGGGAGCCGTCGCACCAGACGACCTGGTCGGGTTGGGTCAACTCGGCGATCTCGGCCACCCACGCCAGCAGTCTCGCGTGCCGGGTGGGGGCCTGGGCGGCGACGGGAGCTGAGGTCAGCATCGCGTTCGCTCCTGAGGGTTGAGGGTTTGAGGGTTGTTTCCGCGTGGTCCCGGGGCACGCCCCGGCCAGCGCTGGCGCCCGGTCGGTCGCGTCGCACCGCGCCAACCCGACACCGGCCGCTCATCCGAAGGGATGGGCCGCTCATCTGATACTGACCCGACTTCTCGTCTGTGTCTAGAGCAGCTCAGATGAGCAGCCCCAAGGCATGGCAAAACCGCCTTGACGGACCGGCCGGATCTGGGAGTCACTATCATTTGAGAATCACCCCATGAGCCACCCGCGTAGAGGGCGGCGGCCCGACGAGAGACGAACCGGATGTCCATGACCGGCCCCCGCGCCCCGCGCCGCTGGTGGGCGCTGGCCGCGCTCGGGCTGATCTCGCTGACCCTGGGCTTCGACCTGACGATCCTCAACGTCGCGCTGCCCACCCTCTCCGCCGACCTGCGCATCGGCACCGACGAACAGCAGTGGGTGGTCAACGCCTACCTGGTGGTCAACGCCGCCGCCGTGCTGCCCGGGGGCCTGCTCGGCGACCGCTTCGGGCGCCGCCGCACCCTGCTGGTCGGGCTCGGCATCGTGCTGCTCGGCTCCGCGCTCGGCGCGCTGGCCGGCGGCACCGCCCAACTCCTCGTCGCCCGCGCCCTGATGGGCCTGGGCGCCGGGCTGATCGTGCCGCTCACCGTGGCGCTGCTGCCCACGTTCTTCCCGCCGGCGGAACGCCCCAAGGCGCTGGCCGTGCTGGCGACCACGTTCGCCGCCGGGATGCCCATCGGGCCGCTGGTCGGCGGCTGGCTGCTCGACGAGTTCCCCTGGGGCGCGCTCTTCCTGGTCAACCTGCCGGTGCTGGGCCTGGCGGCCGTGGCCTGTTGGCTGCTGCTGCCCGAGTCCAGCGACCCGGACGCGGCCCGCGTCAACCCGCTGAGCACCGCGCTGCTCGCGCTCGGCATCGGCTCGTTGCTCTACGCCGTCATCGAAGGCGCCGAACGCGGCTGGGACCGGCCGCTGATCCTGCTGACGCTCTGCGCCCCGCTGCCGCTGCTGACCTGGGCCCTGCTGCGGGAGAGCCGGCGCCGCCGCCCCATGGTGGACCTGCGGCTGCTGCGCGACCCGGCGTTCGGCTGGCCCGTCCTCTTCAGCGCGCTGGCCAGCCTCATCCTCGCCGGGCTGCTGTTCTTCCTGCCGCAGTACCTCCAGGCGGTGCGCGGCCACGACTCGTTCGCGACCGGCGTGCGGCTGCTGCCGCTGCTGGCTGGGCTGTTGCTGACGGTGCGCGGCTGCGGGCCGCTGGTGCGGCACTTCGGCACCGGGGCCGTGGTCGCCAGCGGCCTGGTGATGCTGTCGTTCGCCGGCTTCCTGGGCAGCTCGGTGCTGGCCGACGCGGGCGAGGGACAGCTCGCGATCTGGCTGGCCATCACCGGGCTCGGCCTGGGCCTCGCGATGGTGCCCGCGGTCAACGCGGCGATGAACGCGCTGCCGCCCGACCGGTTCGGCATCGGCTCCGGGATGCTGAGCACGATGCGGCTGCTCGGCTCGGCGCTGGGCGTCGCGCTGCTGGGCAGCCTGCTGGCCCACAGCTACCGCAGCGGGCTGCGCACCGAGGGGCTGCCGCCCGAAGCCGCCGAGCAGGCCGGCAGGTCGGTGACGGCCGCCCACCAGTGGGCCGAGACCCTCAACCACCCGGAGCTGGCCGACGCCGCCGACGCCGCCTTCACCCACGCCACCAGCGTGGCCCTCTTCGTCTGCGGCTATCTGGCCCTGCTCTCCGGCCTGTTGGCCGCCTGGCTGCTGGCCAGGAGCACCCCCGCCTCGGCCACCAGGCTCTCCCAGGCGGGGCTTCCCCACGCCGAACCGGACACCGGAGGCTGACCGCGATGAACGCCACCTGCGCCGTCTCCCCGCTCGGCCTGCGGGAACGCAAGAAGCTCCGCACCCGGCGGGCCATCAGGGACGCCGCCTACCGGCTCTTCGCCGAGCAGGGCTTCGACGCGACCACGGTGGACCAGATCGCCGCCGCGGCCGACGTCTCGACCAGCACGTTCTTCCGTTACTTCCCGACCAAGGAGGAGCTGGTCCTCAGCGAGGACGCCTCCGTCCGCCCGCTGAGCGAGGAGCTGGCCGCCAGGGCGGCCGAGGAGCCGCCGCTGACCGCCCTGCGGAACGCGCTGCACGCCGGCGTGGAGCGCGCCAGGTCCGACCCGGGCGCGCTGCGCAGGGCCAGGCAGCGGATGGAGCTGATCGCGTCCGTGCCGTCGATCCGCGACCGGCTGCACGAGGCGATGGCCGGCCCCGGCCGGGCCGCCCTGGCGAGGGCGCTGGCCGCGCGCACCGGGCGTGGTCCCGACTCCCTGGAGACCAGGGTCCTGGTCGGCGCGATCCTCGGCGCGTTCCGCGAGGCGCTGCTGCACTGGGCCGCCACCGAACCGGACACCGACGTCACGGAACTCGTCGACCGCACGATCGACGCCCTGACCCGCGACCTGACGGCCGCACGACCCGACGGCCCGACGTCCTGAGGAACGGGGCGCGGGGAACGGGGCGCGGGGAAAGGGGCGCGGAAACGGCGTCTTCCTCCCTCGGCGGTGGCCGAGGGCTACCGCCGTCGCCTGCTCACCTGACGCCCCGCCACGGTCCCGCTGACGTGGTGGTGCGCTGTGAGAGATTGGGGCGCATGAACCGGTTGGCTGGTACGACCTCGCCCTATCTCCTCCAGCACGCCGCCAACCCCGTGGACTGGTGGCCTTGGACGCCGGAGGCGTTCGAGGAGGCGCGGCGTCGCGAGGTGCCCGTGCTGTTGAGCGTGGGGTATGCCAGCTGCCACTGGTGCCATGTGATGGCGCGGGAGAGCTTCGAGGACCCCGAGGTCGCGGCGTTCCTGAACGAGCACTTCGTCGCGGTGAAGGTGGACCGCGAGGAGCGTCCGGACGTGGACGCGATCTATATGGAGGCCGTGCAGGCGGCGACCGGGCAGGGCGGCTGGCCGATGACGGTGTTCATGACGGCCGAAGGGGAGCCGTTCCACTTCGGCACCTACTACCCGCCGCGCCCGCTGCACGGGCTGCCGTCGTTCCGTCAGCTGCTGGAGGGCGTCGTCACCGCCTGGCGGGAGCGTCGGGGCGAGGTCGGCGAGGTGGCCGCCCGGATCGCCGGCGAGCTGGCCGGGCGGCGGCTGGACTACCGGGCGCCCGCGCCGCCGGGCGAGAACGAACTGGCCCTGGCCGTCGGCGCGTTGACCGGCGAGTTCGACGAGCGGCACGGCGGCTTCGGCGGGGCGCCGAAGTTCCCGCCGTCGATGGTGCTGGAGTTTCTGCTGCGGCACCACGCGCGTACCGGGTCGGGCGAGGCGCTGGCCATCGTGGAGCGCACCTGCGAGGCGATGGCGCGCGGCGGGATCTACGACCAGCTCGCGGGCGGCTTCGCCCGCTACTCGGTGGACGCGGCCTGGGTGGTCCCGCACTTCGAGAAGATGCTCTACGACAACGCGCTGCTGGCCCGCGTCTATCTGCACCTGTGGCGGGCCACAGGATCGGCGCTGGCGCGGCGGGTCGCGCTGGAGACGGCCGACTTCGTGGTGCGCGAACTCGGCACGCCCGAGGGCGGGTTCGCGTCCGCGCTGGACGCGGACAGCGAGACGTCAGACGGCGGGCACGCCGAGGGCGCGGCCTATGTGTGGACCCCGGCGCAGCTGGCCGAGGCGCTCGGGCCGGAGGCCGGGGCCGAGGCGGCGGAACGGTACGGGGTGACCGAGGCCGGCACGTTCGAGGGCGGCACCTCGGTGCTGCGGCTGCCCGGCGAGGCGCCGCCGGCCGAGGCGCGGGACCGGCTGCTCGCGGCCCGCCGCGAGCGGCCGGCCCCCGAGCGGGACGACAAGGTGATCGCCGCCTGGAACGGCCTGGCCATCGCGGCGCTGGCCGAGGTCGGCGGCCTGCTGGAACGCCCCGACCTGGTGGCCGCCGCCGCCCGGGCGGCCCGGCTGCTGCTGGACGTGCACCGCGACGACGCCACCGGCCGGCTGGCCCGCACCTCGCGGGACCGCGTCGCCGGAACGAGCGCCGGGGTGTTGGAGGACTACGCCGACCTCGCCGAGGGCCTGCTGGCGCTCTACGCGGTGAGCGGCGAGGCGGCCTGGCTGACGGAGGCGGGGGCGCTGCTGGAGGTGGTGCTGACCCGGTTCACCGGCGAGGACGGCGCGTTCTGGGACACGGCCGACGACGGGGAACGGCTGATCCGCCGCCCCCAGGACCCCACGGACGGCGCGACCCCGTCCGGCTGGACGGCGGCCACCGGCGCGCTGCTGAGCTACGCCGCCTACACCGGCAGCGACCGTCACCGGGCGGCGGCGGAACGGGCGTTGGGCATCGTCACGCCGCTGGCCTCGGGCGCGGCGCGGTTCGTCGGCTGGGGCCTGGCGGTGGCCGAGGCGGCGGTGGACGGGCCGAGGGAGGTGGCCGTCGTCGGGCGGGCGGACGACCCGGCGACGGAGGAGCTGCACCGCGCGGCGCTGCGGGCGACGGCGCCCGGCGCGGTGGTGGCCAGGGGCGAGCCGGGTGCGGCGGACGCCCCGCCGCTGCTGGCCGACCGGCCGCTGCGGGACGGCCGCCCGGCGGCCTATGTCTGCCGGGGCTTCGTCTGCCTTGAGCCGACGACGGACCCGGGGCGGCTGACGGAACAGCTGGCGTAGCGCGGGGGCGCCCGCCCGCCGCCGGCGGAGCCCCCAGGGCCAGTAGGCTGAACACGGCAGCGCTGCAACTGTCGAGGCCCGGCTCGCTCCTCGGAGGAGGTACCCCGTGACCGCCGAAATGGTGACGCCCGCCTGGATGCACACCCAGATCAGCGCGGAGCAGTACGACTCCTGGCCCGAGGAACAGTGCGCCGGCATCGAGATCGTGGACGGGATGGTCGTCGTGAGTCCGAGCGCATCCAAGCGGCACAACCGGCTGGCCCGCGTCCTGGCCAACGCCCTGGACGCCGCGTCGGGCCCGGAGTGGAACGCCGACACCGACATCGACGTCCGCCTCCAGGACGTTCCCCTCGTCAACCGCCGGTCGGACGTTGTCGTCTACCGTGCGGAAACGATCGATGTCACGCCCACCCGTCCCGAACACGTGCTCCTGGTCGCCGAGGTCGTCTCACCCGGCTCCGAGACCACCGACCGGATCGTGAAGGTGAACCAGTACGCCACGGCCGGCATCCCCTTCTACTGGCGGGTCGAACAGGCCGCCACCGGTGTCCCGATCGTCTACACCCACATCCTCGACCCCGCCAGCAAGGCCTACCGGGACGGCGAGATGTTCACCGGCGCGGTGAAGACCACGACACCCTTCCCCGTCGACGTGGACCTGGGAACCATCTGACGGCCCCCGCCAGCCGCTCCCGCCCCGCAGGCCGCAGGCGCCCGCCGTTCAGCACGCCGCGGGGACCTGCGGTGGGCGGCGGCCGGTGGTGGCGCGGAGGGTGACGGCGAGCGCGACGAGGACGACGCCGAGCCAGACCGCGCCCGAGACGCCCGTGTGGTCCGACAGCAGGCCGCCGGCGAGGGCACCCAGGGCGATGCAGGTGTTGTAGGCCATGGTGTTGAGCGACATCGCGGCCTCGAAGGTCTCGGGCGCGGCGGCGAGCGTCATGTTGATCTGGCTGAGCTGGACGACGCCGAAGGCCACGCCCCACAGGGCCATGGCGGCGATCACGCCGGCGGCGTGCGCGCC
Source organism: Streptomyces sp. 3MP-14 (assembly GCF_006334905.2). Taxonomy (NCBI): domain Bacteria; kingdom Bacillati; phylum Actinomycetota; class Actinomycetes; order Kitasatosporales; family Streptomycetaceae; genus Streptomyces; species Streptomyces sp. 3MP-14. Next base: position 140,012 of record NZ_VDLZ02000009.1, read on the forward strand.
GCCGGTCAGCAGCAGGACGAGCGCGCCGACCAGGGCCAGGCCGCCTCCGACGAAGCTGCCGCGCGGGCTCCTGGCGACGGTCTGGCCGCCGACGAAGTTGCCGACCGCGCCGCCGACGCCGAAGACGATCAGGACGACGGTGACGAAGCCGACGGAGGCGGACGCCCGTTCCTCCAGGTAGGGCCGGACGAACGTGTAGGCGCCGAAGTGGCCGAGGACGAAGAGCGCGACCATGACCAGGACCACGCGCAACGGCACGTTCCTGACCGGCAGTTCGAAGACCTCGCGGACCGGGACCGCGTTCGCCGACGGCAGCGAGGGGACGGCGAGGGCGACGGCGAGGAACACCAGGGCGCTGAGCCCGGCCCAGATCAGGAAGGTGGCGCGCCAGTCGGTGGCGCTCTCCAGCAGGGTGCCGAGCGGGATGCCGACGACGGTGGCGACGGAGATGCCGGACATCACGACGGCGGCGGCCCGGTTGGCGTGCCGCTCGGGGACGATCCGCATGGCCATGCTGACGCCGATGGCCCAGAAGACGCCGCTGGCGAAGCCCATGACCAGGCGCGTGCCCAGGATCAGCGGGTAGCCGGGCGCGACCGAGGTGATCAGGTTGCCGACGGCGAGGACGGCCAGCAGCGCGGTCAGCAGGCGGCGCCGGTTGACGCGGCGGGTCCACGCCACGAGGAACGGGACGCCGAGGCCGGCCGCGACGCCCTGCGCCGTGACCATCAGGCCCGCCGCGCCGACGGAGACGTCGAGGCTCTCGCTGAGCGGGGTGAGCAGGCCGATCGGCATCAGCTCGGTGGTGAGGAAGACGAACAGACTGGCCGTGATCGCGGCCACGCCCAGCCATCCCCGGGCCGGGGACGCGGGCCCGGGCGCGGCGACGGCCGGGGGTGTCTCTTCTCGAACGGTCATCTCGTCTCTCCGCAAGGGGGTCGGATGCCGCACCCGGGCACGTCGACGAGGCCCGATCGGCGGCCTCCCCCGGGAAGTCACCCTGGGAACACGGGGCCGCGTGCGGTCGCCACCAGTCTCGGACCGGACCGATCAATGAGTCCAACACATGCTTGTCACGCCATGCATCTCATATCACGATGGATCGATGGAACTTCAACAGCTGCGGTACGTGGTCGCGGTGGCCGAGACGAACAGCTTCACCAGGGCCGCCCAACGCTGCCTGGTGGTGCAGTCCGCGCTCAGCCACCAGATCGCGCGCCTGGAGCGGGAACTCGGCGCACGGCTCTTCGAACGCACCAGCCGCCGGGTCAGGCTGACCCCGGCGGGCACGGCCTTCCTGCCCGCCGCCCGCCAGTGCCTGGAGGCAGCGGAGCTGGCCGCCGCCGAGGTCGCGGCCACCGTCGGCGAGGTGCGGGGACGCCTCACGGTGGGGCTGATCCCGTCCGTCGCCGCGGTGGACGTCCCGGCCGCGCTCGGGGAGTTCCACCGGCGCCATCCGAAGGCCCGGATCAGCCTCAGCGTCGGCGCGAGCGACGAACTCGTCGAGCAGGTCAGACAGGGCGAGATCACGGTCGCCTTCCTCGGCATCCCGGTCACGGCCAGCCCCCGGGGCGTCAACGCCCGCGAGCTGGGCCGGGAGCGACTGGCCGCCGTCGTCTCCCCGGACCATCCGCTCGCCGGCGAGACCTCGGTCGACCTGGCCCGACTGTCCTCGGAGGCGTTCGTCGACCTGCCGGCCAGGACCGCCGGCCGGGCCCAGTCGGACCTCGCCTTCGCCGCCGCCGGCCTCACCCGCGAGGTCGCCTTCGAGGTGACCAACGCGGACTACCTGGTCCGGCTGGTCCGCGCGGGGCTGGGCGTGGCCCTGCTGCCGCCGTCGTTCGTCGCGGGTCTGACGGGACTGGTCACGATCGACATCACGGACGCGCCGGCCCGCGCCGAGTATGTGATCTGGGGCCGGGAGGGCCACACCCCGGCGGCCGACGCCTTCCTGGAACTGCTGGGCGTCGAGCCGGCACGGTAGCGGTCGCGCCGGGCGCCGGCCGCGTCCGTTGCGCGCCGGGGGAACGGCCCCTGCCGCCCCCGGACATGGCAGCGCCCCCCTCGTGTGCCCGGGGAAACGAAATGAGGGGGGCGTGGGCGGATCGGCTCTTCGGGCGGGGTCAGGCCTGGTACGGCTTGGCCTCCAGCACCTTCACCCTGGCGGTGCTGCCGTTGGGCAGCTCGTAGGAGCCCTCCTGGCCGACCTTCTTGCCCAACACGCCGCCGCCGAGCGGGGACTGGGGCGAGTAGGTCTCGATGTCCGAGGTGGCGAACTCCCTCGACGCCAGCAGAAAAGTCATCGTGTCGTCCTCGTCGCCGTCGAAGGCGATCGTCACGACCATGCCGGGGGCCACCACGCCGGTGTCGGCGGGGGCCTCGCCCACCTGTGCGGTCTCCAGGAGCTGGGTCAGCTGGCGCACCCGCGCCTCCATCTTCCCCTGCTCCTCCTTGGCGGCGTGGTAACCGGCGTTCTCCTTGAGATCGCCCTCTTCACGAGCCGCCTCGATCTTCTTCGCGATCTCGACGCGGGCAGGACCCGACAAGTGATCCAGCTCCGCCTTGAGCTGGTCATACGCCTCCTGGGTCAGCCAGGTGACAGTGTCGCTGGTCTGCGTCACAGGTGCTCCTCGGGTAGCAAGAGGGGATAAAAACAAGGCCCGTCCCGGACGTGTGCGCTCCTGGGCGGGCGGATCATCGATCGAAATATCGACTCTAACAACGAAACGGTCGATGTGCGGAAGGATTACCCTGCGCGCTGAGCCACAAACCCGGGACGGGTTGTGGCCGAACGCGGGGCTCCCTGACGGCCCGTCACCGCGTCGCCGGCGCTATTCCTCCTGGCCGGCCGCCGAGCAACCCATCAGCTCGGCCGAGGTGGCCCGGCCCGTGGTGCGGAGGGTGACCGCCTGGTGGAGGCTGTCGTCCGGCTGGTCGAAGCGGAACTCGCCCCGCCCCACCTCCAGGCCGTCCTCCGCCTGCGCCCGCACCGTACAGACGCCCTCGGTGTCGGCCGGTTTGCGGACCGCGAGGTGGACGCTGATCTCCGCGTCGGAGGTCACCTCGAAGCCGGTCAACTCGCCGGTGACCCGTTGCTCCCCGATATAGGAGAAGCCGGCCCAGGCGACGAAGGCGACCAGGGCGACGCCCAGCACCAGGCCGACCAGCCGCAGCCGGCGGTCCGTCGCGCCGTCCCGGGAGGTGGCGCGTCCGTAACGGCCCTCCGGCAGTCCGGGGTGCGTGCGGGACATGGCGGCCTCCTCTCGGTCTCGGCTCGGGCCAGGCCACGCCGGAGTCCTCCGGCGTCGCCAACGTCCACGGGGCGACGGCCGGGGAATACCGGCACTCGCTCCATCCGTCACTATAGAAGGCGTCTCCAGGGCCGAGACGACAGGATCGAACGACGAGGATTCCAGTCTTGACAGCCGTGACAGCCGGGGAAGCCGTGACACCCGGGACAGAGCAACTGCGCCTCATGGCGGTGCACGCCCACCCGGACGACGAGTCCAGCAAGGGCGCCGCCATGATGGCCAAGTACGTGTCGGAAGGCGTGGAGGTGCTGGTCGCCACGTGCACGGGCGGCGAGCGGGGCTCCATCCTCAACCCGAAGCTCCAGGGCGACCCCTACATCGAGGAGAACATCCACGAGGTCAGGGCCAGGGAGATGGCCGAGGCGCGGGAGATTCTGGGCGTGCGCCAGGAGTGGCTGGGCTTCGTCGACTCCGGGCTGCCGGAGGGCGACCCGCTGCCGCCGCTGCCCGAGGGCTGCTTCGCGCTGCGGGACGTCGAGGAGGCGGCCGAGCCGCTGGTGCGGCTGATCCGCTCGTTCCGCCCGCAGGTGATCACCACCTACGACGAGAACGGCGGCTACCCGCACCCGGACCACATCATGACGCACAAGATCTCGATGGTGGCCTTCGAGGCGGCGGGCGACCCGACGCGCTACCCGGAGTCCGGGGAGCCCTGGACGCCGTCGAAGCTGTACTACAACCAGGGCTTCAACAAGCAGCGCACCGTGGCGCTGCACGAGGCGCTGTTGGCGCGCGGCCTGGAGTCGCCGTACCAGGAGTGGCTGGAACGGTGGGACGAGTCCTCGATGCCGGAGCGGCAGCTGACCACGCGGGTGCCGTGCGCGGAGTTCTTCCCGGTGCGGGACAAGGCGCTGATCGCACACGCCACCCAGATCGACCCCGACGGCGGCTGGTTCCGGGTGCCGATGGAGATCCAGCAGGAGGTCTGGCCCACCGAGGACTTCGAGCTGGCGCGGTCGCTGGTCGATACGTCGCTACCCGAGTCGGACCTGTTCGCCGGTATCCGCCAGAATTGACGTCATGACTGACGTAACTCCGCTCGCCAAGGAGCTGACCGAGTACACGGTGACCCCGGGGGTGCTGGGCTTCATCGTGTTCGCCGTCCTGGGCGTGGGGGTCTGGGTGCTGCTGAGGTCGATGAGCCGCCACCTGGGCAGGATCGACTTCGAGGAGGGCGCCGGGAAGCGGCGCGACGGCGGCGAGCCGGCCGCCGAGGAGTCCTCGACGGACCGATCCGCCGCCACCTCCTCCTGACCTCAACCGGGCGGCCCGACCCGGGGAACGGGCCGGCCGCCCGATCCCGGGCCGCCCCGGTCTACGGGCGGCTCTCCTCCCGCGCGGGCAGGGCGCCCACGATGTCGCGGGCCGCGCGCCTGGGCACCATGCCCAGGCGCCAGGCCGGCCAGCCCGCCTCGGGACCCTGCTCGCGCTCCAGCATCAGCGCGAAGGAGTGCGCGGCGTCGGTCAGCCTGGGGTCGCGCGCCGGATGGTCGTCGCGCAGCAGCTCGGCCAGCTCCTCCTGGGCCACCGCCGTGCCTACCTCGGAGCCGCCGGGCGAGGCCAGCGGCAGCAGGGTGCAGCGCAGGAACTGCGCCCAGTCCCGGCCGCGTTGGTCGGGGGCGTCGTCGCCGTAGCCGGCGGTGAACAGGGCCAGCGCCTCGCCGGTCAGCTCCAACGCCTGGCCGAGCCGCTCGTTGCCCGCCTCGATCACGGCCAGCTCCAGCGCCGACCACGCCTCGCCGTGCCCGACGCCGATCCGCTGGAAGTCCCGCCGGGCGTCGGTCAGCAGCTGGCGGGCGAAGCCGCTGTTGCGCAGGGAGCCGGTGCTCTCCGCGCGGCTGTCGCGGGTGACGCGGGCGGAGTGGTGCCGGGTGCAGGCCAGCCCGTAGACGTCCCGCATCCGGTTGAACATCGTGCGGGCGCGCTCCAGGGTGCGCACCGCCGACGTGGTGTCGCCGGCCTCCTCCTGCGCCTGGCCCAGGTAGTAGAGCGTCCACGCCTCGCCCCTGGCGTCCTCCGTCTCCTGGTGGCGCACGAGCGCGGCGCGCAGCTGGTCGACGGCGGCCGCGTCGTCGCCGTCGTAGACCCTGGCCAGGCCCAGCTGGCTCATGGCCCAGGCCACGCCCCGCACGTCGCGGGACCGCTCGTAGAGGTCGAGCGCCAGGCGCAGTTCCCGCTCGCCGTCGGCGATCTGCCCCTGCCACAGCAGCGTCTGCCCCAGCTGGAACCGGGTCCACGCCTCGCCGTGGACGCTGCCGCTGGCCTGGTGCAACGGCAGCGCCTCGGCGAGCAGCCGGCGCGCCGACAGCACCCGGCCGCACTCCCGCTCGGCGGCGGCCAGGGCGTGCAGCGTCCAGGCCCGGTCGCCGGCCAGGTGCTCGCCGTCCTGGAGGTCGAGGGCCTGGCGCAGCTTCTCGACGGCCTCCCGCAGCTGGCCCTGGTGTTGCAGGGTGATGCCCAGGTCGCGCAGGGCGCGGGCGGTGCCGGCCTCGTGCCTGGCCTGCTGGTAGAGGGAGACCACGGAGGTCAGGGTGGAGCGGGCCTTGTCCAGCTCGCCGAGCTGCCGGGCGGCGACGCCGGTGCGCCAGCGAACGGAACGGGTCAGCAGGCCCTGGTCGACGGCCTCGGCCAGCTCGTTCAGCTCGCCCAGGCGGTAGAGGTCGCCGCGCAGCAGGCAGTAGTCGCACAGGGCGCCCAGCAGGTGTTGCACGGCCTGGCGGTCCACCCGCTCGTCGGCGTAGCGGAGGGTGGAGGTGATGAAGCTGGTCTCGTCGTCCAGCCAGCGCAGGGCGGCGTCCAGCGAGGTGAAGCCGTGGCCGCCGGCCGCTGCCGGCAGCAGGTCGGCGCGGGTCGAGGTCTTGCCGTCGACCAGCCGGATCACCGTGTCGGCCAGCTCGGCGTAGCTGCGGATCAGCCGCTCCTGCGCGGCGGAGACCTGGCGGTCGCTGTCCTCGTCGTACATCCGGGCGCGGGCGAACCTGCGGATCAGCTCGTGCAGGCGGTAGCGGTTCCCCCGGGTGCGGCTGAGCAGGCCGGCCTGGGCCAGCAGCTCCAGCTGGTGGGCGGCCTCCTGCTGGCCGACGTCCAGCAGGGCCGCAGCGGCGCGGGCGCCGAGGCTGGCGCGGCCGGCGAGCGCCAGCCGGCGCAGCAGCCGGCGGGTGGTCTCCTCCAGGTCGGCGTAGCGCAGCCGCAGGGCGCGCTCGGCGGGGTCGATGCCGCCCTCGCCGACCGGGCCCCAGGCCGCCAGGTCCTCGGCGAGCGCGGTGGGGGAACGTTCGTCGAGCGCCGAGCCGACCAGCCGCAGCAGTATGGGCCGGCCGGCGCACAGCTCGTTGACCGCGCGCCAGCTCTCGTCGTCGCGCGCCCCGGGAGCGATGCGGCCGCCGTCGGTGACGGAGGCGCGCAGCAGCTCCTCGGCGGCCTCGTCGTCCAGCGGCTCGATGGGCAGCTGGTGGACGGAGGCGGGAAAGGACGGGGAGATGTCGAGCGGCTCGGCGGCGGTGACCAGCACCAGGGACTGGGAGCGGGCCGGGATCAGGGTGCAGACCTGCTCGGCGTCGGTGGCGTCGTCGAGGATGATCACCACGGGCAGGTCGGTGAGGTGCTGCTGGTACCGCTCGGCGAGGCGGCCCAGCTGGCCGGCGTCGGCGGCGCGGCCGACGCCCTCGCGGAACAGCAGCTGGTCGCGGGGGGCGCCCAGCCGGTTCATCAGGTGCAGGATGGCGTCCCTGGTGGGCAGCGGGTCCTGGCTCTGGCCCCTGAGGTCGACGAGGCAGGCGCCCCGGAACAGCTCGCGGGTCTCCTGCGCGGCCCAGCCGGCGAGCGTGGTGCGGCCGGAGCCGGAGGCGCCGTGCAGCACCACCACGGTGGGGCGGGTCTCGGTGCTGGCGCGGTCCCGGTTGACCCACTGGACGATCTGGCCGAGTTGGCGGCGGCGGCCGATGAACGGGCGCTCCAGGTCGGCCAGTCGGTCGAAGGAACGGTTCAACACGGAGCGGCTGCGGGCCCTCGCGGAGCGGTCCGTGGTGCGGGTGGTGCGGGAGGTGCGGGCGCCGCCGGACCTGGGGCCGCCGATCGCGCCTCGCCTGGGGGCGACGGCCCGCTGCTGCTCCAGGTAGGGGCGGATGCCGCGCACCTCGACTGCCGTCAGCCAGGCGAGCCGCAACTGGTCGACGCCGCCCGGCTGGTGGCGGCTGCCGGCGTGCCGCTCGGCGGACCAGAGGTGCGCCAGGAACGCCTGGACGACGAAGCCGAGCACGGCGGCGCCGGCCACCAGCACGCCGTCCGTGAAGGCGGTCGCGGCGGAGTCGTTGATCGAGCCGACGAGGAGCACCGTGGCCAGCGCGGCGCAGACCACGGCGGCGGCCAGGCCGCCGAGAAAGCGGGGCGCGAAGCGGTCGGCCAACCGGCTGGGCGCGCTGTCCCGTTCGGCCTCGCGGAAGGCCGCGTACTCCTCGCGCGCCGGGCGCAGGATCTCGTCCAGCGAGGCGCCGGCGCGCTGGAGCAGCTGCTCGGCCGAGACCCTGCCCTCCGAGCGGCGTTCCTCCTCCTCGGCCGCGCCGCGCAGCAGTCGCTCGACCTCCGCCCGGTGCCGCTCGTCGAGCGTCGCCGTCTCCACTGCCATCCGCGTCCCCCCTCGTCTTCTCCCCGGTTCTTCCCCGGTTCTCTCCCCGGCCCGCAGCCTTCGCGCGGGCGTGTGCGCGGGCGCCGGAACGCGCCCACGCGCGCCCCGGCGCGCCCCAAGGCACCCCGAAGGGTGCCGTAACGCCCGGAAGCGCCCGGGGAATTGGCCTGCCCCGGCTGACACCCCCTCACGCCGATTTCGACCAACTCGTTACGGGCACGTCGCACACCGGGGACGGCCCTGCCACGCACCCCGGCGCCCCAGCCGGCACCGGGTTCAGCTCGCGGCGCGCTTGTACTTGCGGACGGCGAGGGTGCGGAAGACCGCGATGATCGCTATCGACCAGAGCAGGGAAGCCAGTGCCGGGTGCTGCATCGGCCAGACGTCGGGGGCCTGGTAGTTGGGCGGGAGGTTCCCGAACAGCTCGCGGACGGCGAGCACAGTGGCACTGAACGGGTTCCACTCGGCGACGGGTTGGAGCAGCGAGGGCATGTTCTCGGAGGGAACGAAGGCCACCGAGATGAAGGTCAGCGGGAAGAGCCAGACCAGCCCGCCGGAGGTGGCCGCCTCGGGGGTGCGGACGGACAGGCCGATCAGCGCGCCGATCCAGGTGAACGCGTACCCCAGCAGCAGCAACAGGCCGAAGGCGCCAAGCGCGTTGACGATGCCGTCGTGGATGCGCCAGCCGACCAGCAGCGCGACCAGCGACATCACCAGCAGGATCACCGCCGTCTGCACCAGGTCGGCGAAGGTCCGGCCGGTGAGCACCGCGCCGCGCGCCATGGGCAGTGAGCGGAAGCGGTCGATGATGCCCTTCTGCATGTCCTCCGCGATGCCGGCGCTGGCGCCGGCGACCGCGAAGGTGACCGTCTGCGCGAAGATGCCGCCCATCAGGAACTCGCGGTAGGCGCCCGCGTCCGTCCCCGCGCCGGGCAGGGTGATGGAGCCTCCGAAGATGTAGGAGAACATCACCACGAACATGATGGGCTGCACCAGCCCGAAGATGACCACCTCGGGGATGCGCAGCATCCGCAGCAGGTTGCGCTTGGCGACGACCATCGAGTCCCGCCAGCCCTGCCGGAACGAGACGCGGTCCCCCGACCTGGCGATCGGCTGCGGGCTCGGCTCCTGAGCGGTGATGCTCACTTCTTCCCCTCCTTGTCGGCCGTCTCGACGTCGGCCGCCTTGGCGGCCGGCTCCTCGCCGTCCTCGGCGCCGTGGCCGGTGAGGGAGATGAACACGTCGTCCAGGGTGGGCCGGCGCAGCCCGATGTCGTCGATCTCCACGCCCTCGCCGTCCAGTTCGCGAATGACCTCGGCGAGCAGCTTGGCGCCGCCGGCCGCCGGGACGCTGAGCTTGCGCGTGTGCTCGACCAGGGTGGTGTCGCCGTCCCCGAGCCGGCGCAACACCCGCTCGGCGACGGGGATGTGCTCGCGTTCGTGGACCACGACCTCCACCACGTCGCCGCCGGAGCGGCTCTTCAGCTCGTCGGAGGTGCCCCGGGCGATGACCCGGCCGTGGTCCACCACGGCGATGGTGTCGGCCAGATGGTCGGCCTCCTCCAGGTACTGCGTGGTGAGCAGCAGGGTGGTGCCGCCGGCGACCAGCTCCTCGATCACCGCCCAGAGGGCCATGCGGTTCCTCGGGTCGAGGCCGGTGGTCGGCTCGTCCATGAACATCACCGGCGGGCTGACCACCAGCGCCGCCGCCAGGTCGAGCCGGCGGCGCATCCCGCCGGAGTAGGTCTTGGCGGTGCGGTCGGCGGCGTCCGAGAGGTTGAACCGCTCCAGCAGCTCGTCCGCGCGCCGGCGCGCGTCCCGCGAGGTGAGCTGGTAGAGCTGGCCGACCATCTGGAGGTTCTCCCGGCCGGTGAGGTAGTCGTCGACGGCGGCGAACTGGCCGGAGAGACCGATGGAACGGCGGACCAGCTGCGGGTGGGTGGCGACGTCGATGCCAGCGACCTCGGCCCGCCCGCTGTCCGGCCGGAGCAGGGTGGTGAGCACGCGCACGGCGGTGGTCTTGCCCGCGCCGTTCGGTCCGAGGAGGCCGAGGACCGACCCCTCGGGGACTTCGATGTCCACGCCGTCCAACGCGCGGACGTCGCCGAAGGTCTTTACCAGACCCTCGGCGTAGATGGCGGCTGGCATGTGCGCTCTCCTCTGTGGGACTCGGGATCAGAGTGGCCGGTGTGGTGTTGGCCTCGCCAGTCTAGGCGGACACGATGTATCGCGATAGTACTCAATGGAGCGCGGCAGGGGCGCACGGATTTTCTTTTCCGCGGGCGCGCGCGACGCGCGACGCGCGCCGGCCGCGCGGCCCCCGGGGCCGCGCCAACGGGCGGGCGCGGCAGGGAGGATGACGGTGCGCCGGCGGGAGGGCGCGGGAAATGCCGGGTGACGGAACACCGGCGGGGGCGCGCCCGGGGTTCCGCCGGGGCGGCAGGGTTCGCCACGGTGGGCCGTCAGGAGAGCACGCCGTATCCGGCCTCGCGCAGCGCCACGACCACCTCGTCGCAGTGACGCGGCCCCTTCGTCTCCAGCCACAGCTCGACCTCCGCCTCGCTCACGGCCAGCCGGGGATCGGTCCTGACGTGGTTCACCGCCAGGACGTTGGCGTCGACCACCGACAACACCCCCAGCAGCGCGGCCAACGCCCCCGGGTGGTCCGGGAGTCGAAGCCGCAGCGAGAGGTAGCGCCCGGCGGCGGCCATGCCGTGGCGGAGCGTCCGTTCCAGCACCACCGGGTCCACGTTGCCGCCGGAGAGCACCGCGACGACCGGCCCTTCGAACGCGCTCGGCTCGGCCAGCAGCGCCGCGACCGGCGCCGCGCCCGCCGGCTCGACGACCAGCTTGGCCCGTTCCAGGCAGTGCAGCAGCGCGCCGGAGAGCGCGCTCTCGGAGACCGTTCGCACCTCGTCCACCAGTTCGGCGACCAGCTCGAACGGCACGTCCCCCGGCCGCCCGACGCGGATTCCGTCCGCCATGGTGGCCGCCCCGGGCAGCGAGAGCGGCCGGCCGGCGGCCAGCGACCTGGGGTAGGCCGCCGCGCCCTCCGCCTGCACCCCGACGATCCGCACCTCGGGCCGCCGCGCCTTGATCGCCAGCGCCACGCCAGCCAGCAGCCCGCCGCCGCCCACGCTGACCACGACGGTTCGCGCGTCGGGGCACTGCTCCAGCACCTCCAGCCCCAACGTGCCCTGCCCGGCGACGACATCGGGGTGGTCGAAGGGGTGGATGAAGACCGCGCCGGTCTCCCTGGCGTAGGCGGTGGCGGCGGCAAGCGTCTCGTCGACGAGCTGGCCGACCAGCCGCACCCCGGCCCCGTACTCCCGGGTGGCGGCGACCTTGGGCAGCGGGGCGCCGACCGGCATGAAGACGGTGGAGGTGACGCCGAGCAGCGAGGCGGCCAGGGCGACGCCCTGCGCGTGGTTGCCCGCGCTGGCCGCGACCACCCCGCGCGCCCGGTCCTCGGGCGTCAGGGCGGCGATCCGGTTGTAGGCGCCGCGCAGCTTGAACGAGCCGGTGCGCTGGAGGTTCTCGCATTTCAACAGGACCGGGGCGCCGATCAGTTGACTCAGGTAACGGCTGCCTTCCAGGGCGGTCACCCGGGTGACCCCGGAGAGCGTCTTCTGGGCGGCGAGCACGTCCTCCAGGGTGGGCCGGCGGTGCGTGGGCATGGCACCAGTCTCGCAGGCGCCCCGCGCGCGGGCGCCCGGGGACGCGGCGGGCCGGCCAACGCCGCCGCGCGCGGGACCCGGCGACGCCGGGAACGGGGCCCGCCCACGGCGGCTACGCTTGAGGACTCGTCCACGCGCCCCCCGTCCCGCTCCCGCTACCCCAGACCGGACATGACGCCTGAACACACCCCTCCCCAGTCCCCGCCCCCGGCCGCGCCGGTCGCCCCGCCCGGCGCCACGCGGAACGCGACCCGGAACGTCGCCGGGGACGTGCCCCGGGGCGACGAACTGCTCGACGCGTTCCAACACGAGGTCGCGGTCTTCGCCCGCCGGGCCGAGCAGACCCGGCTCGGCGGCCTCGGCCCGGCCCGCAACTCGATGGACCGCGCCGCATACCTGCTGCTGAGCCGCCTGGACGTCGGCGGCCCGACCGGCGTCAAGGCGTTGGCCGCCGGCATGGGCATCGACTCGTCGACGGTGACCCGGCAGGTCGCGCCGCTGGTCGACGCGGGCCTGGTGCGCCGCGCCGCCGACCCGGAGGACGGGCGCGCCGTGCTGCTGCACCTGACCCCGCCCGGCCGGGAGCGGCTGGAGGAGGTGCGCGCCTCGCGGCGGGCGTTGATGGCGCTGCTCACCGAGGACTGGACCGAGGAGGAGCGCGCGGACTTCCGCGCGCTCCTGGCACGCTTCAACGCCTCGATCGCCCGCTTCCACGGCCGGCCCCTCGACCCCGGCCCCTGAACAGCCGGCCCCGCAGGCACCGGGGCCCGTGCGGCTCCGGGCCCCGGGCCGGAAGGCGCGGCTCAGACCGCCGCCAGCGCCTGCCCCAGGTCGGAGAGCAGGTCGTCGACCGACTCGATGCCCACCGAGAGCCGGATCAGATCCCCCGGCACCTCAAGCGCCGAGCCCGCCGCCGAGGCGTGCGTCATCCGCCCCGGGTGCTCGATCAACGACTCCACGCCGCCCAACGACTCGCCCAGCGTGAAGACTTCGGTCCGGTCGCACAGCGCGACGGCCGCCTCCTCCCCCGCCGCGAGCCGGAACGACACCATCCCGCCGAAGTCCCGCATCTGCTTGCCCGCCGTCTCGTGCCCCGGGTGCGAGGGCAGCCCCGGGTAGCGCACGTCGGCGACCTTCGGGTGGGCGGCCAGCATCTCCGCGATCCGCGTCGCGTTGGCGCAGTGCCGGTCCATCCGCACCGCGAGCGTCTTGATCCCGCGCAGCACCAGCCAGCAGTCGAAGGGGCCGGCGATCGCGCCCATCGCGTTCTGGTGGAACGCCAACTCCTCGGCCAGCGCCAGGTCCGAGGTGACCAGCGCGCCGCCCACCACGTCGGAGTGGCCACCGAGGTACTTCGTCGTCGAGTGCACCACCACGTCCGCGCCCAGCGCCAGCGGCTGCTGGAGGTAGGGGCTCGCGAAGGTGTTGTCCACCACCAGGCGCGCGCCGGCGGCGTGCGCCAGGTCCGCGATCAGCGCGATGTCCGTGATGCCCAGCAGCGGGTTGGAGGGGGTCTCCACCCACACCACCTTCGTCTCCGGGCGGATCGCCGCCCGCACCGACATCGGGTCCGAGGTGTCCGCCACCGACCAGGCCACGCCCCACCGTTCGACCACCTTGGCGACCAGCCGGAACGTGCCGCCGTACGCGTCGTTGGGGATCACCAGGTGGTCGCCCGGCTTCAGCACCGTGCGCAGCAGGCAGTCCTCGGCGGCCAGCCCCGAGGCATAGGCCAGCGCGCGGGAGCCGCCCTCCAGGGCGGCGAGGTTCTCCTCAAGCGCGGTGCGGGTCGGGTTGGCGGAACGGCTGTACTCGTAGCCGCCGCGCAGCCCGCCGACGCCGTCCTGCTTGTAGGTGGACACCTGGTGGATGGGCGGGACCACGGCGCCGGTCAACGCGTCGGGCTCCTGCCCCGCGTGAATGGCCAACGTCTCGAAGCGCCGTCCCACAAACTGCTCGTTCATGGGCTCACGGTAGTGGCCTTACCGTGGAGTCAGGCACCAGGAACGCCCGTTCGCCGCGCCCCCGGGCCCGGCGACATAGGGTGTTCATGCCCCGCACACACTCCGCCACCACCGCGCCGCCCGCGCGGGAAGCGCGGGAGCGTGTCGGCCGGACCCGAAGCGACGAGGGGGAGCGACTCCGCCATGGAAGCCCTGATCCTGCTGATCGCCCTGACCGCCATCTTCGGCGTGGTGGTGCTGCCGGCGCTGCGCCGCCGCAGGGAACGGCAGGAGTTCGAACGGGCCGCCGCCCAGGCGGACGCCGCGACCGGCCCGGCCGGGTCCGGCATCTCGCTGGGCAAGCCCGGGGACGCCGCCGCCGGCCCGAGGGCCGGGCTCGTCCCCGTCGACCAGCTGGACGTGCGGCTGCCGGGGCCCGACGACCCGCTGGTCGAGGCGTTGGACGAGGTCCGCGCCTCCGGCGACTGGCGTCCCGCCGGGCAGCTGCTGGCGATCACCGACGACAGCGAGCTGCGGTGGCAGCGCGTGCAGTCGCTGGCCGGCGCGGCCGCGATGGAGCTGGCCGGCTGGCGCGCGGCGGGCGGCACGCCCGACGACGGCCGCCCCGACGCCGGCTGGCTGCGCCGCTGGCGCGGCGAGGAGCCGCGCGACCCGGGCGGCGCCCAGGTGTACGCGCAGTTCCTGGTGTGGCAGGCGATGGCCGACCCCGGCGCCGCCGAGTACCGGATCATCCTGGAGGAGGCCCGCGCGGTCTGCGCCGAGGCCACCGAGCTGGCCCCCGACGACCCGATCCCGCACATCGTGGAGCTGGCCATCGCGCGGGGTCTCGACTACTCGCGCGAGGAGTTCGACGCGGTGTGGCAGCGGGTGACCGAACGTGATCCGCAGCACATGGGCGGGCACCTGGCGGCGCTCCCCTACCTCTCGGAGAAGTGGCACGGCTCGCGCAAGGAGGCCGAGGGCTTCGCCGCCGCGGCCGCCGGCGCGGCGAAGCCGGGGAGCCTGCTGCCGGCGCTGCCGCTGTTCGCCGTCTACGACCACCTGCCCGACCTCCAGCACTCGCCCGGCATGTACCAGGGGGCGGTGGTGTCGGACGCGATCGAGGCGGCCCAGTTCGCGTTGACGCATGTGCGCGATGACCACCCGGTGCAGCCGCACGTGCACCATCTGTTGCTGTGTTTCCTGGTGCGCGCCGAGCGGTACCCGGAGGCGGCGGAACAGGTGCGGGCCATCGACGGTTATGTGGGGGCGATCCCTTGGGTCGACGGCGAGAACCCCGCGACCGAGTACGCGGCGTACCGGGCCATCGCCATCGCCGGCCGGTAGCCAGCCGGGCGGATCACGACCGAGGAGCGAGGAGAACGAGATCATGCTGTACACCTTCAAGAGCCGCCTGCCGACCAGCGACGAGGCCCTGCCGGGCCGCGACCGGAGCCCGTACCCGGTGCCCGAGACGCACACCGTGCTGGGGAACCCGCTGCTCGGCCCCTACCCGGAGGGCCTTGAGGTCGCCGACTTCGGCCTCGGCTGCTTCTGGGGCGCGGAGCGCCGCTTCTGGCAGACGCCCGGCGTGTGGACGACGCTCGCCGGCTACCAGGGTGGCCACACCGCGTACCCCACCTACGAGGAGGTGTGCAGCGGGATGACCGGGCACACCGAGGCGGTGCGGGTGGTCTTCGACCCGGCGAAGGTCTCCTACGAGGAGCTGCTGCGGGTGTTCTGGGAGTCGCACGACCCGACGCAGGGCTTCCGCCAGGGCAACGACGTGGGCACGCAGTACCGTTCGGCGATCTACACGCACTCGCCGGAGCAGGAGCGGATCGCGGAGCGTTCGCGCGAGGCGTACCAGAAGGTGCTGAGCGACTCGGGCTACGGCGAGATCACCACCGAACTGGCCCCGGCCGAGCCGCGCCCGTTCTACCCGGCGGAGGGGTACCACCAGCAGTACCTCGACAAGAACCCGGCGGGGTACTGCGGCCTCGGCGGCACCGGGCTGTCGTGCCCGGTGGGGGTGGCGAAGGCCTGAGGCCCCGTTTGCCCGGCGGGCTCAGGCGGGCGTGACGGCCGCGCGCACGCCGGGCAGATCGTCGAACGCGGCCTTGCCGTCGGTGGTCAGCAGCGTCCTGGCCGTGGCGGCGGCGGTCGCGGCGATGATCAGATCGTGGGCGCCGCGAGGCTTTCCCTCGCGACGCACATGAGCCAACAGCCGGGCGTGCACAAGCGCCACATCGTCCGTGTAGTCCTCCACCGGGATCAGGGCGCGCACGCCGTCGACGAACTCCTGCCGCCGCACACGACGTTGCCCCTCGGACAGCTCCACCCCGAGTTGCAACTCGGCCAGGCTCACGGCCGCGATGGTCACATCGTCGTCCTCGTCGAGCACCCGCGCGAGACCGGCGTGGCCACGCTCGGCCCCGATGACGACGCCCGTGTCCAGGATCAGTCGTCGTGCCATGTCGCGCTCATCTCGTCGGTGACGCTGCGTCGAGCGGCGGCCACGTCGTCCGCGAAGTTCTCGTCGACCGGGTGCGACGCCAGGAACGCCTTGATCGCCGCGCCGTTGCCGGCGGGTGCGGGGGCCAACGTCGCCAGTCGTCGCCCGCCCCGCGTGATCACGATCGTCTCCCCGTGCTCGGCGCGGTCGAGCACGGAGGCGAAGTTGCGTGCGACCTCCGTCGCCGTCATCGTCCTCATGGGATCAGAGTATCTGATTTTCCCTGATGAGGACGAGTGGGATCAGGCTCACGTCAGCTCCGCGAGGGAGGGACCTACCGCCTTTGAGATACCGGTACCACCAGCAGTACCGCGACAAGAACCCGGCGGGGTACTGCGGCCTCGGCGGCACCGGGCTGTCGTGCCCGGTGGGGGTGGCGAAGGCCTGACCGGCCGGGGGGCGGCGGAAGCGGTGGTTCGAGGGTGACGGGTCCGGCCCGTCACCCGTTCGGGGGGCCGGGGGTGGGTGCCGCCGGATACGCCGCCCGCAGCGAGCAGAATCCCACCCCTGGGAGAGGCTGGACCACAGGATGGGTAGCCCGGGCAGCGGACAGGTCTTCATGTCCGCGGAGTCGGCTGTCGACCATGCGGAGAGCGCCCTCCACTACATCATCGACATCGTGGAACAAATCAACCACTGGCTCTCCCCACAGATGCAGGAACTGGCCTTCGGAAGGCCAGGAAGCTCCGGGGATGCCGCCGTGATCGAGCACACGGCCCATCGACTTCTTGGCGTCTACGAAGGATGCATGGACTGGGCGATCGACCTCCGTTCGGCCAGACCACCGGCCGCCGTGTCGCGGCTGTTCCAGCTGACTGCCGACCACGCGAACAACCCGGTGCGGGAATTCCGCGAGTTCGTGGAACTCACGGTCTCGGAGTTCGACAAGTTCTCCGAAGTGGACTGGTACTCCCAGGAGACCAACATCGAGGTCTCGTTGCCCTTCACGATCACCGGCGATGCGGAACTCTCGCGCCAGTTCGCGGCGGAGCGCGGTCGCGTTCTGGCGTCCCTCCGCCGAGGTTAGAAGGCGTGCGGGGGCGGCACGCCGCCGGCCCCGCCCGACGCCTCGGCGCCCCGGGGGCGATCGGGCTGATCCTCGCGCGTTTTCACAACCGACCCACAGCACCGGGCCTTTCCTAGCATAATCAACGGCATGAGTGTCAGGTCTGACTTCGCCCTTGAGCTTCAGGTGAAGGGCGCGATGGATGCAGCACAACATGCCGACGTCAGGGCGGCATTGGGGCGGGTGCTCACGCACATGGTGGGCGGTCCCGGGCGCGACCGGCGTGGTGGGCGCAAGCTCCTGGAGCTGTTGAAGGACGCGCGGGCAACGGCCGGCGCCGCTGAGGAGTGGCAGATCGTTCGCCTTCTCCTCGATTCACTGGACTACGCCGAGAACCGCATCCTCAGGCCTGATTTCGAGGAGAGGTATCGCCTCTTCCGGATGCGCGACGAACCACGCACCGCGCACGGAGACTTCCTTTCGAACACCCTGTCAGCCGCATTGCAGTTCTTCGGCCAAACCGGGAACGACTATCTGAGAGATCACCCGGGAGCTACCGCGCAAGAGGTGATGGCACACGTCGTCCAGATCAGTGAAGACGCCCGCTTCATGCGGCCGTCGGAGAGTGCGCCCGGAAGGTTCAGCATCCTCCGGGGGCAGGCGGAAACGGCAGCGTGGCTCGAAGAAGTGCTGCGCGAGCGCATCGACATCGAAGATCCACAACAGGTAGCGCACCGGATCGCGTCGTCACCGGAGGCACTCGCGGTGCTGGCGAGCGACGAGGAGGGACAACTGCTCCTCAGAGCAGCCGAACTCAAGCGCCGCTGGGAGGGGTTGGAATCACTCCGTCGCGTTGCGGAGGACCCTGCCGCGAGCGAGTTGGACCTTCAGCGAGCGCTTGAGGGGCAGTACTGGATCTTCGGCGGACAGTATGTCGATCAAGCGGTGCAACGGAGGCTCGTGCCTGGCGACGAGGTTGACATTCCACTTATTCGAGGCGATGGCGCGCTCCACATCGTCGAGTTGAAGAGATCCATGAATCCCAAGCTCTCAATCGTCAAGAGGCACCGGAGCAGTTGGGTCCCCACCGCCGAGGTTCACGATGCGGTGAGTCAGGCGGTCAACTACCTGGTCGGCTTGGACGAACACCGACCAGCGATACGTGAGGAGTTCGGCATCGAGACGCGCCGCGCGAGTGCGACCGTTCTGATCGGGCATCCGGCACTCCACCCCGAGGTGAGTGAAACGGAGATCAGCGACACGTTCCGTCGGCTGAACTCCCATGTGAACCGCGTCGAGGTGATGACCTACAAGGAACTCATCGACAACGCCGCGCGCGCTATGAACGGCCCGGCTCAACGGACGCCCCGGGCTCGGCTCGCGCAGGACGGGCCCGGCTCGGCACCGCTCGTACCCGAGCCGCATCCGTGACGGGTCACCCGCCTCGGCCGAAAAGGTGGTGGTGTGGGGGGTTGGGGGCGGGTAGGGAAGGGGCTGGGGCCGTTTGGTTCCTCGGTGTCGTGAGCGGACCGCGTGCCGTGAACGGGCCACCGCCGTCGAGGACTTGAGGATGCGCCGACGATGCTGACCGACCTGACCCACCGCCTGCCCACTCCCGAGGAGGCGTTACCCGGGCGTTCCGAGCCGATGTTCACCATCCCCGAGCGGCACCGCGTGCTCGGCACGCCGGTGCTCGGGCCCTACCCGGAGGGCTTCGAGATCGCGGAGTTCGCGCTGGGCTGCTTCTGGGGCGCGGAGCGCCGCTTCTGGCGGACGGAGGGGGTGTGGACCACGCTGACCGGCTTCCAGGGCGGCACGACGCCGCACCCCATCAGCACCGAGGTCGCCTCGGGACGCACCGGCCACGCGGAGACCGTGCGCGCGGTGTTCGACCCGGCGAAGGTCTCCTACCGGACCCTGCTGCGCGTGTTCTGGGAGGGCCACGACCCGACGCAGGGGATGCGGCAGGGCAACGACGTCGGCACCCACTGCCGTTCCCTCGTCTTCCACCGCTCCCCCGCCCAGCGCGAGGCGGCCGAGGAGACCCGCGAGACGTACCAGAAGATCCTCACCGAGGCCGGCTACGGCCCGATCACCACGGAGATCGTCGCCGAGGCGGACTTCCCGTTCTACCCGGCCGAGGAACGGCACCAGCAGTACCTCGACCGCAACCCGCGCGGCTACTGCGGCCTCGGCGGCACGGGCCTGGCCTGCCCCGTCGACTAGGTGTATCGCCGGCGTCCCGGGGACCAACGTCCCGGCCCCGGGGGGCCGGCTCCGCCCGAGGGTCAGGGTTCCATCGCGCGCAGGGCGGCGGTGGCCGCCACCGGTCCGTCCCGTTCCAGGCCGTCCGGCACGTCACCCACCGTGCCCCAGGCGGACGGGTGCCCGGCAGGACAGTGCGCCGAATCGAACGTGACGATCGCCTGGGCGCGGGAACGGATCGCCGCCGCGAGCACGCGACGGTCATCAGGAGCGGGAAGGTCAACGCTGGCTATCAGGCGTTCGTAGCCGATCACTTTCCAGTCCCGGACGGACGCCTTTCTTCAGCGAAGGGCGTATGCCAGTCCCATCTCCTGGCCGAGCTGCGTCAGTTCGTCCGCCGCGTCCCGCCGCCGTTGGTCGTCCCGACCCAGGTAGTCGTGCAGGGAGGTCATCGCGATGCGGCGGTGGGTGCCGACGGTGCGGTACTCGATCTCGCCGGCCCTCAGCAGCCCGATCAGGAACGGTCGTGAGACGTCGAGCGGGCCGGCGGCCTGTTGTGTGGTCAGTTCCGCGTCGCGGGGCACGACGGCCACCCCATGGCCCGCCGCCATGTGGCCCGGGGCATGGGCGAACGGGTCCGGCCTCTCGCCGCGCCACAGAGGGCTGAACGAAACGCGTGCGTGGGCGCTCCGCTCTGCCCGCGGCAGATCTGCTGGGAGGCGAGACGGGGGACGGCGGATGGGGTGGGGGCGGAGGGTGGGTGGGGAGGGCGGCGTTCCCGGTCGGGGGCGTCGGAGGAAGTGGAGGAGGAGTGTGATGACGGCACCGGTCACCGCCGCCGAGGGGGACACCCAGGCGACGCGGTTCGACGACGATCTGAACGCGCGGCTGTTGACGCAGCGCATCGTGTTCCTGGGCACGCAGGTGGACGAGGTCTCCGCCAACCGGGTCTGCGCGCAGCTGCTGTTGCTGTCCGCCGAGGACCCCCGCAACGACATCCGGCTCTACGTCAACAGCCCGGGCGGCTCGGTCACGGCGGGGCTGGCGATCTATGACGTGATGCGGCTCATTCCGAACGACGTGGCCACGCTGGTGATGGGGTTCGCGGGCAGCATGGGCCAGTTCCTGCTGACCGTGGGCGCGCCGGGCAAGCGGTACGCGCTGCCCAACGCGCGGATCATGATGCACCAGCCGTCCGCCGGGATCGGCGGCTCGACGGCGGACATCGCGATCCAGGCGGAGAACCTGGAGTTCACCAAACGGACGATCGAGCGGATCACCGCCGAGCACACCGGCCAGAGCGTGGAGACCATCGCGCGGGACGGGGACCGGGACCGCTGGTTCACGGCCGAGGAGGCCAGGGAGTACGGAATGATCGACCGGGTGGTGACCTCGCTCGCCGACGTCCGCCCGGAGTCGCAGCGCAGGACGGGGTTCTGAGATGGGTCAGTACACGATTCCCACCGTGGTCGAGCGCACCCCGAACGGTGAGCGGGCCTTCGACATCTACAGCCGGCTGCTGTCGGACCGGGTGATCTTCCTGGGCACGGAGATCGACGACGGGGTGGCCAACGTGGTCATCGCGCAGCTGCTCCACCTGGAGTCGGTGAGCCCGGACCGGGAGATCTCGATCTATCTCAACTCCCCCGGCGGCTCGCCCACCTCGCTGATGGCGATCTACGACACGATGTCGTTCATCAACGCGCCGATCGCGACGTACTGCGTGGGCCAGGCCGCCTCGTCGGCCGCCGTGCTGCTGGCGGCAGGGGAGCCTGGGCGGCGGGCCGTGTTGGACCACGCGCGGGTGCTGCTGGGCCAGCCGGTCAGCGGCGGGCGGCAGGGCACGGTGGCCGACCTGGCCATCCAGGCCAAGGAGATGCTGCGCATCAGGGGCCAGGTGGAGGAGGTGCTCGCCCACCACACCGGCCACGACGTGGAGAAGCTGCGCGGGGACATGGACCGCGACCGGGTATTCACGGCGCGGGAGGCCGTGGAGTACGGGCTGGCCGACCATGTGCTGAGCCGCCGGCAGCGCCCGGCGTAGCGCGGGCGCCCCGGCGCGTGCGACGCCCGGGCGCCGGCGCCGGGTTCGGCCGGTCAGGCCGCGAGCAGCACCGCGCCGCCGCCCAGCGGCGGGGCGGTGCCGGCGGCGCGGCGGCGCAGGTCGAGCAGGGAGGTGGCGCGCCCGTCGGCCGGTTCCTCGGCGGCGGGTGCGGCGGCGGGCAGGTCCGCCGGCTGCTCCGCCGGCGCGGGCGCTTCGGTCAACGGCGCTTCGGTCAACGGGGCGTCGACCACGGCGCGTTCGGGCGCCGGCGCGTCCGGCGCGTCCGGCGCGAGGCGGGCGTGGGCCAGGGCGAGCAGGTCGGCGAGCCGCAGCCCGAGGGCCTGCGCGGCCGCCGCCAGCACCTCGGACGACGCCTCCTTGCGGCCCCGTTCCACCTCGGAGAGGTACGGCATCGAGATCCGCGCGTCCTCGGCGACGTCCTTCAACGTCCGCCCGCGCGCGAGGCGTTCGCGGCGGAGCACCTCGCCCACGACGTGCCGCCAGAGCGGCTCGCGGACCCGGCTCGGGGCGGGCACCGGGCGCAGAAAGCCGATCCCGCGCCGTGGTCCGGCAGCGGAACGGTCTCGGACACGGGCTGGTTCTGGCGCTTGGCTGCTGCTCACCCTCCCAGGGTAGGAGCGGGAGCGGGAGGAGGAACGGTGCGAACGTTCCGCCGCCCGCGAAACAACGTGGCGGTGCCGCGCGGGCGCGGTGTCTCGGAACGGTCCGGGCGCGGCCCGCGTCCGCTCGTCCCGGCCGCCTCACCGGAATCGTGCGCACCACCGTCCCCCACCGCACCGGGGGCGGGCGGCACAGAAATGCGGAAACAACAGAGCACAGAAGGAGAAACGGACTCCCGAGGGACCCGTCTGCTTTACGCCATTCCGCATGTGCCCGTTCGTCGAGGTTGTTCGCAGGGGATGTGCCGCCCTCTGGCCGCACAACTGGCGGTATGCGACAGTGGGTGGCCCTTGGCCGCAGGGAGGGGGCTACGGTGACGCAGTACGACACGCTTGCCGCACGACTCGCCGATATCGAGAAGGCCATCGGATTCCTCCGCGAAAACGTGGAGTTCCCCTCGTTTCTCCGCGCCCTGGGTTCGCCGCGCGGAATGCGGGTGCTCGACGTGGGCTGCGGTGACGGCCACTATGCGCGGATGGTGGCCGAGTTGGGCGCCGATCAGGTGGTGGGGACGGATTCCTCCGCCGAGATGATCCGGTTGGCGCGGGCCGCCGAGGAGGACCGGCCGCTGGGCGTCGGGTACCTGGTGCACGATGTGGCGACGATGCCGGAGCTGGGCCCGTTCGACCTGGTCATCGCCGTGAACGTGCTGCACTACGCGGACAGTTGGACGACGTTGGCCGCCATGTGCCGGCGGATCGGCTCGCAGCTCGCGCCCGGTGGCAGGCTGCTCGCCTATGTCGGGAACGCGCGGTGCGAGCCGGAGGTGGTGCGGGACTTCGGTTTCCTGGTGGACCGCCCTCCAAACCTCCGGGAGGGAGATCCTTACACGATCACCATTCCCGTGACGCCGCCCGCCTCGCTGCGCGTGCACCACTGGCTCCCGGAAACCCTCGAACGGGCCGTGGAATCCGCCGGATTCACCCGGATCACCTGGGAGGAGATGGTGTGTTCCGACACTTCGGGCAACATGGACACGCGCATGGAAAGGCTGTTGGAGAGCCCGCCGAGTCTTCTGCTCAGCGCCTACCGGGAATGACCCGAGGCGCCGCACCGGCGGCCGGTTCCGGACGCCGCGTTCATTCCATGAACAAAGGGGGAAACGGGTGCGCACCATGCAGTTGTGGAAGTCGTCTCTGGGGCTTCTCCTTGACCGCAGGGCGGAGTTCGGAAAGCCGATGGTCTTCCGGCTCGACCGCCCCTTCGACATCGATCCGACCGGGCAGCGGGTGCTCGACATCGAGGCGCTGGCCCAGTGCGTGCGGGATGCCGCTGGCGCGTTGCACGCGGCGGGGGTTCGCCGTGGCGACCGGGTCGCGGTGTACAAGGACAACCATCTCGACTGCCTGCTGCTCGCCGCCGCCGGGATCAGAATCGGCGCGGTGCCCGTCATGCTGTCGGGCCTGCTGCCGAAGGACCCGGCGCTGGCGCTGCTGAAGCGGACCGAGCCGAAGCTGCTGGTCAGCAACCGGAGGTTGCTGACCGACAAGGGAGACGGCGGGGCTTCGCTGACCGCCTTCGCCGAGCGCACCGTGTCGCTCGACGGCGGCGTGCCGGGCGCGACGCCCTTCGCCGAGCTGTACGGGAGCGCCGATCCGCCCCCGGACCCGCGCCCCGACGACGAGTTGATGATGCTCACCCACACGTCGGGCACGACGGGCGTGCCGAAGTTGATCATGTACACCCCGGAGAAGCTCCAGGGCCAGATGGCCCGGCTGGAGTGCCGCCATCTGCCGCCGATCACGTTCCGGCGGAACGACACGGTGGCCATGTTCTGCCCGTATGTGCACGCCCGCGCGTTCACCTGGATCTACTCCGTGCTGACGCTCGCGCCGACCAAGGTCCTGGTGATGAGCGAGAGCGATCCCGAGGTCGTCGGCCCGCTCTTCGAGCGGCACCGGCCCACGGTGATCGAGGCGTTGCCGATCGACTACTCCCGTCTGGAGGGGCTGGCCGGGGACCGGCGCGGCGGGGCGTTCGCGTCGGTGCGCATGTTCGTGGGCAACTTCGACGCGGTGCGCTGGCCGCTGATCCGCACGTTCCTGAACGCCTCCCGCCACCGGTTCCCCGTGTGGCGGGAGGGCTACGGGCAGTCCGAGACCGGCGGCATGGGCATGACGTTCATCTCGCGCCGGACCGCGAACCGGCGGCGCGACGAGCTGCCGGGGCCCCGGAAGGTCGGGCGGCCGATGCCCGGGTTCACCCAGCTGAGGGTGGTGGACCCGAAAACGTTCGCGCCGGTGCCCGACGGCCAGCCGGGGCTGGTCCTGGCGCGCACCAAGGCCCGGTGCGTCGGCTACTACGGCGAGCCCGAGCGCTGGGCGGAGAAGGTCAGGGGCGAGTGGTGGAACACCGGTGACATCGGCATCAGAAGCAGGACCGGCAGCCTGCGGCTCCTGGACCGGGAGGTCAATCACGTCCCCGGCATGAGCTACCTGGAGCAGGAGGACATCCTCGTGGACCGGCTGCCGGCGGGGCACGACGTGGCGCTGCTGACGGTGCCCGAAGGGCCGCCGGTCCCCGTCGTCGGCACGCCCGACGGCACGCTCGACGAGGAGCGCTGGGCCGGGGCGACGGCCGGGCTGCCCGCGCTGGCGAAGCCGGTCGTGATCGCGTCCGACGCCATGCCGCGCACCGGCACCGGGAAGATCGTCCGGGAGGAGCTGCGGCGGCGACACCTCGGGGAGACCGAGCCTCCCGGCAGCGGTCGGTGGACCTGATGGCGGCCCACGGGGACACGGCCGACGACACGGCCAGCGACGCGGCCGACGACGCGGACCGGAACGGGCCGGGCGACGCGGACCGGAACGGGCCGGGCGGCGACGCACACCGCAACGGGCCCAACCGGCCGCGATTACACCGGCGTTCGTTTGTCGTCGAGCCGTTCTCGGAGGCGTGTGGCGCGGTCTGGGAGCGGCGGCAGCACGTGGTGTTCGGGGTGAGCCCGGGGAACAGCTACTTCAACGAGGCACGGCTGGCCGTCCTGCTCGACTGGCTCCGCGCGGAGTTCGCCCGCGTCGACGTCGTCGTGCCGGACTCCGCGCTGGAGCACACCTATCTGGCCCTCGACTACGACGCGCGGCGCGCGGCGAGAAAGGCGCGCGCCGAGACCAACGTGCTCCACAACCGCGTCACCCGGGCCTGGGACAGCGTCGGCGGGCGGCGGGCCGGCGACGGCCTGCACCGGATGTCGGAGCTGGTGCCCCATCCCGTCTACCGGGAGCGGCTGGTGGAGTGCGAGGAGGCGCTGGCCGAGGACGAGGTCCTGTGGGACACCTGCGCGGAGATGAGCCGGGAGGTGCTGACGCTCAAGGGGTTCGAGGGTCCGTTCACCACCGAGCGCCTGCGGCGGGCCGTGCGGTATCTCCTCGCCGAGCTGCCGTTCTTCCTGGCATCGGCGGAGATCTTCGGCGCGCCGACCTCGCTGAACTTCTACCATCGGCCGCTGCCGCTGGCGGAGTTGGTCTTCTCCGGCAAGTCCCTGCTCCGGCCGGGGCCCGGGCAGGGGTACGCCACGATCCGGCCCGTCCAGTCCGCCTGACGCCGCGCGCCGTCAGTCGGCGCGCAGCGCCCGGAGCATCCGGCGCAGCGCGGCCGTGGTGGCGGCCAGGTCCTCGGGCCCGGAGGCGGCGGAGGCCAGCCAGAGCGCCGCCTCGTTCATCGCCCCGGACAGCAGGTGGACGAGCGGCGCGACGGGCTGCGGGGCTATGCGGCCCGCCTCGACCAGGGCGGTCAGCGCCTCGCCGAGGTGGCGCGCGGAGGCGGCCTCGTCCATCGCGCGCCACTCGGCCCAGCCGAGCACGGCCGGGCCGTCCACCAGCATGACGCGCTCCGTGCCGGGTGCCGTGGCGGCGGCCAGGAACTCCTCGCAGCCGGCGACCAGTTGCTCCCAGGCGTCCGTCCTGGCCTCGGCTGCGGCCGCCACCCGGTCGCCGACCTGCCGTTGCACCTCGGCGAGGACGGCCCGGAAGAGGTCGGCCTTGCCGCCCGGGAAGTGGTGGTAGAGCGCGCCCTTGGTCACCCCGGCCGCGCTGACCAGCTCCGCCAACCCGACGGCGGCGTAGCCGCGTTCGGCGAAGAGCCGCTCCGCCTCCCGCAGCAGGGTCCGCCGGGTCTGCTCCCGTTGCCGCGCCCGCACGCCCGGCCGCTCCATCGCGCACTCCCCTCGCTGACGTTCCCCCTCGTTGACATACCGATGGTACGCCCCTAGCCTGCTTCACATACCGACGGTATGCGAAAGGGTTCATCATGCGTCTGACCAGCCTCTATCCGGTGATCTGCACGGCAAGGCTCGCCGAGTCCCACGCGTTCTACACGCGGCTGCTGGGCTTCGAGACCACCTTCGAGACGGACTGGTATGTCAGCCTGCGCCATCCGGCGGGCGCCGGGCACGAGTTGGCGCTGCTGGACCACACCCACCCGACGCTGCCCGAGGCGTACCGGGCGCCGGCGCGGGGGCTGCTGCTCAACTTCGAGGTCGAGGACGTGGACGCGGAGTGGAAACGGCTGGTGGTCACCGAGAGGCTCAAGCCCGTGCTGGAGCTGCGCAGCGAGGACTTCGGGCAGCGGCACTTCATCGTGGCCGACCCCAACGACGTGCTGGTCGACGTCATCACGCCCATCCCGCCCAGCGGGGAGTTCGCCGAGAACTACGCCCGGTGAACCTCCGGCCGGCCAGACGCGCGTTCGCCCCGCCGGCCGTGACCCGGGCCGGCGGGGCGAACGGTCAACAGGCGCTGGCTCAGCCGAAGTTCACGTCCGAGCAGATGTAGTAGGACTGGTCCGAGTGCGACGCCTGCCAGATCGTGTACACGATGTGGTGGCCGCTGCGGCCCGGCGCCGAGACGTCGACCAGCATGTGGGAGCTGGGCGCGATGCGGTCGGTCTCGGCGAGCAACTCCAGGTCGCCCCAGCCGAGTTCGTCGGTGGTCGGGTCGAAGCCCTGCTTGGTCACATAGACCAGCAGGTAGTCGGCCCCGTGCAGGGCCTGGTCGTGCAGGTCGACGGTGAAGTTGGTCCCGACGTTCGCCGTCTTCCAGTTGCCCGGGGTGTCCATGGCCGCGTAGCGGCCGTCGCCGGTGAGGCCAGCGCTGCACAGCTGGCCGTCGGGGATGGCGCCCTGGTGGTCGCCGGCGACGCCCTCGCGGTAGAGGCCGTTCCAGTTCCACATGGCGTTGGTGTCGGTCTGCCAGGCGGCCCAGCACATCGGGTCCTCCTGCTCCATGGCCGGGTTCTGGAAGTCGTCGCCCCAGCGTTCCCAACAGCCGTAGTTGCGCGAGGGCGGGTCGATCACGGAGCCGTGCGCGGAGGCGCCGCCGGCCCAGGGCACCAGCAGCAGCATCGCCACGGCCGAGACCAGCCCCACCACACGCGCGGTCCAACGGCGCCCGGCGCGGGCTCCGCCGGCGCCGCCTCCGCCTCGTTCTCGGTTCATCCTCGGTCGCCACCTTCCGTCGTGGGGGGTTCAAGTCACGGGAGCGCTCCCATAGTTGACGTGCCCGTTACCCGTGGACATGTCAGCGAAACCGGCCGCGCGGAGTTCGACACGTTCGCGAACGACTTCGACGGACGGCAAACGATTTCGGTGCTCCGGCGGGCCGGGTGCGGCGTCGGCGTCGCCGGCTCAGAGGGGCTGCGCGCCGGGGCGTCCGGCGGCGACCCCGAAGGCGGCCACCGTCTGGATTCCGGAGCCGGGCACGGTGACCACCGGCGTCACCCGGTAACTCGCTGTGAGCGCCTGCGGGGTGGCGTGCACGACGGTGTAACCGCGCTGCGCGCTGTGCCACTTGAGGTGCGGGTTCACCCCGCCGGTCATCCACGCCGCGCCGATCTCGTCGGTCGGGGCACCGTCCTTGCCGGAGCTGATCGAGGTGCCGGCGAACTCGGTCGCCACCACCGGGGCGTTCTCGTCCGCGAAGTCCAGGGTGAGGTCGGCGACCACGGCGCGGTGGATGTCGCCCGTGACGACCACCGGATTGGCGACGTTCCGCTCCCACAGGCCGGTCAACAGCCGGTCGCGGGCGGCGGTGTAGCCGTCCCACATGTCGAGGCCAGAGGCGTGGACGAACGGGTCCGGGTTCTGGTCGACCTGGGCGACCAGGGTCTGGTTGGCGAGCACGTTCCAGGTGGCGCCGGAGCGGCCGGCGCCGTCCAGCAGCCAACGTTCCTGCTCGGCGCCGAGGATGCTGCGCTCGGGCGCCGAACGCTCCACGTCGCAGTCGGACTTGATGCCGTCGCCGCACACCTGGTCGTCGCGGTGCGAGCGGGTGTCCAGGACGTGCAGGTCCAGCAGCCGGCCGAAGGCCAGCCGCCGGTACATCCGGGCCTCGGCACCGTTGGGTCGCTGCGGCAGCCGCAGCGGGAGGTGTTCGTAGTACGCCTGGAACGCGGCGGCCTTGCGGGCCCGCCACGCCTCCGGGTCCTGGTCGGGGTAGCCGTCGGTGTCCAACTGGGCGAAGTCTCCTGCCCAGTTGTTCTCGACCTCGTGGTCGTCCCAGGTCAACACCCAGGGGAACGCCTGGTGCGCGGCCTGGAGGTCGGCGTCGAGGCGGGTGAGGGCGTGCCGGTTGCGGTAGTCGACCAGGGTCAACGTCTCGCGCTGGAACGAGGCGTCGAGGGTGACGCCGCGCACCCCGCCGGTCTCGCCGACGCCGTACTCGTAGAGGTAGTCGCCCAGGTGCAGCACCAGGTCCAGGTCCTCGGCCGCCATGTGGCGGTAGGCGGTGTAGAAGCCCTCGTACCAGCACTGGCAGGAGGCGAACGCGAAGGTGAGCGCGGCCGGGTCGGTGGGCGCGGTGCGGGTGCGGCCGACGGGGCTGAGGTCGCCGCCGGCGCGGAACCGGTAGAAGTACTCCCGTCCCGGGGCGAGTCCGGTGACCTCGGCGTGCACGGAGTGGGCGAGTTCGGGCGTGGCCTGTTCGACGCCCCGGCGGACGCGTCGGGTGAAACGTTCGTCCTCGGCGATCTCCCACTCGACGGCCACCACGCGCTCCGGCATCCCGCCCCGGCCGTCCAGCGCCAGCGGGTCGGGCGCCAGCCGGGTCCACAGCACCACGCCGTCGGGCAGCGGGTCGCCCGAGGCGACGCCGAAGGCGAACGGGTCGCCGGCGAACCGGGGCGCCGCCCAGGCGGTGCCGGCGCTGAAACCCGCCGCGTGCAGGGCGATTCCGCCGAGGGAGGCGCCGGCCAGGCCGAGGAGACGACGTCGCGTGAGATCCATCAGGTGGTTTCGCCCGTCTGTGCAGGGAGTGCTGACGAGGCGCCACCCTTCTGCCCTGCGGGCGGATTTCGACGGAGACTCGCCCGACACTCACCGCCCCGGCGGGATGACGGGCGGGCCGGCGGGCCGACTTCATCGACGCGAAGTGAAGCCCTGGCCGGCGGTTTGCCCGCGCTTGACCAGGGCTGGAGTGGGGACGGGGTTCTCTGGGCGGGCCGGCGGGTTCCGGCGGGTTCCGGCAGGTTCCGGCGGGTTCCGGCAGGTTCCGGCGGGTTCCGGCGGGCGCCTCAGGCGGGGAGGCTCGCGCGCAGCTTGGCGGCGAATTTCGAGGCGTCGTAGTCCTCGGGGACGCCGGGCAGGAAGATCAGGTCACCGGGGATGTGGCGGGTGCGCAGCGGAAGGATCTCCTGGTAGGCGTCGGAGGCGTACCAGGCGCGGGCGGCGTCCAGGTCGGGGAACGCGACCAACACCACGTCGCCCTCCCAGTCGCCCTCGACGACCTCCACCTGCGCGCCGTGGACCAGGAACCGGCCGCCGTAGGGCGCGAAGGTGGCCTGGACGCGCTCGATGTAGGCGATGACGTCGGGGTGTTGCTCGGTGGGCAGCAGCCGGGCGAGGGCGTAGGCGGTCATGGTGGCCTCCTGGACTGGGTCGTTCGCCGGGTGTCCCCGGGTGGTCCCGGGGTCGCTCCCCCGGACATGGCCCCATCCTGCGGGCGGCGGGCCCGGGGTGTCGATGACCTCCGGGGTCATGGCCGGCGTCGGGGAATGGGGGGAACGGGTGGTGGGGTGCGGGTGGTGTGTTGGGTGCGGGGTTTGTCTGCGGGCCGGTGGTCGGTGCGGGGCAGCCCGACTGGTCGTTTGGTTTGTTGACGAGTGTTGTGGGTGGGGGGTTGGGGTTGTGGCGCGGGCCACGACGCCGGGCCTAGATGGCGCACGATCGGCCGGGTGCGGGCGTAACGAATGCCGGCAGGAGGCTGGCTGGGAGGGGGGGCGCGGCTTCCGGGAGGTGGGGTTTGTTGTCGAACGGGGGCCAGCTCTGGCGACCGTGCCTTTCGGGCGCAGGGACTGCGGCTTGTTCGGGGGTCGGCTGGCCGCTGGGGGCGCGCGTGGCGCGCACCGGCTTCGCCGGCCTGCCCCGGCATGTCGTCCGTCTCGGATGTGGCCGATCGTCGGGCGACTGAAAGGGACGGCCCCCGCCGCTCCACTCCGCCGGCAGGACGGGGCGCCAGTCAACGACCACGCTGCCGCGCGAACATCGCCTGTCGTCGTGGTAGTCCGCGCGTCGTCGACTCCCGAAGGCGGGCGCGCCGGGGGGTCCAGGTTTTGCCGGTCGGGGCCCGGTTGGGCGGGCCCCGGCGGCGTGCCGGTTCGGCTGGTTGGTCAGCTGAAGGCGGCTTCGGGGCGGTCGGCGTTGATCAGGAGGGGGAGTCGGCGGCGTTGTCCGGCGGCGATGATGGCGTACTGGTAGAGCGCGGGCGGTTCGTGCAGCTCCCGCATGGGCACCCAACTCGCGCCTTCGGTGGGGTCGTTGTCGGGGACCTCCGGCAGCACTCCGCCGTCCAGGACGTAGGAGAAGCCGTCGAGCGTGCCGTCCTCGTCGGTCGTCGGGGTCATGGCGAGGACTTCGGCGAGGGAGCGGTCGCATCCGGTCTGCTTCATCAGCATCTCCCGGGCGGCCAGGATCACGCAGCGGCCCTGGGGCACGGTGCCGTGCGGCAGTACCCACCCGTCGTCCATCCCCTCCCGCTTCCCCCGCACCATCAACACGTGGTTGGACTGTGTGGTCGCCAACACGTGGAAGGTGAACGGAACGGTGGAGCGGACAATCGTCGTACGCATGAGAAACCCTTGTCTCGTGTAGATGAGTTGACTTGCTGGACTTGGTTGGTCAGTTGGTGAGGGCCGGCAGCAGGCCGGACAGCGCCGTCAGCAGGCACATCAGCCCGACGAACGCCGGCCCCAACACCCCGCCGGTGTCCGGGCGTTGGGCCGGGGCCGGGTCGTGTGGGCGGGGCACGACCCGCCAGTGCCGCTCGGTCCGCGCCAGGAACAACGTGTGCTCCGGAAACTCGGCCGTGTGCTGGAGCGACCACACCGCCACCGGCAGCTCGTCGTCGTCGAACAGCGGAGAGCGGGCCTCGCAGCTCATGCACTCCGCCCCGTAGATGCCCTCGGGCACCCCCGGCCCCCGCTCCCGGCACAACACCCACTCCGCGCCCCGAACAATCTCGGTCATCCCCCGCCGCTCCCCTTCGTCTCCGTTGGTTGATACACGTCGGCCAACCGCCGCAGCCGCCGCCCGAACACCGTCCGCGCCCGCCGGTAGCGGGCCTTCCACCCCGACTCGGCGAAGTCCCAGACCATCGCGTGCAGTTAGTCCAGACAGGTCCCGCAGGCGTACAGCGGAGCGTGCGCCCCCACGGTGGAGACCGCCCCGATCCACACCACCGCCGTCACCTGATGACCACAGAAGAACCAACACGGCCCCACCACCCACGCGTTGGTCCCCCACCGCCCGGGCAGCGGAAGCATGAACTCCCACCCGGAATCGGCCGCCGTCACCCGCCCTGACCCTCCGGGACAGCGCCCCAGCAGGCGAACCACACGACCTTCCCCAACCGGCAGGACCCACCACTGCGGAACGGCATCGGCATGAACCCGAACCCGTCCGCCATCTCCCGCAGCAGCCACAACCCCCGCCCCGCCTCCGCACACCACTCCGGCGTCCGCAGCACGGGCAGTTCCTTCGACTCGTCGAAGACCTGCACCACGACATCGCCCCCCACCCGCACCAGCCGCAGACAACACCGCTGGTTCACGGTGTGCTTGACCACGTTGGCGAGGAGCTCACTGACCCCCAACCGCGCCAACTCGACGGCCTCCCGCGAGGCATCCCAGTCGGTGAGAGCCATCCCGACCCGGTGACGCCACCGCTCGATCTCGGTGGTGTGGACCGTTAACGACCAGCTGTGGTCGTACTGGCCGGAAGCGGGACGACGTACAGGAACGAGCATGAGAACACCTCCAAGGCGCGCCAACGAAGGCCCACTTCGGGGAGTCACCCGGTGAGCGCGCAGCGTCGTGCCGCCATCATGCGCAGCTTCGTGGCGGCCCGTCAACGGACTGTTTGGCAATCTGCCAAATCTCCGTCTGGCATTCCCTCGTTAGAGTGAGAAAGGCCCCCAACACGGTTGCGGCTGCGTAGGCTGCAAGCGCTCCAACTCATGGGAGGAAGTTCGGACATGGCTGCGGTTTCCAAGGTCAGCCCCCTCACGGCTCGCCGTCGCCTGGGCGCGGCGTTGCGGAAGCTCCGCGACGACCACGCGCTCACCACCGAGGAGGTGGGTGCGCACCTGGAGTGCCACAACTCGAAGGTCAGCCGGATTGAGTTGGGCAAGCGGGCCTGCACACCCAAGGACTTCAAGGGCCTCATGGAGCTGTACGAGGTGGATGACACACAGGCGGAGGAGCTCGAAGCTCTGATGAAGCGCGCGAGGCAGCGCGTGCCACCGTGGTGGCACGCCTACAACGACGTGATCAGCACGAACTACAGCGAGTTCATCGCGTACGAGGCGGAGGCGAGTCGATGCCGCGAGTATCAGACCGTCATCATCCCTGGCCTTCTCCAGACCGAGGCATACGCCCACGCGGTCACCGCCGGCGGCTATGCCGCCCTGGGTCCTGACCAGGTGGAAGAGTTGGTCGAAGTACGGATGCGTCGGCAGAGGCGTCTGTACGAGGACGACGTTCTATTCCTCGAAGTGGTGATGACCGAAGCGGCATTGCGCCTCCAGGTCGGTGGTCCCGAGGCGATGCGAGAACAGCTTCGCAAGCTTCGTGAAGTTGCCGAACTCCCCCATGTGGAGCTGCGCGTGATCCCGTTCGAGGCGGGAGGAAAGGCCACCAGCACCGGTGCGTTCACGCTCTTCACCTCCGAGAAGGACGAGGACGGGGACGTGGCGTTCACGGAGTCCGCCGAGGCCACCCTCCGAACGCATGATGACCTGATGGTGACCAGGCGGCTCAACCGCTTGTTCCGCAACTTGACCGCTGCGGCTCTCCCGCCACGCGATACCCTCGACCTGGTTCAACGTATCGAAAGCGAGCTGGTCTGAGATGACAGAGTCGGCCGACGCACCCCCGGTCGCACCCCAGGACGCCGAGTGGCGCACGAGCAGCTACACGGCCAGTAACAGCAACTGCGTCGAGGTAGCAAGGTTCAGCGGCGAACGCATCGTCGCCGTGCGGGACACCAAGGACCGCGCGCGAGGCGCGTTCGTCCTCGGGCCCACCGCCTGGACCTCGTTCGTCAACCACCTGAAGCGGGACGCCGACTGACCCTCGGCGCCCCACGACAGACAACCCAACACCGCGCGGCCCCACCAACGGGTGGGGCCGCGTTGGTCGTTCAACAACTCGTCCACTTCGCGCCTTGACCGCCGCCGGCGGCTGTCGCGCAATGGTGCTGAGCTGGTTCACCGGTCACGAAAGCGAGTTGGTTCGAGATGACGAAGCCGATCGACACCTCCGGCGCCACCGGGTGGCGCACCAGCAGCTACACGCCAGCGACGGCAACTGCGTCGAGGTGGCAACGATCGCCGACGGGCCTGCGGTCGCCGTTCGCGACACCAAGGACCGGGCTGCCGGCCACACCGCCATCTCCCCTGACGCATGGACCGCGTTCATCAACGCGGCGAAGTCCGGGGCGTTCAACGCCTGATGGGACCATCGGAACAAGGACGGGAATCGACATGATCCGGCACCACCTCCCCGTGAACTGCTGGCGCAGCTCGTCGTACAGCGAAGACAACAGTGAGTGTGTCGAGATCCAGACCGTCGAGGCCGGGGACATCGCGGTGGGGGACAGCAAGGACCGCGCGCGTGGCGCGTTCGTCTTCGCCCCTACCGCCTGGACCGCGTTCGTCAACCACCTCAAGAACGGGCCCGTCCCGGATTGAACGAACTGTTCAACTCCAGACGGGCACCTAGAAAAAGAGTCCCCCACCCCCGCGCGCCCGCCTTCGGGAGTCGGCGGCGCGCGGGATACCGAGACGACAGGCGATGTTCGCGCGGCAGCGTGGTCGTTGACCGCACACCCCACCCACCGCCCGCCCCACCAGAACAACCTGCACCGGCCCCGTGAGACACCCGACGATCGGTCACGTCCGAGACGGGCGACATGCCGGGGCAGGCCGGCGAAGCCGGTGCGCGCTACGCACGCCCCCAGCGGCCGGCCGTCCCCCGAACTCCGCGCGGTCCCCGCGCCCGGAGGGCACGCACCGCCATTCCCGATCACCCCGGCGGCAACGAACTCCACCCTCCGGAAGCCGCGCCCCCCTTCCCAGCCAGCCTCCTGCCGGCATTCGTTACGCCCGCACCCGGCCGATCGTGCGCCATCTAGGCCCGGCGTAGTAGCCCGCGCCAGAACCCCAACCCCCCACCCACAACACTCGTCAACAAACCAAACGACCAGTCGGGCTGCCCCGCACCGGCCACCGGCCCGCAGACAAACCCCGCACCCAACACACCACCCGCACCCCACCCCGTCTCACGCCACGCGGCAGCGCAGCGGCTCGCCGGCCAGCGCCCGGGCGGCCTCCTCGGCGGCCAGCCGCTGCAACGCGTCCAGCGACTCGTCCGAGTAGAACGCGGCGTGCGGGGTGAGGATCACCTGCGGCAGCCCGCGCAGCGGCGAGTCCGCCGGCAGCGGCTCCGGGTCGTGCACGTCGAGGGCGGCCCCGGCCAGCCGGCCGGCGGCCAGCGCCTCGGCGAGCGCCGCGTGGTCGACGAGCGCCCCGCGCGCGGTGTTGACCAGCACCGCACCGGGCCGCATCAGCGCCAGGTTCTCCCGGCCGAGCAGCGAGACCGTCTCCGGCGTGGCGGGCGCGTGCAGGGTCACCGCGTGGGAGGCCGCCAACAGCTCGGGCAGCTCGACGCGTTGGATGTCGCGGGCGGCCAGCGCCGCCGGGTCGGCGTACGGGTCGCTGGCCAGGACGCGGCAGCCGAACGGGCGCAGCCGCTCCCGCACCGCCAGGCCGATGGAGCCGGTGCCGACCAGCCCCACGGTGGTGGCGGCCAGGCTCGGCAACGAGCCGACGTCGGCCGGCCTGGCCCAGCCGGACTCCCGGATCGCGTGGTCGTAGGCCGGCAGCCGGCGCAGCAGCGCCAGCAGGCAGGCCACCGCGTGGTCGGCGACGGTCTCGGTCCCGTAGTCGGGCACGTTGGCCACCCGCACGCCCAACGCGCGGGCAGCGGCCACGTCCACGTTGTCGTAGCCGATGCCGTAGCGGATCACCGTGGCGCCGGGGGCGAGGGCGGCGAGCGCGGGGCGGCCCATCGGGGCGAAGTTCAGGAACACCACATCGGCGCCGCGCACCGCGTTCACCGTCTGGGCCTCGTCGGTGCAGTGGTGTTCGGCGAACGCGGCGCCGAACCGCTCGGCCGCCGCCCGCTCGTGGGTCACCTGGCCGAACGCCTGGTCGGCGACGACCACCCTGGGTTGTGCGGTCACGTGAGCAGCCCCCGTTCCGCGAGGTTGGACATCAGCGCGCGCACCCCGAACGTCCAGGGGTCGGCGGTCTCGGAGTGGGTGACGACGTTGACGAGGGCACCCAGCCGGGGCGTGGCGATTCGCACCACGTCGCCGAGGTGGTGGGTGAAGCCCTCGCCCGGCGCGTCCCGGTCCTGGGTCGGCGCGAACATGGTCCCGGTGAACAGCAGCAGCCCGTCCGGGTACTGGTGGAGGCGGCCGATGGTCTGGGCGACGAGGTCCAGCGGGTCGCGGCTGATCTCGGAGAGCGAGCTGACGGACTCCAACTGGAAGCCGTCGCGGCCGGTGATGGTGAGCGTGATGTCCAGCGACCGCACGTCGTCGAGGGTGAACTCCTCGTCGAAGAGCCGCAGGAACGGGCCGACGGCCGTCGAGGCGTTGTTGTCCTTCGCCTTGCCGAGCAGCAGCGCGCTGCGGCCCTCGACGTCGCGGAGGTTGACGTCGTTGCCGAGGGTGGCGCCGACGGCGCGGCCCACGGAGTCGACGGCGAGGACGAGTTCGGGCTCCGGGTTGTTCCACTCGGAGCGGCTCCAGACGCCTATCTCGGCGCCGGCGCCGACGGCGGAGAGCACCGGCGCCTTGGTGAAGACCTCGGCGTCCGGGCCGATGCCGACCTCCAGGTACTGCGACCACAGGCCCTCGGCGGTCAGCACCTCCTTGACCCGCGCGGCCTCGGGCGAGCCCGGCACCAGGTGCTCCAGCCGGCCGCCGATCGCGGCCAGCACCCGCTCGCGCACCTCGGCGGCGCCGCCCCGGTCGCCCTTGGCGCGCTCCTCGATGACCCGCTCCACCATGGAGCGGACGAACGTCACGCCGCACGCCTTGAGCGCCTGGAGGTCGCAGGGGGCGAGCAGGCGCGGCCGGTCGCGGTCGCCGGCGAGGGTGGCCTCCAGCACGGCGTCGAGGTCGAAGGAGCGCCCGGCGTCGGCCCGTTCCCCCGCCGCGCGGACGAACGCGGCGGCGTCCGGGCGCTCCAGCAGCTCGCTGACGGTGGGCGCCTGCGGGGTGAGGTCCACGAGCCGGTCGCCGCGCAGCGTGACGACGCAGGGGCCGGCGACGGCCGGGTCCCACACCCGGCCGACGAGCACGGCCCGGTCGGCGTCCTCGGGCAGCAACGGCGGGAGCAGCGCGCCGAGTTCGAACGGCGCCGGTGTGTCGGCGGTGGCGGCGGCCGTCTCCGGGACGGGCGTCGACTCGCCGACGGGCGTCGACTCGCCGGCGGGCGTCGACTCGCTGGTGGGGGTGGGCAGTTCGGCGGGCTGCGGCGACGTGTCGGTCATGATGGGGGTTCCCCCTCGTTCCCCGGGCCCAGGGCCCGATAGCGTTCGGCGAGCCGCCGGTAGTGCTCGGCGGTCGCGCGGAGGCCGGCGGCCTCCTCCTCGGTCAGTTCCCTCCGCACCTTTCCAGGGACGCCGGCGACCAGGCTGCCCGGGGGTACCTGTGTGCCCTCCAGCAGCACCGCGCCGGCCGCCACGAGCGCGCCACGGCCCACGCGGCAGCCGTTGAGCAGCACCGCGCCCATCCCGACCAGCGCGTCGTCCTCGACGACGGTGCCGTGCACCACCGCCCGGTGGCCGACGGAGACCCCGGCGCCCAGCCGGGTCGGGAAGCCGGGGTCGGCGTGCAGCACGCAGCCGTCCTGGACGTTGGAGCCGGCGCCGATCCCGATCGTCTCGGCGTCGGCGCGCGCCACGCTGGTGAACCAGACGGAGGCCCGTTCGTCGACGGTGACCCGGCCGATCAGGGTGGCGCTCGGCGCCAGCCAGGCGGAGTCGGCGACGCGCGGGGTGTGCCCGTCGAAGGTGACGAGCTGCCGCTGGGAGAAGTCTCGTTCTGTCATGCGGCCACCCCATACCATCGGGCGGCCGTCTCGCCACGGACCTGGGCCAGCCCGTCCTCGTCGAGGCCCGCGTCGGCGAGCAGGGCGGTGAGGTCGGCCAGCGTTCCGCCGTAGTCGCGGCGCAGCAGCGAGACCGGCCAGTTGCTGGCGAGCATCAGCCGATCCGGGCCGAAGTGCCGCACCGCCTCGGCGACGAACGGGCGCAGCGCTGCGGCGTCCCAGCGTTCCCAGGCGGTGAGGACGTCGATGCCGACGGACACCTTCAGCGCGACACCCGGGTTCGCGGCGAGCGCGGCCAGCCGGGCCGACCAGTCGGCCGCCTCGCCGGGCGCGCCGCGCTCAACGGGCGGCCTGGCCAGGTGGTCGACGACGATCCGCAGGCCGGGCACCGCCTCGGCCAACTCCCCCACGGCGCTGACCTGTTCCGGGGTGACGGGCACCACGTCCCAGCACAGGCCGCGCTCGACGAGCCGCTCGCACAGCTCGACGGTCGCCGGGTGGCGCAGCCAGCGCAGCGGGTCGCGGCCGACCAACGTCCGTACGCCGCACAGGGCGTCGGCGCGGAACCGGTCCAACTCGCGGTGCGCGGCGGCCGGTTCGGCCAGCGGCAGCCAGCCGACGAGCCCGGCGACAAACGGGGCGCGGGCGGCGTAGGCGGCCAGCCGGTCGTTCTCGTCGGCGGAGTCGACGGACTGCACCAGCACGGTGGCGTCCACGCCGGCGGCGGCCAGCTCGCCGGCCAGGTGCTCGGGCTCGAAGTCCCGGGCGATGGCGGCGTGGTGGTGCGGGTCGCGCCAGGGCTGCTCCTGGCGGGCGACGCGCCAGAAGTGGTGGTGGGCGTCGATGGTCGGCATGGGTCAGCGGCCCTCCCAACGGGGCGTGCGGTGGTCGAGGAAGGCGGCGACGCCCTCCCGGAAGTCGCGGCTTCCGTAGCAGCGGCGCAGCAGGTCGTCGGTGTCGACCCGGGCGGCGGCCGAACCGAGCCTGCGCTCGGTCTCCTTGAGCGCGGCGAGGGTCAACGGGGCCTGGGAGCAGAGCCGTTCCAGCAGCTCGTCCAGGGCGGCCGGCAGCTCCTCGGGCGCCACCAGCCGGTGGACGAAGCCGGCGGTCAACGCCTCGCGGGCGTCGAGGCGTTGGGCGGTCAGCAGCAGCGCCATGGTGCGCGCGGTGCCGAGCCGGTCGGCGAGGCGGGCGACGACGGGCGCGGGCAGGCAGTTGCCGAGGGTGCGGGCGACGGGGGCGCCGAAGGTGGCGTCCGGGGTGGCCAGCAGCAGGTCGCAGGCGGCGGCCAGCGCCAGCCCGCCGCCCATGGCGGGCCCCTCGACGACGCCGACCAGCGGGGCGCGGAGCGCGAGCAGCCGCGCCAACACGGCGCCGACGCGCCGCTCGTAGGCGAGGCCGGCCTCGGCGGCGGCCTCCGGCTCGGTCGGGAACTCGGTGAAGTGCCGGATGTCCGTCCCGGCGGCGAACGCGGCCCCGCCGGCGCCGCGCAGCACCACGGCCCGCACGTCGGGCCGGTCGGCGATCTCGCAGGCGGCGGCGAGCTGTTGGTACATGCGGAACGTCAGCGCGTTCCGCCGTGGTTGGTGGTCGAGCAGGATCTCGACGACGGCGTCCCGTCGCGTGATGTGTACGGCGTCTTCGGGCCGCGCCTGGCTCACGGCGCCTCCTCCCCGTCCCGGTCGGGCCGTTGCGCGGCCCGGTCGGCCAGCTCCGCCAGTACCTCGTCCGTGTGTTCGCCGATCAGCGGCGGGTGGCGGCGGATGGCCGCCGGGGAGGCGCTCAGGCGCAGCGGCGGGGCCAGCACCTTCACGCGGCCGGCGACCGGGTGGTCCACCTCCCGCACCAGTTCCCGCGCCGCGACCTGCGGGTCGTGGTCGAGGACCTGCGCGTAGTCCTGGATCGGGCCGGCCGGGACGCCGGCGGCCAGCAGCGCGTCCACCCACCGTTCGGTGGTGTCGGCGGCGAGGCGTTCCTCCAGCAGTGCGGCCAACTCGTCGCGGTGCCGCATCCGGTCCATGTTGGTGACGAACCGCGCATCGTCGACCAGTTCCGTCAACTCCAGCGCGGCGCACAGCCGTTGCCACAGCCGCTGGTTGTTGGCGCCGATGGTGAGGTAGCCGTCGGCGGTGCGCAGCGCCTGGTAGGGCGCGGACATCCGGTTGGCTGAGCCCAGCGGGCGGGGTGGCGCGCCGGTGGCCCAGTACTCGGTGGACTCCCACACCGACATCGCCAGCACCGCCTCGAAGAGCGAGGTCTCCACGCGCTGCCCCTCCCCCGTCCGCTCCCGGTGGAGCAGGGCCGCGAGTATCCCGCTGACCAGCAGCATCCCGGCACCGAGGTCGCCGACGGGCAGCCCGTTCTTGACCGGCCTGCCGTCGGGCTCGCCGGTGACGGACATGGCGCCGGCCATGCCCTGGGCGATCAGGTCGTAGCCGGGGCGGTCGGCGTAGGGCCCGGTGGTGCCGAAGCCGGAGATCGCGGCGTAGACGAGGCGCGGGTTGATGGCGCTGAGCGTGGTGTGGTCGGCGCCGAGGCGTTCGGCCACGCCGGGGCGCCAGTTGTGGACCACCACGTCGGCGGTGGCGACCATGCGGTGCAGGTCGGCGAGGCCGCGTTCGGTCTTGAGGTCGAGGAGCACGCTGCGCTTGTTGCGGTTGAGCGCGAAGAACGCGGTGCTGTCCCGGCCGTCGTCGGTCTCGCCCCAGGAGTGGCGGGTCTGGTCGCCGCCGCCCGGGTTCTCCACCTTGATCACATCGGCGCCGAGGTCGGCGAGGATCATGGTGCAGAACGGGCCCGCCATCACCTGGGTGAGGTCGACCACCCGGATGCCGGCCAACGCGGCGCCGCGCGGCCGCTTTTCGTTCGCCGCGTGGTGTCTGGCGGCCGTGTCGTCCCTGGCGGCGGTGTCGTCGTCCCTGGCGTGATCGGACATGAGGTCTCTTCCTGGTCGGTGCGCTGGTTCGGCCCGTGGCTGGTCGGGTGGCCGGCCGCCGGGCGGGGTCCCGGCGGCCGGCCACCGCTAGCGGGCCAAGCCGTCGTTGGCCTCGGCGAAGAACGTGTCGACGGCCTCGGGCACGGTCTGGTTGCCGAACGCCACGTCCTCGTAGGCGCGGGTGAAGGCGGACTCGAAGACCGCGAGATAGCCCGGCGGGTAGAGCACGATGGACGGGTCGTCGGCCACGATCCGCTGGTAGAGGGCGAGTTCGCGCTTCTTCAGGTCGGGCAGCTCGGGGTCGTCCAACTGCCGTTGCAGCAGCTCGGTGTTGGTGACCGCGCCGTTGTCGGAGGCGTAGGTGTCGCCGCTGCGCGGGTCGTTGGCCCAGAAGTCGAGGAACGCGGCGGCGGTCGGCAGGTTGGCGCAGTTGCGGGGGATGGACAGGCCGGAGGTGATCAGCACGTTGCCCTGGCCGGCCGGGCCGCTGGGCAGCGGCAGGCTGGTCATCCGCTGGCCCTCGCCCTGGCCGTCGAGGGTGCCCTGGATCGGGGTGAGGGCGTTGCCCGGCCGGTTGTCGGAGAGGACGTCGCCGCTGGCCACATAGCTGGCCTCGGGCGACGGCGGCTCCTCCGCGTTGGCCGCCGGGCTGTTGGTGAGGCCCTCGGCGCGGATCTCCTCCCACATCTCCCAGTACTCGACGAGGAGTTCACGGGAGAAGCCCAGCTGGTTCCCGTCGAACATCTGCTCGCCGAGGCCCTGGACGTAGGCGATGAAGTAGTTGGGCAGCCCGCCGCGCAGCGCGGTCGCCGGGACGCCGTCGGGCAGCCCCTCGGCGGCGTCGCGGAGGAACGTGACGTAGTCGTCCCAGTCGTAGCCGGGTTCGGGGAGGGTGACGCCGGCCTCCTCGGCGAGGGTCTCGTTGACCATCAGCGCGTCGTAGGCGGCGCCGGTCGGCAGCATGTAGAGCTTGCCGTCCTCGCCCCGGCCGGTGTCCAGCACGGCCTCCGGGATGTGGCTGACGTCGATGGCGCCCGACTCGATCATCGGGTCCAGCGGCAGCAGCGCGTCCCTGGCGGTGAAGTCGCCCAGGGTGCGGGCCTGGAGCTGGGTGACGCACGGCATGTTGCGGCCGGCGCCCTGGACGTTGAGGCGCTTGAAGTAGTTGCCGAAGTCGGCCGCCTCGCGCTTGACCTCGACGCCGGGGTGTTCGGCCTCGAAGAGGTCGGCGACGGCGTTGGTCCGGTCGTTCCTGCTGGCCGAGCCCCACCAGGAGAAGCGGATGCCGCCGGCCACGTCGCCCCGGCCGCTCAGCTCGTCGGCGCTGTGGTCGGGCAGCGACTGGCCGCAGCCGGCGAGGACCGTCATCAGCAGCCCGAGGCCGAGGCCCAGCAGCGGGCGGGTGCGGAGCGTCGCGTGTGCCATGGGTCTTCTCCTCACTTCAGCCCGCTGGTGGCGATGCCCTCGACCAGCAGCTTCTGGGCGGCGACGAAGAAGCCCAGCACCGGCACGAGGGAGAGCGTGGACATCGCGAACAGCGAGCCGTAGGCGGACTGTCCGGTCGCGTCGAGGAACGAGGCGAGCCCCTGGGAGACGGTCCAGCTGTCGGGCTCGGTCAGATAGAGCATCGGACCGAGGAAGTCGTTCCAGGTGTTGATGAACGTGAACAGCGCCGAGGTGCCCAGCGCCGGGATCGACAGCGGCATCACCACCCGCCAGAAGATCCCCCAGTGGCCGCAGCCGTCGATCCGGGCGGCGTCGTCCAGCGAGGACGGCAGGGCGCGGATGAACTGCACCATCAGGAAGATGAAGAACGCGTCCGTGGCCAGGAACTTCGGCACCACCAGCGGCAGGATCGTGTTCACCCAGCCCAGCTGGTTGAAGAGGATGTACTGCGGCACCAGCGTCACGTGGTACGGCAGCAGCAGCGTGCCGATGACCAGGGCGAACAGCGTCTTCTTGAAACGGAAGTCGAGGCGGGCGAAGGCGTAGGCGGTCAGCGCGCAGGCCAGCAGGTTGCCGACGATCGACAGCACCGTGATGGTCAGCGAGTTGAAGAAGAACCGCGAGAAGTTCAACTGGTCGCCGCCGGACCAGCCGTTCGCGTAGTTGTCCAGGGTGAGGTCGGAGCCCCACAGCCCGAGGGTGGTGAAGACCTGGTTGTCGGGGCGCAGCGAGGCGCCGAACATCCACAGCAGCGGGTAGAGCATCAGCGTCAGCGTGATGATCATGACGCTGTGCTTGACGAGGGCCCGCAGCAGCGGGCTGCGCGTGGGCCGGTTGCCGAAGAGCGGGCGACGCGGCCTTCCGGCCGGGCGCGGTCTCGCTCGCGGCCCCTTCAACGTGCTGGCGTGGCCGCTCATCGCTCATCTCCGTAGTGGACCCAGTAGCGGGAGCTGAGGAAGAGGAACCCGGTGAACAGCGCCAGGCCCAGCACCAGGACCCAGGCCATCGCCGCCGCGTACCCCATGTTCAGCTGGGCGAAGCCCTGTTCGTAGAGGTAGAGGGTGTAGA
Organism: Streptomyces sp. 3MP-14; assembly: GCF_006334905.2. NCBI lineage: Bacteria > Bacillati > Actinomycetota > Actinomycetes > Kitasatosporales > Streptomycetaceae > Streptomyces > Streptomyces sp. 3MP-14. The sequence continues at coordinate 183,077 of NZ_VDLZ02000009.1, forward strand.
AGAGGGTGGAGTCCGAGGGCCCGCCGGTGCCGTTGCTCACCACGTAGGCGCTGGTGAACGCCTGGAACGCGTTGACGACGCTGAGCAGCAGGTTGAAGAAGACCAGCGGCGACAGCATCGGCAGCGTGACGCTGCGGAAGCGGCGCAGCGTGCCGGCGCCGTCGACGGAGGCCGCGTCGTACAGCTCCTGCGGGATCTGCCGCAGCCCGGCGAGGAAGATCACCATCGCCGAACCGAACGTCCACACCTGGAGGATCACGATGGTGTGCAGCGCCGAGTTCGGATCGCCGACCCAGCTGCTGTGCTCGATCCCGACCAGCGACAGCGCCTTGTTGACGATGCCCTCCTCACCGAAGATCTGCCGCCACAGCGCGGCCACCGCCACGCTGCCGCCGATCAGCGAGGGCATGTAGAACAGCGCCCGGTAGCCGGTCAGGAAGCGCATCCCCCGGTTGAGCAGCAGCGCCAGGCCGAGCGAGACGGCGAGCAGCAGCGGCACCGACCAGGCGACATAGGTGAGGGTCACCTTCACCGAGTCGAAGTAGCGCGGGTCGGTGGTGAACATCCGCTCGAAGTTGGCCAGTCCGACCCACTCGGGGGCCGAGGACAGGTCGTAGCGGGTGAACGCCAGATAGAGCGAGAAGAGCATCGGGCCGATGGTGAAGACCAGCATCCCGATCAGCCAGGGGGTCAGGAAGGCGTAGGCCGCCCGGTTGTCGGCCGCCGCGCGGCGGCCGGTGCGTCTGGCCGGTGGCCTTTCCTGTGGCGGGTCCGGGGGCCCGGCCGTCACCGGGGTCCCGGCCGCGCCGGGGTCGTGTTGCCGCATCGAGAAACCTCCACATCGGCGTGGGGTCGGGAGGGCGCGCCGGCTCAGGGCCGGTCGCGCTCCTCGGCCGCGCGCGCGTGCTCCTCGACGCGGTCGGCCATGGTCTGGGCGAGGAGCCCGGCCAGCGGGAGGCGGACGCCGGCCGCGCGGGCGGCCGCCGTCACCTCCCACAGGTCCTTGCTCCAGGGACGCTCGCTCACCGGGGTGGCGCCGGCGTCGTAGGCGTGCGCGACCCGGTCGAAGAAGCCCCAGGTGCGTGCCACCCAGGAGTCCCCCGTCGAGCCGGCGACGACGGCCAGCACCTCCTCGGCGGCGACGCCGTGGGCGGCCGCCAGGTCGAGCGCCTCGTGGGCGCCGGCCAGGGCAGCGAACATCATCAGTTGGTTGGCGAGCTTGACCGCCGCGCCCGCCCCGGCCGGGCCGACGTGGCGCACCTCGTCGCCGACGGTCTCCAGCAGCGGGCGGGCGTCGGCGACGACCTCGGCCCTGCCGCCGACCATCACGGTCAACGTGCCGTCGGCCGCCCGTTCGGCGCCACCGCTGACCGGGGCGTCGAGCAGCCCGATCCCGGCGGCCTCGGCCCGTTCCGCCAGCGCGCCGGCGGTCGCCGGCAGCACGGTGCTGTGCACCAGCACCAGGGAGCCGGGCGCGAGCCGGGCCAGCAGCCCGTCGGGGCCGTCCAGCAGGCCGAGCACGGCGGCGTCGTCGGGGACCGCCAGGCAGACCGCCTGGCAGTCGCCCAACTCCGTTGCCGACGTGACCCGTTCGGCGCCCTCGGGCACCTCGCGGCCGGGCGCCACGTCGTGCACGGCCAGCCGCCAGCCGTCCGCCGCGAGGGTGCGCGCCATGGGCAGCCCGAGGTTGCCGAGGCCGACGAAGCCGACGCGGGCGTGGGCGCGTTCGGGTGCTGCCATGGTGAACTCCTCACGGGAACGGGGCGGTTGGGCGGGTCGGTTGGGCGGACCGGTGCGTGGACCGCTGCGTCGGAACGGTCCTGCGGGCGGGCCCCGGCGGACGGATCGCCGCCGGGGCGTGGCCTCAGCGGACGGTGTCGTCCAGCGGGCGGCCGAGCTTCTCGTAGAGGGCCCGCCGGCCGATCTTGTCGTTCTCCAACTCCTGCCGGGCGTACTTGGCGACGGTGACCGCGTGCTCGACGGGAACGGCGATCACGCCGTCGCCGTCGGCGACCACGATGTCGCCGGGCCGCACCAGCACCCCGCCGACGTCCACCGGCACCTGGAGCGCGTCGAACTCGACGCGGCCCTGCACCATCGGCTGCGCGCGGTAGCGACAGAAGATGGGCACCTGCTGCATCACGCACTCGTCGGTGTCCCGGACGCCGCCGGTGGTGACGATGCCGGTGGCGCCGGCGGCGTGCCACTCCAGGGAGTTGTTGGAGCCGATCTCGCCCACCGGGAGGCCGGCGGACTGGACGACCACGATGTCGCCCTGCTCGATGGTCGGGGTGATCTTGTTGGGGTACAGCTCGCGGTACCAGCGCCCGGCCCACTCGGTGTACTCCTCGGGGGTCAGCGGCGGCACCGCCTTCTCCGTCGGCCGGAACCTCATGGTGCGCGCGATGCCCGTGAACCTCGCGCCCTGGTAGAGCGGGGTGATCTCGGGCGAGACGGTCCCCTTGGCGTGCAGCCCCGCCCAGTCCATGCCGTCCCGCACGTCGGCGACGCGCAGGCCGTCAAAGAGGCGCAGCAGCTCAGCTTTCTCCATCGATCTCAGTCCTCAGTCCTCAGTCGACTCGAATCCCGTTGGCTGGCCTATTGTCTACAATAGGCACGGACCGGCGACAAGCCCCTGGAACGATGTAATCCTTGGCGTGACCGCGCACCAACGCGGCGTGCCCGGGCCACCCTTCCGGGCGGCGCGCGCCGGTCGCGGTGAAGTGCCGCCGCCGTGGGCGTCCTTGCCGCCGGCCACGCGATCGGCACAATGTGAGATCCGTTGAAGCCCAGAAAGGCTGCCCATGGCCTCCCGTGTCAGCCCCCAGGCATCGTCCCCCGAAGACCCTCCGGGGAACGGCCAGTTGGACCCGCCCAGCCTGGTGCAACTCGCCGCCGGGGCGATCCGCAAGATGATCCTCTCCGGCGAGCTGGGGCCCGGCGAGCGGCTGATCGAACTGAGCCTCACCGAACGCCTGGGCATCAGCCGGCCCCCGCTGCGCGAGGCCATGCGGCTGCTCCAGCAGGAGGGCCTGATCCTGGTCCAGCCCCGCCGGGGCGCGACGGTGACCACGCTGACCGAGCAGGACGTCTACGAGATCCTGACGCTGCGCTCGGCGTTGGAACGCACCGCCGTCGAACTCGGCGTGCCCGTCCGCTTCCCCGAACGCCTCGCCGCCTGCCGGGCGGCCCTGGAACGGATGGACCGCGCGGCCGAACGGGAGGACCGGGCGGCGCTGGTGGAGAACGGTTACGCCTTCCACGCCTCGCTGGTGGCCCTGGCCGGGCACCGGAGGATCGACGAGATCTACGCCTCGCTGCACCGGCAGCTGCTGCTGTGCATGGCGCGCAACCTGTACGTTCGGGAACGCTACTACGAGGACCTGGACGTCCATGTGGCCCGCCACCGGCACCTGTTGGACCTGGTGGAGGCGGGTGACCCCGAGGCGGTCCTGGCGGAGCTGGCGGTGCACGGGGAGCGGTCGTTCTCCCAGCGGTGACGCTGGGCGCTGGGCGCTGGGCGCTGGGCGCTGGGCCTTCGGGGACGGCCGGCCGGCCCGCCGGGGGCGGGCGGCCGGTGGGGGGCCTTGGGCGCGGCCGGTAGTGCGGCTTGGGCGTCTGGGCGCGGCCGGTTCGTTTCAGGAGCGCGGTGCCGTTGGCTGACCAGCCTCACGGTCGTGCGCGGCAGAGACGGGGATCACGCCATCTGGGCGTCGGACTCCCCCCTGGGACGGGGCGTGGCGATCCTCGCGCCACGCGTTGCCGTCCGGGGAGACCGTGTGCACCCCGGCCCCCGTGCTCGCCGACGGCGAGGCAAGCGAGGTGATCCTCCCGCTGCGCGGGCGTGAGGGGCGGGGCGGCGACCACTCGCCGTCAGGGGAGGCCGCCGGTGGGCTCAACGCCCGTGCCGCAGGCGGCTGTTACCCGGCGGGGCCGCAACGTGCCGGGCACGGGGAGCGTTCCCGGGCACTGCCGGTACCGCCGGCGCCGCCGACCCCGGCAGGCCGTCGGCTCATCATGGCGGCTCATTATGGCGCAAGCCGCGTACCGGCCTTCGGCCCGGTCGGACGCCTGGCCCGCCGGAGCCTGGTAGCCGGCCCGGTGACGGGACCCCTGTCGCGCCGCGACACAACAGCGGCCTGCGGCCGGGCCGTTGCGCCGGCCGACCGGAGGTTCGGACCCTGGCGCCGCTCTCTCGCGGGTGAGAGCCGGCCAACAGATCAGTGCAGAGGCGGAGTTCGACCGAAGGGTTGTCCCCGGACATGAGCGGATGCCTCCACCGCTGGCCGGAGGCGCCACGAAGGGGCCCCCGCCGGCACGGTGGCAACGCCGAACGGCGGTCCTCCGAAGGGGCGTTGAACCTAGCCCACCGGACCGAACCGGCGAGCACAACGGACCGCCGGAGATCAAAGGACGAAGCCACGCAAGGCAACACCGCACGGCGCTCCCCGGCCGAAGGCCCGCAGCGCAACGCCAACCGGCGAACCTCCCCCGGCGGCCGACCACACGGCGCCCCGGCCGAAGGCCAACATCCGCCGGAGGCAGAACCGCTCCCCGGCCGAAGGGCGAGTCTCCCGGCAGACGCCAACCCGCCGGCCGAAGGCCCCCAACAGAACGCCACACGGCGCCCCCGGCCGAAGACCGAAAGCCCGCCGCAGGCCAACCCCCCGTCGGAGGCACAACCGCTCCCCCTGCGGAGACCGAGGGCACCCACCGGCCCTCCGACCCCGCCCCCCGCCGGAGGCGAACCGCTTCCCGCCGAAGGCCCCCACCGGCCCCCGACCCCGGCCCAAGGCCGAGCCAGACGCCAACCTCCCGGCCGAAGACCCGCGACACACACCGCACGGCGCTCCCGGCCGAAGGCCAAGAGCCCGCCGCAGGCGCAACCGCTCCCCGCCAAACGCCGAAGGCCCCGCAGGCCCCGGCCCCGGCCGAAGGGCAAGCCCCCGCCAGGGACCAACACCCCCCGTCGCGAGCCAACACTCCCCACCGAGGCCGGACCACTCCCCGCCGGGGGCCAACAACCCCGCCGAATGCCGAAGGCCCCCACCGGCCCCTGACCCAGACCCCCACCGGAGGCGGGCCCGCTCCCCGGCCGAAGGCCAACCCCCTGCCGGCCCCCGACCCCAGCCGAAGGCCAACCCGCCGGACGCGGGACCGCTTCCCGCCGCAGGCGCAACCGCTCCCCGCCGCAGGCCAACACCCCCGCCGGAGGCGGCAGGCCCCCGCCGGAGGCAGACCACTCCCCCACCGGAGGCGGCCCCGCTCCCCGGCCGAAGGCCGAAACCCCCGGCCGGCCCCCGACCCCGGCCGGAGGCCAACACCCCGCCGCAGGCGCAACCGCTCCCCGCCGCAGGCCAACACCCCCGCCGGAGGCGGCAGGCCCCCGCCGGAGGCGGACAGCAGGGTGGGTGGGTGGGACCAACCCGCGCCCGCCGCCAGGCACCCCGCCCCGGTGGCAGCCGGCCGGCTGCCACCGGCCGGCGCACACCCCCGAAACCCCGGAGGGTTAAGCAGTGCTTCCGCATCCCCCGCAGAAGATTTCACTGGTGCAAGCCACCCACCTCGGGGATTCTGGGCACATGATCACAACAGGCGCACTGGCGGGGGTCGCCGCGGTCGCGCTCGGGATGGCGTTGACGCCCGGGCCGAACATGCTCTACCTCGTGTCGCGGTCGATCACCCAGGGCCGCGCCTCGGGGCTGACGTCCCTCGGCGGGGTGGCGCTCGGGTTCCTGATCTATCTCACGGCCGCGAACCTCGGCCTCTCCGTCGTCTTCGCCGTCGTTCCCGGCCTGTATCTCGCGGTGAAGCTGGCCGGCGCCGGCTATCTCGGGTGGCTGGCGTGGCAGGCGCTGCGGCCGGGCGGGGTCTCGGTGTTCGCGCGGCGGGAGCTGCCGGCCGAGTCGCGGCGGCGGCTGTTCACGATGGGGCTGATGACCTGCCTGCTCAACCCGAAGATCGCCCTGATGTACGTGTCCCTGATCCCGCAGTTCGTGGACCCGGAGGCGGGTCATGTGATGGTGCAGGGCTTCGTGCTGGGCAGTGTCCAGGTGGTGGTCGGCGTCGCGGTGAACGGCTCGTGCGTGCTGGCGGCCGGCGCCATCGCGGTGTTCCTCGGCCGGCGTCCGGGCTGGCTGCGCGCCCAGCGCTATGTGATGGGCAGCGTGCTCGGTGGCCTGGCCGTCCACCTCGCTCTGGACAACTCCCGCCCGGCCGCCGCCCGTTGACCAAGACGACTCCAACGGGTGCCGCGCACCGGGCGTCGGACCGGAGGGGGACCCGAGGCCGGGCAGGTAGGACCACGGTCCGATCCGGAACCGTGGACCTGGCTCCGACGACGCGGCCCGTGCGGCGGGCGCATCGTTGCCCCATGACCGTCACGACCGTCACGACCGCGTCAACCGCCGCTCCGCACCCCGTTTTTCCGGGACGCTGGGTGGGCGGCGCCTCCCTCGTCATCGGCCCGCCGCTGCTGCTCACCGGCATGGTGCTGCGCCTGCGCTTCGACTTCTTCTTTCCCGCGCAACTGAGCGCGTACGAACGGCATCCGGACCTCATGGCGGCCTCGTACGCCCTGGTGTCCGCCGGGTGGGTGCTGCTCTGGCCGGGAGTTGTGCTGCTCGCCGCCAGGATCGGCGAGAGGTTCCGGGAACTCGCCCTGTGGGGCGGCGTGCTCACGGTCCTCGGACTCTTCGCCCGGGCGTTCCACGCCGGCGTGGACCATCTGGCCTTCCAGCTGGTGGCCGCGCGGGGGGCGGCAGCGGCGACGCGAACGGTGGGTGACACCTACGGCGCCTTCCACCTCTTCAGCACGCTGAACGCGGCCGTCATGGGCGGCTGGCTCCTGCTGGCCGTCGGCGCCTACCGCTCCGGGGTGCTGCGGCTGCCCGGTGCGGCGGCCCTGGCTCTGGCGTCGGCGATGCCGCTGGGGGTGCTCAAGGGAACGACTCCCCTGTCGATCGCCGCCGCCGCCGGACTGTGCGTCGCGCTCGTTCCGCTGGGCGTGGCCGCGTTGCGCGACGGAAGGACCCCACGGGCGACCACGGTCGCCGGAAGGCTTCTCCTGCTGGCCGCCGTGGGTGTCGCGATGTTCCTCCTCGGGCGGGCCGGATGAGCGGCGGTCGCTATCGTCGAGCGATGCGGGGAACGGAGCGGGGAACGGAGCGGGGAACGGGGCGACATCGGCCGGGCGGGGCGCACCTGTTGGGGGTCGACGCCTGCGCGGCGGCCGTCGTGACGGCCGGTTATGTGGCGCTGGCCGGCCAGGGTGCCTCGGACGGTCTGCCCCGGTTCTCCGGGCCGTGGTGGCTGGGCTGGCTGGTGGCCGGCTGTGTCGGAGTGCCGCTGGCCGTTCGGCGCCTGTGGCCGCTGCCGGTCCTGGCCGTGGTCCTGGGTGCCTCGGCGACGGCGACCCTGCTCGACATCACGCGTGACCCGTACCTCGCCACGGCCCTGGCCGTCTACCCGGTGGCGCTCGTCGAGCCGACCCGCCGGGCCTCGGCGGCGCTCGCCCTGACCTGGGTCGTCGCGGCGGCCGCGGTCATCACCGGCGAGGGGGTCCTGACGCCGTCGGGCCCGTGGACGGAGGCCGCCGGAACCGCCGCCGTCGTCTGGCTGATCGTCGGGGCCGCGTGGGTCGCGGGGCGGGTCGTGCGCGAGCGGAGATCCCGGGCGGCCCGGAGGGACCGTCGTCTCGCGGAGGAGGCACTGGCCGGGGAACGGCTGCGCATCGCCAGGGAACTGCACGACATCGTCTCGCACAGCCTGAGCGTGATCGTCGTCAAGGCGGCGGTGGCCAACCATGTGGCCGACACCCGCCCTCGGGAGACCCGCGACGCCGTCCGGGCGATCGAGCGGACCGGCCGGGAGGCGCTCACCGAGATGCGCCGCGCCCTGGGAGTGCTGCGCGGCGACACCGCCGGGGGGCGCGGCGACACCGTTGAACGGGCAACGCGGGAACCGGACTTGGCCGAGACGGCTCCCGCTCCCGGGCTGGACGACCTGCCGGCCCTCGTCCGGCGTGCCGAGCGGGCGGGCGTCCACGCGGAACTCCGCACCCGACTCGCGGTCGGCCTGCCGACGGGGAGGGCGCTGGCCGTCTACCGGATCGTTCAGGAGGCCCTGACGAACGTGGTCAAGCACGCGGGTCCCGGAGCGCGTTGCCGGGTGACGATCACCGTCGACGCGAGAGGCGAGGCCCGCGTAGAGGTGACGGACGACGGTGCCGGGAGCGCGGCCGTGCCCGACCGGGCGGAACTCGCGGGTGGTCACGGACTCGTGGGGATGCGCGAACGCGTGATGCTGTACGGCGGGACGTTGGCCGCCGGGCCACGGCCGGGCGGCGGGTTCGCCGTGTCGGCGCTTCTCCCGCCCGAACCCGCGCACGGCACGGCCGGGAGCCGGAAGGAGCCGACCGCGTGACCGAACCGATCCGGGTACTCGTCGCCGACGACCAGCCCCTGCTCCGAGGCAGCTTCCGGGTGCTCGTCGACACCACTCCCGGGCTGACGGCGGTGGGCGAGGCCGGCACCGGAGCCGAGGCCGTCGAGGGTGCCCGGCGGCTGTGCCCGGACGTGGTGTTGATGGACATCAGGATGCCCGGCATGGACGGCATCGAGGCGACGCGGCACATCGTGGGGGCCGCCGAGACGGCCGGGACCCGGGTGCTCGTCCTCACCACCTTCGACCTCGACGAGTACGTGTACGGCGCGTTGCGGGCCGGGGCGGCGGGCTTCCTCCTCAAGGACACCTCTCCCGAGGTTTTGCTGGCCGGCATCCGCACCGTCGCCGCCGGGGAGTCCCTTCTCGCCCCTTCGGTGACCCGGCGCCTGATCGCCGAGTTCGCCCGTCTTCCCCCCACCCACCGCGCGCCAGGTTCCTCGCTCGACGGCCTCACGGAGCGCGAGCGTGAAGTCCTGGTGCTGGTGGCACGTGGCCTGTCCAACGCCGACATCTCCGCCTATCTCCACCTCAGCAGCGGCACCGTCAAGACCCACATCGGTCGGCTGCTGAGCAAGCTGCGTGCGCGGGACCGCGCGCAACTGGTGATCAGCGCCTACGAGTCGGGGCTCGTCAGCGCCGCTGGCCCGGCGGCCGACGGTTGAGCGGGACCGGTGGCCGAGAGGGCGCGGGCGGTGCCCCGGCGCCGGCCGGGGCACCGGTCGCTACTGCGGTGCGTACGCCTCCAGTTCCAGGATGCGGGAGTAGTCGCCGCTGTTCGACGCGTGGACGAGGACCCGGACGGCGTCCGTCGTGACGGGGTCGAACGTGGTGACGACTCGGTCGAGGGTGTTGTCGCGGTGGGTGCCGACGGTCAGCCACTCGCCGCCGGAGCTGATCTGGACGTCGAAGTCCTTGATGCCCTGGAGCGCGGCGGGCCGGGACGGGGTGCCGTAGGTGACGGTCTCGACGCGGCCGAGTTCGACGGGCTCCGGCCAGGTGACGGCCAGCCAGTCGGGGAACTTGCCGCTGTCGGCGTCGTTCCAGCCGGTCTTCGTCGACCAGTTGAGGTAGTCGCTGTCGCCGTCCACGGCGCCGCAGGCGGTGAACCTGCCATGGGTGGAGGAGGCGGTGGCCCGTTGGCCGTAGGCGAGGTTGGCGCCGGGGCCCGGCTCGGGGACGGGCTCGACGGTGACGGGGACGACGACGCGCTGCCGGCCGCTGGTGACGGTCACGTCGTAGCTGCCGGCCTCGGTGCCCGACGGGACGCGGACGTCCACGGTGCGGGAGACCGGCTGGTCGGGGTCGGTGGCCGGGAGGTAGGTGGAGAACACGGTGTGGCTGAGGTCGATCGGCGCGTCGGCGGCCAGCGTCGCATCGGCGAAGACGGGCTGCCGGCCGGTGTTGGTGAGGGTGACGTCGAACGAGGTGGGCAGGCACGGGAGTTCGTTGGCGGTCAGGCTGGTCGGCGCGGCCGAGAGCACGACGTCGGAACGCCCGGCGCCCGCCGCCGTGGCGGTCGGGCCGGCGGCGGTGACGGTGAGGGCGACGGTGGCGGCGCCGGCGAGCAGGCTGGCGGTGCGGGCGGTGGTGCGGGCGGTGGTGCGGACGGTGGTGCGGACGGTGCTGGGCATGGTGGGCTCCTCGGGCTTTACGCCTGCTGGACGGCGGGGACGCCGTTCTCGACGGCGAGGACGGTGCGGCTGCTGACGGTGCCGTCCGGGACGGTGACCCGGTCGCAGACCCGGAAGTCGGAGCGCCACAGGTCCGGGGTGATCTCGCAGCTGACGTAGCCGCGTTGGAAGTTGCCGAACCTCATGTGCGGGTTCTCGTCGAGGAGGACGCGGCCGCCGGCGTCGAGGTCCTCGCCGTCCAGCGCCGAGGTGATGGACGTGCCGACGAACTCGGTCGCCACCGCGCGGGAGTCGGGGTCCGTGAAGTCGAGCGCGAGGTCGCCGGCGATGTTGCGGTGCAGGTCGCCGGCGAGGCTGACGACGTTGCTGATGCCGCGTTCGGCGATGCCGCCGAGCAGCCGGTCGCGGGAGGCGCTGTAGCCGTCCCAGGTGTCCATGGGGACGGCCACGTCGGGGCCGCTCACGGTGTCGAGCAGGGTGATGGCGGTCTGGTGCCCGAGGATGTTCCAGCGCGACCGCGACGCGGTGAGCCCGTCGAGCAGCCAACGTTCCTGCGGGAAGCCCAGGATGGAGCGGGCCGGGTCGGCGGTCGCCTCGTTGGGCGGCTTGGTGCCGTCGCCGTTGGCCTGGTCGTCGCGGTACTGACGGGTGTCGAGCATCGAGATCTCGGCGAGCCGCCCGTACCGCAGCCGCCGGTGCAGCCGCATGTCGGGGCCTTCGGGGAACTGGGGCGCGCGCAGCGGCATGTGCTCCCAGTAGGCGCGGAAGGCGTTGGCCCGGCGGACCAGGAACTCGTCGGCGGGGGCGCTGCCGGCGCTGAGGTCCGCCCAGTTGTCGACGACCTCGTGGTCGTCGAAGACGACGATCCACGGGGCGGACGCGTGCGCGGCCTGGAGGTCGGCGTCCAACTTGTAGGCGGCGTACCGCTGTCGGTAGTCGTCGAGGGTGACGGACTCGCGGGTGTTGCGCTCGTCGCCGTCGGTCGGGCGGATGCCCCGGTCGATGCCGAACTCGTAGATGTAGTCGCCGAGGAACAGCACGACGTCGTGGGCGCGGGCGGCCAGGTCGCGGTGCGCGGTGTACCAGCCCTCCCAGATCGCCTGGCAGGAGGCGAAGGCGAGGGAGAGGCGCGGTACGAGCTGGTCGCGGGACGGCGCGGTCTTCGTCCGCCCGACCGGGCTGACGAACCCGCCGGCGCGGAAGCGGTAGAAGTACTCCCGCCACGGCCGCAGGCCCCGGACGTCGACGTGCGCGGTGTGGCTGAACTGGGCGCGGACCGTGGTGGTTCCGCGCCGCACGACGTGCCGGAAGCGTTCGTCGGCGGCCACCTCCCAGTCCACCCGGTGGTCCCGCTGGTCCATGCCGCCGAACGGGGCGAGCGGGTCCGGGGCCAGGCGGGTCCACAGGACAACGCCGTCGGGTAGCGGGTCGCCGGAGGCGACGCCGAGGGTGAACGGGTCGGCGGGGAGGCGGGAGGCGCCGGTCGTGGCCGACGCGGACGCGATGCCGGGCAGGGCACCGGTGAGCGCGAGGGCGGCGGCGGCACCGGTAACGGTCAGGAAGCGGCGGCGGGTTGCGGCGACGAGGGCGGGGGGTGGGCTGGTTCTGGATATCACCAGGGCACCCCATCCGGACGCGATGAACGGGGGGCGTACCGCTCGTGTCCGACATCGGGCGAAACGCCATCCGTGCCTCCGGCCCCCCGTAACGGCCCCGGGCCCAGCGCGGGCCCCGGGTCCGGCGCGGGCCCCGGGTCCGGCGCGGGCCCCGGGGACCCGGCTCCGTCAGGGCGCCAAGTCGGCGCGAGCGCCGGGGACTTCACGGGCGGCGAGTCCGGCACGAGCGCCTTCGCGGGCCCCGGGTCCGGGGCCATCGCGGGAGCGCCGGGGCCCTTCGCGGGCCCCGGGTCAGCGGGGCCGGCACGGGCACGCCGGGGACTTCACGGGCGGCGAGTCCGGCACGGGCGGCGGGTGCCCGGCCCCGTCAGGGGCGTCAAGTCGGCGCGGGCGCCCGGCAGATCAGGCCACGGGGCCCCGGCCCCGCCGGGCGACGCGCCCCGCTGCCCGGCGGGCCGCCCCGTCGAGGGGCCGCCCTCCGGGCGGCCCCGCCCCGCTTCGCGGGCCGCGCTCCGGTGGATCAGATCGCGCTGCCCGCGACCCAGTCGTCCCAGCTCATGTTCCAGCCGTTGAGGCCGTTCTCCGGGGTGATCAGCTCGTCCGGGGAGTTGATCACCACGACCACGTCGCCTATCAGGGACTCCTCGAAGAACCAGGCGCCGTCCTGGTCCGGGTCGTCCGCGCCCTGCTCGTCGTTGAGGCCCACACAGCCGTGGCTGGTGTTGGCGGAGCCGAAGGTGCTGTCCGGCGCCCAGTAGTTGCCGTGCACGAAGGTGCCGGAGGTGGACAGCCGCATGGCGTGCGGGACGTCGGGTATGTCGTACTCGCCCTCGCCGTCGTCGTCGGTGAAGCCGACGGTCGCGCCGTCCATCCGGGTCTCCTCGTACTTCTCGGAGATCACCATCTGGCCGTTGTAGGTCGGGTTCTCCTCACTGCCGGCGGATATCGGCACGGTGCGCAGCGGCTCGCCGTCGCGCACGACCTCCATCTGCTTGGCCTCGACGTCGACCGTGCTGATCTGGGCGCGGCCGACGGTGAAGCTGAAGTCGCGGTCCTGGACGCCGGAGATGCCGGGGGCGCCCTCCACGCCGTCGAAGTCCAGCGAGACGTTGACCGTGGTGCCGGCCTCCCAGTACGACTCGGGCCGGAAGTCGAGGCGGGTGCCGTCGAACCAGTGGCCGACGACCTCCTGGCCGCTGCTGGCGGTGACCGTCACGGCCTGCTGAACGGCGGCGCGGTTGGTGATCTCCTGGTCGAAGTTGAGCGAGACCGGCATCCCCACCCCGACCTCGGCGCCGTCCTCGGGCGTGAAGTACCCGATGAAGCTGTTCTCCGGGGCGATGGTGGTGAAGGTGGCGACCTGGTGCGCCTCGCGGCCCTCGGCGTCGCTGGCCTGCACGGACAGCTCGTAGCGTGTCGCGCGGTCCAGCTGCTCGTCGGGCTGCCAGGAGGTCTGGTCCTCGGAGACCGTGCCCGGTACCTCGGTACCGGCCTCGGTGGCGGTGAGTACCACCTCGTCCAGCGTCCCGTCCTCGACCGCGACCGCCACGTCGTCGTTGATCCCGACGCCCTCGGCCGCGTCCTCCGGGGTGATGGAGATCACCGCCGAGGAGGTGTTCGCGTCCTCGGCCGCCTGGTCGGCCTCCGACTGCTCCGTCTGCTCGGCGCCGTCCGAGTCGTCGCCTCCGCCGCCGCAGGACGTCAGCGCCAGCACCCCGCAGAGCAGCGCCGCCGCCGCTGTGAGGCCCCTGCGCCGCATGACATCAACCATCAGAACTCATCCGCATCGCTCGTCGTCCGCTGCCGCGCCTCCCGGGAGGACACGAGGGAGGGCACGTAGGAAAGAACGCGGTAAAGCGGCAGCCTGTTCCACCATAAGTGAAAGCTCGGGGGTGAATTGTTGCGGGCAGTCGCGAGCCACCGCCATGCGCCGGCGCCTCGACGGAGCGCGCCGGCGCGCGAGCCCCGCACGCGCGCCGGGCGAGCAACTGCCGGCCGCCGCCGACCGGTTCCGGCCGCCGACCGGTTCCGGCCGTCGACCGGTTCGGGCCGGTCGACGCACCGTCGACGGTCGACGCACCGTTCGACCGCCCCGCAGGAACCGACGCGGTGGGCCGAGGCGGCACCGCACCGCCGCCACCACCCGCTCACGCCGGCTCGCCGCCGGGGGCAACGCCCGCCGCTGGCCCGTTCAGGCCGGTGGGCGCGCGGTGCCCGGCTCCGGCGCGGCACCGCCGCCGTGGTGGCGCAGATAGGCCAGGACGGCGCGGACGCGGCGGTGGCCGCTGTCGCCGACCGCCAGGCCAAGTTTGAGGAAAACATTGCCAATGTGCTTGTGGACCGCGTTCTCGGTGATGACGAGCCGTCGGGCGATGGTCGCGTTGTCGTGGCCCTCGGCCATCAGCGCCAGCACCTCGCGCTCCCGCGCCGTCAGGGCGTCGACGGGATCGCCGCGCGCGGCGAGCAGCTGGGCGATGACCTCGGGGTCCATCGCGGTGCCGCCGCCGGCCACCCGGCGCAGCGCGTCGGTGAACTCCCCGACCCGGCTCACCCGGTCCTTGAGCAGATAGCCGATGCCGCCCCCGGCGTCGGCGAGGAGCCGGCCCGCGTAGACCTGCTCGACGTACTGGGACAGCACGAGGACCGGCAGCCCGGGATGGTCGCGGCGGGCCTGGACGGCGGCCCGGATGCCCTCGTCGCGGAAGGTCGGGGGCAGCCGCACGTCCACGATGGTGACCTCGGGGCGGTGGACCTCGACCGCCGCCAGGAAGCCGGGGCCGTCGGCCGCGATCGCGGCGACCTCGAACCCCTGCGAGTTGAGCAGGAGTTCGAGCCCCGAGGACAGCAGGACGTTGTCCTCGGCGATCACTACGCGCACGGCAACTCCACGGTGACGACGGTCGGCCCGCCCGGCGGGCTGCTGATCTCCATGCCGCCGTCCAGCGCGGCGGCGCGGCGGCGCATTCCGTCAAGGCCCGAGCCCCGGGCGGCGTCAGCCCCGCCGGCCCCGTCGTCGGCGATCTCCACCCGGAGCAGCGCGCCCTCGCGGGTGACGCGCACCGAGGCGCGGGTGGCGCGGCTATGCCGGGCGACGTTCGCCAGCGCCTCGGTGACGGCGAAGTAGGCGACCGCCTCGACCGCCGCCGGCACCTCGCCGAGCGGGCCGACGTCGAGGCGGGTCGGCACCCCGGCCCTGGTGGCCAGGGTGCTGAGCGCGCCGGCGAGGCCGTGGTCGGCCAGCACCGGGGGATAGATGGTGCGGATGACGGACCGCAGCTCGGTCATCGCGTCCTCGGTCTCGGCGTGCGCCTCCCGCACCAGGACGGCGGCGGCCTCCTGGCTCTTCGAGAGGCTCTCGCCGGCCACGGCCAGCCGCATCGCGATGGCGACGAGCCGGGCCTGGGTGCCGTCGTGCAGGTCCCGTTCGATCCGGCGGAGTTCCGCGCTGTGCGCCTGGAGGACGTCCGCCCTGGTCCTGGTCAGTTCGCCGACGCGCTCGACCAGTTGCTCGGCCGGCGACGGCGCCAGGACGGCCAGGCAGATCCTGGCGTGCGCCCGGGCGAGCGGCGCCAGGACGAGCGCGGCCAGCGCCGCCAGGGCGAGGAGGTTGAGCAGGCCGAGCGACAGCGCGGTGCCCCAGTCGGTGAGGGGAACGCTGATCACGGGCAGCCAGGGCGCCGGGGAGAACGCCCACCACAGCGCCGCGACCACGGGCGTGAGCAGCAGGTTGCCCAGCAGGAGCAGCGCGAGGAGGCCGGCCGGCAGCCCGGTGCCGACCTGGGTCGCCAGCCACAGGAGGTTTCGGCGGGTGGCGCGCGGGCGCGGCTCGACCGGCCGCCCCAGCAGCGCCCCGGCGCGCTGCCGATGCCACTCCGCCCAGGGCTGCGCCAGCGAGGGAACGCACAGCAGGGGCGCCGCGAGCAGCGTCGCCGTCGCGGCCACCAGGGTGCCCAGCAGGTAGCGCGCGGCGCGCCACGTTCCGGCCAGGCGTTCGCGAGCCGCGCTGAGCACGTGACCTGTCCCCTCTGTCGTGACCTGTGGGGCCCTGAGCGGCCCCGTGCGTTTCACCCTAGGTAACGGGCGTCGGTGCGGCACTACAGCCAGCTGTAGCCTTCGTTCGGCAGCCGGTGGTAGCGACTGGCGACCGGGCGCCTACCTAGCGTGGCGCCATGAGATCCACACCGACACCTCGCCGCCGCCGGTGGTCGCTCGCCGCCGCCACCGCCGCCCTGCTCGCCGTCGGGACGGCGGTCGCCCTCCAACTGCCGGCGGAACCAGCTCAGGACTCCCCCCAGGACACAGCCCGGGCCACGGGCGCGGACCGGGAGCCGCCCGCCGCCGGCTACGGGGCGGACGACCTGCGCCGGGACACCGAAGCGCTCCACGCCCTGGGCGTGACCGGCGTCCAGGCCCGGGTCAGCACCGGCGCCGGCGCGGACCTGGTCGCCATCAGCGGCGTCGCCGAGGTCGGCACGGACCGCCCGGTGCCGGCCGACGGCTACTTCCGGATGGCCAGCACCGGCAAGGCGCTGGTGGCCACCGTGGTCCTGCAACTGGTCGACGAGGGCGCGCTGTCGCTCGACGACACCGTGGACCGCTGGCTGCCCGGCCTGGTGGCGGGCAACGGAAACGACGGCCGCCGGATCACCGTCCGCCAGCTCCTCCAGCACACCGGCGGTCTCCACGACGACCTGCCGGGGCACGCCACCCCGGAGGAGTACCGCGCGCACCGGTACGACACGTACACCCCACGGGAGATCGTCGCGCGGGCGACGCGCCACGCCCCGGACTTCGCGCCCGGCGAGGGGTGGGGCTACTCCAACACCGGCTATGTCCTTCTCGATCTGATCGTCGAGGAGGTCACGGGCCGCCCGTGGCACCGGGAGGTCGAGGACCGGATTCTGGCGCCGCTCGGCATGGACCACACCTATCTGCCGGGCGAGACCCCCACCCTCCGCGAGCCCCACGCCCGCGCCTACGAGGTCTTCCCGTCCGGCGAGCGGGTCGACGTCACCGAGGCGCTCGTCCCCGACCCCGGCGGCCATGTCTCCACCACGGCCGACGTCAACCGCTTCTTCCTGGCGCTGCTCGGCGGCGAGCTGCTGCCGCCGGAGCGGCTGGCCGAGATGCGGGAGACCGTCCCGGTCAACGAGGAGATGCTCACGTTCTGGCCCGAAGGGCGCTACGGCCTCGGCCTGGTCGAGCGGCCGCTGTCCTGCGGGGGCAGCTACTTCAGCCACGAGGGCGGCGAGAGCGGCTACATCACGCTGAACGGGGCCACCGGGGACGGGGAGCGCGCCGTCACCGTCTCCATGTCCACCGCCCTGGCCGGCTCGCCCGACACGATGCTGGCCCAGGAGCAGGCCGCCAGCGAGCTCGTGGACCGCGCGCTGTGCGCCACCGCGGGGGAGCAGGAGTAGGACCGGCTAGCGGCCCCGTTCCTCGTGCCCCTCGGGGCGGTCGAGGCCGTCGAGCCGGTCCGGCCGGCCCGGCCGGTCGGTGAACGGATCGGCGGCCGGCTCGTCGCCCCACTCCTCGTGGTCCAGGGCGTCCTCGTCGAGCCCGCCGTCGTCGGGGCCCTCGCCCAGCGCGTCGAGGCCGTCCTCGTCGAGGCCGCCGGCCAGATCGCCGTCCAGGTCGGCGTCCTCGTCAAGGTCGCCGTCGAGGTCGGCGTCCGCGCCGTCCCAGGCCAGGTCCGGGTCGAACGCGGCCCGTTCGCTGCTCCAGGACGCCTGGGCCAGCACCACGCCCGGCACCTCGTCCACCAGGTCGACGGGGTCGATCAGGTAGGCGACCGCCTCCGCCTCGTCGCGGGAGACGGCACGGGCGGCCTCCTCCCGTTCCTCGGCCGGCATCAGCTCGTCGCTCTCGATCCGGGACCAGGCGGCGGACACGAGTTCGTCGGGCTCCGCGATCTCCAGCACCATCTCCACCCGAACCCGAACGTGACGCGCCCCTGGCGACAGCTCTTCGCTCATGACGGGGAGCGTAAGACCCCGCGCCCCCGGCTCTTCCCCGCGACCCGCACCGGGCCGTAACATCGCATTCCACGCCGCCGGTACGCAGCAACACATCGGAGCACCCCGTGGACGGTCAAACTCGCGGCCTGGACCGCCGATCCCTGGTCAGCGGCATGGTGGCCGCCCTGATCCTGGGCATCGTCTGGCTCCTGCCGTCGGCCTACTCGGAGGCTGACGACGCCGCCTCCACCTCTCCCGTCATCCCGCTGGACCAGCCGCTGGACCCGGGGAGCCGCTAGCCGAAGCGGACATCGCCCCCCGAACCCCCGCAGACCCCCAACCCGCAGGCCCGGCCCTCCCGTTCGAGGGCCGGGCCTTTCGCCGGGCGAACTTTGCCGGCCGATGCCGAGATTTTGCCGACGCTTTGCCGAAACGGGTACAACGGACCCGCGCCGGCCCGGCGTTCCGGTCACGCCAGGGGGCCGGTCACCGACTCGGCGGCGCGCACCAGGGAGCCGTCCGCGACCAGGTGCTCGGCCACCGCCAGCTCCGGCGCCAGGAAGCGGTCGGCGCCCGGGCCCTCAAGGCCGCCGCCCCTGGCCGCCGCCAGCACGGCGCGGGTGGCGGGCGCGGGGCGCAGCTCGGCGGTGGCCCGCAGCTCGATGGCGCGGGTGGCGGCGTAGAACTCGATGCCCAGCACCCGGGTCAGCAGCGTGAGCGCGGTGCGCAGCTTGCGCGCCGCCGACCAGCCCATCGAGACGTGGTCCTCCTGCATCGCGGAGGACGGGATGGAGTCGACCGAGGCCGGCTGCGCCAGCCGCTTGAGGTCGCTGACCAGGGCGGCCTGGGTGTACTGGGCGATCATCAGCCCGGAGTCCACGCCCGGGTCGTCGGCGAGGAACGGCGGCAGGCCGTGCGAGCGGTGCCGGTCGAGCAGCCGGTCGGTGCGGCGTTCCGCCATGGAGGCCAGGTCGGCCACGGCGATGGCGAGGAAGTCCAGCACATAGCCGACGGGGGCGCCGTGGAAGTTGCCGTTGGAGGAGACCCGGCCGTCCACCACCACCGGGTTGTCGACGGCGGCGGCCAGTTCGCGCTCGGCGACCGCGCGGGCGTGCGCCAGCGTGTCCCGGCCCGCGCCGGCGACCTGGGGCGCGCAGCGCACGGAGTACGCGTCCTGCACGCGGGGCGCGCTGTCCTGGTGGTGGCCGGTGAGGCCGGAACCGGCCAGCACCCGCCGCATGTTGGCGGCGCTGGCGGCCTGCCCGGGGTGGGGGCGCACGGCGTGCAGCTCGGGCGCGAGGACCTGTTCGGTGCCCAGCAGCGCCTCCAGGGTGAGGGCGGCGGTGACGTCGGCGCTGGTGAGCAGCCGCCCGAGGTCCTCGCAGGCCAGCAGCAGCATCCCGAGCATCCCGTCGGTGCCGTTGAGCAGCGCCAGGCCCTCCTTCTCGCGGAGTTCGACGGGGGCGATGCCGTGCCGGTCCAACAGCTCGGCGGCGGAGTGGAGTTCGCCGTCCCGGCCCTCGGCCTGGCCCTCGCCGAGCAGCGTCAGGGCGCAGTGGGCCAGCGGCGCCAGGTCGCCGGAGCAGCCGAGCGAGCCGTGCTCGTGGACGACGGGGGTGATCCCGGCGTTGAGCAGCGCGGCCATGGCGTGGGCCACCTCGGCGCGGACGCCGGTGTGGCCGGAGGCGAGGGTCTTCAGCCGCAGGAACATCAGGGCCCGGACCACCTCGCGCTCGACCCGGGGGCCGAGCCCGGCGGCGTGCGAGCGGACGATGTTCCTCTGAAGTCGGGTGCGCAGCTCGGGGGCGATGGAGCGAACGGCCAGCGCGCCGAAGCCCGTTGAGACGCCGTAGACCGGCTCGGGGGCGGCGGCCAGCTCGTCGATGACCCGGCGGGAGGCGTCCATCGCGGCCACCGCGTCGTCGGCCAGCTCGACGAGGACGTTCCCCCGGGCGACGGCGAGGACCTCGGCGGCGGTGGGAGGGGTGGAGTGGAGCACCACGCTGGGCATACGCGCGCTTGGCATATTCATATTCACGAGCCTAGAAGAGTGAATCGGTTGACCACGGAACGGGCCGGCTCACGGGTTCCCCCGCCGGTCCGGCACCGGCGGCCGGTGGCGGCCCCGGAACGCCCGGCGTTCGGCGCCGCCCGGGCCGCCGGCCAGCGCCACCACCCGCTCCCAGTCGCCGCGCCCGGCCACCACCGGCGCCGGCGAACGGGCCGCCTTGGCCCGGTACTGCGCCGCGTCGGCCAGCCGGAACAGCCGCCGCCCCGAGCGCAGCCGCCCCGGCACCGCGACGGTGGAGGCGACGCCGCAGGCCACGCCCTCGCTCAACTCAAGCGCCGCGGCGCCCCGGCAGACCTCGGCGGCCGCCCGTTCCACCTCGGCCGGGTCGGCGTCCACCGCCAACAGGCAGAACTCGTCCCCGCCCAGCCGGGCGGCCAGGGCCCCCGGCAGCCGCTCGGCGGCCCGGGAGAGCACGCCGGCGAACCGGATCAGCAGCCGGTCCCCCACCGCGTGGCCATGGGTGTCGTTGACGCGCTTGAGCCCGTTGACATCGCAGACCACCAGGGTGAGCACCGCGCCCCGCTCCCGGTGGCCGCGCAGCGCCTCGGCCAGCGCGTGGTCGACGGCGCGCCGGTTGGCCAGCCCCGTCAGCGCGTCGGTGAACGCCAACCTGCGTATCTCCACCAGCCGTTCGTACTGCGCGAGCCCGGCGGCCAGCACGGCGGCGAGCGCCGGCGCGAACGCCAACTCCTCGGTGGTGAAGGCCGGTTCCTCGCGCCCCCTGGCGATCACCAGCTCGCCCCACACCCCGCCGTGCACCAGGATCGGCACCACCAGCGCACAGCCGCGCCCCCGCGCCCGCAGCCAGTCGGCCTCCGGGCCGGCGCCGCCCGCCTCCGTCAGCACCGCCCGCTCCCCCGCCGGCCTGAGCCCCACCTCCCCGGCCCGGAACTCCGCCTCGGGGAACGGCTCCTCGCCCCTGGCCAGCTCCCCCACGTTGACCAGCACCCGCAGCCGGGTGGTGCCGGCCCGCCCGGTCTCGCGCTCCCGCACGGATATCGCCGCGAAGGAGCCGTCCAGGGCGCGCAACGCCCGCTCCGCGCCGGCGCGTGCGGCCTCCGCGAGCCCGCGCTCGGCGGCCATCCCGCGCGCCAGATCGACCACCGCCCACAGCCTCTGCTCAGCCATGCAGCCAGGCTAGGGCGCGTTCCCCCGCTTTGTTACCTTCAGCTACTCCCTGTCCGCTTTGCGAACGGTTCCGGGAGGTTCAGCCGCCCGGTTCGGGGAGGTTCAGCCGTCCGGTCCCCGGGGCTCAGCCGTCCAGGCCCGGCCAGTCGGGGGTGCGGCGCTCGTTGAACGCGGCGACGCCCTCGACGCGGTCGGCGGAGAACGCCACCTCGTTCCAGGCCGCGTCCTCGATCTCCAGGCCGGTGGCCAGGTCCTGCCCGTGGCCCAGCCGCAGCGCGCGCTTGGCGGCCCGCACGCCCACCGGAGAGTGCGCGGCGATCCGACCGGCCAGCTCCAGCGCCTCCGCCCGCTCGGCCCCGGCCGCCGCCAGCCGGTCCACCATGCCCAGCTCCAGCGCCTCGGCCGCCGGCACCCGCCGCGCCGTGAAGATCAACTCGGCGGCCCTGGCCGCCCCGACGCGGCGCGGCAGCAGCTGCGTCCCGCCGCCGCCCGGCAGCACCCCGACGGAGACCTCCGGCAGCCCGACCACCGCGCCCTCATCCGCGACGATCAGGTCGCAGCTGAGCGCCAGTTCGTAGCCGCCGCCCAGCGCATAGCCCCGCACCGCCGCGATCACCGGCATCGGCAGCGCCAGCAGCCCGCCGAAGGCGGCCCGCAGCACCCGCCGCTGCCGCCGCAGCCCCGCGTCGTCCAGCTGGTTCCGCTCCTTGAGGTCGGCGCCCACGCAGAACGCCCGCTCGTGCGTGGAGGCCAGCACCACCGCCCGCGTCACGCGGTCGGCGGCCAGCGCCGCGCACGCCTCCGCGAGCCGCGCCGCCAGCTCGGCGGAGAGCGCGTTCATCGCCTCCGGCCGGTCCAGCAGCAGCGTCGCGACCCGCGTCTCCGCGTCGCGCCGCAGCTCGATCCACTCCCCGTACCGCTCAACCCGCTCCTCGACCATGGGCGGCATTATCGGCCCCCGCGCCCCGCCGGGCCACGCCCCCGCGACGCCCGGGCGCCACCGCCACCGCCGGGCCACGCCCCCAGCCACCGCCCGGCCCGTTCACTCCCTGCGGGTCAGCAGCCACGGCTCCACGATGCCGAGCCCCCGCACCGGCCGCTGGTAGAGCGGCTGGAGCGCGAACCGGAACCCGTTCCCCGCGTCAGCCGCCGCCTTCTCCGAACGCGGCGCCAGCCCGGCGCCCGTCAGCTCCTCGCGCAGCGCGCCGTCCACCAGCACCATGTCCTTGGGCGCTATCGAGGTCAGCCGGCTCGCCAGGTTCACCGTGTTCCCGAAGACGTCGCCCATCCGCGTCGTCACCGTGCCGAACGCGATCCCCACCCGCAGCTCCGGCATCGTCGCGTCCTCGCCGAGGGTCTCCACCAGCCGCAGCCCGATCTCGGCGGCCGTGCCCGCGTCGTCGGCGGCGAACAGCACCTCGTCGCCCAGCGTCTTGATCAGCCGCCCGCCGTGCGCGGCCACCTGGTCGGCGGCCGTGGTCTCGAACGCCTCGACCAGCTCGCCGAGTTGCTCCTCCTCAAGCCGCCTGGTCAGCCGCGTGAAGCCGACCAGGTCGGCGAAGCCGACGGCCAGCCTGCGATCCACCATCTCCACGTCGTCCTGCGCCTGCACCACCCGGCCGGTCGCCGCCGCCAGCTGCCGGCGCCACACATAGACCAGGAACTCCTGCAACTCCGGCAGCAGCAGCTCGACCAGCGGATAGGCCACCTCGGTCCTGGTCATCCCCGGCTCCGGCGGCTCGGTCAGGCCCTCCAGGAACGAGTCGATCTGCCAGTCAGCCAGCCGCGCCGTGGTCTGCCCGGTGGACCGCGCCACCTGGATCGCCATCGGCTCGCTCAACAGCCCGGCCTCCACCAGGCCCGCCAGCCGCCGCAGCGCCAGCACGTCGGCCTCGGTCAGCGCCTTGGCCTGGCCGATGTCGGGGAAGCCCATCGCGCGCCAGAACCGGGACGCCAGATCCATCGGAACGCCGGCGGCCCGCGCCGCCTGGAACGGGGTGTACTGCCGCTCGGCGCCGAGGATCAACTGCTCGATGCGCAACGCGAGGGGGTCCTCGCCCTCGGCAGGCTCTGGCGGACCAGGGTCAGACCCGGCCACGGTCACCGCCCGGCCTCGCGGGGAGACTCGCGGGGAGTGGGGCATTCCCTACGTCGCGCACTGTCCTACCGTTCCGCTTCGCCGCGCCCCGCTGGCGCGGTCCTGTGGTGCTCGGGTACTCACGGGACCCCCGCCGCACACCCCCGGCGACCGGGGACGATCCGTCTCCCCCGGCCCCCCGAGGAGCAACCGGGGTCCCCGACCACCAACCCTACGGCAGGTGTGCCCTGAGTCACGTCGCCCGGAGGTGCACGATGTCACCGGCCCCGACCGGGCGACGGGCGCCGTCCGCTTCCTGGATGACCAGCCGGCCCTCGCCGTCCAGCGCCACGGCCGTGCCGCGCAGCTCCCCGCCGCCCGGCAGCTCGGCCCGCACCGCGCGGCCCAGCGTCGCGCAGCCGGCGGCGTAGGCGTCGCGGACCGGGCCCACGGCCGGGTCGCCGCCGGTCGCCGGGTCGCCGCCGGCCGCCACCCAGCCGGTATACCAGGCGTCCAACGAGCGGAGCACCGCGCGCAGCAGCGGGTCGCGGTCGGTGCCTGCGGCGCCGGCCAACGTCAACGAGCCGGCGCCGGGCACCGGCAGCTCGTCGGCGCGCAGCGAGACGTTGAGGCCCACGCCCAGCACCACGGCGCCGGTCGGCGTCCGCTCGGCGAGGATGCCGCCCAGCTTCCGCTCCTCGCCCTCGACCGTGACCAGCACGTCGTTGGGCCACTTGAGCGCCGTGTCCACGCCGGCCGCGCGGGACAGCGCGCCGGCCACCGCCACGCCGGCCAGCAGCGGCAGCCAGGGCAGCCGCTCGGCCGGCACCTCGGGACCGGGGTCGAGCAGCACCGAGAAGAACAGCCCGGAGCGCGCCGGCGCGCTCCAGCCGCGCCCCAACCTGCCCTTCCCGCTGGTCTGTTCCTCCGCGACCAGCACCTCGCCGGGCGCCGCCTCGCCGGCGGCGGCAGCGGCCGCGAGGTCCGCGTTGGTCGATCCCGTCGTCTCCACCACCCGCAGCCGGGTCCACAGGCCGCCGGGGCGGATCAGCGCGGAGCGCAGCGCTTCGGCGCGCAGCGGGGGGCGGTCGAGGTCGGACCAGCGGCCGGGAGATGTGCTCATGGTCGTCAGCCTATTGCGGTGACCAACGTCGCACCCACGGTCGGCGGCCGGGCCCGTTAACCTACGCTGCGGTAGCCGAACGCCGTACGTTCGCCGCCCGGCGGGCCCCTGGCCTGGCCGGACGAGGGGCACGAGCAAGCACGAGGAGGACCCGCGTGGAGGCCGAACCCGAGGTCACCGGTACCGCCGGCAAGATCGCCGCGTTCCGCCGGCGCGTGAGCGAGGCGACCCACGCCGGCTCGGCGCGGGCCGTGGAACGCCAGCACGCCAAGGGCAAGCTGACGGCCAGGGAACGGATCGAACTCCTGCTGGACGAGGGCTCGTTCACCGAGCTGGACGAGTTCGCGCGGCACCGCTCCACGGCCTTCGGGATGGACGCCAACCGGCCGCTGGGCGACGGGGTGGTCACCGGCTACGGCACGGTGGACGGCCGCCCGGTCTGCGTCTACTCGCAGGACTTCACGGTCTTCGGCGGCTCGCTGGGCGAGGTCTACGGCGAGAAGATCGTCAAGGTGATGGACTTCGCGCTGAAGACCGGCTGCCCGGTGATCGGGATCAACGACGGCGGCGGGGCCCGCATCCAGGAGGGCGTGGCGGCGCTCGGGCTGTTCGCGGAGATCTTCCGCAGGAACGTGCACGCCTCCGGGGTGGTGCCGCAGATCTCGTTGATCATGGGGCCCTGCGCGGGCGGCGCGGTCTACTCGCCGGCGATCACGGACTTTACGGTGATGGTCGATCAGACCTCACACATGTTCATCACCGGTCCCGATGTGATCAGAACGGTGACCGGCGAGGAGGTCGGCTTCGAGGAGCTGGGCGGCGCCCGCACCCACAACACCCGTTCCGGCGTCGCCCACCAGATGGCCGGGGACGAGAAGGACGCCGTCGAGTTCGTCCGGGCGCTGCTGTCCTACCTGCCGTCCAACAACCTCAGCGAGCCGCCGGTCCTGCCGGCCGACGCCGGGCCCGAGCCGGGCGACGTCACCGAGGTGACCGAGGACGACGCCGAACTCGACGCGCTGATCCCCGACTTCGACCACCAGCCGTACGACATGCACGAGGTCATCGAACGGGTGCTGGACGACGGCGAGTTCCTGGAGACCCAGCCGCTGTTCGCGCCCAACATCGTCACCGGCTTCGGCCGGGTCGAGGGCCACTCGGTGGGGATCGTCGCCAACCAGCCGATGCGGTTCGCCGGTTGCCTGGACATCCACGCCTCCGAGAAGGCGGCCCGCTTCGTGCGCACCTGCGACGCGTTCAACATCCCGGTGCTGACCTTCGTCGACGTGCCCGGCTTCCTGCCCGGCACCGAGCAGGAGTTCCAGGGCATCATCCGGCGCGGCGCCAAGCTGATCTTCGCCTACGCGGAGGCCACGGTGCCGCTGATCACGGTGATCACGCGGAAGGCGTTCGGCGGCGCCTACGACGTGATGGGCTCCAAGCACCTGGGCGCCGACCTCAACCTGGCCTGGCCCACCGCGCAGATCGCGGTCATGGGCGCTCAGGGCGCGGTCAACATCGTTCACCGCCGAACGCTGGCCGCCATCGAGGAGGGCCCCGAGCGGGAGGCCGAACGGGCCCGGCTGACCGCCGAGTACGAGGCGACGCTGCTCAACCCGTATGTCGCGGCCGAACGCGGCTATGTGGACGCGGTGATCGCGCCGTCCGACACCCGGCGGCACATCGTGCGTGGGCTGCGCGCGCTGCGGGGGAAGCGGGCGCAGCTGCCGCCGAAGAAGCATGGCAACATCCCGCTGTGACACTGCCGTTGGGCTTTCGGGGACGCCCGGCCCTGCGGGCCGGCCGGCTGCCCGGCCTGGCGGCCGGGGGTTCGGCCGGAGGCCGGGGGGTGTTTCGGCCTGGCGGCCGGGGGGCCGTTTCGGCCTGGCGGCCGGGGGGCCGTTTCGGCCGGAGGCCGGGGGCGGTGGCCTGGCGGCCGGGAGGCGTGCCGGCCTGGCGGCCGGGGGGCCGTTTCGGCCTGGCGGCCGGGAGGCGTGCCGGCCTGGCGGCCGGGGGCGGTGGGCCTGCGGCCGGCGGTGCGGCCGGAGGCCGGCGGGCCGTTTCTGCCTGGCGGCCGGGGGTTCGGCAGGGCCGGGGATGGCCCGGCGGCCGGGGGCGTGGCGCCGGGCCGGCGGGAGTTCGGCGGGGCCGGGGGCTTGGCGCCCGGGCCGGTGGGCCCGCGGCCAGCGGATGGCGTGGCGGCCGGGCGGCAGTTCGGCCAGTCTGGCGGCCCGGCCGGGGCCGGTGGGCCTGGTGGCCGGCAGTGCCGCCGGGGGACAGGGGCGGCCTGCGACCGGCGGGATCGCCTGCGGCCGCAGTTCGGCCGGAGGCTTGGCGGCCGGCGGGCCGGGCTGGCCCGGTCACCGGTGCCGACTGGCTGGCCGCCGAGGACGTCGGACCTGCGGCGGGCGTATGGGCCTGGCGGCCGGCAGCGCGACCGGTCTGCTGGACGGACGGGCCGGCGGGCTGCGGCCGGAGCCAGGGTGGCCTGGGCCGGGAGTACCGCCGGGGCGGCGGGTGCAGTTCGGCCGGAGGCTTGGCAGCTTGGCGGCTTGGCGCTCAGGGCCTGCGGGCCTGCGGGCCTGCGGCCAGCGGATGGGCCCGGCGACCCGGTCACCGGGGCCTCCGGCCGGCGGTGTGCCGGCCGAACGGGCCGGTGGTGGTGGCAGGCTGGCCGCCGAGGGCGGCGGACCTGCGGCCGGCAAGTGGGCCTGGCGGCCGGTCTGGTGGACGGGCGGGCTGCGACCGGCAGTTCGGCCGGACGCTTGGCGGCTTGGCGGCTTGGCGCTCAGGGCCGGTGGCACTGCGGCCGGACGGCCGGGCTGGCCCGGTCGCCGGTGCGGACTGGCTGGCCGCCAGGGCCGGCGGGCCTGCGGCCGGCGGATGGCGTGGCGGCCCGGTCGCCGGGAGGCGTGCCGGGCTGGCGGCCGGACGGGTCGGTGGTGGTGGCGGGGTGGTCGCCGCGCGTGGCCGGATGCTGGTGGGTGGCCTGCCGGCCCAGGGCGGGCATGGCCTCGCGGCCAGCGGCCTTCCCACCGAGTTGGGTGGTGGCGCGGCCCGGCCGGGGCCGGGGGCTGCCTTGCGGCCGGCCGACCCGGTCGCCGATGCGGGCTGGCGGCCGGGTCGGCCGGCCGGGGCGGGGCCAAGGACCCGGTGGCCGTTGGGTCGTCGGCCGAGTTCGCCGGGGATCAGGATGTTCGGCCGGAGGCCGGGGGACCCGCGTCAGCGGGCCGCTTTCGCTCTCGCGCGTTCACAGGTGCACAGGTAACCGTCAGGAGGGACCCGTTGTGATCACTGTGGTTCGGGGCAATCCCACGCCCGAGGAACTGGCCGCCGCCATCGCCGCGACGCTGGCGGCGTTGCGCGGGCGCGCGGCGGCGCCCGAGCCGGCGCGGGCGAACGCCTGGGCGGCGCCCAGGCCGCCGCGCCCGCTCCCCGCGCCGGGCCCGCACGCCTGGCGCACCAGCTTCTGGCCGGGCTGAGGATAGGAAGCCGACAAAGCGCCCCCGTCCAGCCGGCAGCGGGGGCGCGGCTCCACGAAGATCCCAACGAGACGTCCTGGTCGGCCGGGTGAACCGTGCGAGCCTCGGTTGTCGAACGAACTGTTCACTTCCAGACGGGCACCCAGGAAAGGAGGCCCCCCGCCTGGAAGTCGGCAGGGCGCGGACTACCAGGACGGCAGGCGTTGTTCGCGCGGCAGCGTGGTCGTTGGCAGAACGCACCATCCACCGCCCGTCTGAGCCCAGGACCGGCACCGGCGCCGTGAGTCGTCCGACGCGTCGTCACATCCGAGACGGGCCATGCGCCGTGGCAGGCCGGCGAAGCCGGTGCGCGCCACGTACGCCCCCACCGGCCGGTCGTCCCTCGAACTCGGCGCGGTCCCTGCGCCCGGAGGGCACGCACCGCATCACCCACCGCCCTCTGCGACAACGAACCCACGCCTCGGAAGACCGCCCTCCCCTTCCCAGTTAGCCCATCGCAGCCATTCGTTACGCCCGCACCCGGCCGATCGTGCGCCACGTAGGCCGGCGTCGTGGTCCGCACCAGAGCCTCCACCCCGTGGCGCGTCTCGTCGACCGACGGCGACCAGTCGGGCTTACCCGCACCGGCCACCGGCGCGCGGAAAAACCCCGCACCCACCATCGGCCCGCCCCGCCACCCACTGGGCCGGCGAGGAGGTCACCGTATCCCGCGTGCTACTCCGGCCCGATCTCGCCGGCACCGCTACGCCGACAAGACCGCCGCCGACCGCGACACCCACGGCGTGCTCTGGGGACGCGTTCGACACGCACCCGGCACCGGCAGGCCGGCTTCGAAGCCCTCTACACCCTCACCCCAGCCGCCCGCCTCCAACCCCAGGCTCGCGTTCGAGGCTCCCCGTTAAGCGACGCCGGACCCAACCCCGCGCGTCAGCGCCCGCGCAGCAGCAGGTACCCCAGGGGAAGGCGGCGTTCCTCGCCGACCGGCTCGCGGCGGAGGCGGCCGATCTCGGTGAAGCCGGCCGCCCCGGCCCGTTCCGCCAGGGCGTCGAGCGGCCAGCCGTAGGCCGTCGTCACCTTGTGGTCGAAGGGCGTCACGGACTCGTCCTCGGACCCGAAGAACCCGAGGAGGAGGAGGCCGCCGGGCACGAGAACGCGGCGGAACTCGGCGAGGAACCGGGGCACTTCGGCCGGCGGGGTGTGGATCAGCGAGTACCAGGACACGACGCCCCGCAGCCCGCCGTCGGCCACGCCCAGGGCGTCCAGCTCGTCCATGGAGCCGACCTCGAACCGCAGGTCGGGGTACGCCTCGCGGGCGAGGTCGATCATCGCGGGGGACAGGTCCACGCCGAAGGCGTCGAGACCCAGGTCCCGCAGGTGCGCGGTGACGGCCCCCGGCCCGCAGCCCAACTCGGCGACCGGGCCCGGCCGTTCACCGCCCCCCTCGCCACCTTCGCCGCCCTCGCCACCTCCGCCGCCGGCGGCCCGCACGAGGTCGGCGAACGCGGCGAGCACCGCGCGTTCCAGCGGCTGGCCGTCGAGCGCGTCGCGGAAGAGTTCGGCGTAGCGGGCGGCGACGCCGTCGTAGGCGTCGGCCGTCGCGCGGAGGTGGGCGGGAAGGTGGGCGGGAAGGTGGGCGGAGAGTTCGGTCACGGGCGGGCACTCTAGCCCTTCACGTCCCAGGACCCGTGACCACCCCCACAAGCACCCAGGTCCGCGCACGCCCGCGCACTCCCGCGCGGCGCCCCGACCGGTTTTCGAAAACTTTCCATCCCGGGTCCGTCCCGCGTCTTGACGGGCGTCACGGCCGTTCCTATCGTTTCCGACCTGAAGCGATTTCTTTCGAAACTTTTCGAGGATGGAGCGGGGCGATGGCTCCCGGAAGGCGGCAGGCGCTGGTGGTCCGAGGCGGGTGGGAGGGCCACCGGCCGAGGGAGACCACCAACCTCTTTCTGCCGTTCCTCACCTCCCACGGCTTCCATGTGCTCGTCGAGGAAACCCTGGAGGCTTACGAGGACGAGAAGTTGCTCGCGGGCACGGACCTGATCGTCCAGTGCTGGACCGGCGGCGACATCACCGCCGGCGAGAGCGCGGGCCTGGCCGCCGCCGTCCGCGCCGGCACCGGGCTGGCCGGCTGGCACGGCGGCATCGTCGACGCCTTCCGCGAGGACCCCGGCTACCCGCTGCTGGTCGGCGGCCAACGGGTGCCCGAAGTCCCGGCGCCGCGACGCCAGTTGGTCACCCCGACGGCCGAGCACGCCGAGCACCCGGTGGCGGCCGGCCTCGGCCCGTTCGAGGTGAACAGCCCGCCCTACTGGGTGCACGGCGACCCACTCAACGACGTGCTGGCCACCGTCACCTTCCCGCCCGACGAGACCCGCGAACGGCCGGCCGTCATCCCCGCCGTGTGGACGCGGCGCTTCGGCCGGGGCCGGGTCTTCGTCTCCACCGTCGGGCACGGCCCGGAGGACCTGCGCGTCCCCGAGGCGCGCGCCCTCGTCGAGAGGGGCCTGCTGTGGGCCAGCCGTTGACCACCCGAGGGCCGACGAACGCCCGAGCACCCATGAACGGCCGGCCACCCCCAACCCGCCGCCCGGCGGCCACCCGGAACCGGTCCAACCCGCCCGACCAGCCCAACCCGCCCACGCCACCCACCCGTTGAGCTTCCCGCACGCGGCACCCGCCGCACGCGGGGAACCGGGCCGCTCCCCTTCCGGGGAGCCCCGGCGCACCACAGGGGCCGAACGTCCGGGGACCCGCCCCGGAACCGCAAGGAGAGCGCACACCACCCCCACCTCCTGTGAGGAGCCGTGTTGAAACCACAAGCGAAGCAGGTCTTCGGAGGGCGATCCCTCGGAAGACGCATCCTCAGACCGACGGCGCGGGTCGGCGCCGTCGCGGTCGCCCTGGCGGTCGGTGCCGGCGTCGCCGTCGCCCACCCGGGGCACGGCGAAGAGACCTTCAACGCCCTGGTGTTCAGCAAGACCGAGGGGTTCCGGCACGACTCCATCCCGGCCGGGATCGAGGCCATCGAGACCCTCGGCGCGGAGAACGGGTTCGACGTGACCGCCACCGAGGACGCGGCGGTCTTCACCGACGAGGAGCTGGCCCAGTACGAGGTGGTCATCTGGCTGTCCACCACCGGCGACGTCCTCAACGACGACCAACAGGCCGCGTTCGAGCGGTACATCGCGGGCGGCGGCGGCTACGCCGGCGTGCACGCGGCGGCCGACACCGAGTACGACTGGCCCTGGTACGGCGAGCTGGTCGGCGGCTACTTCGCCGGCCACCCCGAGCCGCAGCAGGCCACCGTCACCGTCGAGGACCCGGACCACCCCTCGACCGCCACGCTGCCCGCCGAGTTCGAGCGGCACGACGAGTGGTACAACTACGCGCCCAACCCCCGGGAGAGCGCCCATGTGTTGGCGACCCTCGACGAGGGCAGCTACAGCGGCGGCACCATGGGCGAGGACCACCCGATCTCCTGGTGCCAGGACGTCGAGGCGGGCCGCGCCTGGTACACCGGGATGGGGCACACCCAGGAGTCCTACGCCGAGCCGGAGTTCCTGGCGCACCTGCTGGGCGGCATCCAAACGGCGGCCGGCGCGGTCGAGGCCGACTGCTCGGGCGACGCCGGCGGCGGCGAGGGCGAACCGGGCGGCGGCGAACAGCCGCTCGCCGAGGACTTCGAGAAGGTCACCCTCGACGACAACACCAGCAACCCGATGGAGCTGGCCGTCGCCGAGGACGGGCGGGTCTTCTACATCGACCGCAAGGGCGACGTGAAGGTCATCGGCACCGACGGCGCCGCCTCGACGGCCGGCACCGTCCCGGTCTACACCGGGCAGGAGTTCGGCCTTCTGGGCCTGGCCCTCGACCCGGACTTCGCCGACAACGGCTGGCTCTACCTCTACTACTCGCCGGCCGCCGACGAGCCGGTCGACCGGGTCTCGCGGTTCACCGTCGAGGGCGACTCCCTCGACCTGGCCAGCGAGCAGGTCGTGCTGACCGTCGACACCCAGCGCGACGAGTGCTGCCACGCCGGCGGCGCCCTGGAGTTCGACACCCAGGGCAACCTGTACATCGCGACCGGCGACAACACCAACCCGTTCGCCTCGGACGGCTACGCGCCGATCGACGAGCAGGAGGGCCGCGCCGCCTGGGACGCCCAGCGCACCTCGGCCAACAGCAACACCCTCAACGGGAAGGTGCTGCGGATCACCCCGCAGGACGACGGGAGTTACACCGTTCCGGACGGCAACCTCTTCGCCGAGGGCACCGAGAACACCCGGCCCGAGATCTACGCCATGGGCTTCCGCAACCCGTTCCGGATCGGGATCGACCCGACCACGGACGGTCTCTATGTCGCCGACTACGGACCCGACGCGGGCAATGTCGATCCCAACCGTGGCCCGGACGGGCGCGTCGAGTGGAACATCGTCAACGAGCCCGGCTTCTACGGCTGGCCCTACTGCGTGGGCGACAACACCCCTTACAACGACTACGACTTCGCGACCGGCACCTCGGGTGACACGTTCGACTGCTCGGCGCCGGTCAACGACTCGCCGAACAACACCGGCGTCGCCGAGCTGCCGCCGGCCATCCCCGCCGAGCTGTGGATGGGCAAGTCCACCACCGGCTCCCCGGAGATCGGCGGCAGCGGCGCGCCCATGACCTCGGGCGCCTACCAGTTCGACGCGGAGCTGGACTCGGACCGCAAGTGGCCCGAGGAGTTCGACGGTTCGGTGGTCTTCGCCGACTGGAACGACAGCCGGCTCTTCCAGGTCACCCTCGACGAGGGCCGCGACCAGGTCTCCTCGGTGACCCGGATCTTCGAGGAGATGTCGTTCAACCGGCCGCACGCCCTCCAGTTCGGGCCCGACGGCGCGCTCTACGTCATCGAGTGGGGCAGCGGCTTCGGCGGCGACAACGCGGACTCCGGCGTCTACCGGGTCGACTACGTGCAGGGCAACCGTTCCCCGGTCGCCCGGATCACGGCCGACCGGACCTCGGGCCCGGCGCCGCTGGAGGTGGCCTTCGACTCGGAGGGCTCGCACGACCCGGACGGCTCGGACGTCACGTTCTCCTGGGACCTCGACGGGGACGGCACCGAGGACGCCACCGGGCCGACCGCCAGCCACACCTACACCGATCCCGGCAAGTACACCGCCCGGCTCACCGTGACCGACGCGGACGGCCGCACCGCCGTCTCCAACCTGGAGATCACCTCCGGCAACACCGCCCCCGAGGTGACGGTGAACGGGCCGGTCGACGGCGGGTTCTTCTCGTTCGGCGACACCATCGCCTACGACGTGACGGTGACCGACCCCGAGGACGGCGAGATCGACTGCCAGAACGTGGTCGTCCAGCCGGCACTCGGCCACGACGAGCACTCCCACGGCTACGAGCAACACCGTGGCTGCTCCGGCACGTTCCCGCTGCCCGGCGACGAGGGGCACATCGGCGCCAACATCTTCGGCACCGTGACCGTCACCTACACCGACCAGGGCAACGGCGACGCGCCGCCGCTCACCACCACCGAGGTGCTGGTGCTCCAGCCCAAGCACCGCGAGGCCGAGCACTTCGACGCCACCGGGCGCCTGGAGTCGGCCGGCGGCGGCGGTGACCCGGGCGTCTCCGTCGAGGACACCGGCGACTCGGCCGGCGGCGGCAAGAACATCGGCCACATCGACAACGGCGACTGGTGGGCGTGGGAGCCGACCAACCTCACCAACATCGACGAGGTCGGGCTGCGCGCGGCGACCAACCAGCTGGGCGCGACGGTCGAGGTCCGCACCGGGAACCCGGACACCGGGCCGACCGTGGCGACCATCGAGATGGAGTCCACCGGGGACTGGCAGGTCTACCAGGACTTCACCGGCGCGCTCGGCGGCGACTCGCTCACCGATTCTGGGCCGCTGTACTTCGTCAAGACGAGCGGTGAACTCAACGTCAACTGGGTCGAGTTCATCGGTCAGGGCGTCACCGAGCCGTAAGGCGCGGTGACGGGCCTCACCCGGCCCACCGGTGTGGCCACCCGCAGGCACGGGTGGCCACACCTCGGGTGCGGACCCACAGCGCGGCGCCCGCCCCGCATCGGCCCGGGGCGGGCGCCGCCCCGGCGCTCACGCGCCGGACGACCTCTCGAACCAGCCGGCCTCGCTGTGCGTCAGCCGGGGCGGCTCGGTGACGGCCTCGGGCGCAGCCCAGGCCACCGCGTTGGCGATCACCCGCCGCACGTCCGGGTGGTGATAGACGGGATACGCCTGGTCGCCGGGGCTGAAGTAGAAGATCCGGCCCAGCCCGCGCCGGAACGCGCAGCCGCTGCGGAAGACCTCCCCGCCCGCGAAGGAGCTGACGAAGACCAGCTCGTCGGGCGCGGGGATGTCGAAGAACTCGCCGTAGGTCTCCTGCTCCTCGATCACCAGCGGGTGCGGAACGCCGGCGGCGACGGGATGCGTCGGATCGACCGTCCAGACCAGCTCGCGCTCGGCGGCGTCCCGCCAGCGCAGCGTGCAGGAGGTGCCCAGCAACCTGCGGAAGATCTTGGAGAGATGACCGGAGTGCAGCACCACGAGCCCCATCCCGGCCAGGACCCGGCGGTGGACCCGCTTGACCACCTCGTCGGACACCTCCCGGTGGGCCAGCTGCCCCCACCAGGTCAGCACGTCGGTCGCGGCCAGCGTCTCCTCGTCGAGCCCGTGCTCCGGCTGGTCAAGATCGGCGGTGGTGACCCGCACCCGCGCGCCCAGGTGCTCCTCGACGCCCTCGGCGATGGCCCCGTTCATGCCGTGCGGATACCGCCTGGCCACCTCGGGGTCCACCCGCTCGGGCCGGCCCTCGCACCAGACGACCACCCGCAGCGGGTCGGGCCGGTGTGTGGGCTGGGACGACATGGGCTCTCCCGTCATCGGCGATCCCGCCGGGCAGTTTTCGCAAAGAACCGGTAGGGAAGCTAGAGGGACGGGCGGGGGCCGTCAACCCGGGGGCTACAGTGAGGCGAAAGGTGTCGGGACAGCAGACCACGAAACGGCAGACCACGGAACGGCTGAGAACGGAACCGCTGAGAACAGAACAGCAGAGCAGGGACCCGTGACGGAGAGTAGTATGACCCGCCCTACGCTGGCACACATCGCCGAGATGGCGGGCGTTTCCGTCTCCACCGTCTCCAAGGTGCTCAACGGACGCGACGACGTCTCCCGCGACACCCGCGCCAAGGTCGACTCCGCGCTGCGCCAGCACCACTACGTCCGGCGCGGCACGGCGGCGCCCGACGCCACCGCCGTGCGCACCGTCGACCTGGTGATGAGCGGCCTCGACGGGTCCTGGCCGGCCAGCGTCGCCAGCGGGATGGAGGCCGCCGCCTACGAGGCCGGCGTCCATGTGGCGATCTCGGTCGCCCGTTCCTCCGCCTCCGCGACCAACCACCGCGCGCAGGACTGGGTGGACCGGGTGCTCGAACGCGGCAGCGCCGGCGTGGTGTTGGGGCTGATCGAGCCCACCCCCGACCAGCTGGGCCGGCTGGCCCAGGCGCGGGTGCCGTGCGTGGTGATCGACCCGCTCAGCGACCCGCCGCCCGACGTGATGTCCGTCGGCACCACCAACTGGGCCGGCGCCTACGAGGCCACCCAGCACCTCCTCCAGCGCGGCCACCAGCGGATCGCGCTGGTCACGGGCCCGCCGGAACACCTCTACTCCCGCGCCAGGATGGCCGGTTACCGCTCGGCGATGGCGGCGGCCGGCCTGGAGGTCGACCCGGAGCTGGTCCGGCACGGCACCTACGACCGGGCCAGCGGCGCCGAACAGGTGCGGGCCCTGCTGGAGCGCCGCCCCCGACCGACCGCCCTGTTCATCTGCTCCGACCACATGGCGATCGGCGGCTACGAGGCGATCGCCGGCGCCGGGCTGCGCGTTCCCGAGGACATCAGCGTCGTCGGCTTCGACGACCTGCCCGAGGCCCGCTGGGTCGCGCCCGCGCTCACCACGGTCCGCCAGCCGCTGAAGGAGATGGGCGGCAGCGCGCTGCGCACCCTGGTGCGGCTGATGAACGGCGAGGAGTTGGAGAGCCCGCGCGTGGAGCTGGCGACCACGCTGGTCGTCCGCGACAGCGTGGCGCCGCGCGGCTGACCGGCCGCGCGGCGCGGCGTTTCGGCCGCTCAGCCGGTTGCCGGCCCGTCCAGGGTCCCGCCGCCGGTGGGGTGGTCGATCAGATAGCGCCAGATCCCGTCCGGCCCGCGCCGGGCGACGTCGGTCGCCGTTCCGCCGACCCGGCCGCCGGGCCCCTCGCCCGCCAACTCCCAGTCCACGACCAGCAACGCCACCTCGCCGGCCACGGTGACGCTGCGCGGCCGGACCGCGATCGGCCGACGCAGCGCCAGGAAGCCGGCGTTGGCCTCGGCGATCGCCGCCGCGCCCCGCGCCACCTGGCCGTCCGGGGCGACGAACACCGCTTCGGGTTCGTACATCCCGGCCACGGCGGCGGCCGGCTCGGGCCCGTTGAACCGCGCCGCGAACACCTCCGGCACCTGCTCCGCCTCCCGCGCCACCGACCACCGCGCGCTACCGTCGTCCCGCCGCGCCTCGGCTCGTTCCACTGCTCGTTCGCTCATACCGGCACCGTAGGAGGCCGCCTCGTGACTCACCCAACGGTGCGCCACCGCCCGGGACTCCCGGACGACGCGCGGGCCGCGACCCGACGCCCAAGACCCGACTGCCCGGTGGAGATCGCCCTGGCCGCCCTGCGCGGCCGGTGGACGACCCTGGTGGTGCGCGAACTGCTCGCCGCCGAACGGCCGCTCGGCTACCGCGAGTTGTCCGCCGCGCTGCCCGCGCTCTCCGACAAGGTGCTCACCGACCGGCTCCACCGACTCGCCGCCGCCGGCGTCGTCATCCGCGACCGCAGGCCCGGCTGGCCGCCGACCGTCAGCTACCGGCTGACCCCGCACGGCCGGCGCCTCGGCCCGGTCCTCCAGGCCCTCTGGGACTGGGGCGCGGAGCCGGCGTCACCCGCCGGGGGACGGCCCGGCTAATCGGCTCGCGCCGGCCGTGCCCGTTGGGCAGTCTGGGCCCCATGGAACAGCCGGAGCACCCGGAACACCCTGAACCCCTGGACGCGTTGGCGGCGCTCGCGGACCGACTGGCCGCCGTGGACGGCGTCGTCGGGGTCTGCCTGGGCGGCAGCCGGGCGCGGGGAACGCACTCCCCCGGCTCGGACTGGGACCTCGGCCTGTACTACCGGCCGCCGTTGGACACCGCCGCGCTGCGCGCGCTGGCCGCCGAGGCGACGGGCGGCGAGGTCGAGGTGACCGAGCCGGGCGGCTGGGGCCCCTGGGTGGACGGCGGCGCGTGGCTCACGGTGAACGGCGCGGCGGTGGACTGGATCTACCGCGACCTGGACCGGGTGCGCCGCGCCCTGGCCGAGTGCCGGGCCGGCCGGTTCGAGGTCGGCCACCAGGCCGGGCACCCGCTCGGCGTCTACTCCCACGCCTACGTCGGGGAGTTGGCGGTGGCCCGGGTCCTGGCCGACCCGACCGGCGAACTGGCCGCGCTGCGGCGCGGGCTCGCCTATCCGGAGCCGCTGCGGGCCGCGCTGATCGAGAACGCCCGCTGGGAGGCGCCGTTCATCCTCGCCGGCGCCCGCAAGGGCGCGGCGCGGGGCGACGCGGCGTATGTCGCGGGGTGCCTCTTCCGGGCGGTGGGCCTGTGGACACAGGCCCTCCACGCGCACGCCCGCGCGTGGCTGCTCAACGAGAAGGGGGCGGTGGCCGCCACCGGCCAACTCCCCTGCGCGCCGGTCGACTTCGCCCCCCGCGTCCATGGCCTGCTGGGCGCACCCGGCACCGGGGTCGCTGCGCTGGCCACCACCCTGGACGCGGCGGACCGGCTGACCACCGAGGTCAATGGGGCCCTTGCCGGGTGAGCGACAACGGTCCGGGGCGGTCCCGGCGCGTGGTCGAGTGCGGGACACCCCCGATTGCTCGCGCAGTTCCCCGCGCCCCTGAGGTCCGTGGCGGCTTAGGGGCGTGAGGAACTGCGCGAAGCATCCGGGACGGGGGGCGGACGACAACGGTGCCCGTCAAGCTCCCTGCGATTGGATCAGCTCCCGGGGCCGTAGCCAGGGTCCGGATGCTGGCGGGGAGTCCACCACTCCAAGACTCCCAAGATCCCGAGCGAGAGCGTGAGCACGGCTGCGATGACCGCGAGCCAGGGTTGATGCACCCATCGCTTGGTCAGCATCCAGGCGAAGAGCGGAACCAGAGCGCCCCCAAGCACGATGAGCGGCAGTTCGACGAACACCACGCCCAGATCACGGGCATGGTTCTCGAACCCTCCGTCGAAGCTGAACTCAGCCCGTGGCGCTGCCAGGACTGCCGTTATCGCTGCACCTATGCCTGCGAGAGCGCATCCCATGCTCTCGGAGGCTGCTGCCGACCTCTGGGACATAGAGCCATCCTGCACGGGAGTTGCGGTTGTCGGCGTCGACTACGTGGCTGGGAACGACCTGCGGTGGTGGCCCGCCTCGGGTCGGGGACGGCCACGGCGCATCGTCGACTCCGGCCCCGACGACCGTTCCCCGCGCCCCTGAGGTCCGTGGGCGCTGAGGGGCGCGAGGAACTTCGCGAAACATCCGGGACGGGGGGCGGACGACAACGGTCCACGGGCGGCCACGGCGCATCGTCGACTCCGGCCCCGACGACCGTTCCCCGCGCCCCTGAGGTCCGTGGGCGCTGAGGGGCGCGGGGAACTGCGCGAAGCATCCGGGACGGGGGGCGGACGACAACGGTCCAGGGACAGCCACGGCGCGTGGTCGACTGCGGGCCGGCCGGCAAGGCCCAAGTGTCCGTCGAGCGGCAGCGGCTAACCTCGGGCTCATGAACGCGGAGAACGAAAGCACCGGCGGCCCGCACCGCCCGGCGCGACGCCTCGTGTTGGCCTCGCAGTCGCCGGCCCGACTGGGCCTGTTGCGACAGGCGGGCCTCGCGCCCGAGGTGATCGTCAGCGGCGTGGACGAGGACGCGTTGGCCGTCGAGGAGCCGGAGGCGCTCGCGCAACTGCTCGCCGAGGCCAAGGCGGAGGCGGTCGCCCGGCGCCCCGAGGCGGCCGGCGCGTTGGTCCTCGGCTGCGACTCGGTACTGGACATCGACGGCGTCGCGCTGGGCAAGCCGGCGGACGCCGAGGAGGCGACCGCCCGGTGGAAGGCGATGCGCGGCAGGGACGGGGTGCTGCGCACCGGCCACTGCCTGATCGACACGGCCGGCGGGCACCGCGCGAGCGCGGTGGCCTCGACCACCGTCCACTTCGGGGAGCCGTCAGACGCGGAGATCGCGGCCTATGTGGCCAGCGGCGAACCCCTGTACGTCGCGGGCGCGTTCACCCTCGACGGCAGGTCCGCCCCGTTCGTCGAGGGCATCACGGGCGACCACGGCACGGTCATCGGGCTCTCCCTGCCGCTGCTGCGCCGCCTGTTGGCCGGCGCCGGGATCGCCGTCACGGACCTGTGGACGAGCTGAGCGCCGCCCGGCCAGCCCCTCGGCCGGGTACAGCAGCAGGCTCGCCACCAACAGGCCGAAGACCACCATCAGTCCCGTGAACGCCACCCAGCCGACCAGGCCAACGGCCAGCGCGCCCAGCACCAGTTGGAGGCACGCGGCGCCCACCAGCGCCGCCCGCGCCACCCGACCCGGCGGCCGGTCGCTGACCGCCATCCGCGCCAACAGCGCGCCGCAGCACAGCAGGAACGCGGCCAGCGTTCCGCCGCCGGCCCACGCGCCGGCGCTGATCGCGTTGGGCGAAAGCCCGGCGATCGACATCTCCTGGCGGTCGGCCGCCAGCCCGAGTATCCAGTGCAGCAGGCCGAGACCCGCCGCCAACCCGATGACCACCACGGCCGCCACTGCCGTCACGCTTCGTCTGCCTCGGTGCACGCCGCGCACGCTACTGCCGGGTAACGCCACCGACAAGCCCCCGCGCGGCGGCAAAGAATCCCGTCAACCGTTATGGGATTCCTACAACATCGGGTGGCGCGGCGCCCTGACCTCGGGTGCCGCGCGAGGTCCCGCGAACCGGCCACCCGATGGCCCCGAAAACGGCGCGTACCTTGGTATAGCAAGGTTGCAAGCGCTCTTGGCCGCTGCCTCTCACCGTCCGTGTGGGCAAGGTCACCCCTGTGGGCGACTCGTTGCGGGGTGTCGCCAGTACCTAAAATCGCTTTGTTCCAAGGAGGGAGCCATCGTGCGTAAGGTGCTCATCGCCAACCGTGGCGAAATCGCCGTGCGGGTCGCCCGTGCCTGCCGCGACGCAGGCATCGCCAGCGTGGCCGTCTACGCCGAGCCGGACCGGGACGCGCTACACGTCCGGGCGACCGACGAGGCGTTCGCACTCGGCGGTGACACGCCCGCCGCCAGCTATCTCGATATCGACAAGGTCCTGCGGGCCGCGTCCGTCGCGGGGGCGGACGCGATCCACCCGGGCTACGGATTCCTGTCCGAGAACGCGGAGTTCGCCCAGGCCGTCCTCGACGCCGGGCTCACCTGGATCGGCCCGTCCCCGGACGCGATCCGCGCGCTGGGCGACAAGGTCGCGGCGAGGCACATCGCGCAGCGCGCCGGCGCGCCCCTGGTCGCCGGCACCAAGGACCCGGTCTCCGGCTCCGACGAGGTGGTGGCGTTCGCCCGCGAGAACGGCCTGCCGGTCGCCATCAAGGCGGCGTTCGGCGGCGGCGGTCGCGGCCTGAAGGTGGCCCGCACCCTGGAGGAGATCCCGGAGCTGTACGACTCGGCGGTGCGCGAGGCGCTGGCCGCGTTCGGCCGGGGCGAGTGCTTCGTCGAGCGGTACCTGGACCGGCCGCGCCACGTCGAGACCCAGTGCCTGGCCGACACGCACGGCAACGTGGTCGTCGTCTCCACCCGCGACTGCTCCCTCCAGCGCCGCCACCAGAAGCTGGTCGAGGAGGCGCCGGCGCCGTTCCTGACGGACGAGCAGAACGCCGAACTGTACCGGGCGTCCAAGGCGATCCTGCGCGAGGCCGGCTATGTCGGCGCCGGCACCTGCGAGTTCCTGGTCGGCCAGGACGGCACCATCTCGTTCCTTGAGGTCAACACCCGGCTCCAGGTGGAGCATCCGGTGACGGAGGAGGTCACCGGCATCGACCTGGTCCGCGAGCAGCTGCGCATCGCGCAGGGCGAGGCGCTGGGGTACGACGACCCGCCGCTGCGCGGGCACTCGTTGGAGTTCCGGATCAACGGCGAGGACCCGGGGCGCAACTTCCTGCCCGCGCCCGGCACGGTGAGCACGTTCGTGCCGCCGCTCGGGCCGGGCGTCCGCGTGGACACCGGCGTGGAGTCGGGTTCGGTGATCGGCCCGGCGTGGGACTCGATGCTGGCCAAGCTGATCGTCACGGGCGCCACCCGCCGGCAGGCGCTGGAGCGGGCGGCCAGGGCGCTGGCCGAGTTCCAGGTCGAGGGCATGGCGACGGTGATCCCGTTCCACCGCACGGTGATCAGGGACCCGGCGTTCGCGCCCGAGGTCAACGGGCGGGAGGGCGAGCCGTTCTCCGTCCACACCCGGTGGATCGAGACGGAGTTCGTCAACGAACTGCCGCCGTTCCAGGCCGTTCCCGGCGAGGCCGAGGAGAACGGGTTCCGGGAGACGGTGGTCGTCGAGGTCGGCGGCAAGCGGCTTGAGGTGTCGCTGCCGGCGACGCTGGCGATGCCGCTGGCGCGGGCGGCCGTGGCCGGCGGCGCGCGCCCCGCGCGCCGGAAGGCGAGCAAGCGCGCCG
Organism: Streptomyces sp. 3MP-14; assembly: GCF_006334905.2. Lineage (NCBI taxonomy): Bacteria > Bacillati > Actinomycetota > Actinomycetes > Kitasatosporales > Streptomycetaceae > Streptomyces > Streptomyces sp. 3MP-14. The sequence goes on from NZ_VDLZ02000009.1 coordinate 224,384, forward strand.
GGGGCGCGGCGCCCACCGGCGACGCGCTGCCCTCGCCGATGCAGGGCACGGTGGTGAAGGTCGCGGTCGAGGAGGGGCAGCGGGTCGAGGAGGGCGAGCTGGTGATCGTCCTGGAGGCGATGAAGATGGAGCAGCCCATCAACGCGCACCGCTCCGGCACCGTCGGCGCCCTCAAGGCCGAGGTCGGCGCTTCCCTCTCGGCGGGCGCGGTGATCTGCGAGATCAAGGACTGACGAGGAGACGGCCCCGTTGACGCCGGCGCCTGGCCGGATGGCCAGGCGCCGGGGGTGCGGGTGGTGCGGGGTTTGTCTGCGGGCCGGTGGCCGGTGCGGGGCAGCCCGACTGGCCGTTTGTTGGTCGACGAGACCCTGCGGTGTGGTGGGGGCTCTGGCGCGGACCACGACGCCGGGCCTACATGGCACACGACCAGCCGGGTGCGGGCGTAACGAATAGCGGCAGGAGGCTGGCTGGGAAGGGGGGCGCGGCTTCCGGGAGGTGGGGTTCGTTGCCGAACGGGGGTCAGCTCTGGCGGTGCGTGCCCTCCGGGCGCGGGACCGCGGCGTTCTTTGGGGGACGGCCGGCCGCTGGGGGCGTGCGTAGCGCGCACCGGCTTCGCCGGCCTGCCCCGGCATGTCGCCCGTCTCGGACATGACCGATCGTCGGACGACTCAACGGGGCCGTGCCAGTCGTCGTTTCGGGTGCGGCGCTTTGCGGAGTTCGGTCAACGACCACGCTGCCGCGCGAACATCGCCTGCCGGTGGGGTAGTCCGCGCCTTGTCGGCTTCCGGGCAGGGGGTGAGGGACCCTTTTACTAGGTGCCCGTCGAGAGTTGAACGATTCGTTCAACTGCCCAGGCTCGCACGGCCCTTGCGCGGACGTCGCCCCCCAGGCCACCCGACCAAGCGCCATGGCGCCTGACCGGCCCCCGCCGCCACGCAACCAACCGCCGAACGACAGGCCGTCGCCCAACCAAACCGCCGCCCAACCGGCCCGGGCAGCCGCCCCGTTGCCGGCCAGCCGCCATCACGCCGGAAAAGACCGCCGGCCAGCCAGCATCCGCCAACACACCTGACCGGCCCCACCCCCGCGCAGCGAACCGCCGCGCAGCGAACCGTCCAACGACAGCCCGTCGCCAAACCAACCGCCGCCCAACCCGCCCGGGCGGCCAGCCCGTTAGCAACCGACCCGTCGACAACCAGCCCGCACCGCCGCACAGCGTCACCGCCGCGCGGCCCCCAGGGCCGCGCGGCGTCCGCGAAACCGCCGGAGGCTACCGGCGGCGGGGAGCCAGGTCGGAGACCCGCTGCCCCATCGGCGGCGTCGAGCCGCCGAGCCCCGGATGGCCCGTGGCCCGTGGCGCGGGCAGCGGCAGATCGCGGCGGACCGGATCGCCCCGCTCGGTGGCCGACTTGGCCGCCGGCGGCACCCCGGCGCCCACCACGGAGACGCGCACCCCCTGCTCGGCGAGCGCCTCCAGCTCGGCGCTCGCCTTCTCCGCCTCGGGGGGCGGCTGGTCGGTGATCAGCTGGGTGATCAGGTCGGTCGGAACGGTCTGGAACGCCGTGTCGGCGCCCAGCTTGGTGTGGTCGGCCAGGACCACCACCTCGGCCGCCGCCCGCAGCAGCGCCCGATCCACGCTGGCGGCCAGCATGTTGGAGGTGGACAGGCCACGGTCGGCGGTGAGCCCCGAGCCGGAGAGGAACGCGCGGCTGACCCGCAGCCCGAGCAGCGACTGTTCGGCGCCGCTGCCGACCAACGCGTAGTTGGACCCGCGCAGGGTGCCGCCCGTCATCACCACCTCCACGCGGTTGGCGTGCGCCAACGCCTGGGCCACCAACAGGGAGTTGGTGACCACCGTCAGCCCGGGAACCCGGGCCAGCCGGCGGGCCAGCTCCTGCGTGGTGGTGCCGGCACCCACCACGATGGCCTCGCCCTCCCGCACCAGCGAGGCGGCGTGCTCGGCGATGGCGGTCTTCTCCGCCGTGGCGGCCATGGCCCGCTGGGGGAATCCGGACTCCCGGGTGAACCCACCCGGCAGGACCGCACCCCCGTGTCTGCGGTCAAGCAGCCCTTCTGCCTCCAGGGCGCGAACATCGCGCCGGACGGTCACTTCTGAGGTCTGGACGACGCGGGCCAGCTCGCGGAGCGACACGGCTCCGTTGGCGCGCACCATTTCGAGAATCATCTGACGACGTTCTGCAGCGAACACGGAACCGACAGTAACCCCAACGACCATCTGCTTTCAGCAGGTTGCGAGGATTTATCGAAGTTGTCTATACGCACGCCCCCGGCGTGCTATGCGCCGGGGGCGCACCCCCGTGCATCCAGCGCCCCGCCTGCGCCTCCTGTTATTCCACGCCTTTTCGTGTATGGAGCTGACGCGCCGCCTCCGCGATCGTGCCGGAGAGCGAGGGGTAAACGGTGAACGTCTTTGCGATCTGTTCCACCGTCAAACTGTTGTCCACCGCGATCGCTATCGGATGAATAAGCTCACTGGCGCGCGGCGAAACGACAACACCCCCCACCACGATGCCCGTTCCCGGCCGCGCGAAGAGCTTCACGAAGCCGTCCCGCACGCCCTGCATCTTCGCCCTCGGGTTCCGCAGCAGCGGCAGCTTCACCACCCGCGCGTCGATCCGGCCCGCGTCCACGTCCTGCTGGCTGTAGCCGACGGTGGCGATCTCCGGGTCGGTGAAGATGTTGCCCGAGACCGTCTTCAGGTCCAGCGGCGCCACCGCGTCGCCCAGGAAGTGGTACATCGCGATCCGCCCCTGCATCGCCGCCACCGAGGCCAGCGCGAACACGCCGGTGCAGTCGCCCGCCGCGTAGACGCCGGGCGCCGAGGTGCGGGAGACCTTGTCCACGCAGACATGGCCGGACTCCGACAGCTTGACGCCGGCCTCCGCCAGGCCCATGTCGGAGGTGTTCGGGACCGCGCCCACCGCCATCAGGCAGTGCGTTCCCGAGACGGTCCGCCCGTCCGAGAGGGTGATCTCCACCCGGTCCCCGACCCGCTTGGCCGCGGCCGCCCGGGAGCGGGAGAGCACGTTCATGCCGCGCCGCCGGAAGACGTCCTCCAGCACGGCGGCGGCGTCCGGGTCCTCGCCCGGCAGCACTCGGTCCCGCGAGGAGACCAGCGTCACCCGGGAGCCCAACGCCTGGTACGCGCCGGCGAACTCGGCGCCGGTGACGCCGGAGCCGACCACCACCAGTTCCTCCGGCAGCTCGGCCAGGTCGTACACCTGCGTCCAGTTGAGGATGCGCTCCCCGTCCGGCCTGGCGTCCGGGATCTCGCGCGGGTGCCCGCCGGTGGCCACCAGCACCGCGTCGGCCACCAGCTCCCGCCGGCCGCCCCCGGTCTCCTCGACCGCGACCCGCCGGGTGCCGTCCGGGGCCTGCCCGGGCAGCAGCCGCCCCCGGCCGCGCAGCACGGTCACCCCGGCGCGCTTGACCGAGACGGTGATGTCGTGGGACTGGGCGAGCGCCAGCCGCTTCACCCGGCGGTTGACCACCCCCAGGTCCACGCCGATGCCCCGCACCTCGTCGCCGATGCCGTCCCCGTCGTGGTCGATCTCGATGCCCAGCTCCTCGTGCGAGGAGTCGAAGCCGGTCATCACCTCGGCCGTCGCGATCAGCGTCTTGGACGGCACGCAGTCCGTGAGCACGGAGGCGCCGCCCAGGCCGTCCCGGTCCACGACGGTCACCTCGGCGCCGAGCTGCGCCGCCACCAGCGCCGCCTCGTATCCGCCTGGTCCGCCACCAATGATCACGATTCGAGTCACCCGTCCAGTGTCCCGCACGGGGCGCCCGCCGCGCGCCCGGCCCCCGCGCCCACCCGCGCGGCCCCCTCCTCCGCACCGGTCGCCCGCGCCCGCCCTTCCGGGCGCCCGGCTCCCGTACGCTCTAGGACCATGTCGCTCTACGCCGCTTACGCCGTGAACCTCGACCCCCGGTTGATGGCCCGGCGCGCTCCGCACTCGCCGCTGCGCGGCACCGGCTGGATCACCGGCTGGCGGCTCACGTTCGGCGGCGAGGAGATGGGTTGGGAGGGCGCGCTGGCCACCCTGGTCGAGGCGGGCGTCCCGCCGGCGCCCGACGTGTTCGTCGCGCTCTACGACATCGCCCCCATGGACGAGGAGCGCCTCGACCGATGGGAAGGCGTGGGCCTGGACATCTACCGCAGGACGAGGGTCCGCGTGGACACCCTGGACGGCGCGGTCAACGCCTGGGCCTATGTGCTCAACGGCTACGAGGGCGGGCTGCCCTCCGCGCGCTACCTCGGCGAGATCGCCGACGCCGCCGAGTCGGCCGGGGCGCCCCACGACTATGTGATGGAACTGCGCAAGCGCCCCTGCTGAACCCGCCTGTCCCGCACACACCGGCGCCGAGACCCGACCGGTTTCCCCGGCGTTGGGTGGCTGGTACCCGATCCTGACGCGTACGCCGTCTACGCGCGTAGGAAGGAAACGGTTAGGCTCACTCCGTGAACGCATCTGACATGGCCCGCTCGGGCGAGGCGGCCGCCGCCCGGCTACGCGAGTTGACCGGTGTGGACAGCCATGACGTGGCACTGGTCATGGGCTCGGGTTGGGGCCCGGCGAGCGAGCGGCTGGGAACGCCGACCGCCGCGCTGGACGTGACCGAGCTGCCCGGCTTCCCGCCGCCGACCGCCGAGGGCCACGCCGGCCGGGTCCACTCCTACCAGGTGGGCGACAAACGCGCGCTGGTGTTCCTCGGGCGCACCCACCTCTACGAGGGCCTGGGCGTGGGCGCCGTGGCGCACGGGGTGCGCACCGCCGTGGCGGCCGGCTGCCGCACGGTGGTGCTGACCAACAGCTGCGGCGGGCTGCGCCAGGGAATGCACGTGGGACAGCCAATCCTGATCAGCGACCACATCAACATGACCGGTACGTCGCCGATCGTGGGCTCGAACTTCGTTGATCTGACCGATCTTTACTCGCCACGCCTGCGGGCGCTCTGTCAGGAGATCGACCCCAGCCTGGAGGAGGGCGTCTATGTGCAGTTCCCCGGGCCGCACTACGAGACCCCGGCCGAGATCCGGATGGTACGGACGATCGGCGGGGACCTGGTGGGCATGTCCACGGTGCTGGAGGCCATCGCGGCCCGCGAGGCGGGGGCCGAGGTGCTGGCCGTCTCGCTGGTGACCAACCTCGCCGCCGGGATCACCGGCGCCCCGCTCGACCACGAGGAGGTCCTGCGGGCCGGCCGCGACGCCGCCGACCGCATGGGGTCCCTCCTCAACCAGGTGCTGGTCAAACTCTGATCGTCCCGCAACGAGAACCGCGCACGACCGGTCGGCCCAGGAGTTGTCGATGAACGCGAACACCACCCCGGAACCGGCGAAGCCGCACGCCGACGAGGACCTGCTCGCCCGGGCGCGCGCCTGGCTCGCCGAGGACCCCGACCCGGCGACCCGCGCCGAGCTGGCCACGTTGCTGGACCGCGCCGACCGTTCCGACGGCAGGGGCGGCGCCGGCCGGGCCGGGCTGGCCGAACGCTTCGCCGGCACGCTCCAGTTCGGCACCGCCGGGCTGCGCGGCGAGATGGGCGCGGGCCCGATGCGGATGAACCGCGCCGTGGTGATCCGCGCCGCCGCCGGCCTCGCCGGCTATCTGCGGCAGCGTTCGCCGGGGCTGGTCGTCGTCGGCTACGACGCCCGGCACAACAGCGAGCGGTTCGCGCTCGACAGCGCCGCCGTCCTCGTCGGCGCCGGGCTGCGCGCCGCGCTGCTGCCCCGGCCGCTGCCCACGCCGGTGCTGGCGTTCGCCATCAGGGAGTTGGGCGCGGTCGCCGGCATCGCCGTCACGGCCAGCCACAACCCGCCCCGGGACAACGGCTACAAGGTCTACCTCGGCGACGGCAGCCAGATCGTGCCGCCGGCCGACGCGGAGATCGCCGCCGAGATCGCGGCGGTCGGCGCGCTTGCCGACGTGCCCAGGCCGGCCGGCGGCTGGGAGGTGCTGGGCGAGGAGATCGTCGCGTCCTATCTGGCGCACAGCGGCGCCGCGTTGACGCCGGGCTCGCCGCGCACCGTGCTCAGCGTCTATACCCCGCTGCACGGCGTGGGCCAGTCGGTGCTGACCGAGGCGTTCACCAGGAACGGCTTCCCCGCGCCCGTCGAGGTGCCCGAACAGGCGGCGCCCGACCCGGACTTCCCGACCGTCTCCTTCCCCAACCCGGAGGAGCCCGGCGCGATGGACCTCGCCATGGCGACGGCCGCCGCGACCCCGGGCGCCGAACTGCTGCTGGCCAACGACCCGGACGCGGACCGCTGCGCCGTGGGTGTCCCCGACCCGGCGGCCGAGGGCGGCTGGCGGATGCTGCGCGGCGACGAGGTGGGCGCGCTGCTCGCGGCCCATCTGGTGCGCGGCGGCCGGAAGGGAACGTTCGCCACCTCGATCGTCTCCTCGTCCCTGGTCGGCCGGATCGCCGCCGAGGCGGGGCTGGCCTACACCGAGACGCTGACCGGCTTCAAGTGGCTGGCCCGGGTGCCTGACCTCGGCTACGCCTACGAGGAGGCGCTGGGCTACTGCGTCGACCCGGCCGGCGTCCGCGACAAGGACGGCGTGACCGCCGCGCTGCTCGTCGCCGAACTGGCGGCGGGACTGCGCGCGGAGGGCCGCTCGTTGACCGACCTGCTGGACGAGTTGGCGGTGCGGCACGGGCTGCACGCCACGGACCAGCTGTCGGTCCGGGTCGCCGACCTGTCGCTGATCGCCGACGCGATGCGCCGGCTGCGCGCGGACCCGCCGAGCGAGCTGGCCGGGCTGCCGGTCGCGGCGGCCGACGACCTGCGCGACGGCACGCCCGAACTGCCGCCGACCGACGGCCTCCGCTACCGCCTGGCCGGCGGGGGCCCGGTGGCGGCGGCGCGGGTGGTGGTCCGGCCCTCGGGCACCGAGCCGAAGATCAAGTGCTATCTGGAGGTCGTCGTCCCCGCCGCCGACCCGGCCGCCCTGCCGGCGGCCCGCGCCGTGGCGGCGCGGACCCTGGCAACCCTGCGCCGAGACCTGGCCGACCGGGCGGGCCTGCCGACGGAGTAGCCCGGCGGCTCGCCGCCGCCGGGGCACGCGGTGCCCCGGCGTGAGGACGACACCCGCCACGCCGACCGCCGGCGGGCGCCGTACGACGGCGCGCCCCGCCGGGCCAGTGGGACAGACACCAACGCCCCGGGCCCGGGCCCGCCGGCCTCTGCCGGAGCCGCCCGAAGCGGGTGTATGCCGGGGCCGGTGCCCGAAGAAGTCCGCCGCGCCGGTGTCTGTCGAGGCCGGCGGGGCCAGTGCCTGAGGCCCCTCGCCCCGCGCTGTCGTAGCCGTCCGTGCCGGTGCCCGGCGAAACTTCTCGGCCCGGCACCTGACGATGCCCTCCGGGCCGGGTGCGCCCGTCAGAAACCTGCGACCGCACCACGAGCCGGCGGTGCGGCGAGGCGGCTGGCGCCGAGGCGGCGGTCCGCCGGCCGTTGGCCCGCGGCACCGGCGACGGGCGCCTCCGCCAGACCGGCAGGCCGAGCCGCACATCCGACCGATGCGCCCAACCATCCCCCGGCCGACGGGCCGAGCCCACACGGGCGATGCGCCCGGCCACGGTGCCCCGCCGGCCAGCGGCCGGCGGCGCCTCCCCAAAGCCCGCCGCAGGCGACCACGCCGCACACCCGGGCACGGCGCTCAGCCGCCCGCCGGCCGGTCAGCCGGCCGCCCCGACCGGTCGGCCGGCCAACCACACCCCCGGGCCCGACGCCCGACCGCCGCCACCGATTGACAGCCGGCCGGCCGGCAGGCCAAGCACCCAGGGGCCGCCGGGTGAACAGCCGCCAGTCGCCGACCCGGTGGGCGTCCGGGTCCGCCCGGGCGCCGCTCCCCATAGCCCGCCGCAGGCGACCGCACCACACGCCGGGCACGGCGCTCAGCCGCCCGCCGGCCGGCCAACCACACCCCCGGGCCCGACGCCCGGCCACGGCGCCCGGCCCAGCCAGCGCGGAGCGCCGGCGCGCCCAGCCGTCCAGCCGTCCAGCGGCCGACGCCGCTCCCCCAAGCCCGCCGCAGGCGCCCCCGCCGCAGGCGACCCGGCGGACTACGCCACCGGCGGCGCGATGTACGAGTAGACGTCCTCGATCACATGCCGCTCGTTGTAGTACTGGATCGTGTCGCCCACCGTGTTGTTGAGGATCGCCGTCTCCAGGCCCGCGTGGAAGTCGGTCGCGGTGTTGGCCCCGGAGCCGATGTGGACGCGCAGCAGGCTGCCGGGCTGCACGACATAGCCGTCGCCGATGATCACCCGCACGTTGCCCGCGCCGTCGCGCAGGTAGTGGCCGGAGACGTCGATCGGGCGGTTCGTCGTGTTGCGCAGGGCGACGTACTCCGACTCCTCGGGCCGCATGTCGTCGCCCGAGGGGTTGGGGTAGACGTGGTCCACGACCACGCCGGCCGCGCGCGGCTCCGGGTCGCGCCCGTCGCGGACGCGGCGGGCCGTGTCGGTGAGGTTGGTGACCAGGTAGTCGTACCCCTGGTCCAGGGTCATCGCCAGCTGCTCGGGGCTGTCGACCGGGTCGTTGTAGACCAACAGGCCGGCGTCGTGGGCGCGTTCGACGTCCGCCGCGCTGGTCACGCGCGGGTCGGCGAAGACGCCGACGGTCCACTCGGCCAGCTCGGCCAGTTCCTCGTCGCCGAGCATCGCGCCGCCCGTGAGGTACGCCAGGGGAACGTCCGGCAGCACCGACCCGAACTCCCGCAGCGCGTCCTGGTCCCGCGAGTGGACCATGACGCGGAACGCGCCGGAGCGGGTCGTTGAGTCGTCGTCGTAGCCGTACTCGTCGAGGAGTTCGGCGAGCTTGGTGGCCACCCCCGGGCTCTTCTCCGGCGCCTTCAGCTCGAAGGTGAACGCGGCGCGGCCCCGGTTCAGGCGGAGGATCTCCTCGACGGTGGGCACCCGCTCCCCCGCGTACTCCTCGCGATGCCAGGACCCGGCGTCCAGCCGCCTGATCTCGGCCAGGGTGAACGCCCCGACGTCCGCGCCGGCCCGCTCGGGGAAGACCTCCTCGACGTTGGTGGTCCGCTCCAGGGTGTCGTCGTGGACCAGGACGAGTTCGCCGTCGGCGGTCAACTGGACGTCGCCCTCCAGCACTTCGGCGCCCTGGGCGAGCGCCTCGCGGTAGGCGGCCGCGGTCTCCTCCGGCGCGTGCCGGGGCGCGCCCCGGTGCGCGACGACGGGCACCTCACGGTGGTGGCCGCCGCCCCGCCCGGCGACCTCGGCGGCGACCTCGGCGGCGGCCTCGGCCGCGTCGGCGGTGGGCGTCGGGGCGGAGTCCACGGCGACCAGGCTGGTCAGGACGACGGCCGTGGCCGCCGTCAACGGAACGGCGAGGGAACGTACGCGCATCGGTCAACACACCTCGATCGGCTCGGTGTCCAGGGAGCCTGGGGACGACCCCGGGCGCGAAGGACCCTACGGACGATCGGGGTACGGCGGGAGAACCCCCGCCAAAGGGAAGCGGTCCACCGGGTGGTTCCGGCCAACCGCCGCCGGAACCGGCCAGGTTCACCGCCTCGGCAGGTCAACAGGTCAGCGGGTCAGGACGTCAGCCAGAGCACCAGCAGCGCCACGCCGCCCAGGGCCAGCGGCGCGAGGATCTCGTAGCTCCAGCGCACCACGACCTCGCCGCGCCCGTTCCCCTCGTCCGCACCGTTCTCCCCGGCGTCCCCGTTCTCCCCGGCGTCCCCGTTCTCGCCCCGCGAGGACGACGCGCCCCGCGCGGCCTCGTCCCGGCCGTGCCGCTCGGCGAGTTCGCGGAGTTCCGCGACGGCCATGTCGCCGGGCGCCGGGCGCGCGGCGTCCACGTCGGCCGCGCCGCCGATCGGGCCGCCCAGGCCGAGGAACGTGCGGGGCGCGCGCCCGGCCTCCGCGTTCTCCCGGCGGCGGTTGGCCTTGGACCTGGCGCGCAGCGAGACCGGGATCGCCCACAGCTGGTACTTGACCCCGCCGGCCACCAACTCCGTTGAGTAGCCGGCGTGGATGGTCTCGACGGCGCTCCAGGGGGCGGTGATGGTGCGGAACGGGTTGCGCACCCGGAGCCGTTCGTCGGAGGCGAAGACAGCGGGCCGCAGGGTGAACGCGATCACCAGCGGGGCCACGAAGAGGAGGGTGGAGGCGGCGGTCACCGGCGTGCGGCCGTCGCCGCGCAGCAGCGCGTCGCCGGCGAGCCAGCCCACCAGGCCGAGCAGCACCACCCCGGCGACCAGCGCCGAACCGGAACGGTAGATGCGGTCGGCGTACTTCTCGGGCTCACTCGTCATGCCCCCGATTCTGCCGGAGACCCGCCAGGCTTCAACCGACCGTTATGCCATAGTTCCCTGGCCGCTCGGGACGGGCGCCGGGACCCGGGCGCCGCGCCGTTCGGAGAGGTGCCACGGGCCCCCGGCCGCCGGCTCGAATCCGTCGCCGGGGATGACATGCCACTACGCGCGTAGATATGCTCGTCTGGTGACCATGTCTTCGAAGGCCGAGACGCTGGCGGACGTGACCGCGTCCGACGCGGCGCTGCGCCGCTTCCTGCACGGGCTCCCCGGGGTCGACGCGGTGGGTCTTGAGGCCCGCGCCGGCGCGCTGGGGACGCGTTCGATCAAGACGACGGCCAAGGTGTACGCGTTGGACCTGGCGATCTCCATGATCGACCTGACCACGCTGGAGGGCGCCGACACCCCGGGCAAGGTGCGGGCGCTGTGCGCCAAGGGCCGCAACCCGGACCCGACCGACCGTTCCACGCCCCGGGTCGCCGCGATCTGCGTCTACTCCGACCTGGTCGCCGTCGCGAAGGAGGCCCTGGCGGGCAGCGGCATCGCGGTGGCGTCGGTGGCCACGGCGTTCCCGGCCGGCCGCGCCGCCCGTTCCGTGAAGCTGGCCGACGTCGCCGAGGCGGTCGCGGCCGGCGCCGACGAGGTGGACATGGTCATCGACCGGGGCGCGTTCCTGGCCGGCCGCTACCTCTCGGTCTACGAGGAGATCGTGGCGGTCCGAGCGGCGTGCGGCGACGCGCACCTCAAGGTCATCCTGGAGAACGGGGAGTTGGCCACCTACGACAACATCCGCCGCGCCTCCTGGCTGGCGATGCTGGCCGGCGCCGACTTCATCAAGACCTCGACCGGCAAGGTCGGGGTCAACGCCACGCCAGCCAACACCCTGTTGATGCTCCAGGCGGTGCGGGACTTCCGTGCCGCGACCGGGCGGCAGATCGGGGTGAAGCCGGCCGGTGGCATCCGCACCGCCAAGGACGCGCTGAAGTTCCTGGTGTTGGTGAACGAGACGGCGGGGCCTGACTGGCTGAGCCCGGAGTGGTTCAGGTTCGGCGCCTCCAGCCTGCTGAACGACCTGCTGATGCAGCGTCAGAAGCTCGGTACCGGACGGTACTCGGGCCCCGACTATGTGACGGTGGACTGAGCGACGATGACGTTCGACTACGCGCCGGCGCCCGAGTCCCGGGCGATCGTGGACATCCCGGCCTCGCACGGGCTGTTCGTGGACGGGGAGTTCAGGCCGGCGGCCGACGAGGCGGTCTTCAAGACGGTCGCGCCGGCCAGCGAGGAGGTGCTTTCGGAGGTTGCCAACGCGGGCGCCGAGGACGTGGACGCGGCCGTCCGCTCCGCGCGGAAGGCGTTCGCGAGCTGGTCGGCGCTGCCGGGCTCGGAGCGCGCCAAGTACCTGTTCCGCATCGCCAGGTTGGTGCAGGAGCGCTCCCGCGAGCTGGCGGTGCTGGAGTCGTTGGACAACGGCAAGCCGATCCGGGAGTCGCGGGACGTGGACCTGCCGCTGGTCGCGGCGCACTTCTTCTACTACGCGGGCTGGGCCGACAAGCTGGAGCACGCCGGATTCGGCCCGGCGCCCCGGCCGTTGGGCGTGGCCGGCGGGGTGATCCCGTGGAACTTCCCGCTGTTGATGCTGGCGTGGAAGGTCGCGCCGGCGCTGGCGACGGGCAACACGATGGTGCTCAAGCCGGCGGAGACCACGCCGCTGACGGCGCTGCTGTTCGCGCGGATCTGCCAGCAGGCGGGGCTGCCGCCCGGGGTGCTCAACATCCTGACGGGGGACGGCGCGACGGGCGCGGCGCTGGTGGCGCACCCGGGCATCGACAAGGTGGCGTTCACCGGCTCGACGGAGGTGGGCAAGGCGATCGCGCGCACGGTGGCCGGCTCGCACAAGCGGGTCACGCTGGAGCTGGGCGGCAAGGCGGCGCACATCGTCTTCGACGACGCGGCGCTGGACCAGGCCGTGGAGGGCATCGTCCAGGGCATCTTCTTCAACCAGGGGCATGTGTGCTGTGCGGGCTCCCGGTTGCTGGTGCAGGAGTCGGTGGCCGACGAGCTGCTGGCGGCGCTGAAGGCGCGGATGAGCACGCTGCGGGTGGGGGACCCGTTGGACAAGAACACCGACATCGGCGCCATCAACTCGGCCGAACAGCTCGCCCGCATCAGGGAGTTGGCGGACGCGGGCGAGGCGGAGGGCGCGGAGCGCTGGGCGCCGTCCTGTGAACTGCCGTCCACCGGCTACTGGTTCGCGCCGACGCTGTTCACCGGGGTGACACAGGCGCACCGGATCGCGCGGGAGGAGATCTTCGGCCCGGTGCTGTCGGTGCTGACGTTCCGCACCCCGCAGGAGGCGGTGGAGAAGGCGAACAACACGCCGTACGGGCTCTCCGCCGGCATCTGGACGGAGAAGGGCTCGCGCAGCCTGTGGATGGCGAACCGGCTGCGCGCGGGCGTGATCTGGTCCAACACGTTCAACAAGTTCGACCCGACCTCGCCGTTCGGCGGGTACCAGGAGTCGGGCTACGGCCGCGAGGGTGGCCGTCACGGTCTGGAGGCCTACCTCGATGTCTGAGCCGCTGCCGGTCCTCAAGACCTACAAGCTGTTCGTGGGGGGCGCGTTCCCCCGGTCCGAGAGCGGGCGGGTGTACGAGGTGACCGACGCGAAGGGCCGCTGGCTGGCCAACGCACCGCTGGCCTCGCGCAAGGACGCGCGGGACGCGGTGGTCGCGGCCAGGAAGGCGTTCCCGCGCTGGTCGGGCGCGACCGCCTACAACCGGGGGCAGGTGCTCTACCGGATCGCGGAGATGGTGCAGGGGCGCGGGGACCAGTTCCGCGCGGAGGTCGCGGCGGCCGACGGGCTGTCGCGGTCGAAGGCGGCGGCCGTGGTGGACGCGACCGTGGATCGGCTGGTCTGGTACGCCGGCTGGGCGGACAAGGTGGCGCAGGTCGCCGGCGGCGCCAACCCGGTGGCCGGGCCCTACTTCAACCTCTCGACGCCCGAACCGACGGGCGTGGTCGCGGTGTTGGCGCCCCGGGACTCCTCGCTTCTGGGCTTGGTCTCGGTGCTGGCGCCGGTGCTGACCACGGGGAACGTGGCGGTGGTCGTCGCCTCCGAACGCGCGCCGCTGCCGGCGCTGTCGCTGGCCGAGGCGCTGGCCACGTCGGATGTGCCGGGCGGGGTGGTCAACGTGCTCAGCGGCGCGACGGCCGAGCTGGGCCGGCCGCTGGCCGCCCACCAGGACGTCAACGCGATCGACCTGGCCGGCGCGGACGCCGAGTTGGCGACCGAGCTGGAGGTGCTGGCGGCGGAGAACCTGAAGCGGGTGCGCCGCCCCGACCCGTCCGAGGACTTCACGGCGCCGCCGGGCACGGACCGGCTGTTGGGCTTCCTGGAGACCAAGACGGTCTGGCACCCGACGGGGGTGTGAACGGGGCGGGGCCTCAGGCGTGTTCCGCGCCGATGACCTCGATCAGGCAGCGCGGCTTCCGGATGCCCCGCTTGATTCTGGCGTCCACGGTGACGAAGGGGATGCCGAGGGTCTCGGCGAGGGCGACATAGGTGGTGTCGGAGGCGGACACGTTGGCGTGCAGGACCCGGACGCGCGGCAGCAGGGGCATGGCCTCGTGCCGATCGATGCGGAGGGCGCTGTACGTCCTGATGTGCTCGTCCAGCAGACCCCTGTCGAGCTTCGGGGTCCCGTTCCCTGTGCCGCGCGCCATACCCAGGAGCGCGGACGCGACTTCGGTGTCCAGCAGGTGGGGAGCGTGCAGGGTGTCTTCCTGGGCGACGCGGGCGCGGATCTCCCGGCCGATGGCCCCGCCGTCGACCAGGAACATGACGACGGCCGAGGAGTCGATGACGATCAACGCGCGGTTCGTCGCTCGTCGATGAGTGCGAGCAGCTGGTCGCCGTCGATGTCACTGGTCGCGTACCGCTCGGCGCGCTGCGCGATCTCGGCGAGCGTGGGTTGCGTGGCCTCCCGGGTGACGAGCCCGAGCAGTTAGGACTGGAGCGACTGACCGGCTTCCGCGGCGCGGATCTTGAGCCGGGAGGCGACGTCGTCGGGTACGTCCCTGATGGTGAAAGCGGTCATGACAGCACGGTAGGTCAATGCAGTCATTGTGCAGTCACGGTGGGCGGCGCCCCCTCCCCCGCGCGCCGCGCAACGCGAGAGCGGGGGCGCGGGTCTGGCCAGACCCCCCGGCCGACCGGACTCGCGCCCCCGCGTTCCCCCGTGCTCCCCTCCGGGCGCTCCCCACGCCCCTCGGTTTCCCCCTGTTTCCCCCGTTATCCCCCGGTCACCCCCGTGATCCCCCGTTGTTCCCCCGTTTCCCCCCGCCTCCGGCGGCCGGCCGCTACGCGACCAGTTCGCCGAAGGACTCCTCCTGGCCCTGCCCCAGGCTCAGGACCCGGTCCTCGCGCAGCCGGCGCAGGGTGCGCCAGATGCTGCTCTTCACGGTGCCGACGCTGATGTTCAGCGTCTCCGCGATCTCCGGGTCCGTCTGCCCCTCGTAGTAGCGGAGCACCAGCATGGTGCGCTGCTGCTCGGGCAGCCGGGCCAGCGCCTGCCAGAGCACCGTGCGCAACTCCGTGCCGCGCATGGGCTCCTGCTCGCCGGGCGCCTCCGGCAGCTCCTCGGTCGGGTACTCGTTGAGCTTCCGCCGCCGCCAGGCGCTGATGTGCAGATTGGTCATGGTGCGACGCAGGTACCCGCCGACGGCGGCCTTGTCGCTGATCCGGTCCCAGGCGCGGTACGTGGAGAGCAACGCGCTCTGGAGCAGGTCCTCCGCCTCGTGCCGGTCCCCCGTGAGGTGGTAGGCCGTGGCGTACAGGGAGGCGCGGCGCTCGCGCACATAGGCGGTGAATTCCGCCTCCGTGGCCCCCTCGCGCCGCGCGCCCCCCGCACAACCCCCCGTGACGCCCACCGCGCTGAGATGCGACGGGCGCTGGTGCCCGGTGCCGCGACGACCCCCATGCCGATGCGCGACACCGGACTTCTCCCCGTGCCGGACGGGAACCATCGATGCGGTGGCGTGCGTGTCATTCACCGCCGAGCCGGTGGTGTGGTACGTGACGCTCATCCGCTTCCCCCATCGTGAAGGTCGTCCTGTGCCGGTCCGAGGTCCGATGCGAAATACCTTGCCGGGCCAGTTTCATGACCGGGTCCCCCAACTGTCACAGCGGTGTCACAGCGCCGACGGCCCCGCACGGTTACCCACGAGTCGCCCCCGCCACAAGGGAGTTGAGCGTTCAACGACCCACCCGACCGGCACCCGGAACCTGTGGGCCAGACCTCAGATACCGACGGTCGAACTCCGTACGGTTCATGGGCCACAATGAGCCGTGTGGCTTTCCTGTTGCTGATCGAGGACGACGAGGCGGTACGCACGGCCCTGGAGATGAGTCTGACCCGCCAGGGTCACCGGGTGGTGACCGCGCCCACGGGCGAGGACGGCCTCCAGTCCCTGCGCGAGCAGCGTCCGGATCTGATCGTGCTCGACGTCATGCTGCCCGGCATCGACGGCTTTGAGGTGTGCCGTCGCATCCGGCGCACCGATCAGCTGCCCATCATCCTGCTCACCGCGCGCAGCGACGACATCGACGTGGTGGTCGGCCTGGAGTCCGGCGCCGACGACTACGTGGTCAAGCCGGTGCAGGGCCGGGTCCTCGACGCCCGCATCCGCGCGGTGATGCGCCGGGGCGAGCGGGAGTCCAACGACGCGGTGACGTTCGGCTCGTTGGTGATCGACCGCTCCGCCATGACCGTCACCAAGGACGGCGTCGACCTGCAACTCACCCCGACCGAGCTGCGCCTGCTGCTGGAGCTGAGCCGCCGGCCCGGGCAGGCGCTCTCCCGGCAGCAGTTGCTGCGGCTGGTCTGGGAACACGACTACCTCGGCGACTCCCGGCTGGTCGACGCGTGTGTGCAGCGGCTGCGCGCCAAGGTCGAGGACGTGCCGTCCTCGCCGAAGCTGATCCGCACGGTGCGCGGCGTGGGCTACCGGCTGGACGCCCCCTGATGGTCGCGCGGGTGGGCCCGCGCCGGGAGCGCGGCTGATGAACGGACTGCGGCGCGGGGCCGGCGACACCGCCCGCCCCGGGGGACGGGTGCGCGGCTGGGCGCGGACCCTGCTGAACCTGACCAGCCTGCGGCTGCGCCTGGTCACGGTGTTCGCGCTGGTCGCCCTCGCGGCCGCCGTCTCCGTCTCCGGCATCGCGTACTGGCTCAACCGCGACGCGGTGCTCACCCGCGCCCAGGACTCGGCGCTCAGCGACTTCAGCCAGGCGCTCGGCGACCGCGCCGGCGCGCTGCCGGACCGCCCCACCTGCGAGGCCCTCCAGATCATGGCCACCAAGGTGGCCAACCGCACCTTCAACTACGAGGTGATCCTGGAGGACGACCGGATCACCGAGGAGGACTGCCGCGCCGAGTCCGACCCCGACCACTTCGTCCACGAGATGATCCCCGCCTCGCTGCGGGACGCCGTCTCGGACCGCAGGGAGGGCGAGCCCGAGGAGGACGCCCACCACCTGTACTGGCAGCGGATCAAGATCGACGGCGACCCGTATCTCATCGGCGGCGCCCAGGTGATCGGCGGCGGCCCCACCGGCTATCTGCTCGCCTCGCTGGCGCCCGAGCGGGACGACCTCAACTCCCTCGCCGTCTCGCTGGGCGTGGCCACCGCGCTGGCGGTGATCGGCTCCGTGCTGCTGGCGCAGGGCGCGGCGACCATGGTGCTGCGCCCGGTGCAGCGGCTGAGCAACGCGGCGCGGCGGCTGGGCGAGGGCAAGCTCGACACCCGCCTCGCGGTGCGCGGCGCCGACGAACTGGCCGAGCTGACCCGGACGTTCAACAACGCGGCGGCATCCCTGGAGGCCCAGGTCGAGGACCTCAGCGAACGGGAGACCGCCAGCCGCCGCTTCGTCGCCGACATGTCGCACGAGCTGCGGACCCCGATGACCGCGATCACGGCGATGACGGAGCTGCTGGAGGACGAGGTCGAGACCCTCGACCCGCGCATCGCGCCGGCCGTGCAGCTGGTGGTCAGCGAGACCCGGCGGCTCAACGACCTGGTGGAGAACCTGATGGAGGTCACCAGGTTCGACGCGGGGACCGCCAAGATGGTGCTGGACGACGTGAACATAGCCGACCAGGTCACCGCCTGCATCGACGCCCGCGCCTGGCTGGACGCGGTGCACCTGGACGCGGACCGCTCCATCACGGCACGGCTCGACCCGCGCCGGCTGGACGTGATCCTGGCGAACCTGATCGGCAACGCCCTCAAGCACGGCGGCTCCCCGGTCCGGGTCACGGTCCGCGAACACGTCTCCGACGACGGTGACGGGAACGAGAACGGGGCGGGCGACGGCGGCCGGCTGGTCAGCGTGGAGGTGGCGGACCAGGGGCCCGGCATACCGGAGGACGTGTTGCCGCACGTCTTCGACCGCTTCTACAAGGCGTCCGCGTCCCGGCCGCGCTCGGACGGCAGCGGCCTCGGGCTCTCCATCGCGCTGGAGAACGCCCATCTGCACGGCGGCGACATCACCGTGCACAACGACCCGGCGGGCGGCGCGGTCTTCACCCTGCGGCTGCCGCACGACCCGGGCCTCCCCGAGGACCGTGCCGACGACGACCCCGACACCGACCAGGCCCCGGACGGCGGCCGGTCCCCGGACGGTGGCCAACGGGCCGGCGGACGGGGGCCGTTGACCACGCCGAGGCCGCGCGGCAGCGAGGAGGACCGGGGCGGGAACGGGCCACGGGACGACGGGCCCCACGCGGACGGCGGGAGCGGCGGGAGCGGCGGGAACAGCGGCGACGAGGCACACGACGGCACGACGGACGGCACGACGGAGGAGGACCGGCGGTGAGGGGCGGCGGACACCGGGGCGCGGCACTGCCGCTCCTCGCCGGGCTGCTCGCGGTCGCGGCCACGGCCGGCTGCGGCATCAGGGAGACGGACGTTCCGGTGGACGCGGGCCCCGCGCCCACCCGGGCCTCCTGCGACGCGCCGCCCAGGGGCGACTACCACACCGAGGTCTATCTGGTCTGCGGGCAGCGGGTGGAGTCCGTGGCGCGGGTCCTGTCCGAGCCGCTCGACGAGGCGCAGGACCGCACGGGCGTCGCCGTCACGCTGCTCGACCAGCTCCAGGCCGAGCCCGAAGAGGCCGAGCGCACCGCCGGGTTCACCAGCGCCGTGCCCTCGAACCTGCGGATCGAGCCGCCGGTCGAGGGCGACGGCGACCGGGTGGTCCGGCTCAATCGGCGGCCCAGCGAGATCGACGAGCTGGCCCTCACGCAGATCATCTGCACCTTCGCCAACAGCGCCTCGCTCGGCAGCGGCGGCGACAAGGTCACCCTCGGCGGGCCGGCCGGGTCAGGGGCCGAGTCCGACAAGCCGCACACCTACTCGTGCCGGGCGGCGATGCGCAGCCCGGAGGGCGCCCGCAGCTTCGGCTAGGCCCGGCGGGCGTTCGACCGGACCCTCGGCGGGCGTTCGGCCGGGGCCCTGGGGGCTCGCGGCCCCGGTGCTGCGGTGGGGCCCAGCTCACAGTGGTGCCGGGGAACCGGGCTCGCGCGGGCGGGCGTCCCTCTCTGCGTGCGGCCACTTCCTGCGGGCTCAGCCGAGCCGACGCCACCCGCCGGCAACCGCCCCGCCGAGCGCCCCGCCCGGGGAGGGGAGACGAGCGGGCGCCGCCCACGCGTCCCCGCACGGGCCCGGCTGGCCGCCTCGGTCCTCCTGCTCGGCTACCTGGGCCTGGTCACCTGGCTGGCGCTGCGCCCGTTGAGCATGTTGTGGGTCTCCCCCGCCAACCTCGAACCGCTCTCCACCATCCGCTCCGACCTCGCGCGCGGGCCCGAGGAGGCCGGCCGCACCCTGGCCGCCGGGCTGCTGCGCCTTGCCCCGCTCGGCGTGCTGCTGCCGCTGGTCGGCGCCCAACTCGGCGGCGGGCGGCTGATGTCGCTGGCCCGCACGGTGTTCGTCGGCACGATGGTCTCTCTCGCGCTCGAGTGCGGCCAGACGTTGACGCCCAGCCGGGTCAGCGACATCGACTCGGTGCTCCTCAACACCGTGGGCGTGGCCCTGACCCATCAGCTCTGCTACGGGCCGCTGCGCCGGTTCGCGCCGCTCGCCGCGCCGCCGTTCGAGCCGCCGTCCGAGCCGCCGGCGGCCGGCCGGGCCCCGACGACGCCGCCCGTTCCCCGCGCGGCCTGCCGCCCCAGGACCCACGCCGGGCACCGGACGACGCCAGGAACGCGCCCCGCAGGACCGCCCGTTCCCCGCCCCCAGCACCCGCCGCAGCACCAGCCGCCGCACCCGCCGCAACACCAGCCGCAGCACCTCCCGGGCGAGCGGCGCCCCGCAGCGGCCCACGAGCCGGCGGTCAACACCCCGCTGGAGGCGACGGGTTGACGCCGCCCCGAGGGAACGCCCCGGCCGCGGCAACGCGAAGGGCCGCACTCCCCGGGGGTGGCGGGGGCAGTGCGGCCCTTGCCCGACCACCGATCGGCGGCGGTCGGGAGGCCCCAGGCGCAAGGAGGAGACTAGGACCGAGCGCGGGGCGGTCTCTGGAGGGTCAGCCGATGGCCTGACGTCAGCCGAGGGCGCCGAGCGCGCCGGTCACGGTGCCGGCCGCGCCGGAGACGCCGCCGAGGCTGTCGACCGTGCCGAGCGCGCCGGGGGCCAGGCCACCGAGCAGGTTGGTGGCGTCCGCGACGCCGGTGGTGTGGGTGAGGGTCTCGGTGGCGGCGTTCAGCGCGCCGTTGGTCGGAGTCGCCTCCAGCAGCTGCTCGCTGACGCCGCCGACCTCCTGGCCCGCCACCTGGTCCACGGTGTCCTGGACCGGAACGGAGTTCGCCACCTCGCCCGTGGCCGACGCCAGGCCCTCGTTGAGGCTCATGGCGGAGGCGGAGCCGGCAGCGGTCGCGGCGAACGCGGCACCGAGGGCGGCCACACCGAGCGTCTTGGCGGTTGCGTGCTTCATCAGTTGGACTTCCTTGGGTGTGTTTGGTGAGCGGCGAGCCCGAAGGTAGCCAGGGAAAACCCGCCGTGGCAATGAATCGAAAAGTGTGCCGCCGCTCGAAACTCACCCCACCGGCCGAGCGCGCACCCGACCGGCGCCCGCCCCACCCGTTCCGCGAAACCGCAGCTCAGGACGGTAGTTCGCGCTCGTTATGGAACAGCCATGCGGAGCGCAGCGCCGCGTATCCGGGCTTGATCACGTCATTGATGAGGGCGAGACGTTCGTCGAAAGGAATGAATGCGGACTTCATCGCATTGACCGTGAACCACTGAAGGTCGTCCAGCGTGTAGCCGAATGCCTGTACCAGATGGGTGAATTCGCGACTCAGGCTGGTGTCACTCATCAACCGGTTGTCGGTGTTGACCGTGGCCCGGAAGTGCAGCCGGCGCAGCAGTCCGATCGGATGCTCGGCGTACGAACGGGCGGCGCCGGTCTGGAGGTTGGAGGTCGGGCACAGCTCCAGCGGGATGCGCTTGTCCCGCACATAGGCCGCCAGCCGGCCCAGCCGCACCGATCCGTCCTCGGCGACCTCGATGTCGTCGATGATCCGCACCCCGTGCCCCAGCCGGTCCGCACCGCACCACTGGAGCGCCTGCCAGATGGACGGCAGGCCGAACGCCTCGCCGGCGTGGATCGTGAAGTGGTTGTTCTCCCGCTTGAGGAACTCGAACGCGTCCAGGTGCCGGGTGGGCGGGAAGCCGGCCTCGGCGCCCGCGATGTCGAAGCCGACCACGCCCGACTCCCGGTGTTCGTTGGCCAGTTCGGCGATCTCCAACGAACGGGCCGCGTGCCGCATCGCGGTCAGCAGCGCCCCCACCCGAATCCGCCGCCCGCTGGCCACGGCCCGCCGCTCCCCCTCCCGGAAGCCGGCGTTGACCGCCTCGACGACCTCGGTCAACGTCAGCCCGCCGGCGAGGTGTTGCTCCGGCGCGTAGCGGACCTCCGCGTAGACCACGCCGTCCTCGGCCAGGTCCTCGACACACTCGGCCGCGACCCGGCGCAGCGCCTCGGCGCTCTGCATCACGGCGGTGGTGTGCGCGAAGGTTTCCAGGTACCGCTCCAACGAACCGGAGTCGGCCGCCGCCAGGAACCACGCGCGCAGCGCGTCCGGGTCCTCGGTCGGCAGCTCCGAGTACCCCTGCTCGCGGGCGAGTTCGACGACGGTGGCGGGCCGCAGCCCGCCGTCCAGATGGTCGTGGAGCAGCGCCTTGGGCGCCAGCCGGATCTGCTCCTCGGTCGGCGCCGAGGCCCGGACGGAGGCCCGCAGGGAGGCCCGGACGGACGGCGGGGCGGAACGGTCAGCGGACGCGGGGCCCCGCGCGGGCGCCGGCCCGCGCGGGGCTTCGGGGGTTTGGGGGGTCTGGGAGGTCACGGGTCAACTGTACTTCCTACGCGCGTAGATCGGCCTGGCGGCGGGCCTCGGGAGCGGCGGGGTGGTGGACGGCGGGGCGCCGTTGCCGGGTGGCGCCTGCGGCGGGCCGGAGGGAAAGGGCGGCCGGAGGTGGACAGCGGGGTACCGGCTGTGAGTTGGGGTTGGGGTTGGGGGGCGTCGCCGGGGGGGCATCCGGTGAAACTCTTTGCGGGCGGCCCCGTTCGGCTGGTGTGCTGGCCGGGTGTCCGCACACGAGGAGTTCCCTGACAGCCCGGCGGCGAGCGTCCGGCCGTTGACGTTGGCCTGGGGCAACCGGCACCTGGCGGCCGGCGAACGGATCACCGGGACCGAGGCGCTGCGCGGCGGGATCACCGCCGAGATGCGGCGGCTGACCGTTCGCGCGCCGAACGGCGACACCCGTCACCTGGTGCTGCGGACCGTCGTCGACGCGGACGACGCCGACGACTGGTTGCACCGGGAGGCCGGTGCCCTGACCCTGCTCGCGGGGACCGACGTGCCGGCCCCCGCGCTGGTCGCGGTCGATCCGACCGCCGCGCACTGCGAGTTCCCCTCGTTGCTCATGACGCGGCTGCCCGGCCGGACGGTCCTCGACGACGCGGGGGTGGCGGCCCGCGTCCCGCTGCTGGCGCGGCAGCTCGTGGCGATCCACGCGGTGCGGCCGGCCCAACGGCCCCGGGAGTACCGGGCGTTGACGACCGCCGACACGGTCGTCGTTCCGCCGGGCGGCGACGCGGCGGCGTGGACTGCGGCGATCGACCTGATCCGCGAGCCGGCGCCCGCCTACGAGGGGCGGTTCCTGCACCGGGACTTCCAGCCGGGCAACGTGCTGTTCGACGTTCCGCCGGCGGGCTCGCCGTCCGCCGCCCGGATCACCGGGGTCGTCGACTGGGCGACGCCGTCCTGGGGCCCGGCGGACTTCGACGTAGCGCACTGCGCGACCAACCTCGCGGTGCTGCACGGCCCGGAGTGGGGTTTCCGGTTCGCCGACGCGTACGAGGAGGCCGGCGGGGTGTTGGCGGCGTCCGAACGCGAACGGCGGTACTGGCGGGTGCGGGACGCGCTGGCGCTGTCGGAGGAGGTGTCGTTGGTCTCGGGTCCTTGGCGCGAGGCGGGGCGGACCGAGCTGACGCCGGGCGCGGTGGCGGAACGACTGGATGCCTATGTCACGGCGGTGATGAACGCGGAGGTGTGAGCGAACCATGTCCCGGGCGCGGCCCGGGACATGGAGCGGGCCCGGCCCGCAGGGCGCCGGCTCCGGAGCGGCCCACCCCCCAAACGTCGCGCAGTTCCCCGCGCCCCCAAACGCCCACCCACCCCAGGGGCGCGGGACCCGCACCCGACCACGCGCCTGCCCACCCCCTCACCGTTGCCGCCTGCGCCCCGTCCCCCATACATCGCGCAGTTCCCCGCGCCCCCTAAACGCCCACCCACCCCAGGGGCGCGGGACCCGCACCCGACCACGCGCCTGCCCACCCCCTCACCGTTGCCGCCTGCGCCCCGTCCCCCATACATCGCGCAGTTCCCCGCGCCCCCTAAACGCCCACCCACCCCAGGGGCGCGGGGAACTGCGCGAGCAACCCTCACCCCACCCGCAACCGACCACGCGTCTCGTCGACCAGCACCGGCTCGCTAAAAGCGCCCCATCAGAGCCAACCGGTCCGCCCACGCCCGGCCGGCCGCCCAGGCCGCCCGGGCCCCCAGGGCCCGGCGGCCCCCGCCCCGTGGGGCGCTCACCCCGAGGTGAGCGCCCCCCTGCGGCTGAGCAGAAAGCGGCGGAAGGCCGTCACCGGCGCCGTCTCCGGGCGGCCGGCCATCCAGGCCACGCCGATCTCCCGCACCGCGCGCGGCGCCGTGACGGTCAGGTCGTGAACTCCCGGCCTGGGCACGGTCGGTGGCGGCAGCAGCGCCACCCCGAGCCCGGCCGCGACCAGCCCGCGCAGCGTCTCCGGCTCCTCGCCCTCGAACGCGATGCGTGGCCGGAACCCGGCCTGCGCGCAGAGCGCGTCCGTGAGCCGGCGCAGCCCGTACCCCGGTTCCAGGGTGACGAAAGACTCCTCGGCGGTCTCCGCGAGCCGGACGCGGCGGCGGCCGGCGAGCCGGTGGTCGGTGGGGACGACGAGGGAGAGCCGCTGTTCGTCGAGCCGTCTGGTGACCAGGTCGGGGGCGTCGGGGACGGGCGAGGTGAGGCAGAGGTCCAGTTCGCCGGCCCGCATCCGTTCGATCATGTCCTCGCCGTAGCTCTGCACCAGCGCGAACCTGACCCTCGGGTGGGTCTCCCGGAACGCGCGGATCAGCGCGGGCATGGTCTCCGGGCCCATGGTGTGCAGGAAGCCGAAGGCGACCTTGCCGGCGCCCGGGTCCGCGTCGGCGCGCGCGGTCTCGGCGGCGCGGGCGACGTCGGCGAGCGCGCGTTCCACGGAACGGGCGAACGCGCGGCCCACCGGCGTGAGGGAGACGGTGCGGCCGTGCCGGGCCAGCAGGTCCACGCCGAGGTCGGCCTCCAGGCGGGCGATGGCCCGGCTGAGCGTCGGCTGGGGAACGCCCAACTCCCGCGCCGCCTGGGTGATGTGTTCATGCCGGGCGACCCCGGCGAACTGCGCCAGCCGGGGCGCCAGCAGCGCCGCCGGCGCGTCCGCCGCCAGCTCCGCGACCTCGGCGGCCGGCGCCGCGCCCCCCTCGCCACCGGGCCCGGAACCCGACCCGGAACCCGACCCGGAACCCGACCCCGCCCCAGACCCAGACCCAGACCCCGTTACGGAAGTGTCTTTCCCGTTGCGGAACGATGACACGAACCCCTCCCTCCTGCGGTCATACGACAGTGCATCGATTCTGGCACCTTCTCGCATTGGACGTCATAAGAGCGCCGCCGTACGTTCGAGCCATGCCCACCGTCGATACCAGGGCTCCCGCCACCTCGGGAGCCTCAGCTCCGCCGTTCGTTCACCCACAACGCACCCGGATCAACCTGGCGCTCTTCGCCATCGGCATGGCGACCTTCGCGATGCTGTTCTCCACCCAGGCCCTGCTGCCGGACATCGCGGCCGCCTACGCGGTCTCGCCCGACCGGGCCAGCTGGACCGTCTCGGCCACCACCGTCGGGCTGGCCCTGGCCGTGGTGCCGCTGTCCACGCTGTCGGAACGGTTCGGCCGCGTGCGGCTGATGACCGTCTCCGTCGCGACGGCCGCCGGGCTGGCGCTGCTGCTGCCGCTGGCGCCCGACCTGAACAGCCTGATCGCGCTGCGCGCGCTCCAGGGCGCGGCGATCGCGGGCATCCCGGCGTCGGCGGTGGCGTATCTCTCCGAGGAGTTGGATGCGCGGGCGACGGTCGGCGCGATCGGCCTGTTCATCGCGGGCAACAGCGTGGGCGGCATGTCGGGGCGGGTGCTCACCGGCTGGGTGGCCGAGGGCGCTGGCTGGCGCGCGGCGCTGGCGGCGGTGGCCGCGTTGGCGGTGGTCGCCGCGTTGACCTTCCGGCTGCTGCTGCCGAAGGCGCGGTTCTTCACCCCGGCCTCGCTGCGGCCCCGGGCTGTGCTGGACTCGGTCGTCGGGCACCTGCGCCGGCCGCTGCTGCTGCGGCTGTACGCGATCGGGCTGCTGCTGATGGCGGCGTTCAGCGCGGTGTACACGGTGATCGGGTTCCGGCTGGTCGCCGAGCCGTTCGGCCTGTCGGCCGGGCTCGCCGGCTCGGTCTTCGTGATCTACCTGGTGGGCACGGTCTCCTCCGCCGTCTCCGGCCCGGTGCTGGGCCGGCTGGGCCGGCGCGGCGCGCTCTATGTGGCGATCGGCACCACGGTCGTCGGCCTGCTGCTGACGCTGACCGCTTCGCTGCCGGCCGTGCTGGCCGGGTTGGTGCTGATCACCGGCGGGTTCTTCTTCGGCCACGCGGTCGCCTCCGGCTCGGTGAGCCGGGTCGCCACCCACGGCAGGGCCCAGGCGTCCGCGCTCTACCAGGTCGCGTACTACCTGGGCGCCAGCGTCGGCGGAACGGCGGGCGCGGCGGTCTACCACCGGGCCGAGTGGTCGGGCCTCGTGGCGTTCGCGCTGGTGGCGCTGGTGACCACCGGGTTGATCACCCTCTACGCGACGGCCCGTGCCCGCACCGCGCCGGCGGCCACGCTGGAGCCGGGCCTGGCGGCCTGAGCCCCGGCCCCACCCGGACCCGGGCACCGGGGACGGCGGTCGGGGCCGCCCCCGGTGCTCACGGTTCGACAGGGGAAAGCTGGGTGGGATGAGCGGTAGCATAACGAGTATGAGCGAGCCCACCGGCAAGTACTCCATCACGATGCCACGTGACATCGCGGAGGCCGCCCGCGCCCGCGGCGGACCGTCCGGCCTCTCGTCCTACGTCACCGCCGCCGTGGCCCGGCAGATCGAGCGCGACAAGCTCGACGAGCTGATCGCCGCGGGTGAGGCCGAGCACGGGCCGATCACCGAGGAGGAGATCGACGCCCTGGAAGATCAGCTGGAACAGGCGCGACGTGAGCAGAGGCAGGGCCGGACGAACGCCGCATGACCCGGCCCCGCCCCACGATGGGTGGCACACTGGCGCTGGACTGCGAGGGCTTGGCCAAGGCCGTCCAGCGCGACCGAACAGTGAACGCCTGGCTGGCCCTCGCGCGCCGCCACGACCTTCGCGTGATCACCTCGGCAGCCACTCTCGTCGAAGTGGCCCACCCACGCGTCAACCACGCTGCCCTGGCGTGGACGCTGTCCCGCCTGATCGTCGAGCCCGTGACGGAGCCCATCGCTCGCCGCGCCACAACTCTCCTGAGCCGGGCGGGACTTCACGGACACAAGCACGCCATCGACGCCATGTTCGCCGCGACCGTTCTCGCCACTTCCGGACGAGCGACCGTGCTCACCTCCGACCCGGACGACCTGCTGGCCCTCTGTGGCGATCAGGTCACGGTCATCAAGGTCTGATGAGGTTTCGCCCGAGAGATCAACGGCCCGGACAACCATCGGGTCTCAGTGACCGCTTCACTCGCCATGCCGCGCGGGCTACCGCTGCTCGTACTTAACCGGCGCCCGCAACCACCTTGCGCCGCCCGCCCGTTCCCCACCGTCGGCTCGGGCCCACGCCCAGGAGGCTTCATGCGGATTCTCGTCACCGGCGCCACCGGCGCCACCGGCTTCATCGGGGGCACGATCGCGGTACGGCTCGCCGCGGCGGGGGCACCGGGGCGCGGGGCTGACCCGGAACCCGGCCAGGGCGGAGACACGGCCACACTGGGCATCGAGCCGATGGTGGGCGACCTAAACGACGCCGTGTACGGCGAGGACATCATGGCCCCGGGCAGCGGCTGGCAGCCGGCCGCCGACAAGGCGCCCCGGCCCACGCCGGGGCGCGCCGCGCGATCAGTCCCGGCCGTCGTGCCCGGGGGCGTAGTAGTCGGCCAACATCTCGGTGGGCCAGGCCGGTTGACGCACCTCGCCGCGCGGACCCAGCTCCGCGACCCAGGGCTTGATGTCGAGGACGGGCGTGCCGTCCACGGCGTCGAGATCCTCGACATGGAGGTCGAGCCCGTCGACCTTCAGCAGGCGGCAACGGGAGACGCCCAGCGAGTTGAGGCGCAGCATGTTCCGCTGGGCGAAGATGCCGGTGGCCGGCCAGGCCGGGTTGTTCCTGGGATGCCGGACCTCGGAGTGAGGCTCGACCGGCCCGTCCACCTCGGTCAGATGGAATCGGTAGACGACCTCAAGGTGCGAGAACTCCTCCAACCCGACGACAGACCCCGCACCGAACCGCTCGGAGTCGATCCGCACGATCGCCCGCGTGCCACCCCAGTAGTCATCCGTCGGCTCGACCCGCCCACCCACCACCCGGGCAACAGGCACCACCGTGAACTCGGACATCGTTCTCCTCCACCACGCTCAGGCCTGCGAACGAACGAAGCCCCGCTCCTGCCTGTCCGCCGCCCTCAGCCTATCCGCGACGTCCACGACGCCCCGAACACCCGTAGTGGCCAGCGCCGTTGACGAGGCCGCGTCCCCTATGCGGCCGTCGCTCTGTGCGCTGCGGCAATGTCGTCGATGCGGGCGGCGAGGTCGAAGTCGGCGGCCGTCAGACGGTTGCCCGCGTCGTGCGTGGTGATCGCGAACCGTACGCGATCCCACCGCAGGTCGATGTCCGCATGGTGGCCGATCAGCCGCTCGATGTCCGCCACATGAACGATCAACGCCACACCCCCGTGGTACCGGATGCCGAACGTGCGGGTGATCGCCTCCCCCTCCCGCCGCCACCCCGGAACCCGCGCCAGCCGCTCACCGATCTCCGTCTCGGTCAACGGAACGGGCGTTCCACTCATGTCATCCCCTTCCGTCCAACGGCCCCAACACGTCGGCGAGGTCCCTACCCGCAGCAGATCCCCGCCATGGCCGCATCGCCCCTTCCAACGCCGTCAGTTCGCGTCGCATTCGCAGTGACCCCGTGTCCAGCGCGATCCGGGTGGCCTCCCGTGCCGCGACCACCGCACGGTCCGGGTCCCGCTCCGTCGCCGCCGCGCGGGCACGGCGCGCGAGGTAGACGCCCCGATCCCGCCGAGCCGTCGCGGGCACGTCGGCGAGCACCTGATCCCACAGTGCCCCGGCCTCTCGTCCCAAACCCAGCCGTCCGTAGCAGGTGGCCCGCTGGATCTCCAGGTAACCAGGCGTTCGACGGCAGGCGTTGCCCCACGACAGTTCATCGTCCACGTGCGGCAGCAGCTTCGCCGCCTGATCGATCAGGCCGTCGACCGCCGTCCGATCTCCCATGAGCGAGGCACCGTGCGCGTTCTGTTGCAGGGCCAACACCTTCACCTTGGCCGTCAGCTTCCGGCTGTCTTCCAGGGTCGCCTCGCACAGGTCGACCACCCCCGCTCCGTCCCCCAGGTCCGTGCGCACCTGCGCCTGGTTGACCAGGCTGTAACCGATCAGTTGGGGATCGCGCGATCGCATCGCCACCTCCTGGGTGACGCCTCGCCAGAACGTCGCGCCCGCCAAGTCGCCGGCGTCCTGGTAGAGCCAGCCCACCAGCGCGGCGTACGCGACTCCGACGCGCAGAAGCCCAGGCCGAGTCTCGCCCACCGCCGAGCGCACCAGGCGGTCGATCAGCTCGTACTGCGCGGAGACGGTACCGATCAGATCGTGGGGACCAAGCAGCATGTCCGCCCGGTAGTGCCCCGCCAGTTGCTGTTCGAAATAGTCGATGAGCGCCGGATCGACGTGCTTCGCCGGAGTCGGGCCAACGGTCAGGGCCGCCGCAGCGACCGACACGAACGCGCGCCGGTTCACCTCATCGCTCCCGTCCTCGTCCTTCACACCGGGTTCCGCTCGGGCCCATCCCTCGGGCGGCACGAAGCCGAGATCCTCCGGCCAGCGTCCGAAAGCCGCGTGGAGGGCCGTCGCGTAGTCCTCACGGGGCCACCCGGGGCGGGCGGACTCCCAACGTCGCCAGGTTCGGGGCGAGACCTCGAAGTGGGGGTCGTCAAGCGCCTCACGTCCCGCCGCCGACACTCCCCGGGACGCCGCCTCGCCCGAACGCCAGCCACGGCGCAACCTGGCCGAGCGCAACGCGTGGTTGCCGTACATGTCCCCAGTCTGAGCCGTCACCGCCGACATCACCTCTCCTGGCCTTGAAGTGGCCACCAATGGCCGCGCCTTGGCCTAGTGCCGCGATGCGCCGCTGACGATCATCTCTCGTGTAGCTACGCAGCGTCCGTGAGTTGTGACAGACGAGGCGAGGCCACCGCCGATCACCGGCCCCACTCCACCCGACGGAACACGTCCCGTCCCCTCTCGAAAGGCCGACTCGCCATGCCCGATCTGCTCCCCCGCGACGACGTCACCACCTGGGGGCCGCGTCAGGTCCCTGTCCCCTACGCCACCCACTGGACCGGCGAGGACGTCACCGCCTCCCGCATCGTCCTACGCCCCGACTTCGCCGGCATCCGCTACCCCGACGAGACGCCCACCGACCGCGACGCCCACGGCGTGCTGTGGGGCCGCGTCCGCCAGGACCCCGGCGCCGGCAAGCCCGACTTCCAGGCCCTCCACCCCAACCGCCAACGCCGCACGATGGAACACCGGCTGTGCCAGGTCTGCGCCCAGCCCGCCAGCCACAACCGCGACGGCTGGCTCTTCCTCCTCAACGCCGACCACGACCACAACGGCGACACCGACACCGACACCGACCGCGCCGGGTTCGAAGGGGCCCTGGTCACCAAGCCACCGCTCTGCCTGCCCTGCGCCCAACTCGCCACCCACCACTGCCCCCACCTCACCCGCCCCACCGCCATCCGCTCCCGACGCCCAAGGGTCTGGGGCGTCTTCGGCACCCTCTACACCCTCACCCCCGCCGCCCGACTCCAACCCCACCACGACCTCCACCTCCCCTACACCCACCCAGCCCTCCCCTGGTTCCTCGCCAGCCAACTCGTCACCGAGCTCAAACGGTGCACCACCGTCGACCTCACCACCGAGTTCCAGGCCCTGCGCTGAACCGCACCCACCACGCCCCCCATCGACCACGCCCCCATCGACCACGCGGCCGGCGCGGCCGCCCCGTCAGCCG
Source organism: Streptomyces sp. 3MP-14 (assembly GCF_006334905.2). Taxonomy (NCBI): domain Bacteria; kingdom Bacillati; phylum Actinomycetota; class Actinomycetes; order Kitasatosporales; family Streptomycetaceae; genus Streptomyces; species Streptomyces sp. 3MP-14. The sequence goes on from NZ_VDLZ02000009.1 coordinate 254,672, forward strand.
CGAGGCCGCGCGGCCTCGCGGCCCCCGCGCCAGACCGCGCGGACGCGGGCGGCCAGGGACTCCGTCGCCAGGTCGGTGCCGGCGAGCAGCACCAGGTCGGCGCGCTTGCCAACGGCTATCTCGCCCCGGTCGTCCTGGAGTCGGAGCAGCCGCGCCGCGTCCAGCGTGGCCGCGCGCAGCGCGCCGGCCTGGCCGAGGCCGGCCTCGGCCAGATAGTGGATCTCGCGCAGCGCCTCCGCATAGGGCCGCACCGGCGCGTCCGTGCCCATGGCGACGGGAACGCCGGCGGCCAGGGCGAGTTGGACGGCGCGCCGGTGGTCGGCGGCGTGCGCCGTCGGCTCCCCGTGCGAGGTGGAGAGCGTCGGAACGAGCCAGGTGCCGGCCTCGGCCATCGCCGAGACGGCGCGTTCGTCGAGGAACGTGCCGTGTTCCACGCTGCGCGCGCCGGCGCGGGCGGCCTGTTCGGCGGCGCGCGCGCCATGCGCGTGCACCATCACGCCCCGCCCGCCCTGCCGTTGGGCCTCGTCGACGACGGCGCACAGTTCGGCGTCGGTGAGTTGAAGGTCGTGAACGCCGCGCCCCAGGGACAGCGAGCCGGTCGCGGTCACCTTGATCCAGTCCGCCCCGGCGCGCACCATCCGGCGCACGGCGGCGCGCGCCTGGTCGGGGCCGTCGAAGACGGGATCGGGCAGCGCGGGATCGCCGAAGCTGTCGACGGGCCCGTAGCGCGGCGCCCAGTGGTCGCCGATGCCACCCGTGGTGCACACCTGCCGGAGCGAGAGCAACACCTCCGGCCCCTCGAACCAGCCGCGTTCCAGGGCGATCCGCAGCCCCGCGTCCGCGCCCCAGGCGTCGCGCACGGTGGTGATCCCCTGGTCGAGCAGCGCGCGCAGCGCCGGCACCGCCGAGAGGGCGCGCAGCGAACGCGGCCGCGCCTCCGGCGCGTCGTGCGCGCCCAGCGAGGCGCCCAGGCAGACATGCGCGTGGCAGTCGACAAAGCCCGGCACCAGCAGCCCGCCGGCGCAGTCCACGGCCGCGTCGCCGTCAAGCCCGGTGCCCACGGCGGCGATGCGTTCGCCCTCCAGCAGCACATCGGCCCGTTCGGTCCGGCCGGACGCGACATCGAGTACGGCCGCCCCGGTCAGCAGCACACGGGTCATCGTTCCCCACCGTTCCGGCGCTCTGGATAACCGGGTCCCTAGATGCCCAGCACCACCTTGGCCGTGCTGAAGTAGATCACCAGGCCCGTGGCGTCCACCAGGGTGGTCACCATGGGCGCGGAGACGACGGCCGGGTCGATGCGGAGCTTCTTCGCGAGCAGCGGCATCATCCCGCCGACCGTGGAGGCCCAGGCGCAGATCACGATCAGGGTGAGGCCGACCACGGCGGCCACGTCCGGGTCGACGAAGAACATCCCGACCAGGAAGCCCACCACCGCCAGCATCGCGCCCAGCAGCAGCCCGGTGCGGCACTCGCGCCAGATGACCCGGAACAGGTCGGAGGTGCGGACCTCGCCGACGGCCAGCGCGCGGACGGCCGCCGTGGCGGCCTGGGCGCCGGCGTTTCCGCCGGTGCCGATCAACAGCGGGACGAAGAGCGCGAGTTGGGTGACGGCCTCCAGCTCGGCCTCGTAGAGGCGGGTGACCGAGACGGTCAGCGTGGCCGCGACCAGCAGCAGCATCAGCCACATCATCCGGGTGCGGGAGAGCCGGAAGACGCTGGCCGACATGTAGTGCCGCTCCAGCGGCTCGGAGCCGGCCTGGCGGGCGACGTCCTCGGTGTCCGCCGCCTCGATGACCTCGAACGCGTCGTCGCTGGTCAGCAGGCCGACGAGGCGGTCCTCGCTGTCCACCACCGGCAGGTCGAGGACGTTGGTCTCGCGCATCAGCCGGGCGGCGTCCTCGGCCGGCTCGGTGGCCCTGGCCATCGGCGGCGCGGTCACCACCAGGTCGGAGACCATCGCGCCCGGCTCGCTGAGGACCAGTTCGCGCAGCTCGACGATGCCGGTCAGCCGCCGGCCCCGGTCGACGACGGGCAGGGTGTAGATCGTCTCGGCGTTGCCGCCCCTGCGGCGCACCACCTCCAGCGCCTGCCCGACCGTCAACTCCTGCTGGAGGGCGACGGTCTCGGGCGTCATGAAGCGGCCGACGGAGCCCTCCGGGTAGCCCAGCAGCGCGGCGGTCATCTGCCGTTCGTGGGCGCTGAGTCCGGCGAGCACGCGCTTGGCGACCTTGGCCGGGGCCTCCTTGAGCATCCGGGCCCGGTCGTCGGGGTCCATGTGTTCGACCAGGTCGCGGAACGCCTGGTCCCGCAGGCCCTGGAGGATCTCCTGCTGGTCGACCGGGTCCAGCTCCTCGAACACCTCGAGGGCGCGGTCCTTGTCCAGCAAGCGGAAGGTGATGACGGACTGCACGGCGTCCATGCGGGCGATCTCGTCCGCGATGGCGTAGGGCGGCTGGGTCTCCAGCCACTCCAGGGCGCCGGCCAGGTCCTGCTCGTCCAAGAGCATGGGAAGGTGCGTCATGACGGGGGAACCCCCTGGGAACGAGAAGCGGCCACGGACATCCGGTGTGCGCGCACACGCCCAGCGCCCCAGGTGGTGTCGCTACCTGGGCGGAAGAGCGTGGCGCGGTGGATGACTGGGAGGTTCACTGCGCATCGCAGCAACACCTCCCGCCGTCTCGTTCCTTCGATGCCACGGCAAAGCGTACTAGCCACAACGGCCGATCATGCCAAGGAATCCGACATTCCGGACGGCGCTCACGCCACGATCCGGCAAACGCCGTCCCGCCGGCGCGCGGGGATGCGCCAGCGCGCGCCAGCGGGCCGACGGGGCGCGCGAACAACTCGGGGGCGCGCGCGGAGCGTTGTGCGACAGGACGAGACGGGGGTCACGCCGGAACGTGTCACATTCCGGCGGCTGACGTGGTCTTAAAGGGGTGAGGGCGTCGGAAGCGACGGCGCCGCAGACCGTTCGGCAACGACGAGGGAGTCACCCCATGGACGCGCGTCTCAACATGTTCGGGAACGAGCTGGCCGCCAGGATCGGCAAGCATCTGGTCGGGGCGAACCAGGCGATCGCGGGCACGGACCTGCCGGCCAGCACCCAGGAGCTGGTGAAGATCCGCGCCAGCCAGATCAACGGCTGCGGCTTCTGCACCGACATGCACACCAAGGAGGCCGCGGCGGCCGGCGAGTCGGCGGTGCGGCTCCACCTGGTCGCGACCTGGCGGGAGGCCACGGTCTTCACCGCCGCCGAGCGCGCCGCGCTGGAGCTGGCCGAGGAGGGCACCAGGATCGCGGACGGGGCGGGCGGCGTCAGCGACGAGGTGTGGGCGCGGGCGGCGCAGCACTACGACGAGGAGCAGCTGACCGCGCTGGCCGGGCTGATCGCCCTGATCAACGCGTTCAACCGGCTCAACGTCATCGCGCGGACGCCGGCCGGCGACTACCAGCCCGGGCAGTTCGGGCACTGAGCGAGCCGGAGCGCGGCGCGAAGCCGGCGGCGCCTGCGTGGTGCGGAGCCGGTCCGGCGCGAAGCCGGTCCGGCCATCCGGCACGGGCGCGCGGCGCACTGCCGCCGATCCGGTGCGGAGCCGGTCGGGCGATCCGGCGCGGTGCGGAGCCGATCCGGCGCGAAGCCGGTCGGCCATCCGGCGCGGGCGCGCCGCGCCCTGACGGCGGCGCCGGGCCGCCCGCCGGTGGTCCGGGGACGCGCGCCCCGTCAGGCGATGCGGTCCAGCACGGTGGGCGGCGGAGTCCCGGTCCCGGCCTCGGCCGCCGGCAGCACCCGGATCGCCTCCCCGGTCAGCGCCTGAAGCGCCGCCTCGAACCGCTCGGGCGTGTCGGTGTGGAGGGTCATCAGGGGGGCACCCTCCACCACCGACTCGCCCGGCTTGGCGTGGAGTTCGACACCGGCCGCCGCCTGCACGCCCTCCTCCTTGCGGGCCCGACCGGCGCCCAGCCGCCAGGCGGCCAGGCCCACGGCGTAGGCGTCGAGGGTGGCCAGCACCCCGCTGGCCGGGGCCGGCACCACGTGCTGTTCCCGCGCGGTCGGCAGCGGCGCGTCCGGATCGCCGCCCTGGGCGGCGATCATCCGCCGCCAGTGGTCCATCGCCGAGCCGTCGGCCAGCGCCCGCTCCGGGTCGGCGTCCGGCAGCCCGGCGGCGTCCAGCATCTCCCTGGCCAGCGCCAGCGTCAGGTCGACGACGTCCCTCGGGCCGCCGCCGGCCAGCACCTCGACGGACTCGGCGACCTCAAGGGCGTTGCCGGCGGTGCGGCCCAGCGGCGTGGACATGTCGGTGAGCAGGGCGACGGTGCGCACCCCGTGGTCGGTGCCGAGACCGACCATGGTCTCGGCCAACGCCCGCGCGTCGTCGAGGGTCTTCATGAAGGCGCCCGAGCCCACCTTGACGTCGAGGACCAGCGAGCCGGTGCCCTCGGCGATCTTCTTCGACATGATCGAGGAGGCGATCAGCGGCAGCGACTCCACGGTCCCGGTGACGTCCCGCAGCGCGTAGAGCTTGCGGTCGGCCGGGGCCAGCCCCTCCCCCGCCGCGCAGACCACGGCGCCCACCTCGTCGAGGACCCGCAGCAGCTGGGCGTTGTCCAGCCGGGCCCGCCAGCCCGGGATGGACTCCAGCTTGTCGAGGGTGCCGCCGGTGTGCCCGAGGCCCCGGCCCGACAGCTGGGGAACGGCCGCGCCGCAGGCGGCGACCAGCGGCGCCAACGGCAGGGTGATCTTGTCGCCGACGCCGCCCGTCGAGTGCTTGTCCACCGTCGGGCGGGACAGCGCGCGGAAGTCCATCCGCTCCCCCGAGGCGATCATGGCCGCCGTCCAGCGGGCGATCTCCCGGCGCTCCATCCCGTTGAGCAGGATGGCCATGGCCAGCGCCGACATCTGCTCGTCGGCGACGTCGCCGGCGGTGTAGGCGGCCACCACCCAGTCGATCTGGGCGTCGCTGAGCGCCCCGCCGTCGCGTTTGGTGCGGATGATCGAGATGACGTCCATGTCAGATGCGCGTCCGTGGAGGTGAGAGTGGCGGTCAGGGGCGGTCGTCGAAGTCCCAGGAGTCGGGGAGGAGTTCGGCCAGCGGGCGGGGCCCGCCGGGCAGGTCGACCAGCAGCTCGGGGCCGCCGTGCTCCATCAGCAGCTGCCGGCAGCGGCCGCACGGGGTAATGGTCGCGTCGGAGCCGTTGCGGCAGGTGAAGTGCGTCAGCCGGCCACCGCCCGAGGCGTGCAGCGCGGAGACCAGGCCGCACTCGGCGCAGAGCGTCAGGCCGTAGGAGGCGTTCTCCACGTTGCAGCCGACGACCGTGCGGCCGTCGTCCACCAGCGCGGCGGCCCCGACCGGGTACTTCGAGTAGGGGGCGTAGGCCCGGGACCTGGCGTCCCGGGCCGCCGCGCGGAGCGCGTCCCAGTCGGGGGCGGCGGATTCGGCGGTCAACTGTCCTGTCCTCGTCGGTAGGGCTTGCCGACCGCCCGTGGCACGCGCAGCCGTTGCGCGAAGAGCGTCAGCACCAGCAGGGTCGTCAGATACGGGCTGGCGGTGACCAGTTCCAGCGGCATCGTGTCGGTGGCCGCGTACCAGGCCCACAGCAGCACGGCGGTGCCGGCCAGCGCGAACGCCACCACCCTACGGCCCCGCAGGTACTGCCAGACGGAGAGCCCCAGCAGCAGCAGCGCGAAGAGCAGCAGCGTCGCGTGGACCACCGCGCCGCCGCCCCTGGTCTGGAGCGCGTCCATGAAGCCGAACAGGCCGGCGCCGGCCGCGACCCCGCCGGGCCGCCAGTTGCCGAAGATCATGGTGGCCAGGCCCAGATAGCCGCGCCCGCCGGTCTGCCCGTCCTGGTACATCCGGATCAGCACCGCGAGATAGGCGCCGCCCAGGCCGGCGAGGCCGCCGGAGACCGCGAGGGCCAGGTACTTGTAGAGGTAGACGTTGACCCCGAGCGACTCGGTGGCCTGCGGGTTCTCGCCGCAGGACCGCAGCCGCAGCCCGAACGAGGTGCGCCACAGCAGCAGGTAGGTGCCGACGAACAGCAGCACGGCGAGCACCGTCAGCCAGGACACGTTGTGCACCAGGGCGCGCGCGATGCCGGCGGTGTCCGAGACCAGGAACCAGTGCTTGTCGGCCAGGTCGCCCAGCCAGTCGGAGAGGCCGGGCACGCTGAACGGCTCGATGCGTTCCATCGGCGGCGACTGCTTGTCGTTGCCGCCGGCCGCCGCCGCCTCGCTGCCCTCGCCGCCGAACCACTGCTTGGCGAGGAACTGCACCACGCCCAGCGCCAGGATGTTGATGGCGACGCCGGAGACGATGTGGTCGACGCCGAAGGTCACGGTCGCGACCGCGTGCACCAGCCCGCCCAGCGCGCCGCCCACGATGCCGGCGGCCACCGCCGCCCACGGCCCGTGCTGCCAGCCGATCCAGCCGGCGGCGAACAGGCCGAGCATCATCATGCCTTCGAGGCCGATGTTGATCACGCCGGAGCGCTCGGCCCACAGCCCGCCCAGCCCGGCCAGGCCGATCGGCACGGCGAAGGTCATCGCCGAGACCCACTGGTCGGTGCCGGTGAGGCTGTTCTCGTCGGTGATCACGCGGACCAGCGAGAGCAGCAGCAGCGCGCCGGCGACCAGCAGCAACGCCATCGGATAGGTCAGGCCGCGCCGGCCGCCCTCCACCGGGCCACGGACCCGTTCGGCGAGGGCGTTCAGGGTGGTGGTCACGCGGACACCTCCGCCTGGTCGTTGTCGCTCTTCCGCGCCTGGGCGAGCTTCTCGCCGACCAGGCGTTGCTGGCGGCGCACGCCCCAGCGGCGCACCAGCTCGTAGGCGACGACCACGGAGAGCACGATGACGCCCTGCATCACCCCGACGATCTCCTGGTCGAAGCCCTCGAACTCCAGCTGGGTGCCGGTGCGTTCGAGGAACGCCCACAGCAGCGCGGCGAAGCCCATGCCGATCGCGTGGTTGCGGCCCAGCAGCGCGATGGCGATGCCGGTGAAGCCGAGGCCCTCGGGGAAGTCGTTGCCGTAGTTGCCCGACTCGTTGAGCAGCGTCGGCATCCCCACCAGGCCGGCGACCGCGCCGGACAGCAGCATCGCGGTGACCACGGTGCGGGTCACGCTCACGCCGCTGGCCTCGGCGGCCGACTCGGAACGGCCCACCGCCCGCAGGTCGAACCCGAAGCGGGTGCGGGTCAGCACGAACCAGTAGGCCGCGCCGATCAGCACCGCGATCAGCACCGTGCCGTGGATGGGCTGCACGCTGGTCGCGAACTCGAAGAAGTAACTGGAGCCCGGGATGTCCGGGGTGTGCACGATGTTGCCCTCGCGCTCGGCGAGCCGCCCCTCCTGGAGGAAGTAGGCGATCAGCGAGCCGGCGATGAAGTTCAGCATGATGGTGGTGATCACCTCGCTGACACCCCTGGTCGCCTTGAGGTAGCCGGCGATGCCGGCCCAGATGCCGCCGCAGACCATCGCGACCAGCAGGATCACCGGGATCTGCACGAAGCCGGGCAGGCTGAGCGCCCCGCCGACCACGGCGGCGAAGAACGCGGCGACCCGGTACTGGCCGTCGACCCCGATGTTGAAGAGGTTCATCCGGAAGCCGATGGCGACGGCGACCGCCGAGAGGTAGTACGGGATCGCCTTGTTGATGATCCAGACCTGGCTGTCGCTCTTGATGCCGAAGTCGAACATCACGGAGAACGCGGTGAACGGGTTGTCGCCGGTCACGACCATCACCAGCGAGGTGATGGCCATCGCGGTGAGCAGCGCCAGCAGTGGGGCGGCCACGCCGAGGATCAGCTTCTCGCGCTGCCGCTCGTTCAGCCGGCCGGCGACGAACCCGGGCTTTCCGACGGTCATCGCGCGCCTCCCTCGGGTCCTTCGGGTCGCTCGGAGTCGCCGGACTCCGCGCCGGACGCGGGGTCCGACCCCGCGTCGGAACCCGTCTCGCCCTGCTCGGCCGTCAGATGGCCGCTGGCGGTGCCGGTCATGGCGGTGCCCAGCTCCTCGGGGGTGATGGTGGCGGGGTCCGCGTCCGCGACCAGCCGGCCCCGGTACATCACCCGCAGGCTGTCGGAGAGCCCGATCAGCTCGTCCAGGTCGGCCGAGATCAGCAGCACGGCCAGGCCCTCGTGCCGGGCGCGGCGGATCTCGTCCCAGATCCGGGCCTGCGCGCCGACGTCCACGCCGCGCGTGGGGTGGGCCGCGATCAGCACCTTGGGGCGATGGCTCATCTCCCGGCCGACGATCAGCTTCTGCTGGTTGCCGCCGGAGAGCGAGCCGGCCGTGACCTCGATCCCGGGCGTGCGCACGTCGTACTCCTCGACGATGCGCCGGGTGTCGGCCCTGGCGGCGGCCGCCGTCAGCCACGGGCCACGGGAGTTGGGCGCCTCGGTGACATGGCCCAGCATCCGGTTCTCCCACAGCGGGGCGTCCAGCAGCAGCCCGTGCCGGTGCCGGTCCTCGGGAACGTAGCCGATGCCGGCCTCGCGGCGGCGCCGCGTCGAGGCGCCGGAGATCTCCTCGCCGTCCAGCGTGATCGTCCCGCCGTCCGGGACGCGCACGCCCATCACGGCCTCGACCAGCTCGGCCTGCCCGTTGCCCTCCACGCCGGCGATGCCCAGCACCTCGCCCCGGTGGATGGTGAAGTCGATGTCGGCCAGCACCTCGCGGCGCAGCCCGTCGGAGTCGGTGCCCGACAGGTGCAGCCCGGAGACGGTGAGCATCGGCTCGTCGGTGACGGTGGACTCGCGGGTGGCGGGCGTCGGCAGTTCGCTGCCGACCATCAGCTCGGCGAGCTGCTTCGGGTTGGTGTCCGCCGGCAGCACGCTGCCGACGGTGGTGCCGCGCCGGATCACCGTGATCTCGTCGGCGACCGACAGCACCTCGCCCAGCTTGTGCGAGATGAACAGCACGGTCAGGCCCTCGGCGGTGAGGCCGCGCAGGTTGTGGAAGAGCGCGTCCACCTCCTGCGGCACCAGCACGGCCGTCGGCTCGTCGAGGATCAGGGTGCGGGCGCCCCGGTAGAGGACCTTGAGGATCTCCACGCGCTGCCGGTCGGCGACGCCGATGTCCTCGACGAGGACGTCGGGGCGGACGTTCAGCCCGTAGGTCTCGGAGAGCTCGGCGATCCGGCGGCGGGCGCGGGAGCCGATGCCGTGCGCCTTCTCGGCGCCCAGCACCACGTTCTCCAGCACGGTCAGGTTGTCGGCGAGCATGAAGTGCTGGTGCACCATGCCGATCCCGCAGGCGATGGCCTCGGCCGGGCCCTTGAACGAGACCCGCCGCCCGTCGATCTCGATGGTGCCCTCGTCGGGGCGCTGCATCCCGTAGAGGATCTTCATCAGGGTGGACTTGCCGGCACCGTTCTCGCCGACCAGGGCGTGCACGGTGCCGCGCCGCACGGTGATGTCGATGTCGTGGTTGGCGACCACGCCGGGGAAGCGTTTGGTGATGCCGCGCAGGGCCACCGCGGGGACGTCGGGGGTGCCGGCGTCCTCGGCGGCCGGGCGCCGGCTGCTGGAGGCTGGGATGACGCACTCTCCTCGGGAGCGAAGGAGCGGGCCCCGCACGGGGGTTGGGCGGGACGGGTGGGGCAGACGGTACCGCGTGGGGAGCGGGCCGTCGCCGGCCCGTCGAGGAAGCGGACCCCGAACTCGCCGACGCCCGCGCCGTCCGCCCCGGCGTGGGGCGGGGGCGCGGGCGCCGGCGGGTGTCACGGGGTGCTGGCGACGGTGATCTCGCCGTTGACGATGCGCTCGGTGGCGGCGTCGATCTCGTCCTGGATGTCGTCGATGAACCCGCCGGAGGTGGCCAGTTCCACGCCGTTCTCGGCCAGCGTGTACTCGTGGATGCCGGACGGGGCCTCGCCGTTGTGCACGGCGGTGATGAGGTCCTCGACGGCCACGTCGACCCGCTTGACGCCGGAGGTCAGGATGGAGTCCTGGTACTCGGCGAGGCCGGGCTGTTGGTACTGGTCGGAGTCCACGCCGATCGCCCAGGCGCCCTCGACGCCGGCGACCTGCTCGATGGAGCCGGAGCCGGAGGAGCCGGCGGCGGTGTAGATGACGTCGACGTCCCGGCCGAGCATGGCGTTGGCCTTCTCGCTGGCCTTCGCCGGGTCGGCGAAGCCACGGTCGTCGTCGGCGTAGAGGTAGTCCACCTCGACCTCGACGTCCGGGTTGGTGTCGGCGACGCCCTGGACGAAGCCGGCCTCGAACTTCTGGATCAGCGGGTTGTCCACGCCGCCGATGAAGCCGACCCGGCCGGTCTCGGACTTGAGGGCGGCGGCGACGCCGGCGAGGTAGGACACCTCGTGCTCGGCGAAGACCATGCTGTAGATGTTCTCGCCCTCGGGGGCCGCGTCCACCACGCCGAAGGTGGTGTCGGGGAACTCGGCGGCGACCTCGGCGATCGCGTCACCGTAGAGGTAGCCGACGCCGATCACCGGGTTGTAGCCGGCGTTGGCCAGGCCGGTGAGGCGCTGCACGCGGTCGGCGTTGGTCTCGCCGTTGCGCGCGGTCTGGAACTCGGGGGTGATGCCCAACGCCTCGCCGGCGCGGTCGGCGCCGGTCGCGGCCGACTCGTTGAAGGAGTGGTCGTCGCGGCCACCGACGTCGAAGGCGATGCCGGGCCCCTTCTCTCCCTCGTTCTCGTTCTCGTTGGACTCGGTCGAACTCTCCCCACAGGCACTGGCGGTCAGGGCCAGCGTCGCGGCGAGGGCGACCGTTGCTGCGAACCTTGATACGCGGCGCAAGAGGACCGATCCCTTCGGGTGTGAAAGCGCCTCTTACGGCGCTGTTGGGCCGATCGTAACGCGCGTAGAACAGGGTGGCAGCCATCGTTCCGGCCCGTTATCAGATCGGTGTTAAGGCAACGTGGACGCAACACTGACGGGTGGCCCATGTCACGTTCCAGGACCACCCGTTCACCGTCATGATCAGCTCCTCAGCCGAGGAGGGCCGCGGCCGTCAGCAGGTCGACGCCGACGGAGATGGCGTGCTCGTCCACGTCGAAGTCGCCCTGGTGGATGTCCCGGGCGGCCGTCGAGGTGTCGCCCCTGGGCCGGACCCCGAGGCGGGCCATCGCGCCGGGCACCTGCTCCAGGTACCAGGAGAAGTCCTCGCCGCCCAGCGACTGCTCGGTGGACTCCACGGCGGCCGCGCCGAACCTGGCGGTCATCGCGTCGGCCAACAGCGCGGTGGACTCGGGGTCGTTGACCACCGGGGGAACGCCCCGGATGTACTGGATCTCGGACTTGGCCCGCCACAGCGTGGCCACCTCGTCGACGGCCGCGTGCACCAGGTCGGGCGCCTGCCGCCAGGTGTCCAGGTCCAGGCAGCGCATCGTGCCGGACAGCTCGGCGGTCTGCGGGATGACGTTGGGCGCGTGGCCGGTGGTCAGCCGGCCCCAGGTGACGGCGAGGCCGGCGCGGGTGTCGACGCGGCGGCTGAGCAGCGCCGGCACCTCGGTGACGACCTTGGCCGCCGCCGTGACCAGGTCGGTGGTCAGCTGCGGGCGGGCGGTGTGGCCGCCGGGGCCGGCGAGGCTGATCTCGATCCGGTCGCAGGCGGAGGTGATCGCGCCGGTGCGCAGGCCGATCCGGCCGGCCTCGACCTTCGGGTCGCAGTGCAGCGCCAGGATGCGGCCGACGCCCTGGAGCACGCGGGACTCGATGGCGTCCGTCGCGCCGCCCGGCAGGACCTCCTCCGCCGGCTGGAAGATCAGCCGCACCGGGCGGGTGAGCCGGCCCTCGGCGGCCAGCCTGGCCAGCACGAGGCCGGCGCCGAGCACGACGGTGGCGTGCACGTCGTGCCCGCAGGCGTGGGCGCGGCCGGGGACGGTGGAACGGTAGGAGACCGTCTTGGTGTCCGGGATGGGCAACGCGTCGAGGTCGGCGCGCAGCGCGAGCATCTCACCCCTGGCCCCGGGTGGCGTGACGTCGCAGACCAGGCCGGTGCCGGTGTCGAGGACGCGGGGGGCCAGGCCGGCCCGCTCCAGGCGCTCCTTGATCACGGCCGTGGTGCGTACCTCCTGGTTCCCCAGCTCGGGGTGCCGGTGGAGGTCGCGCCGGAAGGCGATCAGCTCCGCACGCAGCGCGTCGTCGAGCGTCGTGGGGGTGGACTCCGGGGACAGCAGATCACTCACGGGACCGAGGTTAGCCCCGTTCAGACCTCGATGTGCCGTGGATCATGCAAAGTTCACGCAACGGAAGCGTTGAGCGCCGATTGAGTCGTCTGACGACTGGGTATGAGTGCTCTCTTATCGGCGCTTGCGCGCGATTGCCCTGATCTTGCCCGAAGTTGCCTGCGGCGCTTTCGGGGACGACGGCGGTTCGGGGGTGGTGCGGGTGCGTTGTCGACTGCGGGTCGTCGTCGGTTGCCCGCGCAGTTCCCCGCGCCCCTGGGGCCGGTGGGCCCTTGAGGGGCGCGGGGAACTGCGCGAAGTATGGGCGGCGGGGGGCGGACGACAACGGATCAGGGAGGGCCACGGCGCGTGGTCGACTGCGGAGCGTTTCCGTCAGGGTTGGGGGGCCGGGAGGGAGACCAGGCCGTGGGTGCCTCGGGCCGTCGCCGTCACCGCGGAGAGGAACCCGCTGGCGCGGGCCGTGACCCGGTCGGTGAACCACCCTTCGGCCAGGTCACAGACCAGCACCCTGACCTGGGTGTCGGCCAGCACCCTGGGCAGCGTGTGCACCACCGTCGACGGGAAGCTCAGGATCGTGTCACCTATCGGCCCCCGCCTGGCCACCAGTTCGAGGGGGAGGTCGGGGCGGATCACCTCGACGCCGGCGTGCTCGCCGAGCCTGCGCAGCTTCTCCGCGCTCTCCCTGCGGTGGGCCCAGTAGCGGGTCACCCCGTGCTGCTCGGCCAGGTCCGTGACGGCCGCGAGATAGCGGTCCTCCCGCAGCACGCCCGTCTCGACGAGCGAGGTGCCGACCAGGTCGGCGCCCCGGGTGACCCGGGGCTGCCCGAAGTGCTGCCGGGTCCAGGGGAACGCGTTCTCCGTGACGGTGACCCCCTCCAGGGGCCGGACCGGCATCGAGGTGAAGATCTCGACCGTGCGCCCGGGCGCGGGGCTCAGCCGGTGCACCGCCCGGCGCGCGACCGGCGCGAAGAGCAGCCCGGCCGCGCCCCTGGAGGACGGCCGGTGCCAGCGCACCAGCCGTTCCCCGTTGGCGAGTTGGGAGACGAACTCCATGGTCGCCGTGCCGTCGTCGACCACCACGATGTCGCGTGGGCGGCTGAGCGACAGCAGCAGCTGGAGGTAGCGGGAGAACGGGTCGCCCACCACCAGCCGGCGGGCCCGGCGCAGCGGCCCGGCCAGCGCGGCCAGCGTCCTGGGCGGCGCACCCGCGCCGCCGCGCGCCTCCTGCCAGCGGACCTGGTGGCCCGACTCGCGGGCCAGCCGCGCCATCCGGCGCAGCTGGCCGCGCGTGGTGGGGTCGCGCGGCGGTAGGACGACCACCGCGCAGCGGCCCGGCTCGGAGGCGCTGGCCCACTCCAGGATGTTGAGCAGCTGGACGGGGCTCTCGGCGAAGGCCAGCGTCTCCGCCGCCTCGATCGGCTCGGCTGTCCTGGTCTGGGATGCGCTCATGGACCTCTCCGTGACCCCTGTGGTCGGGTTTCGGCCGGGCCGGCCGGTCAGACCGAGGCGGGCTCGGGGGCGTTCTCGGCGCGCTCGGCGACCACGCCCCGCACCCGGCGCAGCTTCTTCATGGGGCCCAACTCGCTCTCGTAGACCCGCTTGACGCCGTCGCCCAGGGACTCCTCGATGGTGCGGATGTCGCGCACCAGCCGGGTCAGGCCCTGCGGCTCGACGGAGGCGGCTTGGTCGGAGCCCCACATGGCGCGGTCCAGCGTGATGTGCCGCTCGACGAAGACCGCGCCGAGGGCGACGGCGGCCAGCGTGGTCTGGAGGCCGGTCTCGTGGCCCGAGTAGCCGATGGGCACGTTGGGGTACTCGGCCTGGAGGGTGTGGATGACCCGCAGGTTCAGCTCCTCGGCCTTGGCCGGGTAGGTGGAGGTGGCGTGGCAGAGCAGGATGTTCTCGCTGCCGAGCACCTCGACCGCGTGCCGGATCTGCTGCGGCGTGGACATCCCGGTGGAGAGGATGACGGTGCGGCCGGTGGCGCGCAGCGCGCGCAGCAGTTCGTCGTCGGTGAGGGAGGCGGAGGCCACCTTGTAGGCGGGGACGTCGAAGTCCTCCAGGAACGCGACGGCCTCGGTGTCCCAGGGCGACGCGAACCAGTGCAGCCCGCGCTTGACGCAGTACTCGTTGATGGCGCGGTACTCGTCGGCGCCGAACTCGACGCGGTGCCGGTAGTCGATGTACGTCATCCGGCCCCAGGGGGTGTCGCGTTCGATGTCCCACTGGTCGCGGGGGGTGCAGATCTCCGGGGTCCGCTTCTGGAACTTCACGGCGTCGCAGCCGGCCTCGGCGGCGGCGTCGATCAGGGCGAAGGCGTTCTCCAGCTCGCCGTTGTGGTTGATGCCGATCTCGCCCGTGATGTAGACCGGGCGGCCCGGGCCCACGATGCGGTCGCCGAGCTGACGGAGCCGGTTTCCTGCGGTCATGCTGTCAGTTCCTTTCCGAGGAGCCACGAGGCGATCTCGCGGACGGCGCCCGCCCCGCCCGGCGCTGAGGTGACAGCGCGGGCGGCGGAGCGCACGACGTCGTGGGCGGAGGCGACGGCCACCGGCCAGCCGACCAGGTGAAAGCACGGCAGGTCGTTGACGTCGTTGCCCGCGTAGAGCACGCGCTCCGGGGCGATTCCTGCTTCCTCGCACCACTGCTTGAGCGCGAGGTCCTTCCGGTCGACGCCGTGCATCACCGGGATGCGCAGCTTGCGCGCCCGGGCGGCGACCACCGGGTTCTCCTCCGTGGACAGGATCAACAGGGGCATCCCGGCGCGGCGCAGGGCGGCGATGCCGAGCCCGTCGCCTCGGTGGACCGAGACGAGTTCCCGTCCCTCGGAGTCGACGAGCACCCGGTCGTCGGTCTGGGTGCCGTCGAAGTCGAGCACCACCGCGTCCACGTCGGCGCGGGTGGGCAGATAGTCGGGAAAGTGGGGGAAGCGCGCGTAGCTCTCCTGGTCGGCGGGCCGACCGGTGGCTATGGCGTTCCGCCCGCCGTCCAGCAGCGGGGCCAGCGCGCGGGCGCGGGCCAGGTCGTGCGGGTCGTCGATCTCCAACACCCGCGCGGGGTCGGCGCGCACGAGTTCGGTGCGGCCGAAGAAGCGGTGCCGCTCGGCGCGGAAGCCGTCGGCCCGCATGGCGTAGGCGGCGCCGGTCTCCAGCAGGTCCTGCGGCCGGTCCTGGCGGCGGGGGCGGTACGCCTTGTCGTGGTTGACGCCGTGGCCGCCGGTGGCGGCGGCCTCCCGCCAGACGTAGCCGTGGAACGGGGCGACGGTCAGCGCGGTGTCGGCGCCGTCGAGCACGGCGGCGGCGACGCCGTCGATCTCCTCGCGGCTGAGGAACGGGCTGGTGCACTGGACCAGCAGCACGACGTCGACCCGGACCCGGTGGCGCTCCTCGTAGACGCCCATGGCGTGCAGGACGGCGGCCTCGCTGGTCGCGGTGTCGCTGGAGATGTCCTCGGGGCGTTCGATCACCTCGGCGCCGGCGGCGTGCGCGGCGGCGGCGATGCCGGGGTCGTCGGTGGAGACGACCACGGAGGTCAGCAGCCGGGCGGCCCGACACTCCCGCACCGCGCGGGTGATCAACGGGGCGTCCCCGACGGGCGCGAGGTTCTTGCCGGGGACTCCTTTGGAGCCCCCGCGCGCGGGGATCACGGCCAGCACTGTGCTCATGGCTCACGCCTTCGTTGGTCGGTCGCGGGGTGTTCGGTCGCGGGGTGTTCCCTCGCGGGTGCGGTGCTCGGCGGGAGCGCGTTCACAGCTGCCCCCAGCGGCGGATCAGGGGGGCGACGCGCTGGGCGCCGGCGCGGTAGGCGCCGCGCGCGGTGCGGCGCAGCAGCTTGCGGGAGGCGGCGCGGAGGCCGGCCTCGGCGGCGGCGGTCGGCTGGTCGGCCAGCGGCTCGCCCTTGGGGTCGAGGCCGTGGCGGGCCAGCAGCCGGGGCAGGTAGCCGGGCGCGGTGCGCGGCGTGTAGTAGGGGGCCAGCGGCGGCAGTCCGGCGCCGGCCCGTCGTTCCAGCAGGGCGGCGAGTCGGCCGCGCGCGGTGGCGAAGCCGGTCTCGACGCCGGCGGCGTCCCGGGTGATGCCCTGGTCGGCGAGCCAGTCGGGGTCGGCGGTCGGCAGCGCGCCGTCGTCGATCTCGTCCCAGGAGGCGAGGCAGCCGGAGCCGATGAAGTAGTGGTTGCCCAGCGGCTCGCGGACGCCGAGGTCGGTGAGGACGGCGGTGGGTATGGAGCGCTCCAGCGACTCCAGGGCGGCCGTCGACGAGACCGTCACCAGCAGGTCGGTGCCGTCCAGGACCTCGCCCATGTTTCCGTAGGCGAGGCGGAAGTTGGGCGGCCACTCCTCCTTCTGGCGCTCGGCGAGGCGCTGGTAGGGAAGCTCCTCGATGTGGGTGGTGTGCTCGCTGGGCTTGCTGCGCAGCTTGAGCACCACCTCGCGCTCCGGGTGGCGCCGGGCGTGCGCCATGGCGCGGCCCAGGAGGTACGAGCGCTCCGCGCGCCCCTCGGGCACCGAGGGCTGGACGGCGAAGACGACGCGGGTGGGCCGCTCGCCGCGCTCGGCGGGGCCGGGGTCGTAGCGGGTGCCGCCGAGGAACGGGAGGGCGCACGGGGTGACGGACGCGCTGCCGGCGCCGACCCCGTCGTAGATCGCGCGGAACCGGCGCTCGTCGTACGGGCTGTTGGCGAGGACCAGGTCGGCGCCGTGGCGCAGCAGCAGGCCGTCGGAGAGCTTCTCGTAGACGACGCCCACATAGCCGGTGACGACGGCGGGGCGGCGTTCGACGCCGTCCCAGACGCGGGCCAGCCCGTGCAGCATGGCCTGGGTGGTGCCGCCGACGCAGGCGAGGACCAGCACGTCGAACGGGGGCAGCGCCGGGTCCCCGGCGGCGGCCCTGCGGCCCTGCTCGGCGAGGAACTCGACGGCGTTGACCTCGGTCAGCTCGTCGGCCTCGGCCCCCACCTCGGCCAGCTGCCGCTGGGTGGGCGTGGCGCGGCCCCAGAGCAGGAAGCCGTGGACGGCGGCCCCGGGGGCTATGCGGAGCGCCGTCAGGGCGCCCCACTTCCACCGGGTGTCGGAGTCCGCCAGCACGGCAACGCGGAGGGCGGCGGGGGATGAATCGGACACGTTCTGAACGTTAGGCAGCCGTTTCGAGTCGCGGACCAACTCAGCCACAACACGGCGTTAACAGCGCGACACAGAAACCCGAACTCACCTCGGGAGACGCCCCGTTCACCTGTGGGAACGTCGTTGTTCACCTTGTGGGAGCCGTATTTCCGCGCGGTGTTCACCCGGGGGTCGAGCCGCCTCGGGGAATTGTTCGGGGGCGGAGACGCGGTAACGGGAAAAGAGAAACCGGAAAACAGAAAAGGGGCCGCTTTGGCGGCCCCTCGCGGAAGAGACAAGGGCGGCGCGAGCGGGGCTGGGGGAAAACCACCCCGCCCGCGCCTGGGGCTCCCTGAGGTACGGGGGGGACCTCCGGGTTGAGCCCCTGTCGGCCGATGACCAGTCGGCCTGCTTCTTACTGCGCCGTAGCCCGCGTTTGCGTTACACACCGGCCGGCGGCGGTTCGGGTCAGGCGCGTTCCACCAGCTCGGCCAGGCGGCGCAGCCCCCGGTGGTTGGCGGTGCGCACGGCGCCGGGGCGCGAGCCGAGCAGCAGCGCGGCCCGCTTGGCGTCCAGCCCGAAGAGGGTGCGCAGCATCACGGCGCCGGCCTGCTCCTGCGGCAGCTCGGCGACCAGCTCGATGGTCCTGCTGGTGCCGAGCGCGGCGATGGCCTCCTCGGCCGTGTCGGCGGAGGACGGGAGGTCGACGAGCGCGGTCTCGTCGGTGCCGCACTCGCGGGGGCGGCGCCCCCGGGCGCGGAGGTGGTCCAGCGCGCGGTTGCGCGCGATTCGCGCGGCCCAGCCCCGGAAGCGGTCCGCGTCACCCTCGAACCGGTCGAGGTCGCGCGATATGTGGAGCCACGCCTCGGCGGTGACGTCCTCCGCGTCGGGCTCGGCCACGATGGTCCGCACATAGCCGAGTAACCGTGGATGCACGGCGCGGAAGACCGCGCGGAACGCGGCCTCGTCGCCCCCCTGGGCGGCACGCACCGCCTCGGTCAGCTCGCAGTCTGCCCCCTGCACTCCCGCCCCCTTTGCGGCGTCGCGCCGCACACTCGTTCCCTCGGTGGTAACTGTCTGTCCTTCGGTCCTGAACGCTACGCGTCCCCGGCGACCTCGTCCATGGCGCATCCGGCCGTATCCACGCGGTAACGGAAACCACGCCCGAAGCGCAGAAGGAAGTACGGATCGGGCCCGGTCGGGCCCGCGTCCGGCGGACAGCCGGGGTCTCTCCTGTGGGGGGTGGCGGCCCCGGCTGTCTTAGCGTGGCTGCCCAGCCGAACCCCGAACGCACCAGGTCGCACAGCGCTCTCACGCCTTTCGCCCGCGCGGTCTCGCGTTCTCCTTCGTTTGTCTTCGTTCTTCTTCGATCTTCTCGACTTCCCCGCCGCTTCTTCGCGTCGGATGGTCGGTTGTGGTCCCTGCCGGTGTCCCCATGGTTCCTGACGCCGCTACCCTTCGGCTAAAGTGATAGCACTTTGCTAGAACGGAGACGAGACCATGACGCGACGCGACACCCCGGCCGGACCGACCACGGCCGTTCCCGAACTGCCCGACCTGCCCGAGCCGTCGATCCGGGAGACCCCGGCGCACAGCATCCCCGGCGGGCTGGCCCTGCTGCTGACCTTCCTCGGCGTCCTGCTCGGCGGGGGCGGGATCGCGGTGGGCGGGGTCATGGCCGGGGACGGCCGGGTGGGCCTCGGGGTGACCGCGCTGGTGCTCGGCGCGGTGGTCCTGCTGGGCTCGCTCTTCCTGATGAGCGGGCTCAACATGGTCGCCCCCGGCGAGGCCAGGGTGGTGCAGTTCTTCGGCCGCTATGTGGGCACCATCCGCAGGGACGGCCTGCGGTGGGTCAACCCGCTGACCACCCGCGCCAAGATCTCCACCCGGGTCCGCAACCACGAGACCGCCGTGCTCAAGGTCAACGACGCCAACGGCAACCCGATCGAGCTGGCCGCCGTGATCGTCTGGCAGGTCCGGGACACCGCCCAGGCCAGCTTCGAGGTGGACGACTTCGTCGAGTTCGTGGCCACCCAGACCGAGTCGGCGGTGCGGCACATCGCCATCGAGTACCCGTACGACGCGCCGGGCGACGACGTGCTCTCGCTGCGCGGCAACGCCGAGGAGATCACCGAGAAGCTCGCCGCCGAACTGACCGCCCGCGTCAGCTCGGCCGGGGTGCGGATCATCGAGTCCCGCTTCACACACCTCGCCTACGCGCCCGAGATCGCCTCGGCCATGCTGCAACGCCAGCAGGCCGGCGCCGTGGTCGCCGCGCGCGAGACCATCGTGGAGGGCGCCTGCGGCATGGTCGAGGCGGCGCTGGGCCGGATCAGCGAGCTGGATCTGGTCGAGCTGGACGAGGAGCGCAAGGCGGCGATGGTCTCCAACCTGCTGGTCGTCCTGTGCGGCGACCGCGCGCCGCAGCCCGTGCTGAACACCGGGACCCTGTACCAGTGACCGGGCGGCCCGCCCGGAAGCAGGTGCTGCTCCGCCTCGACCCGGCGGTGCACGAGGCGCTGGCGCGCTGGGCGGCGGACGAGCTGCGCAGCACCAACGCGCAGGTGGACTATCTGCTCCGCCGGGCCCTGCGGGAGGCAGGACGCCTGCCGTCCGACGCCCGCCCCCCGGCCCGCCGGGGCCGCCCGCCGGCGGAGTAGAGGGGGCGTGCCGCCGCCACCCCCGGGTAAGCGACCGTTCACACTTCTCGCCCACCGAGAGGGGAACGGACCATGGCACCCTTCCCACGCTTCCGTTCACCACGAAGCGAAGCGCCGCAGGCAGCCGAGCCCGCCACCGGGCCGACCGAGCCCGCCACGGCACCGGCCGCCGAGCCGGCCCCGGACGCCCCGGGCGTCCGGGCCCCGCTCCTCCAACGCCCCGGCGCGGGACCGGTGTTGGCGCGCTGGCTGGTGCTGGGCTGCGCCCTGGTGCTGATGGTCGCGTTCGCGGTCGCGCTGGCCCGGGTCACGCTGGTCCCCTCGCCCGGCTCGGCCGAGCTGATCCACACCAACCTGCGGCCGGGCCGTTCCATCGCCACCTACCTCGACCAGCCCGACTGGTTCGAGTCGCTGCGCCAGATCGGCGGCAACGTGGTGCTGGGCGTGCCGTTCGGCGTGCTGCTGCCGATGCTCTTCCCGCGCTTCCGCGGGCTGGCGCGGGTGACGCTGCTGACCGCGCTGGTGATGGTGATGGTCGAGGCGGCGCAGGGCTCGATCGTGGAGGGGCGGGCGTTCGACGTCGACGACGTCATCCTCAACACCTCGGGCGCGCTGCTCGGTTACCTGCCCGTCGGCCGCCGCCTCGGGCGGGCGCTCCACCCGCGCCGCGCGCACTGGTGGCACCGCTGGACCCGGCGCGACGCCGAGCAGCCGCCGCCCGGCCGCGCCTGAGCCGACGTCAGCGCTCGGCGGGCGGGTACCGGGCGGCGATGCCGGCCAGGACGAGGTCGAGGCCGGCGAGGAACTCCGCCCGGTCGTCGTGGGTGCGCATCTGGTCGGCGACGGCCCGGGTGAACGGGTAGGCGCCGGCGTCGAGTTCCTTCCACGCCCGGGAGGTGGCGTCGAGGACCGCGCCCCGGTCCGTCTCGGGCGCGGCCGTCCTGGCGTTGGCCGCGTTCAGCCCGGCCGCGCCGAGGATGTAGTGCATCAGCGCCGAGGTCGCCGTGAACCAGTGGGCCTCGGGCACGCCGAGCGCGGCGACCTGCCGGCCGAGGGCTTCGAGCACGCGCGGGGCCACCGACCGCCACGGGCTGAGGGAGAGCTGCGCCGCGATGCGGCCGGCGAGCCAGGGGTGGGCGTCGATCGTGTCGAAGAGGCCGAGCGCGACGGCGTGGATCTCCGCGCGCGGCGCGTCGGCCGCGTCGGCCGCGTCGGCGCGCCCCGGGGTCGGGGTCAGCGCGGCGGCGAGCACCGCGTCGGTGGCGGCGTCGAGCAGTTCGCCCTTGTTCGCCACGTGCCAGTAGATCGCCCCGGGGCCGGTGGCGAGGCGCTCGGTCAGCGTCCGGAAGGTGAGGCCGCGCTCGCCGGCCGAGTCGAGCAGCTCGACGGCGGCCTCGACGATGCGCTCCCGGCTGAGCGCCTCGGCCCGCCGTTCCGTTCTGCGGGTGCGTGGTGCCATACCTCACTTTGACACATCTGGAACGTCGTTCCACCATGGGACTGGAACGACGTTCCAACCCTTGGCCGCCCTCCGGACGGTCCGTCCCGAGCGGAAGGAGACCGATGAACACCCCCGTCACCATCGTTGGCGCCGGACTCGGCGGCCTCGTGCTGGCCCGCGTGCTGCACCTCCACGGCATCCCCGTCACCGTCTACGAGGCGGAGCCCTCGCCCACGGCGCGCGCCCAGGGCGGGATGCTCGACATCCACGACGACTCGGGCCAGCCGGCCCTCGAAGCGGCCGGCCTCACCGAGGAGTTCCGGGCCATCGTGCTCGCCGGCCACGAGGGGACCCGCGTCCTCGACCGCGCCGGCACCGTTCTCTTCGACGAGCCCGACCACGGCGTCGGCATCCGCCCCGAGGTGATGCGCGGCCGGCTGCGGCAGGTCCTGCTCAACGCGCTGCCGCCCGGCACCGTCCGCTGGGGCCACAAGGTCGGGTCGGTCCGCGCCCTGGGCGGCGGCCGCCACGAGGTGACCTTCGCCGACGGCACCACCGTCACCACCGAGCTGCTGGTCGGAGCCGACGGCGCCTGGTCGCGTGTGCGCCCGCTGCTCTCCGACGCGAAGCCGGCCTACGTCGGCACCACGTTCGTGGAGACCTTCCTGCACGACGGCGACGCCCGGCACCCGGCCACCGCCGAGGCCGTCGGCGGCGGCTCGCTGCACGCGCTCGCGCCGGGCCGAGGCATCCAGGCGCACCGGGAGGCCGGCGGGACGCTGCACGCCTATATCGCGCTCAACAAGCCGCTGGACTGGTTCGACGGCATCGACTTCGCCGACGCCGAGGCCGCCGCCGCCCGGATCGCCGCCGAGTTCGACGACTTCGCGCCGGAACTGCGGGCGCTGATCACCGAGGGCGACGGCGCGCCGATCCGCCGGCCGATCCACACCCTGCCGGCCGGGCACCGCTGGGCGCGGGTCCCCGGCGTGACCCTGCTCGGCGACGCCGCGCACCTGATGGTGCCGTCCGGCGACGGCGCCAACCTGGCCATGCTCGACGGCGCCGAACTCGGCCGGGCGCTGGCCGCGCACCCCGACGACGTGGAGGCCGCGCTCGCCGCCTACGAGCGCGACCTCTTCGCCCGCAGCGCCGAGGCGGCGGCCGAGGGCGCGGACGTCTTCCGTCTCGTCTGCCGCGACGACGACGCCCCGCACGGCCTGCTGGCCATGTTCACGGGCGCCGCCGCCTGAGCCGGGGCCGCCGCCGCCTGAACCGACGCCGCCTGAGCCGGGGCCGGGGCCGGGGCCGGGGGGCTCAGCCCGCCGTCACCCGGTCCGCCAGCTCGGTGAACTCGGCCCAGTCCAGCTCGGGTTGGGCCGGGTCCCAGAGCTTCTGGGCCACCGCCCGCAGCGGCCCGACGATGCCGGCGGCCACCTCCTCCTGGGTCTGCGCGTCGGCCAGGTCGCCCCAGACGGCGAACCGCCCGCCCGGCACGTCCTCCGCGTTGCGGAACTCCTCGGGCACCGGCTCGCTGCCGCGCACCACGTCCGGCGTCCACTCCTCGTAGATCCGCTCACCCGTCGGATAGGTGAACTGGTTGGGCTCGCCGAGCACGTAGTAGAGGTACTCCGAGTTCATGTTGATCAGCGGCCAGCCGCCCTCCAGGTACTCCACCGGCTCCCTCGCGCCGACCTCCCGGCCGGTCCAGTAGGTCACCTCGCGCTCCTGGTCGGGCTGGACCTCGCCGCCGGCGTGCATCCCGTCGTTCCACACCTGCGGCGTCTTGCCGGCGTCGCGGGCGGCGTCGGCCCGGTCGTTGAGCCAGCCGGTGGCCAGGTCGGTCACGGTGGCGTCGTCGCCGAACCGTTCCCGCGCCGCCTCGGCCAGGCCCGGGTAGGCCGCGTCCGGGTCGCTCTTGAAGAGCGCCGCGTACTCGTCGCCGCCCAGGTGGAAGTAGTCGCTGGGGAACAGCTCCGCGTACTCGCGCAGCAGGTCGTCCACGATCTCCCCGGCGTCCGGGTTGGCGATGTCGATGGCGCCGGGCGTCGCGCTGCCGTCCCGCTCGCGCAGCTGGAGGTCCGGGTGCGCCGCGAGGACCGCGCCCAGGTGTCCGGGGGAGTCGATCTCCGGGATCACATCGATGTGCAGCGACTGGGCCAGTCGGATGAGGTCGCGCACCTGGTCCTTGGTGAGGTGGTCCTCGGAGACGACCTCGGGGTGGGACTCGCTCTCGATCCGGAAGCCCTGGTCGTCGCTGAAGTGGAGCTGGAGCTGGTTGAGCTTCAGCTCCGCCATCTCGCGCAGCCGCGCCTCGATCCACTCGGCGTCGTAGTGCTTGCGGGCGATGTCCAGGCTCAGGCCCCGCTGCGGCCGGTCGGGCCGGTCCTCGACGGTGCCCTGGGCGATGCCGCCCTGGTCGCGCACGGCCTGGGTCAGCGTGACCGTGCCGTAGAACGCGCCGGCCGGCGTCTCGGCGGTGATGGTGACCCGCTGGTCGTCGGTTTCCAGCCGGTATCCCTCGGCGCCGCAGTCCGCGTCGCGGTCCAGGACCAGCTCGACGTCACCGGCGCCCGGGTCCTCGTCGGAGCGCTCGACGTCCAGCTCGTCGGCGAGGCGGTCGGCCTCGTCGGTCAGCGGCCCGTCCGGGTCGGTGACCACCCGGGTGGAGTCGGCCGGGGCCCAGCCGGGCCCGGGCGCCTCCTCGAAGGAACGGACCGAGGGCACCGTGCGGGGCGCCTCGTTGGGCCCGGTGGGCAGGGGGGTCGCGGGGGACTCGCCGACGCCTCGGGGTTGCCGGGTGCCGGCGGAGTCGTGGGGGTCTCCGGAGGGGCTGGTGGCCGTGAGGACCAGGGCCACGGCGATCAACGCCACCGCTCCGGCCAGTGCGGCTATTCGCCAGGGCGCTTGTCGCATATTCCGAAGGTAACCGCTGGTCATCAGCTGGCAAACGGATGACAGGGATGCCGGATTTATCGCCCCCACAGCCCCCCGGGCCAAGCCGGCCGAAACGCGTCGATACCATGTGCGCGGCCGGTGGACCATACCCGGCCGGGCCGACCGAAGGTCCCGAGGACCGGCGTCCACGGGCAGGCCCGACGTGAATCGTGTGCGAAGGGTTCTTCCGTGCCGGCAGGAACGTTGTACCGCGGCCGGGAAGGCATGTGGTCATGGGTGGCGCACCGCGTCACCGGTGTCCTCATCTTCTTCTTCCTGTTCGTCCATGTGCTGGACACCGCTCTGGTCCGAGTCTCCCCCGAGGCCTATGACGACACCATCGCGGTGTACAAGACGCCCGTCGTGGCCGTGATGGAGTACGGCCTGGTCGCCGCTGTGCTGTTCCACGCGCTGAACGGCCTGCGGGTGGTGGCCGTCGACTTCTGGTCCCAGGGCACCCGCTACCAGAAGCAGATGCTCTGGACCGTGGTGGGCCTGTGGCTGGTGCTGATGGCCGGCGCCGCCTACCCGGTGCTGGGCCACGCCGTCCGCGAAGTGTTCGGGAGCTGAGATCACCATGAGCGCAGTGAGTTCCGTGAGTGCCTCCGAGGGCACCAGCCCCGACAACCCCGCGCCGCTGATCGAGCCGCCGCGCGCCAGGACGGCCCGCACGCCGAAGGCGACCCGCACCAACTTCGAGCTGTACGGCTGGGTCTTCATGCGGCTGTCCGGCATCGTGCTGGTGGTGCTGGTCCTGGGCCACCTGCTGATCCAGCTGGTGCTGGACGGCGGCGTCAGCAAGGTCAGCTTCGCGTTCGTGGCCGGCCGTTGGGCCTCCCCGTTCTGGATGGCCTGGGACCTGATCATGCTCTGGCTCGCCATGCTGCACGGCGCCAACGGGCTGCGGACGATCATCAACGACTACGCCCAGCGGGACGGCACCCGCTTCTGGCTGAAGATGCTGCTGTACACGGCCACGGTCTTCACCGTGCTGCTGGGCACCCTGGTGATCTTCACCTTCGACCCGAACATCCGCTGACGCACCGGGGCTGACGAGGCATTCGACCATGCAGATCCACAAGTACGACACCGTGATCGTCGGCGCCGGCGGCGCCGGGATGCGCGCGGCCATCGAGGCCACCAAGCGCAGCCGGACGGCGGTCCTCACCAAGCTCTACCCGACCCGCTCCCACACCGGCGCGGCGCAGGGCGGCATGGCCGCCGCCCTGGCCAACGTCGAGGAGGACAACTGGGAGTGGCACACCTTCGACACCATCAAGGGCGGCGACTACCTCGTTGACCAGGACGCGGCGGAGATCCTGGCCAAGGAGGCCATCGACTCCGTGCTCGACCTGGAGAAGATGGGCCTCCCGTTCAACCGCACCCCCGAGGGCCGGATCGACCAGCGCCGGTTCGGCGGCCACAGCCGCAACCACGGCGAGGCCCCGGTGCGCCGCTCCTGCTACGCGGCCGACCGCACCGGCCACATGATCCTCCAGACGCTGTACCAGAACTGCGTCAAGGAGGGCGTGGAGTTCTACAACGAGTTCTACGTGCTGGACCTGCTGCTCAACGAGGTGGACGGGCAGCGCCGCACCGCCGGCGTCGTCGCCTACGAGCTGGCCACCGGCGAGCTGCACGTCTTCCAGGCCAAGGCCGTGGTCTTCGCCTCCGGCGGCAACGGCAAGTTCTACAAGGTCACCTCCAACGCGCACACCCTCACCGGCGACGGGCAGGCCGCCGCGTTCCGGCGTGGACTGCCGCTGGAGGACATGGAGTTCTTCCAGTTCCACCCGACCGGCATCTGGAAGATGGGCATCCTGCTCACCGAGGGCGCGCGCGGCGAGGGCGGCATCCTGCGGAACAAGGACGGCGAGCGCTTCATGGAGAAGTACGCGCCCGTCATGAAGGACCTGGCCTCCCGCGACGTGGTGTCCCGCTCGATCTACACCGAGATCCGCGAGGGCCGGGGCTGCGGCCCCGACGGCGACCACGTCTACCTGGACCTCACCCACCTGCCGCCCGAGCAGCTGGACGCGAAGCTGCCGGACATCACCGAGTTCGCCCGCACCTACCTGGGCATCGAGCCGTACACCGACCCGATCCCGATCCAGCCGACCGCGCACTACGCGATGGGCGGGATGCCGACCAACGTGCTGGGCGAGGTGCTGGCCAACAACACCGACGTGGTGCCCGGCCTCTACGCGGCCGGCGAGGTGGCCTGCGTCTCCGTGCACGGCGCCAACCGCCTCGGCACCAACTCCCTGCTGGACATCAACGTGTTCGGCCGCCGCGCCGGCATCGCCGCCGCCGAGTACGCCGCGACCGCCGACTTCGTCGAACTGCCCGACGAGCCGGCGAGGTTCGTCGCCGACGAGGTGGAGCGGATGCGCGACGCCACCGGCAGCGAGCGGGTCACGGAGATCCGCCAGGAGTTGCAGGAGACCATGGACAAGAACGCCATGGTGTTCCGCACCGAGCAGACCCTCAAGGAGGCCCTTGAGGACATCACCGCGCTGCGCCGCCGCTACCGCAACGTCTCGGTGCAGGACAAGGGCCGCCGCTTCAACACCGACCTGCTGGAGGCCCTGGAACTGGGCAACCTGCTGGAACTGGCCGAGGTGTTGGTGGTCTCGGCGCTGGCCCGCAAGGAGTCCAGGGGCGGCCACTACCGCGAGGACTACCCCAACCGCGACGACGTCAACTTCATGCGGCACACCATGGCCTACCGCGAGGTGGACGCCGAGGGCAACGAGTCGATCCGGCTGGACTACAAGCCGGTCGTCGTCACCCGCTACCAGCCGATGGAGCGTAAGTACTGATGGCTACCCCGACTCTGGAGAAGCCCGCCGCGCAGGCGGGCGCCGACCACCTGGTCACCGTCACGTTCCGGATTCGCCGGTTCAACCCGGAGGTCTCCGCCGAGACGCACTGGCGAGACTTCGAGATCGCGATCGACCCCAAGGAGCGGGTGCTCGACGCGCTGCACCAGATCAAGTGGCACGAGGACGGCACGCTGACGTTCCGCCGCTCCTGCGCACACGGGATCTGCGGCTCGGACGCGATGCGGATCAACGGCAAGAACCGGCTGGCCTGCAAGACGCTGATCAAGGACATCACGCCCATCAAGGACGGGGTCGCCACCAAGCCGATCCTGGTCGAGCCCATCAAGGGCATGACGGTCCTCAAGGACCTGGTCGTCGACATGGACCCGTTCTTCCAGGCGTACCGGGACGTGATGCCGTTCCTGATCACCTCGGGGAACGAGCCGACGCGCGAGCGGCTCCAGTCGGCCGAGGACCGCGAGCGGTTCGACGACACGACCAAGTGCATCCTCTGCGCCGCGTGCACCTCCTCCTGCCCGGTGTTCTGGAACGACGGGCAGTACTTCGGGCCGGCGGCGATCGTCAACGCGCACCGGTTCATCTTCGACTCCCGGGACGAGGGCGGCGAGCGGCGGCTTGAGGTGCTCAACGACAAGGACGGCGTGTGGCGTTGCCGCACGACGTTCAACTGCACGGACGCGTGCCCGCGGGGGATCGAGGTGACGAAGGCGATCCAGGAGGTCAAGAAGGCGCTGATCACGCGCAGGTTCTGACGGAGCCCCGCACCCGACTATGCGCCGTGGCCACCCCATCACCGTTGTCGTCTGCGGCCCGCCCCCCATGCTTCGCGCAGTTCCCCGCGCCCCTGAACGCCCACCCACCCCAGGGGCGCGGGAAGCAGGCGACGGTCCGCAGACGACCACGCACCGTAGCAACCCCGCACCGTCCTCGCCTGCGGCCCGGCACACATACTTCGCGCAGTTCCCCGCGCCCCCCAAGCGCCCACCCACCCAAGGGGCGCGGGGAACTGCGCGAGCAACCCTCGACGGACCTGAAGACGACCACGCGCCGTGGCCACCCCCGCACCGTCGTCGTCAGCGGCCCGCAGACGACCCCGCGCCGTGGCCACCTCCGCACCGTCGTCGTCAGCGGCCGCGCAGCACCAGCGTGACGAAGCCGAGCACGCCCCGGTAGCCGCCGAGCCAGCCGGCTCGGTGCTCGGCGGCGTCGGCCGCCGCCTCGGCGGCCCTCGGGTGGTCGGGATGATCCAGCGCCCAACCGGCCAGCGAGCCGGTCCAGTTCCACTCGTAGTCGTCCCACTCGGCGAGCGTGGAGACATGCCCGTACACCGGGGTCAGCCCGGCGGCCTGGCAGAGGTCCACCACGCCGGCCAGGTCGGTGAAGTCCTCCCGCTCCGCGCCGAGGCCGGCCAGCGCGGCCGGCGTCGGCTCCCGTTCCCAGAACCCCTCCCCCACCACCAGCCGCCCGCCCGGCGCCAGCCGGCCACGGGCGGCGGCCAGCGTCCGTTCCAGGCCGCCGAAGGCGTGCGTCGCGCCCACGCACAGCACCGCGTCGAACGCGCCGCGCGCGGCCTCGGCCGCGTAGCCGGCGGCGTCGCCGGCCACCAGCGTCAGCCGCTCGGCGACGCCGCGCCGCGCCGCCTCGCTGGCGGCGCCGGCCAGCGCGTCGGCGTCCACGTCCACGCCGACGGCCGTCGCCTCGGGATCGGCCGCCAGCGCCCGCACCAGCCAGGCCGCCTGCCCGCAGCCGAGGTCCAACAGCCGCTGGCCGGCCGGTCGTTGACCCGCCGCGCGGCGGTCCGCCTCGCCCAGCGCCCGGCGAAGCAGCGTGGCCACGGACGGCTCGTCGAGCGGCGCGGCGATCGGGTGCTCGGCATGGGTGATCAGATGGCGGTGGTACGGCGTGTCGTCGGCGCTCATGGCGGAAGCCTGGCATGGCGTCCGGCACACGGCATGGGAATTCCCTGGTCCTGATGCCAAGCTGCGGTCATGAGCACCGCAGACGAGAAGACCGCGACGGAGACCCCGAGCGAGACCACCGTTGTCGCACGGCTGCTGGCGGCGCTGCCGGCCGACGCCGTGCTCACCGACCCCGATGTGACCGCCTCCTACGCGCACGACATGGCCAGCTTCTGCCCGGCGGGCCGACCGGCCGCCGTGGTGCTGCCGCGTTCCGTCGAGCAGGTTCAGGAGGTGCTGCGGATCTGCCACGCGCTGCGGGTGCCCGTGGTGCCGCAGGGCGCGCGGACCGGCCTGTCGGGCGCGGCCAACGCGGTGGACGGCTGCGTGGTGCTGTCGCTGCTGCGCATGGACCGGGTGCTGGAGATCGACCCGGTGAACCGGATCGCGGTGGTGGAGCCCGGCGTGGTCAACGCCCACCTGTCCCGCGCCGTCGCCGAGCACGGGCTGAACTACCCGCCGGACCCGTCGAGTTGGGAGCAGTGCACGATCGGCGGCAACATCGGTACCGGCTCGGGCGGGCTGTGCTGCGTCAAGTACGGGGTGACGGCCGAGTATGTGCTGGGCCTGGACGTGGTGTTGGCGGACGGGCGGTTGCTGCGGACCGGGCGGCGCA
Source organism: Streptomyces sp. 3MP-14 (assembly GCF_006334905.2). Lineage (NCBI taxonomy): Bacteria > Bacillati > Actinomycetota > Actinomycetes > Kitasatosporales > Streptomycetaceae > Streptomyces > Streptomyces sp. 3MP-14. The sequence continues at coordinate 284,382 of NZ_VDLZ02000009.1, forward strand.
CCGCGAAGGGCGTCGCCGGCTACGACCTGACGCGGCTCTTCGTGGGCGCCGAGGGCACGCTGGGCGTGGTGGTCCGCGCGGTGCTGGCGCTGCGGCCCGCGCCGCCGCGCCAGCTGGTGCTGGCGGCCGAGTTCGGCTCGGCGGCGGATGCCGGGGACGCGGTGGCGCGGATCATGGCCGCCGGGCACACGCCCTCGCTGCTGGAGCTGATGGACGGCACCAGCGTGCGGGCCGTCAACCGGCTGACGAGGATGGGGCTGCCGGAGTCCACCCGGGCGCTGCTGCTGGCCGCGTTCGACACCCCGGAGGCGGCCGACGAGTTGGCGGCGGTCGGCGAGCTGTGCCGGGCCTCGGGCGCGAGCGAGGTGGTGCCGGCCGAGGACCAGGCCGAGTCGGAGATGCTGCTGGCCGCGCGCCGGGCGACGCTGCCGGCGCTGGAGGCGGTCACCGGAACGACGATGATCGACGACGTGTGCGTGCCGCGCGACCGGATGGCCGAGCTGATCGACGGGATCGCCGCCATCGCGGAACGGGTGGACCTCACGATCGGCGTGGTCGCGCACGCCGGCGACGGCAACGCGCACCCGACAGTCTGCTTCGACGCCAACGACCCGGACCAGGCGGCCAGGGCGCGGGCCTCGTTCGACGAGATCATGGCGCTGGGCCTTGAGTTGGGCGGCACCATCACCGGCGAGCACGGCGTCGGGGTGCTCAAGCGGGAGTGGCTGGCGCGGGAACTCGGCCCGGTGGGCGTGGAGTTGCAGCGCTCCATCCGGCGGGTGTTCGACCCGCGCGGCATCCTCAACCCGGGCAAGGTGCTGTGACGCCGCGCGGCGCGCCGTTCAGGGCAGGTACCAGCGCTGCCGGTCGTCGCCCTCCTCGCAGGGCTTCATCACGGGCTGCTGGCCGGCACCCTGGCTGGTGAGACATGCGTTCGAGAAACTCTTGAGGATGTGGGCGTCGCCCGAGGGCTGGATGACGCCCCAGGGGACGGCGAAGGAAGTGGGACCCAGGATGGCGCCCTGCGGGGAGGCGGTGCTGGTGGTCAGGATCTCGCCGTCCGCGGTGCAGAGGTGGAAGTTGTTGTCGTTGAACGCGGTGGTCCGCGCCCAGCCCCGGCTGGTGTCGCCGCCGGAGATCACCGCGCCGCCGGCCCGGGGCGTGCTGTCGGCCAGGCCCAGCGGGAGTCCGTCGGCCACGTTGACGATCTGGCCCCAGTTGGCCCCGCCGCAGCCGTCGGGCGGGCCGTCGCCGCCACCGGAGGAGGAGCCGGAACCGCCGCCGGAACCGGAGCCCGACGAGCCGCCGCCGGAGGACGAACCGCCGCCGCCCGAGGAACCGCCGCCGCCCGAGGAGCCGGAGCCGCCCGAGTCGCCGCCGCCACTCCCGCTCCCGTCGCCGCCGCCGCCCGCGCCGGCGGAGTCCTCCGCGTTCTCGGCGTCCTCCCGGCCGTCGGCCTCGGGCTCCTCGCCGGGCTCCTCGTCCGGCTCGCCGTCGCCGTCCTCGTCGCGCGCCTCCTCGGTCTCCTCCGGGTCCTCGGCCTCCTCCGGGTCGCCGGGCTCGGCGTCGGCGTCGGCGGTGGACTCCTCGGGGGCCGGCGTCTCGGGCCCGCCCGCCTCGGTGCGCCAGGGCAGCCGCTCGACATAGACCAGCGTCAGCGTGCCGACGACCAGGAGCAGCGCCAGCAGCAGCGGCAGCCCCAACAGCGCGCCCCAGCGCCGCCGTTCGGGCTCCCGTTTCTTCTTGTCCCGCTCGTCCGACGGCTTCTCCGCGTCGTCCTCCGGCTCCCGGCCGCGCTCGACCTCGACGATGGCGCCCGCCCCGCCCGCACCCCCGCCGTCGTCCGCGCCCGGGTCCTCCTCGTCCAGGGGCCCGCCGGCCGCCACCCGGCGGGCGGCCGCCGCCATCGCGGCGGCGTCGGCGAAGCGGTCCTCCGGCGCCTTGGCCAGCGCCCGGGTGACAAGGGCCCGCACGGGCCCGGGTATCTCGGCCGGCAGCTCCGGCACCGGCTCGCGGACCTGCTTGAACAGGATCTCCACCGGCGAGTCCCCGGTGAACGGCAGCTCGCCGCTGAGGAGTTGGTAGCAGACCACGCCCAGCGCGTACTGGTCGGAAGCGGGCACGGCGCCGCGCCCCTCGGCCTGCTCGGGCGCCATGTAGAGGGCGGTGCCGATGACCGAGCGCCCCTCGGTGATCTTGGTGCCGGCGGCCGGCCGGGCGATGCCGAAGTCGGTGACGGTGACCCGGTCGCCCTCGCGCAGCATCAGGTTGGACGGCTTGACGTCCCGGTGCACGATGTCCCGGACGTGCGCGGCGTGCAGCCCGTCCAGCGCCTCGGCGGCGATGGCCAGCACCCGCTCCGGCGGCAGGGTCCCGTGCTCGTCGAGGACCGCGTCCAGCGGGCGCCCCTCGACCAGCTCCATCACGATGAACGCCACCCGTTCCTGGCCGTCACCGTCACCGTCCTCGACGGCCTCGCCGTAGTCGTGGACGGCCACCACGTTGGGGTGCTTGAGCGCCGCGAGCACGACCGCCTCGCGCCGGAAGCGGGCCCGGAACCCGGCGTCCTCCAGCAGCTTGGGGCTCAGGACCTTGACCGCGACCTCGCGCGCGAGCACCTCGTCCTGGGCCCGCCACACGTCGCCCATGGCGCCGCCACCGATCCGCCCGGTCAGCGTGTACCGGTCGTTGAGCCGCGTCCCCCGCCGCACCATCCCGCGTCCCCCGAAAGCTCGTTGAACCTACAACCGACGGGCATTGTTCCAGAGGGTTCCTGACGCCCCGCCAGCACGCCACCCCGCCCCGCCCGCTCAGCCCTCGGCGGCCGGCCCCCGCGACCGCTCCTCGAACGGCGTGCACAGCTCGTCCACCAGCAGGCGCCGCGACTCGGCCGGGTCGCGGACGAGTTCGGGCCGGAGCCGGTCGCGCCAGAACTCGGCGGCGCGCGGCAGGTTCCGGTCCAGCGAACGGCGCAGTATCCGCTTGGCGACCAGCAGCGGCACCGCGACCACCGGCCGCAGCACGCCCCGGCCCCTGGCGTTGACCAGCACCTCCACCTCCCAGGCACCGCCGGCCGCCGGGCGGGGCGTCACCCCGAACTCGCCGCCGACCAGCGAGTGCCGCACCCGCACCCGCAGCGGCGCGCGCCCGGCGGTGCCGGCAGCCGAGGCGTACCAGCGGGCGACGTCCAGCTCGGCCTGGAGGGTGAACCACCGCAGCCAACGCCGCCGTTGCCGCCCCGGCCGGGAGACGGAGCCGTCGACCCGCAGCGTCGCCCGCTCGGGCCGCTCCACGCCGCGCAGCCTGAGGTCGGCGGCCAGCCGGGGGCTGGGCCCCGGGCCGAGCCGCTGGCCGTCCACCCGCAGCGCGACGCCGCCCGCCCGGTCCCACTCGACGAGCGTGACCCGGGGCGCGATGGCGTCCTTCGCCAGCGGGGCCGCCGTCTCCTCGTCCCTGCCGTAGACGGCGCCGGGGCTGGCGTGTTCGCCGGCGACCAGCGCCACGCCCTGGACGGCCCTGCCGTCCTCGGCGCGCAGCCGGTGCCCCTCGGCGCGCAGGCTCTCCCAGACGTCGAAGGGCACAGCGACCGCCCGGGTCAGCTCGTCGCGGCTGAGGGTCGGGTCCAGGATGAGGGTGTGCTTGAGTCGTGCCATGGGCGCATCCTGCCGCACGGATCAGATTCGGCGAAGCTCCCAGAGCCGCCAGACGCCGCTCCCCGACACCAGGTGCTGCACGCCGGTGATCTCCTCGCGGCTGATGGTGAACCGCTTCTCCTGCCAGATCGGAATGATCGGGGCGTCCTCGGCGGCCAGTTCGTGGATGGCGAGGAACGTGTCGGCCGCCAGCGCGCGGTTGGACACGGCCTGCGCCTCGGCGATCAGCTGGTCGATCCGCTCGTCGGAGAAGCCGGTGCCCATGCCGTCGCCCGGGCCGAGGATGCCGTCGGTGAACGTCGCCGGGTCGGGGAAGTCCGGCCGCCAGCCGATCAGATACGCGTCGTAGTCCCGCGTCGAGTAGACGCCGGGGATGAACTCGTCCCACTCGTAGTGGGTGACCTCCACCTCGAAGAGGCCGTCCTCCTCCAGCTGCCGCTCGATCTCGGCAGCCTCCTCGTGGTTGGCGGCGCCCCGCGAGTAGGCGATCCCGAACGGCAGCGGCACCGGCAGCCCGGCGTTGACCATGCGCTGGCGCAGCACCTCGGGGTCCTGCTCGCGGTACTGGTCGAAGAACGGCGTGCCGTGGCCGGTGTAGCCGACCGGGATCAGCGAGTAGAGCGGCTCGACGGTGCCCTGCTGCACCTGGCTGGCGAGGGAGTCACGGTCCAGCAGCGCGGCGACGGTCTGCCGGGCGACCTGGGAGGCCATCGGCATTCCCTCGTCCGTGTTGAACGCCATCACGCGGATGGAGCCGGCCGTGTTCTCGGTGACGGGCCGCTCGGGGTCGCTGCGGTTGACGGCCGACATCACCTGGGGCGGCATCTTGCCGTCGTTGACGTCGAGTTCGCCGTTCTCCCAGGCGGCGGCGAGCTGCTCCTCGGCCGACTGCTCCTCGTCGCCGTAGAAGTAGCGCACGGTGACGGGGGACTCGGGCGGCTCGTTGGCGCCCCGGTACTCCGGGTTGGGCACCAGCTCGGCGGACTCGCCCTCGTTCCACGACTCCAGCAGGAACGGTCCCGAGCCGTCCACCTGCCAGTCGTCGCGCAGCTCCAGCATCTCGTAGTTCTCCCGGTCCACGATGGCGCCGGGGCTGGCGGCGACCACGAACGGGAAGGTGGCGTCGGAGTGTTCCAGCTCGAAGATGATGTCCCGGCCGTCGACGCGGACCGCGACGAGGTTGGCCAGCAGGGCCGAGGGCCCCGCGTAGGAGAACTTCTCGTCCTCCGGGATGGAGTCGTCGGCGGCCTCCTCCTCGGCGCGTTCGGCCATCGCCTGGATGCGCTCGTAGGAGAACTTGACGTCCTCGGGGGTGATCGCCCGCCCGTTGCTGAACGTCAGGTCGTCCCTGAGGGTGCAGCGGTAGACCGTCAGTTCGTTGTCGGTGAAGCCGCAGCTCTCGGCGGCGTCGGGCACCGGCTGCTCCCGGCCGTGCTCGAAGGTGAGCAACGACTGGTAGAGGTTGCTCATCAGCGCCATGGCCGAGGCGTCGTAGGCGCCGGCCGGGTCCACCATGGTGGGCGTGGAGGTGGTGCCGACCACGATCGGGTCCTCCGTCTCGTCCGTGGACCGCAACAGCGCCCACCCGCCGATCGCACCGGCGACCAGCGCCAGGGCCACCGCGATGCCTATGACCCCTTTGGCCCGGATACGTCGCACTCCCCGCGCCCCTTCTCAGAAAGACCAGTAGCGAGGCCCCAGATAACCACAGGCCACCAGGGTCATCAGCAGGCAGGGGGCAACGGACCGGCCACACTTCGGATGGTGGCCGGGCTGCTACCTGGAGCGAGCCGCCACCCGCCGCTCCTGACGGGTCCTCACCCGGGCCCTCACCCGGGTCCTCACTCGGTCACGGCGCCGGGCACGTCGATCATGAACTCGACCTCGACGGGCCGCCCGCCGTCCAACCTGATCTCCACGCTCTGCTCACCCAACTGCGGGGAGAACGCCGCCAACACGTAGTCGCCCACGTCAGGGGCGCGCACCTCGAAGGCGCCGTCCGCGCCGCTGCGGGCCTTGTCCAGACTCCTGCCGCCGTCAACGGCGGAGAGGGTCACCACCGCGCGGGGCAGCGCCACGCCCAGCGAGTCCCGCACCCACCCCCTGACGACGAGTTCCTCCCCCGTCCCTGCCAGCTCCGTCATGCCGATCTTTCCTCCAACACCGCGCGCTCCGTGTCCATCACGCTGTCAGTTTGTTCCCCCAGCGTTATCAAGGACACCAACGGCCGTCGAATAGTTGACGCGTCGGGCCCGGCTGACACGAAAACCGGACACTCTCCGGGTCACCCCTAGGGGGACGCCCGGGGAGCCGTTCCGGCCGGTCAGGCCTGCCGCGAGGCCAGTTCGACGACGGTGATGTCCGGGTCGGCGCCGATCCGCACCGGCGGGCCGTAGGCGCCGGCGCCCCGACTCACGTACAGCTGGGTGTCCCCGTACCGCTCCAGGCCCGCCAGGGTCGGGTTGGCCAGCGCGGCGACATAGGTGATGGGCCACATCTGCCCGCCGTGGGTGTGGCCGGAGAGCTGGAGGTCCACGCCGTGGTCCACCGCCTCGTGGATCATCACCGGCTGGTGGGCCATCAGCACCGAGGCCCGCTCCGGGTCCCGGTCGCCGAGCGCCGCCTCGTAGTCGGGCCCCCCGAACTCGGTGCCCTCGCCGTCCACGTCGTTGACCCCGGCCAGGTCGAGGAACGGCAGCTCGCGCCGCTCGTTGACCAGCGGGGTGACGCCCAACTCCCGCACGTGGTCGATCCATTCGGCGGTCTCCACGTAGTACTCGTGGTTGCCGGTCACGAAGAACGCGCCGTCCCGCGAACGCAGGTCGGCCAGCGGGGCGACGGCCGAGCGCAGGTCGTCGACCTCGGCGTCCACCAGGTCGCCCACGATCGCGATGGCGTCGGGCTGGACCTCGTTGATCGCGTTGACCACCCGGCGGCAGTGGGCGCCGCCCAGCACCGGGCCCAGGTGGATGTCGCTGACCACCGCGATCCGGTAGCCGTGGCCGCCCCGGGGCAGCCGGGCCAGCGGCACCGTGACGCGTTTCACCCGCAGCCGGCGGGCGTTGACGGTGCCGTAGCCGACGGTGCCGGCGGCCAGCAGCCCGGCGCCGACGGCTATCGAGCGGGAGACCAGCAGCCGGCGGCTCAGCTCGCCGGAGCCGGGGCCCTCGTCCGCGTCGCCCCCGACGGGCGCCTCGGGACCGGCAGGCCCGTCGGGCCCGGCGGGCTCGGCCGGCGGGCCGGCCGGTGCCGGCGCCGCCCCGCCGGCGGCGACGCCCGCCGGCACCGGCTCGGCCACGGCCAGCTCCTCCTCGACCGGCGCGGCCGCCGGCTCGGGCTCCGGCGCGGCCGGCCCTTCGGCCGCGCCGCGCCGCCGCCCCCGGCGCAGCAGCGCGAAGCGCACCACCTCGCCGACCAGCAGCGCCAGCAGCAGATAGAGCAGCGTGGCCATCCACAGGAAGCCGGGCCAGGCCAGCACCCGGTGCGCGGCGAACGGCAGCCCCAGCTGCCCGCCGCCGGCGGCCGCCACCATCAGCAGGGCCAGCGCCCCCAGGGCCCAGCCGCCGAGCCGCCGGTAGCGGCTCCCCGGCCTGGTCACGTCCCGCACCAGGCGGCGCCACAGGTACCAGTGGACGCCGCCCAGCACCGTGCAGGCCACCAGAGCCATGACCACAGCGGCCACGACGGTCATCACAAGCGTTCCCTCCCGAAAGGCGGTGGACCTCGAAGCGAGGGACCCTCACGGTCCGCACACCAGTCCGCGTTCAAGTATGGGCGACCGGTCGGATCGCCCACGACGGCCGCCGCCGGCCCGCGCCCCCGCGCGTTCACCGGTTTGCGCCGCTCCGCTGGCACGGACGCCGGGCGACAGCGATAGGTTCAGCGTGTGCCGTTCAATCGTTCGTCCTCTTGTCGGATCTCCGTTCGTGCGGCGGTGCTTGGGTTACTGACCCCGGCGCTGCTGATCCCCTCCCTGGCCTCGGCCGAGGACCCGCCCGCCGGGGGCGAGGCCGTCGGCGGAGCCGAGCTGGCCGGCTCGGGAACGGCCGTGCGCCTCGCCGACGGGGCGCCCGAGCTGCCCGACGAGCTGACCGCGAAGTCCTGGATCGTGGCGGACGCCGAGACCGGCGAGGTGTTCGCGGCGCACGCCGCGCACCGCAGGCTGCCGCCGGCCAGCACCATCAAGATGCTCTTCGCCGACACCGTGCTGCCCAAGCTGGACCGGGAGGCGACCTACCGGGCCGAGCCGGAGCACTTCACCGAGCTGGGCGCCGGCTCCAGCGCGGTCGGCGTCGCCGACGGCCACACCTACACCGTCGAGGACCTGTGGCGCGGCGTCTTCCTCGCCTCGGGCAACGACGCGGTGTACGCGCTGACCGCGATGAACGGCGGCAAGGAGGCCACCGTCGCGGAGATGAACGAACGGGCCGCCGACCTCCAGGCGTTGGACACCCAGGTGGTCAACCCGGACGGCTACGACGCGGACGGCCAGCTGTCCTCCGCCTACGACCTGACGCTCTTCGCCCGCGCCGGCCTCCAGCACGAGGACTTCCGCGAGTATGCCGCCACCGCCTCGGCGGACTTCCCCGGGGAGGGCGAGGGCGAGGACCGGGAGACCTACGAGATCCAGAACACCAACCGGCTGCTGGTCGGCGCCCCCGGGCTCGACCCCTACCCCGGGATCGCCGGCGTCAAGAACGGCTACACCTCCGAGGCCGGCTACACGTTCACCGGGGTCGCCGAACGCGACGACCGGGTGCTGCTGGTGACGGTGATGGACCCCTCGGACGACGACAACCTCGCCGTCTACCGGGAGGCCGCCGCGCTGCTCGACTGGGGCTTCGCGGCCGCCGATCTGGTGGAGCCGGTGGGCGAACTGGTCAGGCCGCTGAGCGAGTCGCCGCCCGAGGACGCCGAAGGCGACGACGCCGATTCGGCCGGGTCGGCCGGCTCGGACGGCTCGGACGGCAAGAACGCCGACGAGGCGGCGCAGGCCGGCGCGGCCGGGGCGGCGGGCGACGCGGACTCGGCGAGCGGTCCGCTGGTGCTCACGATCACGGCCGGCGGTCTGGCGGTGCTGGCGGTGGCGGCGTATGTGTTCCACCGTCGTCATCCGCTGCCGGTGTCGCTTCCAACGCGTCGGCGTCGGGACGGTCCCGCGGACTGACGGCGGTCGCGGTCCAGGCGCAACACCACAGCAGGAGCTTGGCGACCATGTTGATCCACAGCAGCAGCGCCACCGGCACCCCGAAGGCGCCGTAGACGGTGCGGCCGGCGACCTCGGTCAGATAGCCGCCGAGCAGCAGCTTCAGCAGCTCCATGCCGACCGCGCCCAGCAGACAGGCCGCCACGGTGGCGTGGCGCGGCGGGCGGACGCCGGGCAGCCAGACCAGGACGTAGAGCAGCAGCAGGAAGGTCACGCCGATCGCGACCGCGTAGGCGCCCAGCTGCACCAGCCAGGTCAGGCCGTCCAACTCCCGGCCGGCGAGGTGCAACAGGGACTGGCCGAGCGCCGAGACGCCCAGCGAGACCAGGGTGACCGCGCCGAGCCCGGCCAGCACCCCGACGTCCTTGGCGCGGCGCAGCACCACGTTGTCCTCGGGGTCGGCCAGGTCCCAGACGGCGCGCAGACAGCCGCGCAGCGCGTCGATCCAGGCGGCGCCGGTGGGCAGCACCAGCAGCAGCGAGACCAGGCCGATGGTGCCGGCGTGGTCGAAGAGGGCGCCGAGGTCGAGCTGTTCGGAGATGCCGGGCACCTGGTCGGCCAGCCAGGACTCGATGTCGTCCAGCCGACGGTCGTCGAGCAGCAGGCCGCTGACGGCGGCCGTGAGGCCGAGCACGGGGAAGAGCGCGACAAAGCTGGTGAACGTGATGGCGGCGGCCAGCCGGCTCCAGTGCCGCCCGTCGAGGTGCTGGTAGATCCGCCAGATCCGGCTCCGCAGGAACCAGTCCACGGCCGGGCCCACCCAGGGGAGCCGTCTCAGCCGTTCCATCCGACCTCCCTCGCCCGCGCCGCCGCGTTCCGCCGCGACCCTATGCGCGCCTGCCCGCGCCCAGGGCCCACGACACCGGCGCGGGCGCCGGCGTGCACGGGCGAACGTGCGCCCCGGCGTGCTTGGCGGCACCGGGCGCCGGCGCGAGCGATGGCGGAACGGGCGCCCCGGCTCAGGCGACGCGGGGCGCGGGGTCCAGCAGGGGCGCGGCCGTCCCCGGCCCGGCGGGCGCCCGACTGGCCGGGGCCGCGAAGCGGAACTCCCGCCGCAGCGCCCACACCCCGGCCGCGTCCTGCTCGTAGAGCGCGAAGCCGGCCACCTCCCAGGCCGCCTCGTAGCCGGCCAGCTCGGCGCTGGCCCGGTCCATCGCCTCCTCGGCGATGCCGTGCGCGACCGTGACATGCGGGTGGTAGGGGAACAGCAGCTCGCGGGCGAGCGGCCCGGCCGGGTCGCGCACCCGCTCCTGGAGCCAGCCGCAGGCGGCGGCGCCCTCCACCACCCGCACGAAGACCACGGGCGACAGCGGCCGGAAGGTGCCGGTGCCGCACAGCCGCATCGGGAACGGGCGCCCGGCGGCGGCGATGGCCGCGAGGTGGTCCTCGATCGCCGGCCGGTCGTCCGGGTCGACCTCGGTGGGCGGCAGCAGCGTCACATGGGTGGGGATGCCGGCGGCCGCGGCGTCGCCGAAGCCGAGCCGACAGCGCTGTAGCCGGCTGCCGTGCGGCTCCGGGACCGCGATGGACACACCGAGCGTCACCGTCCCCACCATCCGACTCCCTCCAACTCGTGCCGGTCGACTCGTGAGCCTGTTCCCCCGCCAGTGTGCAGCCTCGCCGCGCCCGCGCGAACGGTGCGGCCCATCCGTTGTCCCGAAACCGGGCGGGGCCCCGAAACCCGGCGGGGCCCCGGGGAGCGGCGCGCGGCCGTCAGACGGGCAGCCCCGGCAGGAAGCCGACCGCCTCGTGGACCCGGGTCAGGGTCTCGGCGGCGACCGGCCGCGCCTTCTCGGCGCCGGTGGCCAGCACCCGGTCCAGCTCGGCCGGGTCGTCGAGGAACTCCCTGGTCCTGGCCTGGATCGGGGTCACCCACTCGGTGAACAGCTCGGCCAGCTCCGTCTTGAGCGGGCCGTAGAGCTGGCCGTCGAACTTCTCCTCCAGCTCGGCGACGCTCAACCCGGACAGCGCGCTGTAGATGGTGAGCAGATTGCTGAGCCCCGGCTTGTTCTCCGGGTCGTAGCGCACCTCGGTGCCGGTGTCGGTCACGGCCGAGCGGAACTTCTTCGCCGAGGTCTTCGGCGGGTCCAGCATCCAGACGATGCCCTTGGGCGACGAGCTGGACTTGCTCATCTTGCTGAGCGGGTCCTGGAGGTCCTGGACCTTGGCGGCCTCCTTGAGGATGTGGGCGCTGGGCAGCCGGAACAGCTGCCCGTACCGGCCGTTGACCCGCTGCGCCAGGTCCCGGGTCAGCTCGACGTGCTGCCGCTGGTCGCCGCCGACCGGCACCTGGTCGGTCTGGTAGAGCAGGATGTCGGCGGCCATCAGCGTCGGGTAGGTGAAGAGGCCGACGGTGGTGCCCTCGACGCCCTGCTTGGCCGACTTGTCCTTGAACTGCGTCATCCGGGACGCCTCGCCGAAGCCCGTCACGCAGTTGAGCACCCAGGCCAGCTGCGTGTGCTCGGGCACATGGCTCTGCACGAAGAGGGTGCAGCGCTCCGGGTCGAGCCCGGCGCCCAGCAGCTGCGCGGCGGCCAGCCGGGTGGCCTCGCGCAGCGCCTTCGGGTCCTGCGGAACGGTGATGGCGTGCAGGTCCACGACGGAGTAGAAGGCGTCGTGGGACTCCTGGAGCGGAATCCACTGCCGCACGGCGCCCAGGTAGTTGCCCAGGTGGAAGGAGCCTGCGGTCGGCTGGATACCGGAGAAGACGCGTGGACGATCGGTGGCCATGCCCGCCATTCTCTCAGGTCCGCCAACCGGGTAACGGCCCCCGGCCGGCACCCGCGAACGGCCCGGCGGAGCACCGCATTCCGAACGGTCGCGTGGGGATTCTTCCCATAGCGGACGTGAACCGCTACAAGTCGATGCGAAGGCACCACCCCCGCCAGAGATCGGATGTCGCCATGAGCGTTCCAGAGAGCCTCGCCGCGAACCCGGCGCAGCTCGCGACGGACCCCGCCGCCCTGATCGCCTCGGCCGAAGCGCACGGCGCGCACAACTACCACCCCCTGCCGGTCGTCATCGCCTCCGCGCGCGGCGCCTGGGTGACGGACGTGACCGGCCGCCGGTACCTGGACCTGCTGGCCGGCTACTCGGCGCTCAACTTCGGCCATGGTCACCCCCGGCTGATCGCCGAGGCCAGGGCCCAGCTGACCCGGCTCACGCTGACCTCGCGCGCCTTCCACCACGAGCGGTTCGCCCCGTTCGTCAGCCAGCTGGCCGCGCTGTGCGGGATGGACATGGTGCTGCCGATGAACACCGGCGCCGAGGCGGTGGAGACCGCGATCAAGACGGCCCGCAAGTGGGGCTACCGGGTGCGCGGGGTGCCCGAGGGGAAGGCGCGGATCGTCGTCGCCGCCAACAACTTCCACGGCAGGACCACGACGCTGGTCGGCTTCTCCACCGACCCGGACGCCTACCGCGACCACGGCCCGTTCACGCCCGGGTTCACGGTGGTGCCGTTCGGCGACCTGGCCGCGATGGAGGCGGCTCTTGATGGCGGCGGCGACGGCGGCCCCGACGGGGACGAGGGAACGGTCGTCGCGGTGCTGCTGGAGCCGATCCAGGGCGAGGCCGGGGTGATCGTCCCGCCGCCCGGCTATCTGCCCGGGGTGCGGCGACTGACCGCCGAGCGCGGGGTGTTGCTGATGGCCGACGAGATCCAGTCCGGGCTTGGCCGCACCGGGCGGACGTTCGCCTGTGAGCACGAGGGCGTGGTGCCCGACGTCTACATCCTGGGGAAGGCGCTGGGCGGCGGGGTGCTGCCGGTCTCGGCGGTGGTCTCGTCGGCCGAGGTGCTGGGCGTGCAGCGGCCGGGCGAGCACGGCTCGACGTTCGGCGGCAACCCGCTGGCCTGCGCGGTCGGCCTTGAGGTCGTCACCATGCTGCGGGAGGGCGAGATCCAGGCGCGGGCGGCCCGGCTGGGCGAGCGGCTCCACGACGAGCTGGCCAAGCTGGTCGAGCTGGGCGCGCTGACCGAGGTGCGCGGCCGTGGGCTGTGGGCGGGGCTCGACCTGGCGCCTGGCCTGGGCAGCGGCCGGGACGTGGCGCTGCGGCTGCTGGAGCGGGGGCTGTTGGTGAAGGACACCCACGGCGCGACGCTGCGGATCGCTCCGCCGCTGGTGATCGAGGAGGAGGACCTGGCGTGGGCGCTGGCCCAGCTCCGCGAGGTGCTGCTCGGCTAGGGCACGTTCCCGCCGCGTTCGTTCGGGGTGGTCGGGAACGGGGTCCGCCGCCCGGCGGCGGGCCCCCGACCCCCGGCGCCCGCCGCCCCGGGACTACGCTGACGGACGTATCTTGATGGCGAGATATGGCGAGAAAGCGCGCGGGGACTCCCGCCCACCGTGGGAGTTCCCGGCCACGTCGGACGAGTAACCTGGCCGAGGACCCGGCCGCCTCATCTCACATACCGGAAGGTCCCAGATGCCCCGCACCCCCGTCACCGTCACCGTCACCGGCGCCGCCGGCCAGATCGGCTACGCGCTGCTCTTCCGGATCGCCTCTGGCCAGCTCCTCGGGCCCGATGTGCCCGTGCGGCTGCGCCTGTTGGAGATCAGCCCGGCGCTGGCCGCCGCCGAGGGCACGGCCATGGAGCTGGACGACTGCGCGTTCCCGCTGCTGACCGGCGTCGACATCACCGACGACGCCAACGTCGCGTTCGACGGCACCAGCGTCGCGCTGCTGGTCGGCGCCCGCCCGCGCACCAAGGGCATGGAGCGGGGCGACCTGCTGGAGGCCAACGGTGGCATCTTCAAGCCGCAGGGCCGGGCGATCAACGACCACGCCGCCGACGACGTGCGGGTCCTCGTCGTGGGGAACCCGGCCAACACCAACGCGCTGATCGCGCAGGCCGCCGCCCCCGACGTGCCGGCCGAGCGGTTCACCGCGATGACCCGCCTCGACCACAACCGGGCGCTCTCCCAGCTCGCGAAGAAGACCGGAGCGCCGGTCTCCGAGATCCGCCGGCTCACCATCTGGGGCAACCACTCCGCCACCCAGTACCCGGACATCTTCCACGCCGAGGTCGCCGGGAAGAACGCGGCCGAGGCGATCGGCGACGAGGGCTGGCTGGCCGACGAGTTCATCCCGACCGTGGCCAAGCGCGGCGCCGCCATCATCGAGGCCAGGGGCGCCTCGTCGGCCGCCTCCGCCGCCAACGCGGCCGTGGACCACGTGTACACCTGGGTCAACGGCACCCCCGAGGGCGACTGGACCTCGATGGCCATCCCGTCCGACGGCTCCTACGGCGTGCCCGAGGGCCTGATCTCCTCGTTCCCCGTCACCTGCGCCGGCGGCTCGTACCGGATCGTGCCGGACCTCGCGGTCAACGACTTCTCCCGGGTGCGGATCGACGCCTCGGTGCGCGAGCTGTCGGAGGAGCGCGAGGCGGTTCGCGCGCTCGGCCTCATCTGAGTCGCACGATTCGACCGTTGTTCCCCCACGTCTCATGACGCGTCTGTGGCCCCACACCCGCTGTTGGGGCCACACTGCGTAGGCACGAAGAAGTAGGCGCGAACCCCGCTCCGGCCCACCCGAAGGAAGAGCCACCGCCGATGCCCCGCATCTCCCCCCGGATACGCCGCCTGGCGCCGCACCGTCTGCTGGCGGGGCTCGGCGCGCTGGGCCTGGTGTTCTCCAGCGCCTGCGACCTGCCGGGCGAGCTGCTCGGGGCCCAGGAACGGGAGCCGGTCCGGATAGCGGTGACCGACTGGCCCGGCGCGCGGGCCAACGCGGCGGTGGTGGCGTATCTGCTGGAGGAGGAGCTGGGCGTCCCGGTGGAGAAGGTGGAGACCGAACCGGCCGCCTCCTGGGCCGAGTTGGGCGCCGGCGACACCCAGGTGCTGCTGGAGGACTGGGGCGGGCTGCCGGACCAGACCCGGCTGCACGTGGAGCAGCGGGGCGACGTGGTGGCGGCCGGGGAGCTGGGGATCTCCGGGCATGTGGGCTGGTACATACCCGGGGAGTTCGCCGAGGCGCACCCGGAGGTGCTCAACTGGCGGAACCTCAACGACTTCGCCGAGCAGCTCGGCGGCCGGATACTCCAGGCCGACCCGGGCTTCGCCACCAGGGACGCGACGATCATCGACGAGCTGGGCCTGGACCTCACGCCGGTCGCCGCCGGCAGCGAGGACGCGCTGGTCGACGAGATCCACCAGGCCGGCTCCCGGGGCACCCCGCTGCTGGCGTACTTCTGGCAGCCGCACTGGCTGGCCACCAAGGTCGAGCTGGCCGAGGTCGAACTCCCCGACTACTACCCGACGATCCCGCTGCGGAAGTACCTCAACGCCGAGTTCGCCGAGGAGGGCGGCGAGGTCGTCGACTTCCTCCGGGCGTTCTCCTGGTCGGAGCGGGACCAGAACGCGGTCGCCGAGCTGATCGCCGGCCAGGGCCTGACGCCCAGGGCCGCCGCCGAGCGCTGGGTGGAGGACAACCCGGACACCGTGGCCGCCTGGTTCAACTGACGCCCGGCGCACGGCCGTCGCGGCCCGGCCGGCCGGTGGGAGGCCGGAGGGCGACGGGCCGTCTCAGAGCTTGCCCCCGACCAGGACCGTTCGGTGGCCCTCCAGCGCGCGGGCGAAGCGTTCGAGGAAGTCGGGGCGGAACTCGGGCCAGTTCCAGAACTCGAAGCCCACCCAGGCGAACGCGAAGTAGTTGTCGGACCAGGCCCACGCGGTCAGGTCGCCGGTCCTGCCGCACCCCGAACACGCGACGGCGGCCCGGCCCGTGTCGTCCCAGGTTTCGATGGCGTCCCGGAAGGGCTCCCAGGCCGTGTCCGCGCTCAGGTCGACCGGGACGGCACAGTGCGGGCACATGGCCCACCACGGCTCGCCCTGCCCGGCGTTGAAAACGGTGCGCCCCGCGATGACCTTGAGCCCGTCACTCGGCTTCCAGCCGTCCTCGACGACCGCCTCCCCCCACCGGGGACCTGGCGCGTGACCCAACGGCGCGCCCAGCACGCAGTCGGTCAACTCCGCCGCCACGATCCCCTCCCCGACCAGCCACGCCAGGCCGGCGTCGGCAACGGCCCGAGCACCCGACTCGGTGGCATCCAGATCGACAACAGTCTGAAAATAGTCGCCCATGAGCACGAGCCTAGCCATCCACCACGAGGCGACGGCGCGGGGTGGTGGGTGGTGCGGGGTTTGTCTGCGGGCCGGTGGCCGGTGCGGGGCAGCCCGACTGGTCGTGGGTGAACATCGAGACTCCGAGGTTCGGTTGAGGCTCTGGCGCGGACCACGACGCTGGGCCTAGATGGCGCACGTTCGGCCGGGTGCGGGCGTAACGAATGACCGTGATGGGCTGGCTGGGAAGGGGGGCGCGGCTTTCGGGGGGTGGAGTTCGTTGCCGCCAGGGGTGGTCGGGAATGGCGGTGCGTGCCTTCCGGGCGCAGGGACCGCGCCGAGTTCGAGGGCCGGCCGGCGGCTGGGGGCGTGCGTGGCGCGCACCGGCTTCGCCGGCCTGCCCCGGCATGTCGCCCGTCTCGGACATGACCGATCGTCGGACGACTGAAAGGGGACGGCCCGCCGCCTCACCCCTGCTGGCAGGACGGGGCGTTTGGTCAACGACCACGCTGCCGCGCGAACATCGCCTGCCGGTGGGGTAGTCCGCGCCTTGTCGGCTTCCGGGCAGGGGGGTGGGGGTCTCTTTCTGTAGGTGCCCGTCTAGAGTTGAACGATCTGTTCA